>NZ_JAPNJZ010000007.1:0-780999 GCF_026626765.1 Corallococcus sp. bb12-1 | reverse complement strand
TTGAACGGACTCTGGGGCGGGTGGGGACGGGGCCGTGTCCCAGGAGGAGCCGGCGCGCGGAAGCTCGAACCAGAACGTGCTCCCGGCCCCCCGCTCGGACCTGACGCCGACGCCGCCCCCGTGCCCTTCCGCGAGATTCTTGACGGTCGCGAGGCCCAACCCGAGCCCCTCGGCGACGCCTCCGTGCGCGCGGAAGTACAGTTCGAACAGCGAGGGCAGGGTCTCCGGGGCGATCCCCGGGCCCGTGTCGTGGATGTCCGTGCGAATCATGCCGCCCTCCTCCACCACCCGGAGGGTGATGCGGCGGGTGGACGCATCGCCCATGTACTTGATGGCGTTGCGGACCAGGTTGCCGACCAGGCTCAGGTAGACCCCGGTGCTGCACGCGACCAGGACCGGGGGAACCGGCTCGCAATGAAGCTCGATGCCGGCCTGCTCCGCCTCCGCCTCGAAGCCGACCAGCAGATCCGAAATCACGGCCCGGGGTTCGGTCCGGGCTCCCGGGTCCGGCCTCGCGCCGGAGCGCGCGAAGTCGAGGAGCGCGCCGGTGATGGCGTCCGCGCGGGACAGGCTCCGGATGATGCGCTGGATGGGTGCGCGGACTGATTCATCCGGACTCTTGCGCACCGCGAGTTCAGCGGACAGCCGGGCCGAGGACAGCGGGTTGCGGATGTCGTGCGCGACGCGGCCCGCGAACTGCTCCAGCTCCTCGGCGCGCGTTTCGAGGAACTTCGTGTGCTCGTCGGCGAGCGCTCGCCGGGCCTGGAGCTCCCGATGGAGCAGCCACGCCACGACCCCGGCCAGGATGCCGCAGACCACGTTGAGGCCCGTCGCGAGCTTCAGGGTCTGCTGTCGGGTCTCCCGGATGCGCTCCGCCAGCTCCCGGCCGCGGACCGCGTTGTATTCGATGGAGCGCGTGACGTCCTCCAGGAGGCGCCGGCCCGGCGGTTCCACCTCCTGATCGAACAGCGCCCCCCTTCCAGCCTCCGGGTTCGACTCCGTGACGGTGCGCGCGCGAGTGACGGCGTTGTCGAAGCGCAGCCAGGACTCCTGGATGTCCATCCGCACCGACTCTTCGCCAGGGAAGGCCGTCAGCGCCATGTACCCGCTGACGCCGCGCCGGGCACGCAACAGGGCTTCGTCCAGGTCCCGCCCCAGATCGGGCCGACGCTGGGGCTCATTGATGAACCGCGCGAGCAGCAGCTCGACCTCCAGGACCGACCTGCGGACGAGCGCCAGGTGTTCGATGCTCGGCGCCGAGTTGTAGATGATGTCCTCGGACAGCTTGCCCACCGCGGAGGAGGAGCGCTGCACGATGAGGCTCGTCGCGAAGAAGCTCCCCACGACGGCGGTGAAGGCGAGGACGAGCATCTTCCAGGACACGTAGGTCCTGCGTGGCTGAGAAGAAGGCATCTTCATCCGATGGGACCGCCCGGCGCGAACGTCAAGCCGTCAGGCCTTCCGGCTCCCGAAGCAGCCCTCCGCCCGTCTGGCTGGGATGGGGCGCGGCGCGCAGGGTGTTGCTCCTGGAATGTCGCCCTCCGTCACCACCGCCAGGGAGGAGCATGCCCATTATTTGGTGCGGCGCGAGCAGCCCAACGCCTTCTCCCTTGGCGCGGGCCCCCGGGCCGCCCACCTCATCCTGACGAGCGCCGCGCCTGACGAGCAGTCCCGGGGGCACTCGCCCTCCTGCCTGTCCTGATGGCCTTCCAGCCGTTACAGGCCTGACCTGATCAGACAGACGTCCGCCTGACGCATCCTGGGGACGGGGGCCCGAAGCATTGCTGCCATCCCCCCTTCCCCCCACCTTCCAATCATGATGGTGACAATCGCGCTGGGCGTGGTGGTGATTGCCATTGTCCTGCTGTCCATCGACCGCATTCCCACGGAGGTGAGCTCGCTCGCCATCGTCGTGCTGCTGGTGCTGAGCGGACTGCTGACGCCTCGCGAGGCCCTCTCCGGATTCTCGAACGAGACCGTCGTCTTCATCTTCGCGCTCCTGGCGCTGACCCAGGGGCTCAGCGCGACGGGGGTGATGCAGCTCGTGGGCCGACGACTGCTCTTCTTCGCGCGGTTCAGCCCGCGGGCCTTCATCGTCATGCTGCTGGCGGCCGTCTGCGCCTTCTCCTCCGTCGCGTCGAACACGGCGGTGACGGCGGCGTTCCTCCCCGTCGCGACGGCCTCCTCCGCGCAGGCGAAGGTGGCCTCTCGCAGGCTGCTGATGCCGCTGGCGTTCAGCTCCATGTTGGGGGGAACCATCTTCCTGTTTGGCACGTCCACCAACCTCGTCGTCAGCTCGGCGCTGGAGCAGTGGGGGCTGGGACGCATTGGCTTCACCGAGCTCACGCCGGTGGGGCTCCCTCTCGCCATCATCGGGATCAGCGTGACGCTGCTGCTCATGCGGTGGCTGCTGCCCCCGCGCGAAGGCGACCCGGTCGCGGGAGCGCCGCCCCTGCGGGAATACGTGACGGAGGCGGTGCTCACGCCCGGCTCCCGGCTCGTGGGCAAGCCGCTGCGCCAGCTCACGGAGGGGCTGGGGGTCCCGGTGCGGGGCGTCGTGCGCGAGGGGGTCATGCGCCCTCCCGCCCCCCAGGAGCTGCTCGAGCCCCAGGAGCACCTCATCATCGCCGGCAGCCTGGACGACATCCTGCGGGTGAAGGACCTGCGCAGCATCGGGCTCAGCGCGGACCTGCGGATTCCCGAGGACTCCCGGCAGGCGCATGCCCTCACGGAGGTGTCGGTGCCGCCCACGTCGGCCCTGGCGGGCAGGTCCCTGGGGGACATCCGCTTCGCGCAGCGCTACGGGCTCGTGGCGATGGCCATCCACCGCCACCCCACGTTGCAGGGCTCCCACCAGCACCTGAACCTGATGGGAAGCCTGGCCGGCGGGGACGCCCTGAAGAACATCCCGTTGTCGGTGGGCGACCTGCTGCTGGTCGGCGGGCCGGAGCAGCGGATCCGGGAACTCGCGCGGGAAGAGGAGCTGACCGTGCTCGGCAGCGTGGAATACCAGCGACCGCGCTACCGGCGCGCCCTGCTCGCCGTGCTCATCTTCGCGGGCACGGTGGTCGTCGCGGGGCTGCGCATCACCTCCCCCGCCATCGCGGGACTGGCCGGGCTGTTGCTCATGGTGGCGACAGGCTGCGTCGATACACGCTCGGTCTTTCGCGTGGACTGGCGGGTCATCATCATGATTGGCGCGCTGCTGGCCCTGGGGCTGGCAGTGGAGAAGAGCGGCGCGGGAGAGTTCATGGCGCGCGCGGTGCTGCCCCTGGCGGGTGTCGTGGGACCGCGCGGTGTGCTCTGCGTGATCATGCTCGCCACCGTCCTGCTCTCCATCCCCATGAGCAATCAGGCTGCTGCGCTGGTCATGCTGCCCGTGGCCATCCATTCCGCGATGGACATGGGGCTCGACCCGAGGGCGTTCGCCCTGGGGACGTGCCTGGCGGCGTCGTGCTCGTTCCTCACGCCCCTGGAGCCCTCCGCCGCGCTCGTGTACGGGCCCGGGCGCTACCGCTTCGTCGACTTCCTCCGGGTGGGAACACCCCTCACGGCGTTGATGCTCGTGTTGCTGACGTTCGCGGTGCCGTTCGTGTGGCCGTTCACGCGGAGTTGAGGCGCTGGTGACGGCTCACGACGGTGGAGGGTCGTGCGTCCTCGTGGGGGGTCAACGTCCGTTCTTGAGGCGCATCCGGTGCAGCCCTTCGAGCGCCTCAATGGCCCTGGAAGCCTCCTCGCTCACGGTCCCCATCCAGCCAGGAACCGGGGTCCGGTCCTCGCCCATCGCCTGGAGCACCGGGATGAGCGGCGGATGCCCTGTCGCGCCCAGGGCATTGACGGCGCAGTAGCGGACCTCGGGCGAGGGATCCTTCAGGGCGCCGCGCAGCGCATGGACCGCCGCTTCGAACTCCCGGGAATCCGTCCTCACCGACATGAACATGTAGGACAGTCCCTCCGCGGCCTGCCCCCGCACCTTGGGAGCCTCTTGCGGGTCCGCGAGGATGTGGATCATGAGGTCCCACGTCCCGAGATCGCCATGCCAGCAAAGGGCGTAGAGAAGGCCCTGCCGCGTCTCCACACGGCGTTCCGTCTCAAGCAGCTTGAGCAGCGTCGCGGTGGTCGAACGGTCCGATGACAGGAGCTTCGCTGCTTCAACGATGGCGCCGAGATCCGACCCCACGATGTCCTTCAGCGCGGCTTCACGCTGCACTTGCGACAACGGTGCACGCTCATTCAAGTCCGCATCCTCCTGGGAAATCCAAGCCACGCATTACATCACGTCGACCGCTCCCGTTCGCGGCGGTGGATGGTGGACACGTCGATGCCCAGCAGTTCCGCGGCGCGGGTCTTGTTGCCGCCGCAATGCTGCACCATCCAGTGGATGTACTCCCCCTCCAACCGGCGCAGGGGCCACACCCCTTCCTGCGCCAGGGCGAGCGGATTCGCCTCCGGCTCCGGTATGGGCGCATGGGGCCGCAGGTCGTCCAGCTCCACCGTCTCCCGGGGCACCAGCACCACCAGCCGCTCGACCAGGTTCTCCAGCTCGCGCACGTTGCCCGGCCAGGGCATCGCGCCCAGAGCGGCCACCACCTCCGGTGACAGCGCCGTCACGCGTGAGCGCGGATTGCGGGCCCGGGAGCGCGCGGTGAAGTGCTCCACCAGTTGGGGAATGTCCTCCCGCCGCTCCTTCAGCGAAGGCACCCGCAGCGTGACGACGTTGAGCCGGTAGAACAGGTCCTGACGGAAGCGGCCCTCCCGGACGCGTGCCTCCAGGTCCTGGTGCGTCGCCGCCACCACGCGCACGTCCACCGTGCGGTGCGCGTCGGAGCCCACCGCGCGCACCTCGCCGTCCTCCAATATGCGCAACAACCGCGCCTGGAGCTCCGTGGGCATGTCGCCAATCTCATCCAGGAACAGCGTGCCCCCGTGCGCCTCCACGAACAGGCCGCGCCGCACCGACGTGGCCCCGGTGAAGGCACCCTTCACGTGGCCGAACAGCTCGCTCTCCAACAGCGGCCCCGGCAGCGCGGTGCAGTTGACGGCCACGAACGGACCGGGAGCGCGAGGCCCCTGGAAGTGCAGCGCGCGGGCCACCAGCTCCTTGCCGCTGCCACTCTCACCGCGCAGCAGCACCGGCGCCGCCGCGTGCGCCACCCGGTCGATGAGTTCATACATCCCGCGCATGGGAGCGCTCCGGCCCACCAGCGCGCCCAGCCCCGAACGTTCCTGCGACGCCTGCTTCAGCGCCCGGTGCTCCGCGCGCAGCCGGCGGTCCTCCAGCGCCCGGCCCAGGTACAGCCGCACCTCGTCCAGGCGGAAGGGCTTGGTGAAGTAGTGGTAGGCGCCCCGGCGCATCGCCTCCACCGCGCTCTCCACGCCACCGAAGGCCGTCATCAGCAGCACCGGCAGCTCCGGGTCCACCGCGCGCGCGGCGGCCAGCACGTCCAGGCCGTCCACCTTCTCCATGCGCAAATCCGTCAGCACCGCGTCGTACACGCGCGAGCGGATGAGCGTCAGCGCCTCCTCGCCGCCCGTGGCCAGGTCCACCGTCCAGCCCGCGTCGGCCAGCGGCTCCTGGAGCATGCGCCCCATCTCCACGTGGTCGTCGACGACCAGGATGCGTGCGTCAGCCGGCTTGTCGTTCGACATGTCGTTCCTCGGGCGCGGCACGCGCCACCGGCCACAGCACGGTGACGCGGGTGCCCTGCCCCGGCGTGCTCTCCAGCTCCACCCGGCCCCCGTGGTTGCGCACCACGTGGGCCACCATCGTCAACCCCAGCCCCGTGCCCTGCCCCCGCTTCTTCGTGGTGAAGAAGGGGTCGAACACCTGGTTGAGGCGCTCCTTCGGAATCCCGCACCCGTCGTCGCGCACGGTGAGCGCCACCAATCCCCAGGCGCCCTCCTCCGGGCCCACCAGCGCGGAGGCGGACACCTCCACCTTGCCGCCCTCGCTGCACGCATCACACGCGTTGAGCGTGAGGTTGAGCAGCACCTGCTGGAGCTGATCCGCGTCCGCCGCCAGCGCCGGCACCGACTCCGGCACATCCAGCGTCAGCGACACCTGCCGCCGCTCCGCCTCCACGCGCAGCAGCTCATGCACGCTGCGCGCGAGCGGCTCCAGCGCCACCGGCCGCACCATCGCGGGCTGGAGGCGCGAGAAGTCCAGCAACTGGCGCAGCGTGCGGCTCACCCGATCGATCTGTTCGATGATGACGCCCACGCCCGGCCCCTGCGGATGCGACGGGCCCAGCTTCCCCTGCACGTACTCCGCCCGTCCGCGCACCACGCCCAGCGGCGTCCCAATCTCATGCGCGATGCCCGCGGCGAGAACACCCACCGTGGCCAGCTTCTCCGCGCGCAGCAGCTTCGTCTCCAGCGCGCGCACGTCGCTCAGGTCCTCCACCACCAGCAGCGCCCGGACCTCCTCCTCCGGGTCCCCGGACGACAGCGGCACCGCGTGGAGGTTGTACGTGCCCTCCTCGCCGAAGAGCGCCAGCGGCTCACCCAGCAGGCTCAGGGGCCGGTCCTCGCGGCCCGCGGACGCCACCAGCGCGGAGAGCCGCTCCAGCACCGGCTCCGGAGCCCCGGGGAACGCGGCCGCGAGCGGTGACCCGGTGACGTTGCCGGGCACGCGGGAGCGCAGCGCCTGATTGACGGCGCGGATCCGCCCGTCCGCCGTCAGCGCGAGGACGCCCGTGGGGATGTGGTCCAATATCTTTCGCGTCTGATCATGCAGCGCGGCGAGCTGCGCCGCATGCCGCCGGCTCTCCCGCAGCGCCACCGCGCGCCGCCGCGCCAGCACCACGTACACCGCGAAGGCCACCAGGAAGAACGCCACCAGCCCGCCCGCGCCCAACAGCCGCACCACCAGCGACTGCTCATGCGAGCGCAGCGCCTCCGTGGACACCAGCGTCGCCACCGCCCAATGGCTGCCACCGCGCATGCGGATGGGCGTGTAGACGGCCACCACCTCCGCGCGTCCCAGCCCCAGCCGCTCCGCCTCGTGTTCGGACAGGGGCAACATGCCGCGCGCCCCGGCCTTCAACCGCGAGACGAGGAACGCGAAGCCGGGCACGCCCGCGTCCTTCTGCGCCACGCGGCCAAACCACTCCGCGAGCCCCGCGTCACTCGCGGGCGTGGGCTGCCCGTGCGTGCCGACGAGCAGCAGCCGCGCCTCCAGATCCGACGTGACGATGCGCAGCGGCGCGAAGAAGGACTCGGTGTCCACCAGCACCGCCACCGCGCCCTCGGGCTTGCCGTCCGTCGCGGGCAACGCCGTGGCGAGGATGCGCAACCAGCCGCCGTTCGCCGCGTCCAGGATGGGCGACGTGGTGAGATCCCCGGGAGGCCGCAGCAGCGCGCGCCGCGCCGTCTCTCCCATCTCCGACACCAGCCCCTCGCGCGACACCTTCGAGTCCGGACGCCGGTCCAACAACAACAGCCGCTCCACGCCGTCGCCGTCGTAGGCCGCGATGGCCTTGTACTGGCCCACCGCCTCCAAGAGCGCGCGCAGCTCCCGCCGGTGCTCCGCGAGGCTCCCCGGCTGGGACATCAACTCGCCCGCGAACCGCAGGTTCTTGCCCACCTCCTCCAGCGAGTCGGTGACGCCCCCCACGGCCTCGTCCAACTGCTTCTGCCGGTCCCCCGCGAACTGCTCCACCAGGGCGGTGCGGCTGCGCTTCACCAGCGTCCAGACCCCCACCCCCACGCTGGCCAGCGCGGCGCACAACAGCAGGATGGGCAGGAGGGTGGACCGCATGGACTCCCCCGCAACCTAACCTGACAAGTCGTCCCAAGTCCTTGTTTACAGGGCCTTTTGTCCCACCTGCCCCCCGGTACTTGCCCGTTGACGAAGCGCGTCGGCCAGTGCTACCTACCGGTCGGTAGGCAGTGGTGACCTACCGGTCGGTAGGTGGTCCATCCCGACGAAGGCGTCGGACGCCGACAAGGAGAGCACGCGTGACACCCACGGGGCGCAAACCGGACGAGGGCGAGCGGTACCGGACCATCCTGGAGACGGCGGCCCGGCTCATCTGCGAGCGGGGTTACGAGGGCACGTCGATGCAGGAGATCGCCGCCGCGTGCCGCATGACGAAGGCGGGGCTCTACCACCACATCCAGAACAAGGAGCAGCTGCTCTTCGCCATCATGAACTACGGCATGGACGTGTTCGAGGAGCAGGTCCTCGCGCCCGTGCAGGACGTGGTGGACCCCGTCGAGCGCCTGCGCCAGTGCATGCGCCACAACATCCACCTGGTGACGAGCGGCCGCAGCAAGGAGGTCATCATCATCCTCCACGAGCACGCCACGCTCACGGGTGAGCCGCGAGAGTTCATCGACCGGCGCAAGAAGCGCTACGTGCGCTTCCTGGAGGGCGCGTTCGCGGACGCGAGCCGCCAGGGCCTGCTGCCCGGCGTGGACCCCACGGTCGCGGCCTTCTCGTTCCTGGGCATGGTCCTCTGGGTCTACAAGTGGTTCAAGCCGGACGGCCGCCTGACGGAGGAACAGATCGCCGACGGCATGGTGGCGATGATCCTCCCCGGCCTCTCCACGGCCGCCGCGTCCACGCCGTCATCCGATGCGAATGCTTCGGCGCCGCTGCGCATGGTGCCGCGCGCCGCTTCCGGGGAGGAGCCCCAGTGAACCGCGCCCGATGGTGTTCCCTGACGGAGGCCGTGGCCTCCATTCCCAATGGCGCGTGGGTCGCGGCCGGAGGGTTCATGCTGGGCCGGGCGCCCATGGCGCTGGTGCTGGAGCTCGTCGCGCAGGAGAAGCGCGACCTGCAGCTGCTCTCCCTGCCCAACCCGCTGCCGGCGGAGTTCCTGGTGGCGGGCGGATGTCTGAAGCGGGTGGAGTTCCCCTTCGGCGCGCTGGTGCTGGAGAACCGGGTGCGTCCCCTGCCCTGCTTGAAGCGCGCGATTGAAGCGGGCGACATCGCCTGGCGCGAGCACGACGGCTACCGCGTGGTGCAGCGGCTGCGCGCGGCCGGCATGGGGCTGCCGTTCATCCCCGCGCCGGACGCGGACGTGTCGGAGCTGGCGGAGGTGGACGCGCCCCGCACGGTGGAGGATCCGTTCACCGGCCGCCGCGTGCCGGTGGAGCCCGCGTTCTACCCGGACGTGGCCGTCATCCACGCGCAGGCGGCGGACGACAAGGGCAACCTCTACATCGAGGACCCCACCACGGACCTGCTCGTCGCGAACGCGGCGAAGCGCGTGGTGGCCACGGTGGAGGAGCGCGTGCCGAAGCTGTCGCGCGTCACCCTCCCCGCCTTCCAGGTGGAGCGCGTGGTGCTCGCTCCCGGCGGCGCGCTGCCCACGGGCTGCCTGGGCAAGTACCCGCACGACGACGCGATGCTGGCCGCCTACCTGGCCGCGGCCGAGGCGGGCCAGGCGAAGGACTTCCTCATGTCGCTGCGCGCGACGCGGAGCGCGGCATGACGGCGACGACGATGCTGGACGCGACGCCCGCGGAGACGGTGGTGTCGCTGCTCGCGCGGGAGATTGAAGACGGCGCGGTGGTGGCCACCGGCGTGGCGTCCCCGCTCGTCATCCTGGCGATCGCCGTCGCACGGGCCACGCATGCGCCGGGGCTGACATATCTGGCGTGCGTGGGTTCGTTGGATCCAGACCTGCCGGAGCTGTACCCGTCGTCGGAGGATTTGCGCTACCTGAACGGTCGGTCCGCGGAGGTGAGCATCGCGGACCTGTTCGACCATGCGCGGCGTGGGCGGGTGGACACGGTGTTCTTCGGCGCGGCGGAGGTGGACCCGGCGGGCCGCACCAACATGACGGCGTCGGGCAGCCTGGAGAAGCCCCGCGCCAAGTTCCCCGGGGTCGCGGGCGCGGCCACGCTGCGCCAGTGGGTGAAGAACCCGGTGTTGCTGGTGCCGCGTCAGTCGCGTCGCAACCTGGTGCCGCAGGTCCAGGTGGCCACGACCCGGGACCCCAGCCGTCCGGTGCGGCTCATCTCCGACCTGGGCACGTTTGAACTGGGCGGCCCTCGTGGCGCCCGGCTGTTGTCGCGCCACCCCTGGGCGTCGGTGGAGGGCATCACCGAGCGCACGGGCTTCGAGTTCGCGGCGCCGGACGCCCTGCCCGTCACCTCCCTTCCGGACGCGCGCACGGTGTCGGCCATCCGAGCGTTGGATCCCCACAACCTCCGCGACGCGCTCGTCGGGAGCTGAAGTCCTTCACACCTTTGAGTTCGCAACACGGAAAGAGGCACCGCATGGAGGCTGTCGTTCTTCGCCAGTTCGGGAGCGCCGAGAACCTGCGTCTGGAGACCGTGCCGGTGCCCCGGCCGGGCAAGGGCGAGGTGTTGCTGCGCGTGCACGCGTGCGGCGTCTGCTACCACGACGTCATCAACCGCCGGGGCAACCTGCCCCGCACGCACGTCCCCGCCATCCTGGGCCATGAGGCCGCGGGCGAGGTGGTGGAGGTGGGCCCGGACACGCCGGAGTGGAAGGTGGGAGACCGCGCGGCCACCCTGCAGCGCATGTCCTGCGGTGAGTGCGCCCTGTGCCTCGCGGGCCGCAACAGCCTGTGCAAGACGGACAACCGCTTCTTCGGCGAGGAGCTGCAAGGCGGTTACGCGCAGTTCATGGTCGCGCCCGTGCGAGGCCTGGGCCGCGTGCCGGCGAGCCTGCCCTGGGCGGTGGCGGCCACGGTGTGCTGCACGCTGGGCACCGCCGTGCACACCCTCCGCACGCGGGCCAAGGTGCGGGCCGGTGAGACGGTCTTGATTACCGGCGCGAGCGGCGGCGTGGGCCTGGCGGCCGTGCAGTTGGCGAAGGCGGATGGGGCGCGCGTCATCGCCATCACCTCCGGCGAGGCGAAGGTGGCGGCGCTGAAGGAGGCCGGCGCGGACGAGGTGATTGTCTCGCGTGGGCTGGACTTCGGTTCGGAGGCGCGCAAGCGCACGTCCGGCAACGGCGTGGACGTGGCGGTGGAGATCGTCGGCAGCGCGACCTTCGACCAGACGCTCAAGTCGATGGCGCCGGGTGGCCGCGTGGTGGTGGTGGGCAACCTGGAGTCGGGGGTGGTGAACCTGAACCCGGGCCTGGTCATCGTGAAGGAGCTGGAGATTCTGGGCGCCTACGCGACGACGCGCGAGGAGCTGGACGAATCGCTGCGGCTGACGGCGGCCGGGCTGGTGCGTCCCTTCGTGTCGGAGGAGGTGGCGCTGGCGGATGCGGGGCGCGCGCACTTCCGGTTGGAGAACCGTGAGGTGGCGGGCCGGCTGGTGCTGGTGCCGCCCGAGGCGTGAGTCATTCGGATTCGCAGCAACTGGACATGAGGAGTTCCCCATGAAGAAGCGGGTTGGAATCGAAGCGCTGGCCGTGGCGGTGCCCCGGCGGTACGTGGACATCGAGGACCTGGCGCGCGCGCGCGGCGTGGACCCCGCGAAGTTCACGGCGGGCCTGGGCGCGAAGGAGATGGCGGTCAACGACCCCGGTGAGGACTCGGTGTCGCTGGCGGCCACGGCGGCGGCGCGGCTCATCCAGCAGCAGTCCGTGGACACGTCCAAGATTGGCATGCTGGTGGTGGGCACCGAGACGGGCGTGGACCACTCGAAGCCCATCGCGTCGCACGTGCACGGCCTGCTGAAGCTGCCGCGCTCCATGCGCACGTTCGATTCGCAGCACGCCTGCTACGGCGGCACCGCGGGCCTGATGGCGGCGGTGGAGTGGATTGCCTCTGGCGCGGGCGCGGGACGCACGGCGCTGGTGGTGTGCACGGACATCGCGCGCTACGGCCTGAAGACGGCGGGCGAGCCCACCCAGGGCGGCGGCGCGGTTGCGCTGCTGGTGTCGGAGACGCCGGACCTGCTGGCGATGGACGTGGGGCTCAACGGCGTGTGCACGTCGGACGTGTACGACTTCTGGCGGCCGGTGGGTCGCCGCGAAGCGCTGGTGGACGGGCACTACTCCATCACCTGCTACCTGGACGCGATGGCCGGGGCGTACCGGGGCTGGCGTCAGCGCGCGATGGAGCAGGGGCTGGTGCGCTGGGATTCCAAGCTGCCCAGTGAGCAGCTTTCGCGCATCCTGTACCACGTGCCCTTCTGCAAGATGGCGCGCAAGGCGCACGCGCAGGTGCGGCTGTGCGACCTGGAGGACGCGACGGCCTCCGGGCCGACCACGCCCGAGGCGCGCGACGAGGCGGCGAAGTCCCAGGCCAGCTACGACGCGCAGGTGGCGAAGTCGCTGGGCCTGAACGCGCGCGTGGGCAACGTCTACACCGCTTCGCTGTACCTGGCGCTCGCGGGGCAGTTGCACGCGGAGGGCGCGGCGCTGGCGAACCAGCGCATCGGCCTGCTGTCCTACGGCAGCGGCTGCTGCGCGGAGTTCTACTCCGGCGTGGTGGGTGAGAAGGCGGCGGAGCGGATGGCGCGCGCGGACCTGGACTCCGTCCTGGCCAAGCGCGAGCGCGTGTCGGTGGAGGAGTACGAGCGGCTGATGAACCTGCCGTACGACGCGCCAGAAGCCATCGCGCCGGAGCCGGGCACGTTCCGGCTGGCGGAGATCGTCGAGCACCGCCGCAAGTACGCGGGCGCGTAGTTCGGGGCAGGTTGAGTTGTCTTCACGGGCGATGCGCGCGAACAGCGCGCATCGCCCGTTTTGCATGGGCCCGGGGGGCGTTGGCGCGGCGCTGGAATGTCGATAAGAATCGGGGCCTCCCCGGAGGCCCCTCAGTGAAGAACACGCCCTACGTCAAGGTCATGCGCCTGTTGGGGCTTCCGGAGAAAGCCATTGCGTGCGCGACAGGGGACCTCCCCATGCCCTCCTTCATGGCCGACCTTCCGTACCACCTCTATGGATTCCCGCCCGCGCTCATCCCACTCTGGAGCAATTCGTCGGGCCCCTACTACATCGGCTATTGGTGGCTTTGGGGAAGCCCCCGCACGACCACCATCGTGAGGTCACGTGTCGAAGGGGGATATCGCGTGAACGAGCATGCGCGGAACCTGACGCAACTCCTGACGATAGTGGCGCTCAAGAAACTCGTGGCGGACGAGTGCGTTTCGGCGGAACTGGAAGACTTCGCGAATGCCGCTGGCGTCCGCGATCTCGACGAACTCGACATGATTGCCAATGAATCCGGCGACCAGTTGTTCGGGCTCCTGCAACGGCCCGAGTTCCGGGAGGAGGCTCCCCTCTCCTGCTTCGATGATCCCCTGGCCTACAGCGGGGATTTCCCCACGGAATACAGCGCCGTTTATTCGGAGGACATGCGCCACTTCGCGGGGGTGGAAGGTTCCAGGGAGGTTGCCGCCCTGATCGCGGCGCGCCCTACCGCTCCCGCCTGGTTCAAGGCGGTACGTCAGCGGGACGTCTTCGAAGAATGCATGCGGACAGGAAACCTTTCAGGCGCGTGGATGTCCCTGAACTCTCCAGGATGGGAGTTTCCAGAGGCAGCGGTGGCGTTCACGAAACTCGCGGACCGGTCCGGAGACGTGACGCTGCAAGCGATAGCGGAAGCCTGGCTTTCGAACGATCACTTCCGATTCGGTGGATACTGAGCCTGTGCCCGACCTCGTTTCACGGAGAGCCCTCATGAATGCACACCGACTGCGGCGTCTGTTCTCCCGGGCCCTGGGGGCCTCGCTCGCGACACCGTTGATGCTCGCGGGATGCCAGCAAGACAGGCGCGAGGGCACGGGCGACATTCCGGTGAAGCCGATCGTCGCGACCACCTCCCCGTCGGAAACGCCTCCCGAGCCTTTTTACGACCGGATCGAATGCGAGCAGGCATTTCCTCCGAAAAGCAGTTGGCCTGTTCCCTCGGTCAACAGGCTGTCGATGACTCCCGCACCCGACTTCGTCCAGCTGCGAGTCATCCAGCCCGACGCGAGACGTGCGGGTGACACACCCTCCGACAGGACGGCGAAAAGGGAGGGAGACCCGGAGACGGTGATGGGGAAAACGGGTTTGTGGATGCGCAAGCGCGTCCGATTCAAGCCGGCGTCCACGTTCGGGAAGGCTTGCGAGATGGCCCCCGACAAGGCGGCCTGTCAGGAAACCCTCCAGAATCCCGACCTCGCCTCGGGGTTCAACATGCACTGTCTGCCCTATTGTGACGCCTATCAACTGGCGACCACGCGCGGTGGCGAGGTGAAGTTCGCGAACTCGACAGCGTCGCTCAAGCAATTGCTTGGCACCATCGACACGGCACAGGAGGCCGTGCTCATCGCCTTCGCTTCAGGCTACTCCGTCTGCGGTAGCGACGAAGACCGGGGCCGGGTCGGAGCCAATCCGGATGGCAGCTTCACGGTGATTGGCACAAGTGGCCACGGCTGCGGAGAGAGTGTGAACCGCAATGTCCTGCGGATCTCCCCCTCGGGGGAGCTGGTCGAGAAGAAGCGCACCCTCGTGGAGTTCGGACGCCACAACTGCATCGTAGGCCGACGCCCTTTCGGGCTTCAGGACGCGCCGGAGCAGGACTGCGAGGATCCACGGGGGCGCTACTTCGCGGACGCCGCCCGTTTGGAGGCCGCCTCCATCCACTCCTTCCTTCGCCTGCGCGAGGAGCTGGCCCTGCATGGCGCGGACAGGGCGTTGCAGGACGCGGCGCTCATCAGCGCGGAGGATGAGGTGCGGCACACCGAAGTCACCCTCCGACTGGCCTCGCGCTACGGAGCGCCCCCTGTACCGCCATCTGTCACCCACCTGCCGTTGCGTTCCCTGACGGAGATGCTGCTCGACAACGTCGTGGAGGGATGTGTGCGGGAGACGTACGGCGCGCTGGTGGCCCACCACCAGTCGCTGCATGCACTCGACCCGGAGATTCGCGAGGCCATGGTCCACATCGCGGAGGACGAAACCCGGCACGCGGCCCTCTCCTGGGACGTCGCGGACTGGGCCCAGCCCCTGCTCTCCACGGAGGAGCAAACCGCCCTGAGAGAGGCCCAGCGACACGCGGTGGAGGTCCTGCGCGCGGAGGCGGCCGTGCCTCTCGACGCAGGCCTCACCGCCGAGGCCGGGCTGCCCTTGCCCGAAGTGGCCCGCGCCCTGCTGGACACGCTGGAGCAGGAACTCTGGACCTGAGCTCCAACCCTGGTGGGGAAACACGTACGAACAGCGCAGCCACGACCGCGCCAGGACGCGCGCGGCTACAACACCTCCGCGCGCAGGTCCGGGAACACCTTGCCCACCTTGCCCAGGAGGTAGTCCCCATACGTGCCCCGGAACGCATGCACGCTCTGCCGGTCCCACCGCTCCGCATGGTCATCCGCGCTGGCGTCACGCAGCACCGGCGAGTCGATGGCGTGGATCTCCGCCGTCCAGTCCGGGTCGAAGAAGAAGGGCAATGACAGACGGTCTCGGCCCGCGCGGTTGAGCACCCGGTGCGGCGTGGAGCGATACACACCCCGGGTCATACGGTCGAGCATGTCCCCGATGTTGCACACGAACGTGCCCTCCACCGGCGGCGCATCCGCCCAGCGCACCTGCCCGTCCTGGCGCGACTTCACCTGGAGCCCGCCCGCGTCGTCCTGCTTGAGGATGGTCAGCACGCCGTAGTCGGTGTGCTCGCCCACGCCCCATACCGGCAACCCCTCCCCGTCCACCTCCGGGCCCGGCGGATAGTTGAAGATGCGGAACAGCACCGTGGGGTCCGCCATGTATCGCGCGGCGAAGAAGTCCTCTTCCAACTCCAGGCTGAGCGCGATGCCGGACATCAACGCATGCCCCAGCGACGTCAGCGCCGCCAGGTAGTCCAGCACCGCGCCGCGCATGCCCTCCGGTTGGCGGGGAAACAGGTTGGGCCCGTGCAGCGGCGTTCCGGCGCGGACCCGCGGATCCTCCGGGGACAGCTCCGTGCCGAAGTACAGGCCTTCCTTGCGGTCCGGCCGTCCCGACGTGAGCTCGCCGCCCACCGGGAAGAAGCCCCGCCACGCCCGGCCGCCCAACGCCATGCGCACGGCCTGCTTCTCCTCCTCCGAGCGCGCGAAGAACTCTCGCGCCAGTCCTTCCAACCGGGCCTGGAGGCTTGCGTCCACCCCGTGCCCGGAGACATAGAAGAACCCGTTGTGCCGACACGCGACGCCCATCCTCGCGGCGACTTCACGGCGGGCCGCGAGGCTCGACGTGGTGTCGACGAGGGCTCGGACGTCGATGACGGGCACGGTGTCCATGGGGCTGATTCCTCCGGAGGGGGTGGACGACGGCGCCCATTCTAACGCGCCGACAGCTCCCAGGGGGTGGAAGCAGCCCAGGACTCAGGACGCGGCAGCCCCCGCATCCGCAGGGCCCGCATCCGCAGGGCCCGCATCCGCGATGCCGGAATCGGAGGCACCCGCGTCTTGAGTGCCCGCGTCCGAAACACCCGCGTCGGTCGGCGTATACACCGTTGTCTTCATACAACTTCCATCACAATCATTCTGACAATCAATGGCCGTGCAGCCCTCGCTCACGGCATCGCAGCCATTGGGAGAGCCACAGCGCTTGCCCGTGCATCCCCCGGTACAGATGATCGTTCCGTTTCCCGCCGCCATGGAGGCCACGGACCCTCCGGGGTTGGATTGCGCCGCGACCGTGGACTCCACCTGGAATCTCAGGGTCGAGATCTTCCGCCCATCCACATGCGTTTCCGTGGCCGGGCCCAGGGGCGTCAGCTTCGCTCCCTGGAGGAGTCGCGCGACCTCCGGCTCGGTCGCATCCACCATCTTGCAACTCGCCGACGCCTCCTGTGTCGCGGCTCCTGCTGCGGGAGGGACGCCCCCCTCGTCGCCACAGCCGATGAGCGCGGTGATGAACAGTCCTGCGACCAGCCCGCGGATGTGTGCCTTCGCTTGAGTCTTCATGTGTCGATGCCCCCTCGATTTAACGGTTTGACTTCATGAACGTGTTTTCCACGTTCAGGAATGTATTTCAGTGCTCATTCCAGAACTGTCGGATGCGTGACAGATTCGATGCGCGAAGGGACGTCCGCATCCAGGCCCTTTCCCGCTAAGGGCGCGATCAGAAATTAGTTAGTCGAATAGTGGAATAGACAGGCGACCGAGCGTGTTGGCCGGAGATGGACGCGGAAAAGGCCGTGGCGGAGCGCTACCAGGCACTCCGAGACGTCATGGATGAGCGGGTGACGCGCCGCTGGGCAGGGGCCGAGGCACTCGCGCTGGGGCGCGGCGGCGTCACTGCGGTCGCACGGGCGACGGGCTTGGCGCGCATGACGGTGCGCGCGGGGCGCGACGAGGCGAGCGGAAAGAGTCCTCCAGGAGAGCTGGTGCGGGTGCGGCGCAAGGGTGCGGGCCGCCCCCCGGTGGAAGTGGCTCAGCCGGGGCTGACGGAAGCCTTGGAGTCGCTGGTGGACCCGGTGACGCGGGGAGACCCGGAGTCGCCGCTGCGCTGGACGTGCAAGAGCACGAGGGTGTTGGCCGCGGAGTTGAAGAAACAGGGTTATGAAGTGAGCCCGCAGAAGGTGGGGGAGCTGCTCAAACGCCAGGGCTACAGCTTGCAGGCCGGGGCCAAGTCGCTGGAGGGAGAGTCGCATTCCGACCGCAACGCCCAGTTCGAGCACATCAACGCCCAGGTGGGGGAGTTCCAGCAGCGGGGGCAGCCGGTCGTTTCGGTGGACACCAAGAAGAAGGAGCTGGTGGGGGAGTTCAAGAATGGAGGTCGCGAATGGCAGCCGGCAGGGGCGCCAGTGCTGAGCCTGACGCATGACTTCCCGGACACGGCAGTGGGCAAGGCGATTCCCTATGGCGTGTACGACGTCGGGGACAACAGCGCCTGGGTGTCGGTGGGAGTGGACCACGACACGCCCGTCTTCGCCGTCAATAGCATCGCCACCTGGTGGCGCAAAATGGGCCAGGAGCGCTATCCCGAGGCGCAGCAGTTGCTGGTGACGGCGGACTCGGGCGGCAGCAACAGCGCGCGAAGCCGGGTGTGGAAGGCAGAGTTGCAGCGACTGGCGGACACGACGGGATTGTCCATCAGCGTCTGTCATTTCCCTCCCGGCACGAGCAAGTGGAACAAGGTGGAGCATCGCCTCTTCAGCCACATCAGCATGAACTGGAGAGGCCGTCCGCTGGAGGACTACGAGACGGTGGTGAACCTCATCGGCACCACGACTACCGCCAAGGGCCTGAAGGTGAATGCACGGCTGGACCGGCGGCGCTACCGCACGGGAGTCAGCGTCTCTCAGGCGACAATGCACCAACTCCGCCTCATCCGCTCAGACTTCCATGGAGACTGGAATTACGTCCTCAAGCCCATTTCGGCCAAGTAATTTCTGAGCGGACCCTAACGTGTCGCGCATGGCCTCTGCTCCCGCTCCCGGTTCCCTCTTGCGTGTGGGTCTCCTCGGCTATGGCCTGTCCGGCTCGCGCTTCCATGGGCCACTGGTGGCCGCGGAGCCCGCGTTCACGCTGGCAGCCGTGGCATCGCGCCGCGCTGACGTCGTGGCGCGCGACTGGCCGGGCGTCCGGACGGGCACGGTGGAATCGCTGCTGTCGGACCGGGACCTCCACGTGCTCGTCATCTGCACGCCCAACGACAGCCACGCCTCACTCGCCGAGCAGGCCCTGCGCGCGGGCAAGCACGTGGTGGTGGAGAAGCCCTTCGCGCTGGACGCTGACGAAGCGCTCCGGTTGGACGCGCTCGCGAAGGAGCGCGGCCTGTGCCTCACCGTGTTCCACAACCGCCGCTGGGACGGCGACTTCCTCACCGTGCGCCAGCTCCTGAACCAGGGTCGGCTGGGGACGCTGTACAGCCTGGAGAGCCACTTCGATCGCTTCCGCCCGGAGGTGAAGGCGCGCTGGAAGGAACAGGACGTGCCCGGCGGCGGTACCCTGTGGGACCTGGGCTCGCACCTCGTCGACCAGGCCGTGCAGTTGTTCGGCCTGCCGGAGTCGGTGGGCGCGGACCTCGGCAAACAACGCCCCGGCGCGCAGGGCACCGACTGGTTCCATCTGGTGTTGCGCTACGGCGCGCTGCGCGTGCTCCTGCACTCGGGTTCGGTGGTGCATGCGCCGTGGCCCCGCTTCGTGTTGCAGGGGGACCGGGACGCGTATGTGAAACACGGATTGGATCCGCAGGAAGGGCAGCTCGAAGCAGGCCTGCGCCCCGGCCATCCGGGCTTCGGCGGCGAGCCCCCCGCGAACCATGGCCGGCTGCTCACGTCGGGAGAGGCCGTCCCCACCGCGCCCGGCGATTACGGCCAGTTCTATCGCCAGCTCGCCGCCGCCATCCTCCACGGCGCCCCGGTGCCGGTGTCCGCGCTGAGCGCGAGCCATACCGTGCGCGTCATCCAGGCGGCACTCCAGAGCGACGCGGAAGGCCGGCGCATCACCCTGCCCCGGGACTGAAGCCCCCAGGGTCAGAGCACCTTCTGCAACACCAGGAACGTGGGCGACGTGTAGCCCGCGTGCGTGCCGTGGGAATGGAAGGCGTAGCCCTGGCGCGCGTACCACGCGTGGTGCGACGTCAGCGCGAGCCGCACCGACAGGCGCACGCGCGTGTGACCCAGTTCGCGCGCGCGGGCTTCCACCGCCTGCATGAGCTGGAGCGACAGCCCCTGGCCCCGCGAAGCCGGCAGCACCGCGAGCCGGTCCAGGTAGACGTGGTCGTCCTTCGGATGGAAGAACACGCAACCTCGCGGCAGTCCGTCCACCTCCACCACGAAGGCCCCGCCGTCGCGCAACTCCCGCGTCACCACGGCTTCGGTCTTGTCGTGCGCGCTGGAGGGCGGATCCAAACGCCCCCGGTACTCCTCGAAGGCTTCGCGCAACACACGCGTCAGGAGGCCAGCGTCACCGGGGGTCGCTTCGCGAATCATGGGAAGGACAGCATCGGGCATCGGCATCGACGTGCGAAGCGCTCCAGCCGCTCCCGTCGAAGCCTGGTCAAGGCGAGGGCATCAGCCCCGCGCCGTGCTTCACCAGCACGGCGCGGGAGTAGGCCATCTGGAAGCCCATGCGCATCGCGTTGCGCTCGGTGGGGATGCCGGGCGCGGACATGATCGCGGCCATGTCACTGCCACGCTCCACGGCGCGCGCCAGCCGGGCTGAAATCAACGCCTGCTGGATGCCCCGTCGCCGGTACGCGGGCAGCACCGACGTACCGAACAGGGTCGTGAGCCCCTCCATCGACTCGCAGCCCCCCGCGCCGACGGGGACACCGTCCAGCCGGGCCAGGAACGAGTCCGTCCAGGGTTGGCGCGCGCCCTTGATGCCCAGCGACAGGAACTGCTCCGACATCGACTCCCCCTCCGGGCTGAAGCCGCTGCCGGCGACCTCCACATACGTGCGCACCGCCGCGTCGTCGCGCGGATCGACGCGCTCGACCGTCACCCCCGGGGGCGCCCCAGGGCCCGACGCGCGCGAGGCCTCGTCGCCGAGCAGCGGCCGGTACAGCACCGTCTCGAACTCGCGCAGCACGAACCCCCGCTCCGCCAGCCCCTGGAGCAGCGCCGCCGGGGCGAAGGGACTCAGCTCCGCCTTCGGTTCGACACCCCGCGAGGAGAAGAACGCCACCAGCGCATCCAGCTGCGCGCCGGTGACCTCCTGGTCATACCCGTAGCCGCAGGACTTGTTCACATAGGAGCCCACGCCCCCGAACACCATCCAACCGTCGGCCAACGGAGCGGACTCCGTCGCCAGCGCCAACACGGTCTCGGCGGCCTTGCGCTCGAACCTCCGCGCGATCTCCCACAGGTTCACGTCGCTCATCCTCCCCATCTACACCGGGAGGGCCCCCCAGGTCCCGGGGCCGGAAGCCTCAGGGCGAGTGCGCGCCCAGCACGTCGTCCGAGCGCGGGCGGGCCGCCCGGAGCGCCGGCGCCAGGGGCCGCACCTGACCGGGGACGTAGGTGGGCGTCATGTCGAACACCGTGTGCCGGGCCGTGGCCCCCAGCCCCTCGCGCGCGGCGTTGTGCAAGAGCCCGGTGTCCTGGTGCCCGGTCCCGCAGAAGACCCCGCCCAGGCCGTTTACGACGGCGAACTCCGCCTTGGCCTTCACCGTGCGAGGCGTGTCCAGGGTGATGAGCTGGCACGCGTCGTCGCTGTAGAGGTAGTCCGCGTCCGCCCAACTGTCCGTGCACAGCTCGAAGCCGTTGCGGCCCACCGGAGGCCCCCGGGAGAAGTCCGCCTGGTTGCGGATGACATCGTACAGCTCCACGACGCCCGCCTCGAAGGTGCCCAGCGCATGCCCCTGCTCCGCGGCCCGCCGCTGCAGCGTGCGCAGCCCCCCAACCCCGCGGAGGAGCCTCCTTCAGCACGTCTTCCACCGGGAACACCTCGCGGGTGTTCCTCCAGGCCGACTGGAAGGGCGCTGCCCCCTCGCAGTACTGGCGCACGTTCACGGTGACGATCAGCAACTACATCGACGGGCCGGCTGCGTGCAGGCAGCCGGCCTCTTCTCCTGTCCGGCCCCGCCCCACCTGGAGAGCGAGCCTGTCACCGGCAGGAAGGGGGGCACCTGGCCACGGACATCTGGCCGTGGTTATCCCCCAGGTGAGGCCCCGCGGAAGGAGCTCGCAGATGGAACAGCCAGCCCGTGAGCGAATCACCCTCGTGGAGGCGCTGGAGCTGACAGGCCCCTTCAGCGTCTTCGAAACCGTCATCCAGGCCGCGGCCACGAGGTTGGAGCGCGAAGGCGTGCGCGGCCTCGTCAGCCTCCAGTTCCATGGCCGGCCCGACTCCACCGAAGTCGGCGCGGTCATCACATTCGCGGATGCCAGCCAGGTCATGGACCACATCCGCATGATTTCCGGCTGGCCCGAATTCAAGGCGCTGCTCGACGTCGTGAAGCCCGTCGACATCCGGGTCTACGGCAGGCTCGGCGAGGAAGCGAAGGCGTGGCTCCGGGAGAGGAACGTCGTGAGCAAGGTCTTCGAAACCCCCGTGGCGGGCTTCGTGCGCTGAGCGCCCAGGCAGGATGGGTTGGCGCCCGCCGGGGGCAGCCCCCATCGTTGAAGTCGAAGAGCGCGCCCTCTTCCCGCGCCCCATGGATCGCCTGCTCGAAAGCTGGAGCCTTGATGCCGTCTTCGCCAGCATGGGCGAGGGGGTCCTGGTGTCCGACGAGCACCGGCGCTGCGTGTTCCTCAACCCGATGGCGGAGCAGCTCCTGGGCATGGCGGCGACGGACATGCCCGTCGACCGGTGGCCGGAGCACTACGGCTTCTACCTGCCGGACCAGGTCACGCTCTATCCGCCCGAACGCCTGCCCATGGCCCGTGCACTCGACGGTGAGACCGTCAGCCACACGGAGATCTTCCTGCGCAACGCCGCAAGGCCGGCGGGGACCTGGCTGCTCGTCAGCTCCAACCCGGTGCGCGACCCGGCCGGGGTGCTTCGCGGAGGGGTCTCCATCTTCAACGACATCACGGAGCGGAAGCGGACCGAAGAGGGGCTGCGGGCTGCCGGTGAGAAGTACCGCTCGCTCTACATCAACACCCCCGTGATGATGCACTCCATCGACGAGAAGGGGCGGCTCGTCAGCGTCAGCGATCGCTGGCTGAACACCCTGGGCTATGAGCGCGCGGAGGTGCTCGGGCACGACTCGGTGGAGTTCCTGACGGCCGAGTCCCAGCGCTATGCCCGCGAGGTCATCCTCCCGGCGTACTTCAAGACCGGTGAATGCAGGAACGTTCCGTACCAGTTGGTGAAGAAGGACGGGCAGCCCATCGACGTCCTGCTGTCCGCCATCGCGGAGCGGAACGCTGCCGGCAGGGTGGTCCGCTCCCTCGCGGTGAGCATCGACGTAACGGAGCAGAAGCGGGCGGAGCGGGCCCTGCTCGAAAGCGAGAAGCGGCTCCGGGCCATCCTGGACAACGCGCCGACCGTGTTCTTCCTGTTGGACACGCAGGAGCGCTTCCTCTTCGTGAACCGCGAGTGGGAGCGGCTCTTCCACCACACCCGGCAAGAGGTCGCCGGCAAGACGGTCTTCGATGTCTTTCCCCGGGAGATCGCCGACGCCCTGCACGACGCCAACCAGGGCATCCTCCAGAGCGGCGAGTCCGTGGAGCGCGAGGAGCGGCTCTCGCATGACGATGGGATCCACATCCACCTCACGCAGAAGTTCCCGCTCTTCGATGCCACCGGGGCCATCAATGCGCTCTGCGGCATCGCCACCGACATCACCGAGCGCAAGCAGATGGAGATCTCCCAGCGCTTCCTGGCGGAGGCGAGTCGCGAGCTGGTGACCTCGCTCGACGATGAAGCCACGCTCCAGCGCGTCGCCGAACTGGCGCTGCCCCTGCTGGCGGAGCTGTGCATCGTCTTCGTGCCCACGGAAGGGCTGCCCCTGCGCCCCGTGGCGGTGGCGGACCGTTCACCAGCCCGCGCCGCGGACGTGCGGGAGTTCCTCCAACGCCACCCTCCCGCTCCGGAGTCCCTCCACGGTCCGGCCCGGGTCCTGTCCACCGGAAGGTCGGAGGCCGCGGAGGTGTCCCAGGGCCTGCTGGACCCCGCGGCGCTGACGGAAGCGCGGTGGTCCCGGGTGCGGACGCTCCAGGGCCGACCGTCGCTCGGCGTGCCCCTCCAGGCGCGAGGTCGCACCCTGGGCGTGCTCCTCCTGATCCGCCCCCACCCGGGGCACGCCTACGCGCCGACGGAGCTGGCGCTGGCGGAGGAGCTGGGACGTCGGGCCGCGGTGGCCATCGACAACGCGCGGCTCTACTGCTCGGCGCAGGAGTCCATCCGCGCGCGCGATGAGTTCCTGTCCATCGCGTCCCACGAATTGAAGACCCCACTGACCTCCATGAAGCTGCGCGTGCAGCAGATGGAGTCCGCCCTCAAGCGTCCCCAGCCGCTGCCCATGGACAAGGTGTCGAGGATGCTGGAGGTCTTCGAGGATCAACTCCGGCGGCTGTCACAACTGGCGGAGCACCTGCTCGACGTCTCTCGCATCCACGATCAGCGGCTCGACCTGCGACGGGAGGAGATGGACCTGGTGGCGGTGGCGCGCGAAGTGACGGGCCACCTCGCGGCGCAGCTCCAGAACGCGGGCTGCGCGTTGGAATGGGTGGCCCCGGAGCCGGTGCGGGGACACTGGGACCGCCTGCGGCTGGAGCAGGTCCTGCTCAACCTGCTGACCAACGCGATGAAGTATGGCGAGGGACGGCCCATCCATCTGGAGGTGACCCGCCACGCGCAGGGGGCGCGGCTCATCGTCGAGGACCACGGCCTGGGCATTCCCAGCGAGGCCCAGGGCCGCATCTTCGAGCGCTTCGAACGCGCCGCTTCACGCAACTACGGAGGGCTCGGATTGGGGCTCTTCATCACGCGACAGATTGTCGAGGCGCATGGAGGGAGCATCCGCGTGGAGAGCACGCCGGGGCTCGGCGCGAAGTTCATCGTCGAGCTGCCAATGTGAGACGCGGCTGACAGGAATGTCCCCTGGGGGGCGTGGACGCGCGTGCCAGGATTGGCACGTTCGCCGCGCCCCACGCACCTCCAGAGGGACGGCGCCGCGCGCAACACGGCGGAATCAGGGCATGAAGGTGGCTTCGGGAGGCATGGCACCGCCCTTGCCATGGAAGGGCTCCGCAACCTCAAGGAGCCCCATCCCCATGAACACCCCGAAGCCCGCCGCTGTGTCCCTTGTCGTCCCCTCCACCTTCCGCTGGCGTGGGTGGCCCGCGCTGGCCTTGAGCCTGGCGGCGTTCGCCACCGGCTGCGGCACGGGCGAGGAGTCCAACCTCGCGGTGCGTGCCAAGGCACTGGAGACGCGGCCCAGGTCCTGCCAGGACATCAAGAACGGCTGGCTGGAAGCGCCGGATGGTGACTACACCCTGTATGTCTCTGGCGACGCCTCCGCCCCCTGGACTGTGTATTGCCATGGCATGGCCGGCACGCCCACCGAGTTCCTCACGCTGGCGCGGACGGAGGCTGGCGCCAATTCCTCGCGATACAACGCGGGAGGGGCGTCGCCGGGGACCACGGTGCGGACCGCCTTCACGCGGCTGCGCATTCATCCCCTCACGCTGAAGGTGAATACGGCGGACCAGACCTTCGCGACCTCCACGGGGTCGCTGCGGCACAGCCCGGACACGGTGACGTCCATGTCCTACGGCGTGGCCATGTCCTGCAACCGGACGCTGGCGCAGGCGAACATCGACCTGCGAGACACTCCGTTCGCGGTGCCCCGGGGCCAGTTGGTGCCGTGGGCTGGGGGCACGGCGGGCAGCGGCGCCGTCTACAGCGAGCAGGATCAGGTCGTCAGCCTGTTGGGAGGCGGCTACTGCGGCTTCGTGGGGATCGCGGGCATCGTCAATCCCTACAACCAGAACGGCGGGCTGCTCCAGCTCCAGTACCGCCTGGGCGACCGGCCCATGAGCTGCCAGGACATCAAGACGGCCCAACCGGCGGCCCAGGACGGCGATTACACGCTGTTCGTCAACCGGGATCCGCTCAAGCCGTGGACGGCCTATTGCCACGGCATGGCAGGCACGCCCGCCGAATACCTGACCCTGGTGCGGACGGGGGATGGATTCAACTCCTCGCAATATACGGCGGGCGGGAACTCACCCGGCGGCGACGTGCGGACCACGTATGCGCGCATTCGTATCAATCCCCTCACGCTGCGGACGGACACGGCGGACCAGACCTTCGCGACCTCCACGGGGTCGCTGCTGCACGGCAACCAGCAGCCGGTGAACGCCATGCCCTACGCGTCGGCGATGGGATGCAGCACGGTGGGGCTGGCCAACATCGACCTGAGAGGGACGCCATTCGCGCTGATCTCGGGGCAGCTCAGCCGGGGGGGTGTCAGCTCCGAATCGAGCTCGGTCTCCTTCAGCGACAACAACCAGGTGGCCAACCTGCGCGGCTACGGAGGCTGCGGGTGGGTCGCCCCGGTGGGCAGCTTCAATCCCTTCAACCAGAACGGCGTGTCGCTGCTCCTGGCCTACGCCACGCCTCAATAGCGGCGGGTTCGCGGCGGAAGACTTCGCGGCGCGAGCGGCTCGGGCGAGGACAGCAGTCCGTCCAGGACCCCGTAGGCGTAGAGCGCCGCGAAGGCATAGGCCCCCACGAGATAGGAGACGTTGAGGCCCCGGGCCGTGGACGCGTCCCCGGCGGAGTAGCGACCGTCGGGGCCGCGCAGCGCGAGCGCGGTGCCCAGGGAGAGGGCGGACACCGCGAACGTCGTGCCCTGCGTCACCGCGAGCACGGTGCCCTTCGGCGTACGGCCGTGCACGAAGTGCCCCACGCCGAACGGCACCAGATACCAGCCCCGCGAGGACGTCCGAACGCCGACCAGGGCCTGACGGGCGGTGGGGAGCGCGGAGGTCACGGAAGCGGGTGGAGGTCGCGGCACGGACGGGCTGCGTTCCATGGCGCGACGGGTGATGCGCTCCTGACGCAGGACGTGGATCCGCTCGACGAAGGCGATGAAGTCCGGCGGGAACATTAGGGGATCCAGCTTCACCTCGGAGTCCGCCGCGAGTCCTTCCACCACCTCCTGTTCGGCGCGTGGCAGGTCCTCCTGGGCATGGAGCGTCGCGGCCAGGAGCATGCGGGCTTCGGCTTCCGCTTCGCGCTGGGGCAGTTGAAGGGGCTGGAGCAGGGACTCCAGCGCGACGCGCGCGCGGGCCAGGTCTCCGGACACGTAGGCCTCACGGGCAGGGCCCAGCGCGGAGGACGACGCCAGCACCAGGGACACGATGAGCGCCTTCACGGAGGAGCCTCCAGCACGACCGTCGTCCGGGTGCCCGCCACCGCGTCCACCGTCTGTCGCAGCACGTTGCCTCCAGGTCCCCGGACCGACAGGACATGCGCACCATGCGTGAGTTTCAAGGGGCCGCGAAGGGGCGCCACGCCAACGTCCACCCCATCGACGAAGACGCGGGCCGACACGGGAGCGACGAGGATCACTTCCGCGTCGCGAACCCGGAGGGAGAGATTGCGTGAGACGGTCTCTCCCGCCGCGACCTGGAGGACCTCTTCCACGGGTTCGCAGAGGGGGTTGTCGAAGCGCAGACGGTGCGTGCCAGGGGATAGACGGACTTCACGGATGCGAGGCGTGTAGCCCCGGCTCTGGCCATCCACGAACACCTCGGCCCACGGACGCGTCGCCACGGTCAGCGTCGCGAAGCCCTGGGCAGGGGGCTGTGTTGTTTCAGGCGGTGACGGCGCCAGCGTGGGGCCGGGCGAGGAGCCCAGAGGAATGGGAGCCTGCTTTCCGGAGGCGTTCGGAGCCGCCGTGACGGGGCTCCGGGAAGGGGCGGCGCGGGATGGCCGGGCGGATGGAGGGACCGATCCTGGCCTCGCTTCCGTCCCGTGCGGATTCCTCGCGGTGGGAGGGTTCACGCCCCCGGGTTGAGCCTCCGCCCCAGGCACCGTCTCGCTGGAACGCGAGGCGAGCAGCGAAGGTGCAGGTGCGACTTCCGTCGCCACGGGGGCGCGCTCCGAAAGCATCCGCGTGCGTTCGCGGAAGGCCACCCACGCGCCCAGGGTCACCAGCAGCCCGCCGAGCAGGACGCTCGCGACAAGCATCGGGAGCCGCCGCGTCCTGGGCCGTGTTCGCAGGAGCGCCAGCACTTCGTGAGCACCGGGCCGCAGGGCCAGTGCGACATTGAGACATCGTGCGGCCTGGGCCCCCTGCCCCGCCGCGAGCAACGCGCGTCCTTCATCCAGCAGCCGTTGGAACCGGGCCTCCCGCCAGCGCGAGGCGGCCTCCTCCGGGGACAGGAAGAAGGCTCGCGAGGCCTCGGAAGGTGAGCCGACCAGCGAGCGAAGGACTTCCTCCAGGCCCGTGGTCAGCTCCGAGCCATCCCGGGGCCGATCACGGGCATCCCGGGCAAGACACCGCTCCACCAGCGCGCTCAGCACGTCGGGCGTACCCGGCACGACCTCCGACAGCGAGGGGGCATCACGGGTCATCACGGAGACCGCCAACCGCGCGCTCCCCTCCCCTGCGTGCGGCGTCGTCCCCGCGCACAACTCGAACAGGAGCACCCCCACCGCGTAGACATCCGACGCCGGGGACCAGGCGCCCGTGTCGATGCGTTCGGGCGCCATGTACGCCAGCGAGCCGATGACGGCGCCGGTGCTCGTCAACCGGGCCTGGTCGGCCAGCGCGGCGATGCCGAAGTCCGCCAGCTTCAGCGGGCCGCCACGCGCCACCAGCACGTTCTCCGGCTTGACGTCCCGGTGCACCACGCCGCGTGCATGCGCCGCGTCCAGCGCCCGAGCCAGCTCCCAGCCCAGCAGCGCGGCGACCTCGGGAGGCACGGGAGCAAGCCGTCGCGCCAGCGCGCGCAGGTTCTCGCCCTGCACCCATTCACAGACAAGGAAAGGGCCGCGCACCGGGTCCTCGCCGAAGTCATGCACCTCCAGCACGTTGGGGTGCTTGAGCGACGCGACCACCTCCGCCTCCCTGCGGAAGCGTTCAGCGAGCCCGGGCTCCAGGCCCGGGTGCAACACCTTCACGGCCACGTGGCGCGACAGCCGGAGGTCGCGCGCCAGGAAGACCGTCGCCATTCCCCCCCGTCCCAGTTCCTGCTCCAACTGGTAGCGGCCGGCCAGCAGTTCGCCCGTCATCGCGAGCGCAGTCTAGAGACCGTGGTTTTCCGGAGCAAACACGCGGGCCTCATGGCAGCCGGCACACGCCCAGGTCGCCACCGGGCAGCAACCGACACACGCCAGGCGCTCCTCCGGGACATTCCACATCCAACCGACAGGGTTGGTGGCATTTCTTCACACCGCCCGAGTCCACGCAGAAGCCACACCGGCCGCACTCCAGGGAGGATGAACAAAACGCGTCCAGGGTCGCGGGCGGCAGGCCGTCGCAGATCTCCACGCACAGGTCCTCCGGCCCGCACCGGTAGCCCACCGGGCAGCCGCTGCCACAGGCGAGCGAGCAGCGTCCGCCCTCGCAGCGTGCGAGCCCGGGACAGGAGAAGGAGTCAGCGCACCGCTCGGTGAGCCGCGCTCCAGGCTCGCATTGTTGGAAGGCGCCATCGCAGCGCTGTCCGTCCGGGCACTCGCGGTCGCTGGAGCACGAGCGGACACATGCGTCGTCTGAACAGCCCGCATCCGCCTCATCGCGAACCTGGATGTCGAGCGGGCAGCCCACCGCCGTCAGCAGGAGCAGGACCGCGAGGAAGGATGAACCCGGGAGGCGCATGGGGGAAGGCCAGGAGTACGCCATGCGGAGGGAAGAAGAGAAGGGGTCAGTCCTCCTCGCCCAGGTAGCGGAACACCGAACGCAGGCCGATGCCCAGCGCCCGCGCCGCATCCCTCTTGCTGCCCCCGCTGCGAGCGATGGCCTCCCGCACGTAGCGCAGCACGAAGGCATCCCGGGCCTCATCCAGGGGCACCCGCGGCGTCGCATCCGCCCCCAGGTCCAGGTCCTCGACGCCCAGCGACTCACCAGAAGCGAGGATGGAAGCGCGCCGGACCCGCGACACCAGCTCGCGGACGTTGCCCGGAAAGGGATGACCGCGAAGGGCCTCGGTGGCCTTCTGGGTGAAGTCGCGAGCGCGACCGCCCTCCTGTTTCAAGACATGGTGGGCGATGAGCAGCACGTCATCGCCGCGCTCGCGAAGGGCGGGCACGTCCAGACGCACCTCATCCAGGCGGAAGAGCAGGTCCTCGCGAAAGGCGCCCCTGGCGACGAGCGTCTTGAGGGGCTGATGCGTGGCGGACACGACGCGCATGTCGACCTTGCGGGGCCGGTGTTCACCCAGCCGGGTCACTTCGTGTTCCTGGACGACGCGAAGCAGACGGGACTGGAGGGACAGCGGCATGTCTCCAATTTCATCCAGGAACAACGTGCCGCCATCCGCGGCCTCCACGAGGCCCGCACGGTCCGCTCCCGCGCCGGAGAACGCCCCCCGAGCATGGCCAAACAGCTCACGCTCGATGAGGGACTCCGGAAGCGCCGCGCAGTTGATGGCGACCAGCCGTCCCCGGCGACCACTGCGACGGTGGAGCGCGCGGGCCACCTCCTCCTTGCCAGTACCCGTCTCGCCCTGGATGAGCACATGCAGGGACGTGGGCCCCAGCCGCTCAATCTGTCGGCAGAGCGAGCGCATGGCGGGGGACTCCCCGATGAGCCCCTCGAAGGTGGCCGCGGCGATGCGCTGCGTGAGGCTGTCCACCTGGGAGCGCAGCTCGGTCAGCTCACGAGCGGTGGCCAGCAACAGCGCCGCGAGCGAGGACAAGGCCATGGCCTCCTCCAGGTCTCGCGAGGAGAAAGGAGGACTGCCCAGGCGCCGGCCCAGATACACGGCGCACAGGGGCGCCGAGCGCGCACGCAGGGGCAGCACCAGCGCGGAGGCAAGGCGCAGCGCCAGGACACTGGGAGCCCCGGCCAGGGAAGCCTCCGCCGCGACGTCGGGCACGAGCACGGGAGCCCCCGAAGCCACGACCTGATCCACGAGGCTGTCCACCACGGCCGCGGCGGGCACGGAGCCGGTGGCGGCCAGCACCTGTCGCCGGTCATCCTCCACCGACACGAGAAAGCCGATGTCGGCGGACGTGACCTCCGCGATGCCACGAAGGGTGACCTCCAGCAGTTCCGACGCGGGACGCTGCACGAGCAGCCGGGAGGCGAAGTCCGTCAGCACGGGCAGCAGCCGCGAGGACGATGTCGGGTCGGGCCGGGCATGCACCTGGACCGCTTCGGAAGCCCCCAGTGTGAGCGTGACCCGGCCGATGACGAAGGAGTCGCCCGGAGCCAGGGGTGACAGGTCCACGCGCTTGCCACGAACGCGCACATCACCACCGGGACTGGCGGCGGACACCGTCCACCCACGCGCGTCCCGGAACAGCAGCGCGTGACTGGCCTTCACCCCAGGAGAAACAAGAACGACGTCACACGCGGGGTCGGAGCCCACGGAGATCACCGGCTTCTCCAGTGCCAGGTGACGTCCTTCCGGAAGGGTCAGGAAGAAGCGCATGGGCGGATGAATGCAGGCCGGTCCAGGGCGAACAGGAGGGCCAGGCCTGAAGTTCAGTCCTTAGTGAGGTCGTAGACCTCCTGGATGTTGTGCAACGTCTGCGCGAAATCCAGCTTCAGGTCATTGAGGATGCCATTGCGCATGTCGAACACCCAGGCATGCACGATGGGAAATCCGCGCGCCAGGAAGGACTTCTGCACAGCGGCCGTCTTGATGATGTTGATGCTCTGCTCCAGGACGTTGAGCTCCACCAGCCGGTCGTAGCGCCGCGCCTCATCCGTGATGCCGTCCAGCTCCAGCTTGTGGAAGCGGTACACGTCCCGGATGTTGCGCAGCCAGGGGTTGAGGATGCCCAGGTCCTTGGGCTGCATCGCCGCCTGGACGCCGCCGCAGCCGTAGTGGCCGCAGACCACGATGTGCTTCACGTCGAGGTGCCGGACGCCGTAGTTGATGACGGACATCACGTTGAGGTCGACGTTGTTGACCAGGTTGGCGACGTTGCGGTGCACGAACACGTCACCCGGCGCCAGCCCCATGATCTGGTTCGCCGGCACGCGGCTGTCGGAACATCCGATGTAGAGAAATTCCGGCTGCTGCGACTGAGAGAGCCTGGCGAAGTAGTCCGGGTCCGAGCGCAACTGCTCCTCGGCCCAGCGCTTGTTGTTCTCGAAGATCTTGTCGTAGGGCGTCACGGCAACGACGCTCGCACGTGTCGGCACGAGCGTCGAGAAGTCTGGGCGCCCGATGTCACCCAGACGAAACCACGCCCATCACGTGGGAGGGTTGCTCCCCCGGCCATCACCCGAGGGCCTTTCTTTTCAAAAAAGAGTCGCCCTGACGTCCTCGCCTCACCATCCTTCAGTCGGGGCGTTCGCCGGGACGCCTCCCACCCTGACCCGGCAACGGAGCCCGCCATGTCCCTCACGCGCGCCGCAGACCTCTCCGAACACGTCGATGTGTTGATCGTCGGAGCGGGTGTCTCGGGGATCGGGGCGGCCTGCTATCTGCAACGGGAGCATCCGTCGAAGTCGTACGCCCTTCTTGAGGCCCGGGGGGCGACCGGTGGCACGTGGGATCTCTTCCGCTACCCCGGCGTCCGCTCCGATTCGGACCTGCACACGCTCGGGTACGAGTTCAAGGCGTGGACGAACAACAAGTCGATTGCCAGCGCGGACGCCATTCTTGCCTACCTGCGCGAGACCGTGGCCGAACACGGAATCGACCGTGCGATCCGCCTCCACCACAAGGTGCACGGCGCCGCCTGGTCCAGCACGGATGCCCACTGGGTCGTTGATGTCGAGCGCACCGACACCGGCGAGCGCATGAAGCTCACCTGCCGGTGGTTGTTCTGTGCGAGCGGCTACTACCGCTACGACCAGGGGTTCACGCCCCGGTTCGAGGGAACCGAGCGATTCAAGGGCCGCATCGTCCATCCCCAGCACTGGCCCGAGGATCTGGACTCCACGGGCAAGCGCGTCGTCGTCATCGGCAGTGGCGCCACAGCCGTGACCCTCGTGCCAGCGATGGCGGACACGGCGGCGCATGTGACGATGTTGCAACGCACGCCCACCTATATCCTGCCCACTCCTTCCGAGGACCTGTTCGCGAAGCTCGCACGGAAGCTGCTGCCAAAGACGTGGGCCCACGCGCTCACGCGACGCAAGAACATCGCCGTGCAACGCTTCATCTGGAGATTCGCCCAGCGCCACCCACGGGCGGCCCGGCGTGTCATCCGCTACCTCAACGCCAGTCAGCTCCCGAAAGGGTATCCGGTCGACGAGCATTTCAACCCGCCCTACAACCCGTGGGAGCAGCGGCTGTGCGTGGTGCCGGACGCGGACCTCTTCAAGGCCATCTCCAGCGGCCGGGCTTCGGTGGCCACGGACCACATCGAGACCTTCACCGAGAAAGGCATCCAACTGAAGTCGGGCCGGGAGATCGAGGCCGACATCATCGTCACCGCGACCGGCTTGAACCTCCAGGCGCTCGGCGGCATCGCGCTGACCGCTGATGGAGCACCGGTGCACCTGCCCGACACGGTGGCCTTCAGGGGAATGATGCTCAGCGGGGTGCCCAACTTCGCCTTCGCCATCGGCTACACCAACGCGTCCTGGACGCTGAAGGTCGGCCTGCTGTGCGAGCACTTCTGCCGCCTGCTCGCGCACATGGATGCGCACGGACACACGATCTGCCGTCCCGAGCTGAGCGACCCGGCGATGCCCACCCGGCCGCTGCTCGACTTCGCCGCCGGCTACGTGAAGCGCTCACTCGACACACTGCCCCGCCAGAGCGACCGGGCCCCCTGGCTGATGTCGATGGACTACCACCTGGACACCCGGTTGCTCCGGGAGGGCCCGGTGGTGGACCCGAACCTGCGGTTCTCCTCGCACCTGCGTCCGGCCTCCCCCTCCACGCCGGATGTCGCGGTGGCGGGATGAGCTTGCGAATGCGGCTCGCCGCCGCCGTGCTGCGAACACGCCGAGGACCCACTCGCGGCCCCGCCCAGCTCCGGCACGAGTACGCAGGCCGGCAGTACCCGCCGCCGGCCCCCCTCGGACAATCCCTGCGCAAGCGATGTGACGTCCGCGAGGAGCGCGTGCTCGGTCAGGTCGTGTACACGCTGACCCCGAAGGCCGGAGCCACGGGCTGGCACGTCATCTACACGCATGGCGGCGCGTTCGTGAATCCGCTTCAAGGCGCGCACTGGGACATCATCCAGCGGCTCATCCGGGAGACGGGCGCGACGGTGACCGTGCCCCTCTATCCCCTCGCCCCCGAGCATCCGTACACCGAGACCTTCCGCCTGCTCGAACAGGTCTACCGCGACGTCCTGCGGAACGTGAGCCCGGGCCGGATCGTGCTCTGTGGTGACTCGGCGGGAGGCAATCTGGCGCTCGCGCAGGCGCTGCACTACCGGAGTCAGAACCTCCCGCTGCCAGGCCACCTGCTGCTGTTCGCCCCGTGGGTGGACCTCACGATGTCCCACCCGGAGGTGGCGGCGGTGGAGCCTCGCGACGTCATGCTCCGGGCCACCGAGCTGGTGGAATGGGGCCGCTGGTGGGCTGGGGACTCGGACCCGCGCGGCCCGCTGCTCAGCCCGCTCTTCGCGGACCTCGGGGGCCTGCCACCCATTCACATCGAACAGGGCACCGACGACCTCTTCCTGCCGGACGCGCGCCGGCTTCGTGAGCGCGTCGCGGCCGCGGGCGGTCAGGTCGAACTGCACGAGACACGCGGAGGGTTCCACGTGTTCATGGGGGCCACCTTCACGCCGGAAGCGCACGCCGTGTTCCGGCGGATCGCGGGGCGCCTCGGCACCACACGTTGAGGAGGTCCGCGACCTACCCGGGCGCTCCGGGGTGAGCGCCGACCGTCTGCTCGCGCGGGGGCCGGGGGATGAGGTAGTCGCGCTGGATGGTGGCCAGCCCCAGCTTCTCCAGCAGCACACACGCTCCGTAGCCCAGGTCCACCTCGTGGAGGTGGTACGAGAACGAGGCGGACCCAGGATAGCGGTGGTGGTTGTTCTGGAAGCCCTCGCCCAGGATGAGCCACGCAGCCAGATGGTTGTTGCGTGAGTTGTCGGACGTCTCGAAGTTGCGCCCGCCTACCGCGTGCCCGAGCGAGTTGACGATGCCCCCCTGCACCGGGTGGCTCATCATCCCGAGGAACCACGCGGCCCCCAACAGCCACCCCACCCCCACCCCCAACGCGAGCCCGATGGCCGCGTGCAACACATACGGAAGGAACCAGAGCCCGGAGCGGGTCAACGTGCTCAGCGGGAACTCGAGGTCCTTCGCGTAACGGGTGTACTCCGGCTTCTCCTTCAGCAACCCGATGATGACCTTCTTGTAGTTGCGCAGCTGCTCCAGCCCGATGCCCAGGATGCCCACGTTGACGGGCGAGTGCGGATCCAACGGCGTGTCCGAGTGCTCATGGTGCAGCCGGTGCATCACCACCCACGCCTTCGGATCCAGGCCGGTCAGCCAGTTGCCGCCGAGGATGACCGCCCTGCGCAGGGCCGGGTGGAGGCGCACGGCCTTGTGCGCCACGGAGCGGTGGTAGCCCACCGTGATCATGAGGATGTTGAGCAGGTACGTCCCAAGGAAGATGGCACCACAGACGGCCAGGTACATGGGGGCTCCAGCGTCGCCGCGGCGTTACCGGCGAGTAGGTTACTTAATCGTAAGTTACCGATGAGTAGCCTAAAGGTCAACCTGGCGTCGTGTTGGAGCTTCCCTGGAAGAACGCCTTGCCGTCCTGCCTTCAGCCGCTGCGTCCTCCTGGACGAACTCCTACCGGATGACCGTGCCAAGGTCGGTCTTGGCGTCCAGCAGGGCGGCAGGGCCGGCCAGGTACGGCCGCGAGTACGGCGCGCTGGGATTGATCTGACCGTCGGGCTCATGGGACCGCAGTGCCAGTTGCAGGAACAAGCCCTGCAGCACGGTGGCCGGCGGCACGTCGAACGGCACGATCTTGCCAGCCACGTTGGCGGCGGTGGGCGGGGTGCTGGCATCCAGGTAGACCCGCGGCGCGCTCACGCCTGCGCTGACGTCATGCCCGAGTACGGCACACAGGAGGCCACCTGCACGGGCGCTGGTGTCATCCCGCGGGTGTTCGCCAGGGACCAGCTTTCCACCGACCAGCGCTCCATCGGCACCTGCTGTAGCTCGACCGCATCGACCACGCCCTGCGCTTGGAAATCGAGGTCGATTCCGTGAGTGGCACCCTTCACGCTCCGCTTCAAGCTGGGTAGCATCGGTCAGTCGCGCTCCACCTCCAAGGGGCCGGATCGAGAGCCACTGACCATGAGGTTCCGCCCGGATGAAAGCATTCGTTGGGACGTGATTGAAGAGCACCTGGAAGAGGCGTGCTTTCTCTGGACGCAATGGGAGAGCGGGCTGTGCTCAGCGCGCCAGACCCTGTTGGAACTGGCGACTGGCGATGAATTCCGCCTGAAAGCCCACCTTCAAGCCCTTGCATTGGGAGGTGAGCAAGTCGCCGAAAGGATCCTCATCCCTGCCCTGAAAGGGGAAGACGTTGAGCGGATCCGCGCAGCGAGCCATGTACTCCTCTTGAGGACTGAGCACGCAGAGGCAGTGATCCAGGCACTCCTCGAAGCACCGGAGCCTCTGCGATGGCCCTTCGCGCGCGCACTGTCTCTGAGCCAGAGCCCGGGGCTCTCGCGACGCCTCCTGCCCCTACTGACGACGCCAGAGCCAGACCTGTTGGCGACCCTGGTGGAGATCCTGACCTTTCGCCGTGGATTGCCTGCGGACACCCTCTCCGCGCTTTGCCGACATGAGGTCCCACGGGTGCAGGCCGCAGCGCTGCGCGCAGCATGTACCCCCAGCACTGCCCCGGAAGACGCACAGATTGTCCGACACGCCCTTGCCTCCCCTCACGCCGCCGTCCGTGCCGCCGGCCTGGTGTTGGGACTGTACCGTCACAGTCGCGAAGCATTCGCCACCTGCGCCCACTGGAGCAACGCGGCAGGCGAGGCGGGTCGTGTTGCTCGACTTGCCTTGGCAATCGGAGGCGACCCGGGACACCTCCAGCAACTGCTCGGACTGCTGGAGGTCCCGGGACTGCGCCGAGAGATACTCTGGGCACTTGGATTCAGCGGAAGGATCGCCGCGGCGGAAGCCTGCATCCCCTGGCTCCGAGATCCGGCACTGGCGGGCATCGCGGCCGAAACCCTCTGTGGCATCACGGGACTCGTCCTGGAGGGACGGTTCCGCGTGGACAGGGAAGACACTCCCGACGACGCGTCCCTCTCCCAGGAGGAGGATATGTCTCCGAACCCGGATTCGGACATGGAGTGGCCTGAACCCGACGCCATTGAACGCTGGTGGTCCGAGGCCCGTCGCCAATTCGGAAAGGAAACCCGGTACATTGCCGGGAAGCCCTTCTCGGGGGACGCCTTGCTCGACGTGATGGATGGGTCAACCATGAGGCGGCGCCCTGTCCTGGCACTCGAACTCGCCATCCGAACTCAGGGGCTGCACGCCGTGGAAGTGAGCGACTTCTCGCATTTCCAGACGCATCAACTCGCCTCCGCGCGGGCCCGTGGCGGTGGCCCATTCTGGACAGGGCCTTTCGCTACACGAATGAATCACTGAACCCAGGAGGTAGCACATGGGAACGAGTGTTGGCGTCAACAAGCTCTCCGTGGTGCACAAGGATACCGGCGGAACCACCATTGCATTTCCCGACGTGTGCAAGACTCCAAGTCCCGCTGGACCCGTCCCCATTCCCTATCCAAACATTGCCCAGTCATCCGACACCTCCAAGGGAAGCAAGACGGTGTCCGCGGAAGGCAATCCCATCTGCCTCAAGGACTCAAACTTCAGCACCAGCACCGGCGACGAGGCAGGCACCGCCGGGGGCGGCGTCGCGTCCAGCAAAACCAAGGGCAAGGCCGAATTCGTCAACCATTCCTTCGACGTGAAGATCGAAGGGAAGAACGTGGCGCGCGCGCTCGACCTCATGCTCCACAACGACAAGAACACCCCGCCCGTCCCCCTCATCCAACCTCCCGTCATCGCGAGCGGGAAGCCAGAGGAGGAGAAGAAGTGCCTGTGCTGCGAGGAAGACCTGTAGGCGCATTCCCTCTTCTGGCGATCCGAGGAACCCATGGCGGGAGACAAGCACCTCACCGAAGCGGACACGAAGTACCACGACCCCATCAAGAAGGCGCTGGAGAATGGCGCGTGCCTGACAGGACACGAATCAACGTACAAGAAGAACAGCTGCTCCTATCGCTATCAAGCCGTTGAGTTCTCGAGGGTGGATCCAGATCGCCTCTCCCTCTACAACAAGCGGGTCAAGCTCAACAAACGGACCCTCCAGCGCTACAAGCGGGACCATCGCCTCAAGGCGGGCTTCATTCCGACCTCAAGATATCCCACCAATGCCGGAGGTGTGTATCCAGAGGACCGGGACTACGGAGACAGACTCAAGGCGCCCCAACCCGGGGATTGGGATGTGGACGGCCCCAAGCGCGCGGGCGTCAAGGATGGCTCCGGAAAGACAATAGGCATCGGAAAGAACTTCACGGGTGCGTTCTGGCCATACTGGAACAACGCCCACCACATGATTCCGAAAGACACCCTGAATGCCCGCATCACGGCCGCCCACCCCGACGTCAAGATCGTAAACCTCATCCGAGCCGGCCTCCTCAAGGCCAAGTACAACGTCAATCACTACCTGAACATGATCCTGCTGCCGATGGACAAGGAGGTGGGCCGCCTCCTGAAACTACCCCGGCACCTCTCCTTGGAGGAGGGCTCGACCGAGTTCGACGACAACCCCAAGTTCGATCATGAGGCCTACAACTTCAAGGTGACGACCCGGCTCAAGCTCATCATGAAGGGGTTCGCGGAAGAGGCGACGACGACCCGGGCGAAGAAAAAATCCTGCAACATCGCCAAGATGGGCCCTTTATCAAAGAGCAAGCTCGAACTGCTCTCAAAGGACTGCTACGTCTCCATCAAGGTCTTTGGCGTCGCATCGCCTGGCGAGCCGCTCATTGATCTTCCCGGACTGAAGCTCAGAAGCCCATGAACTACTTCATCCTCAATCAGGCCCCCCTGGTCGACAAGACGTATTGCACGCTCGGGGATCTTCCAGCCAACCTCCAGGAACTGAGTCATTTGATGTCGTTTGGCTCGCCCGTGGGATCTGACTACCCCAAGGACGCCCAATGGCGCATGAGTGACGAATTTGGCGGCCTCAAGCTGCCGTCCCTCGTCGCCAACACGGACAGCACCCTCGTGGTCGAACGCAATCTGAAGGAAATCTTCGCTTCGACTGGCGCCCCCCTGGAGTGCCTGCCCTTCGCATTGCTCAACCACAAGGGACGGGTTGCGAGCCGGGACTATTTCATCATCAACCCGCTTGCCATCCTGGACTGCCTCAACCCGACGAAGAGCGAAATCGAGTGGGAGGGCGAAGATGTGGTCGAACTTCGGAAGGCCGTCTTGGATCCGGATAAGATGAAGGACGCCCCGCAGGTGTTTCGCATCAAGGAGGCGCGGGAGCAGATTGTCATCAGCCACTCCCTGGCGGATGCCCTGAAGAAAGCGGCACCCACCAACGTGTATTTGTTCGGTCTGGAACTGGCACCCTCAGGGCAGTCGGCGAAGTCCCGGAAGGCGAAGAACTGAGGCCCCGCCATGGATGTCCCGCTCTGGTTGATCCGGAAGGACCTGGGTATCTCGCTGCAGATGGGGCTTCCACGGGTGCTCGGGCGAAACGTGACGCTCCGGCAAATACTCATCTTCTGCGGCTACTACAGGAGGATGGGGATCGTTGAGCTCTTCTTGACGGGGCGGCCGGAGGGCTTCATCAAGAACCTTGCCAAGAGTGCCCGGGCATTTTCTTTCTACCTGGAGGGAACTCCAGAAGAGGCGAAGGCCACAAGCCAGGCGGAGCCATTCTTCGATGCGGTTGCCTGCGATGATCAGCAGGCGGCCATGACCATCGCTCGGAACTCGCGGGCGACCTGGAACCACCAGGAGGAATACGAGGAAGACTTCCTCTACGCCCGACTGCTGATGGACCTCTTCGGCGTAGGGGCAGAGAAGGACCACCTCCATCGACTCTTGAGCCGATACGAACAGGTCCTGGGGAATGCGGAGGACTCACGTCTGGAGATGTGCCGAGCGCTGATCGAGAAGGACCAGAAGCTCTTCGATGAAACCCTTGAGCGGATGCTGGGGGACCACCGACGCGCTGCGGAGAAGAAGCTGAATGCAGGTCAGATGTCTCCCAACGATGCGGCGACCGTCTCACACGTCTGGGTGGAACTGGTGGCCCTGCTGCGGTTCGCGGAGCAGGCGCGAATGAATCTGGCCCGGAATTACCCGTTGGCCCCCTCGTTGATCCGTCGGGCGAACCCCTCCTGGCTGCCTCCCGAGGAGTCCTGGAGGGACATCCCCTCCTACTTCGAGCTTGAGTAAGGACGCCCCATGCGCATGGCTGTCACAGGATTGGGAATGGTGACATCGCTCGGTTACGGCCGGACCGGGAGCAGTGCCGCCATCCGTGCCGGCCTCACTCGCGCACGCGAGCTGCCTGGGATCATGGTCCCCGATGGAGACGGCGAGGTCACGCCGGCCCGGGGGCATCCCATCGAGGGTTTCGCCGAGGGCTTCTTTCAGGCGGGAGCCTGGGTCCGGCTCGCATCGGGGGCGATGGAAGATCTGCTCTACGAGGGCGACACCCGAGCGCCCCTGCCGGGAGCCTGGCCGCGGACAGGCCTGATGGCGCTGATGCCACTGCTCGATCCAGCGCGCTTCATGTGGGCCATCGACCAGCAACCGGATTCGTTGGCCGAGTACTTCACCGAACCCCTCCGTCAGGTGCTCGGGCTTCCCATCCCCCCTGAAAACATCCGGGCCATCGCCTCGGGGCACACCAGTCTGGCGGAAGGGCTCCAGCGCGCGGAAGCACTGCTCGGCTCCCGTCAGGTGGATCGGGTGGTGCTTGTCGGCGCCGATTCGTATCTGGACGGGCTCACGTTGGACTGGCTTTCCCAGCACGGACGACTGAAGAGTGGGGAGGCCCCCACCGGGCTTCTTCCAGGTCAGGCGGGCGCATGCCTCATGGTGGAGCGAGGTGTGGACCGCGTCCCTGCGTCGGAGTCCGGGTGCCACATCCTCGCGAGTACGGTGAAGTCTCCGCCCCCGGGTGAGTTCCCGGGTGCGACCCAGCGGGGGCAGCTCCTGGCAGAAGCCATCCAGGAAGTCCTTTCGAGTGGCAGCCCCGGAACCTCCTTTCGCGGCGAGTTGGTCCTCGACCTCAACGGCGAGCAGTGGAAGGCCCACGCCTGGGGCCATGCGCAGGTCCTGCTCAGGCAACGGGTGGATTTTGACGGTTGCGGAACGCTGCTTCCCTGCGAGTCCATTGGCGAGGTGGGCGCGGCCAGTGGCCTTCTCGGGGCCGGTCTGGCGCTCACCAGCCTGCTGGATCCAGGGAGCGCCGCCGGAGAAGCCCTGATCTGCGGGCTCGCGGATTCAGGACAGGTGTCGGCGGTCCTGGTGCGTGGAGTGGCCAGGGCTCCGTTCATCGCCAAGCGATCGTGAAAAAGAAAAAGGCCGGCGGTCCCTGAGGACCACCGGCCTTCTTCTTTTGGAGCCGACATCCGGATTTGAACCGGAGACCTACTGATTACGAATCAGTTGCTCTACCAACTGAGCTATGTCGGCGCGACGGCTGAAAGCGGCGCGTAAGTACCATCCGGTTTCGGGCCCCGCAAGCAGAATCTCCACCCCCACCTGCCCACCCAAAGTCACCGCCGCTTCTCCCATCCAGAAGCCCTGACATCCATGACACGGCGCATCTGGCGAAGTGACACACCGCGTCGGCTAAGTGCGCGTCTTTTCTCCACTATTTGGAGAATTGACGAACTCCGCAGCGGTTGACCCCCTGTGGAGCCTGTGCACATAAGGGCCCCGCTTTCCCCTGCGGCCCCCATTCCGGGTGGGCCCTCAAGGAGCACATTCCGTCATGGCCAGCGAAGAGACTTTCATGCGCGCCCCGGCCCCTACGCCCAAGCGCACCATCTACACGGAGGCGATGGAGATCTTCCACTTCGCGGCGGATCTCATCGGCCTGGACAAGCGGGTGCGTCTGGAGCTCGAAGAGCCCGACTACGAGCACATCTTCTACGTCACCGCGAAGCTCAAGGACCGGCTCGTCCCCCTCATCCCCGAGGAGGCGAAGTCCTTCGCCGACCTGTCCGTCACCCAGGTGCGCAACACCGAAGGCCTGGAGCGTCTGGCCAACGGCAACATCATCCTCAACGGCCGCGCCCTGCTGGGCTCCGACGTCGCCATCCGCCACGGCCACCTGCGCCTGCCGGACGGGCTCGTCTACCAGTTGGTCCCCGGTGAGTCGCAGCGCTTCAAGGCCTACCGCGTCCAGCACAACCAGGCCCGTGGCCCCTACAAGGGCGGCCTGCGCTACCACCGCGAGGTGTCCCTGGACCTCTTCAAGGCGCTCGCCGCGGAGATGACCTGGAAGACCGCCATCGCGGAAGTCCCCTTCGGCGGCGGCAAGGGCGGCATCCAGTTGGATCCCCGCGAGTACGGCCGCGAGGAGATTGAAGCCATCACCCTGCGCTTCATGTACCGGCTCAAGAGCCTCATCGGGCCGAACATCGACATCCCGGCGCCGGACGTGGGCACGAACCCGGAGATCATGGCGCTGCTCTACCGCCAGTTCTCCGACGGTGAGCGCGAGCGCCACAACCTGCGCGGCATCGTCACCGGCAAGGACGTGCGCATCGGCGGTTCGGAAGGCCGCGGCAAGGCCACCGGCCAGGGCGTCGCGTTCTGCATCGAGGACTACTACGCCGACCGCGGCGAGAGCGTGAAGGGCAAGACGTTCGTCCTCCAGGGCTTCGGCAACGTGGGCAGCCACGCAGCCATCATCCTGGGCAACATGGGCGCGCGCCTGCTCGCGGTGAACGACGCCGACGGCTCCATCTTCAACGGCGACGGCATCGACGTGAACGCGCTGACCGCCTACGTTCAGGATCCCAAGAACCTCAAGCGCTCCGTCATCGGGTTCCCCGGCGCCCAGCGCATCGAGAAGAAGGACCTCTGGGACGTGCAGGCGGACATCCTCGTCCCCGCCGCCCTGGGTGGCGAAATCACCGCCGAGGTCGCCGAGCGCCTCAAGGTGAAGCTCATCGCCGAAGGCGCCAACGGCCCCACCACCCCGGAAGCCGACCGCGTCCTTCAGAAGCGCGGCATCGAGCTCATCCCGGACATCATCGCCAACGCCGGCGGCGTGACGGTCAGCTACTACGAGTGGATCCAGAACAAGCGCATGGAGCGCTGGAGCGAGGCGGAAGTCGATCAGCGCCTCGAGCGCGCCATGAAGCGCAACTACCGCATCATCCGGGACATCTCGCGCAACCAGCCGCGCAAGACGGAGATGCACGACAGCCGCCCGTACTGCATCGGCAAGAACGTGGACAGCCGCTGCGCCGCGATGATCCTCGCGCTCAAGCGCATCGAGGCCCACTACCTGCTCGAAGGCTTCTCGCAGTAGGCATCCGCTTCAAGCAACTTCGAGTCCCACGCCCGGGGCACGGTGTCTTCCCTCTCTCAGGGGAAGGGCCGTGCCCCGCGGTTTTTCAGTGCATCACCCGCTCGCGGTCCACCAGGAGCAGGGGCGCGTCGTCCATCGTCTCGTACGCCACGATGCGCAGGCCCACGCCGCGGCTGTTGCCCGGACGCCCGTCCTTGCGCCCGAAGGCCAGCGCCACCTGGTAGCGCACCTCGCACAGGCACGTCATCTCCGTGCCGTCCTCGCCCGCGAAAGTCACCTTCAGCTTCTCGCCCAGCCCCAGCGAGTCGCGCACTTCAATGAACATGCCCCGCGCGCTGATGTTGCGGCCAATGCCCCGCATCATCCCGTCCTGCGTGGACAGGTACACGGTGAAGATCTTGTCGAATCGGAGGTGGTTACGACGTTCCTGCGGCTGGGTGTTCATGGCGGGGATGGCCTCCGAAACAGGGGGTGACAGGGACAAACTACATGGTGGCTAGATGTAGGCAACTTATCCACTTACATCTACCCCGCCCCACCAAGCCCCACCCATGGGAAAGCCCTGCCCCCGGCGCGGCCGGAAGTGGCAGCATCCCTGGCGTCTTCATCCCCCCCTTCTTGGGAGTTCCCGCTCGTGAATCGCTTCCTGGCCGCCGCCTTTGCCCTCCTTGTGCCCACGCTCGCCCTGGCCGACGTGGACTCGCGCTTCGCGAAGCTGCGCGACGAGTCCGAGCCCCTGGGGGCGCTGGGGGCCTTCCTGGAGAAGTACGTGGGCGAGTGCGACGGGGCCTTCGTGGACCCTCAGTGCAAGGCCAACGCGGAGGCCTTCCGCAAGAAGTACACGGGCAAGCGCCTCTACATGATCATCACGGAGGACGACGCCACCATGCTGTCCGCGGGTGACTACAACCCGGGCAACAACGACTACACCATCAACATCACGCCCTTCTTCGGGGGCGGGAAGTACGCCCTCACCCACGGGGCGCCGAAGAAGACGGACGCCCAGGGCAACCCGGTGATGAACTACCTCACGGTGAGCGGCACGGCGCCGGACGGGTGGAATGGCGGCGTCTTCAGCCGCCTGTTCTCCACGCGGGGCGTGCGCGCGCAGGTCGTCTTCACGCCGCAGAGCGTGTGGTCGCTGCCCAAGAAGGGTGGCGGGAAGGTCTTCGGCGTCAATGCCCGCGTGGAGGCCGTGGTCCTCACCGAGGGCCGCAGCGGCGGACACATGGGCCTGTGGCTCAACGGCAAGGACGCCCCGAAGTAACCAGGCGCCCGCCCCCGCTTCAGCGGGCGATGGCGATGTACTGGAGCGCGTCGCCCCGCTGGACGCGCAGGAGGATGCTGGCCCCCGCGCTGCCCCGCTCCAGGGCGGCCTTCACCCCGGCGGAGTCCTTCACCCGGCGACGGTTCACCTCGGTGATGACGTCGCCGGCGCGCAGGCCGGACTGCTCCGCCGGGCTGCGCGGGACGACGCCGGACACCAGCGCGCCCAGGAAGGCTTCGTAGCCCAGGGGCGCGGCCACCTCCGGCGTCAAATCCCGGAGCACCAGCCCCAGGTCATTCGCGGTGCTGCCGCCCCGGTTGGACAGGCCCTCGGTGGCCTCCTGCGCCGGGCGCGCCACCAGCCGCACCGACACCTCCTGCGTGCCGCCTTCGCGCAGGAGCGTCAGCTTCGCCTCCGTGCCCGGCGCCAGCAGGGCCACCTTGCGCAAGAGCTGCAGGTAGCTGCCAATGGGCCGGCCATTCACCGCCACCAGCCGGTCTCCGGGGCGGATGTTGGCGGCGGCGGCGGGGCTGCCCCGGTAGACGTCCTTCACCACCGGCGCCGTGGTGGTGGCGGCCACGCCGTCCTCGTTGATGACGACACCCAGCCAGCCGCGCTCCAGCTTGCCGTTCTCCCGCAGGTTGGGCAGCAGGTCCTTCACCAGGTTGATGGGCACCGCGAAGCCGATGCCCTGGCCCTCGCTGATGATGGCGGTGTTCACGCCAATCACCTCGCCGCGCATGTTGAAGAGCGGGCCGCCGGAGTTGCCGGGGTTGATGAGCGCGTCCGTCTGGATGAAGTCGTCGAACTGGCCCACGCCCAGCACGCGCTCCTTCGCCGAAATCATCCCGTGCGCCACCGAGTGGTCCAGGCCGAACGGGTTGCCGATGGCCACCACCCAGTCGCCCACCTCCAACACGTCCGAGTCCCCCAGGTACACCGCCGGCAGGGTCCCCAGTCCCGCGCCGCTCAAGCGCAGGAGCGCCACGTCCGTGGACGCGTCGCGGCCCACCACCTCCGCGGGGAACTCGCGGCCGTCCGCCAGCCGCACGGAGACCTGCTGGAGGGGCACCTCACGCGGGCCGCCCTTGTCGGGGGTGACGCCGGAGCCGGACGGGTTCACCACCGGGCCCTGGGCGTTGGCCACCACGTGGTTGTTGGTGACGACGAGCCCGTCGGCCGTCAGCACGAAGCCGGAGCCTGTGGAGCGCTTCACCGCACCCGGCAGCGCTCCGGGGCCCACCGTGGTGATGTTCACCACGCCCGCCTCCACCGCGCGGATCAGCGGCGCCAGCGACGTGGGGGGCACGAAGTTCGCAACGCCCGCGCTGCCGGCCGGGCGCTCGCGCCACAGGGCGGACCCGCCGGCCGTGCCCTCGGACGCGGGCGACGATGGCGGCGGGGCGGCGAACCAGGCGGTGTGCTCGCGAACCCGGGCCTGGAGCCAGGGCTGGAGCGGATCCTCGGCGGCCCCAGCCACGGGGGCGAGCGTCACCGCGAAAAGAAGGCTGAACAGTCGGACGGACACGGGGCGGCAGCTTACACGGCGGGCCATGGCGTCAGGCCCCAACAGACCGCCCTGCTCCACCCTTCCCGGCGCATGAGAGGCCAGGAAGGGGGCCAGCCCCCGCCAGCCCCAGTCAGGCTCGCAGGGGCGTCAGGAGAAGCGGCGCCAGAGCTTCGCCAGCACTTGGCCCCAGCGCCTGGGGATACCCCTTCAGGCCTGCGCCGGGGCCACGTACCGGGCCACCTTCACCCGGGCCGGGCGGATGATGCGGTCCTTCAGGCGGTAGCCCGCGCGGAACTCGGCCACGACCTTCTGGTCGTCGTCCTGCACGGGGGTGATCTCCATGTCCACCGCCTCGGCGACGTTGGGATCATAGGGACGGCCCACCATCTGGATGCGCTCGATGCCGGTGGCCTGGGCCTTGGCGAGGAGGCTGTCGCGGATCATCCGCACGCCCTGGGCCAGCGGCGAGGTGTCCTGGTGGCTGGAGGCCAGCGCCAGGTCCAGCTCGTCGATGGCTTCCAGGAGCGTGCCGGCGACGTTGCCGCGCTCCACGTCGATCATCCGCTCCCGCTCGCGCGTCAACCGCTGCTTGAACTCCTCGCGGTCCTTGTTCAGGTCCTGGTACGCCCGGGCCAGCTCGTTCACCCGGCGGCGGGCCACCTCCAGTTCCGTCTGGAGCCGCGTCACTTCGCCGTCCGATGCGGCCTCGCGGTCCTCTGGAAGGTCGGTCGAAGGAGCCTCCCCCGCCTCGTTGGCGGGGGACTGCGTCTCCGGGGTCTCGTCGCTGCGGGGCTTACCGTCCATTGTCGAACCTGCGCCAGGGGGTTGAAAGAGCGGACCTTGATACGCGGCGCGAACCTAACCGCGAGGGCGCCCCTGTCAACGCGGCTAGTGGTTGGAAGGAGCAGCCGGTGGGGCCTCGGCCATGAAGCCGTGGTCCACCTGCCCTGTCACCTCATCGATGATCTCCACCTGAGCGGCCCGGAGCGAGTAGTAGAGGAGCCACCGCTCGGCGGCCGTCAGCGTCCCCGGAGGCAGCGCCTCCTCGATTTCCTGCACCGTGAGCCGGCCGTCCTTGAGGCCCTTGGCGAACAACGACTTCCGCGCGACGTAGCTCTTCCCAATGCGGTTCTCCACGGCGACGCCTCCTTGTCTGCCAAAAGTAATTTCGCCCACCGGCCACCGCAGGCTGGCGGTGGATCCGGTGGGCGAAGGTCTGCCCGGAGGGCAGGCAAGCACTCAGGAGTCGTACTTGCCCTGCGTGTGCTGCGTGGGCGGCACGACCGGTTCCGCTTCGTTGGCTCCCACCGGGTGCGCCGAAATCACGGTGCGCGCCTCCGGATGCAACAGGCCCCGCTGCGCCAGCACCTTGGGCCCCAGGATGGTCGTCATCGCTTCCTCCTCGATGACCTCCGTCGCCAGGAGCCGTGCGGCCAGGGCCTCCACCTTCTCGCGGTTCACGCTGAGGACCTCACGGGCGCGGTCGAGCGCCTCGGAGACCATCTTGCGGACCTCGTCGTCGATCATCCGGGCCGTCTGTTCGGAGTAGCTGCGCGACTCCGGCAGGCCCGCGCTCCTCAAGAAGCCCGGACCCTGGTCTCCGCTCAGCGCCACCGGACCCAGGCTGCTCATGCCGTAGTCGCGGACCATCATCTTGGCGATCTCCGTCGCCTGCTTGATGTCGTTGGAGGCGCCCGTGGACACCTCGCCGATGAAGAGCTCCTCCGCGGCACGTCCGCCCATCATCCCCGCCATCTTGTCGCGCAGCTCGTCCACGGACATGAGGTAGCGGTCTTCCAGGGGCAGCGACATCGTGTAGCCCAGCGCCGCCAGGCCTCGCGGGATGATGGACACCTTCGTCACCCGTTCGGCGTACGGCATCATCCAGCCCACCACCGCGTGGCCTGCCTCGTGGTGCGCGACGATCTCCTTCTCGCGCTCGTTCATGCGGCGGTTCTTCTTCTCCAGGCCCGCCACCACGCGCTCGATGGCCTCCTCGAAGTCCGCCCGCATCACCGCGTCGCGGTTCTTGCGCGCGGCCAGCAGCGCCGCTTCGTTCACCACGTTGGCCAGATCCGCGCCGGCGAAGCCCGGCGTGCGGGAGGCGATCTGCCTCAGGTCCACGTCGGTGCCCAGCTTGACGCCCTTGGCGTGGATCTCCAGCACCTGCTCACGGCCGCGCTTGTCCGGACGGTCCACCAGCACCTGCCGGTCGAAGCGGCCCGGGCGCATCAGCGCGCTGTCCAGGATCTCCGGGCGGTTGGTCGCCGCCAGGATGATGAGGCCCGCGCGGCTGTCGAAGCCGTCCATCTCCGCGAGCAACTGGTTCAGCGTCTGCTCACGCTCGTCGTGGCCGCCGGCCACCCCTGAGTTGCGGCTCTTGCCGATGGCGTCCAGCTCATCGATGAAGATGATGCACGGCGCCTTGGCGGTGGCCTGGGCGAAGAGGTCACGGACACGCGCCGCGCCCACGCCGACGAACATCTCCACGAACTCCGAACCGGAGAGGTTGAAGAACGGGACGCCCGCCTCACCGGCGACGGCCCGCGCCAGCAGCGTCTTGCCCGTGCCCGGAGGGCCGACGAGCAACACACCCTTGGGGATGCGGCCACCCAGACGGCGGAACTTCTCCGGCGTCTTGAGGAACTCGACGATTTCGCGCAGCTCGTCCACGGCCTCGTCGACGCCGGCCACGTCCTTGAAGCCCACGCCGGTGTCATTCTCCGCCTGGACCTTCGCGCGCGTCTTGCCAAAGCTCATGACGCTCTGCGGGCCCTGGCCCATGCCGCCGGACATCCGGCGCATCATGAAGCTCCAGAAGAGGATCAGCAGGCCCATGGGAATGAGCCAGATCCACAACACCTCGCTGAAGCTCGACTGCGGCACCGCCTCGAACTGGACGCCCTTCTGCTCCAGCAGCGGAACCAGCCCTTCGTCCCCGGGGACGCGGTAGGCCATCCACGGCAGGGCGCTGGGCTCGCTGCGCAGCGTGCCCTTCTCACCCGGAGGTGGCTGGGCGTTGTCCTTGAGGAAACCCTTCACCCATTCGTTGGAGATCTGCACCCGGCTGAACTGGCCGTTCTCCACCGCGTCGCGCAGCTGGCTGTACGACACCCGGCGAACACCCGCGTCCTGAAACACGTTCCGGAACAGCAGGAACCCCAGGACGAGCAGGAGGATGTAGCCCAGTGGTGAGCCGAACTTGAACCCACCTTTCGTGGGTGCTGGCTTGTCGCTCTTCTTTCCGCGCGGGCCCATCCCCGGCGGCAGGTCCTGTGGCTTCATCGTCGGCACGCTCGCCCTCCCCCTCCCCCGTACACACAGACGACATGTCGTGTGACGGTTCCCTTAGCCGGCCAAAGATGGTCACCCCCGCCAAGCCGTCAACCGCCGGGCGTGACAGGATGATGACTGAGGCGCGCCGAAGTGTTGGATCAGCGGCAATCCACGCGGACCAGGGGCTCCCCCGTGAACTCACTGCCCAGCAGGTAGCCGCGCCCGTCCTGTAGAAAGGTAATGGCTTCGGCCTGGGCCTGGCTCGCGCCGGGCACTTCCACCACCTGGGCGCCGACCAGATCCTCCAGGCGCTTCGCCCCCGGCTTGCGGACCTCCCAGACGCGCGTGTACGTGCGCACCAGCAACCGCTCGCCGGACGGGTGCAGCGAGGCGCCGGTGGCCAGCCGGTCCACGTCCTCCGGCACGCGCAGGCTGCCCAGCTTCGTGGCCCTGCCGGAGCCGCCCTGCTTGAGTCCCTCCACGACGTACAGGTCGCCCAGGGACGCGCGCGTCTTCGTCAGCACCGCGATGCGGCCGGAGCGGGCGTCGATGATCAGCGACTCGGTGTCGTGCGGGCCGTCCACATAGGTGAAGGGCAGCGCCTCCACCGGGAGCGTGGCGTTCGCGATGGACTCCGGCTCCGTCACGCGGAACAGGCGCACTTCCTTGCGACGCTCGAAGTTGTCGCCGGTGTCCGCCAGGAAGACGCAGGTGGCCTTCTGTCCCGGCTCGCACGGCCCCACCGCCACGTCCTCGATGTCGCGGGGATCCGCGCCGGTGAGCGTCAGCGTGGCCTTCACCGTGCCCGTCTCATCCAGGGCGAACAGTTCGAAGGCGTTGTTGGAGTCGTTGTGTCCCCAGAAGATGCCGGGGTGACGCTGGCTGGCGGCCAGGCCCGACAGCTCCGGCACCTGCCGGGGCACGGTGCCCGTCTTGCGGCCATCGGAATAGAGGACGCAGCCTTCCTGGCCCGTGGCGGGCACCTGCTGCATGCCCGCATCCGGGGCGGTGGAGGCGGAAGGGACGGGACGGGAGCTGGAGCAGGCGGACGCCAGCAGGAGGCCCGCGGCGGCGAACAGACACGAAGAGGGGCGCACGGGTCAGTGGTCCAGGTCCAGCAACCGGGCCAGCGTCTTCGCGTCCGCGTCGGGGAAGCGGTACTGCCCCATCTCCTCCAGCGCCACCCAGCGATGGTCATGCACACGCAGGTGGTGGATCTCCGCCCCGCTGTCGCTCAACTGGCAGCGGAACACGCGGAAGTCGATGTCGTAGGTGGGGTACTCGTGGTGGGTGTGCATCACCTGCTCCAGCACCACGATGCGGACGCCCATCTCTTCCTGGAGTTCGCGGGCGAGCGCCGCCGCGTCGTCCTCCCCCTCCTCCACCCGGCCGCCCGGAAACTCCCAGAGCAGGGGCAGCGACGCCTTGGGGGGCCGCTGGGTGATGAGGTAGCGACCCATCTCGTTCTGGAGCATCGCGCCGACGACTCGCACGTGACGACGGGTCATTCACTTCTCCTCAGTTGGTGTCCCAGGGACCCGGGGCAGGGAGCGGCGGCCTAACACAGGCCCTGACTGGCGCCAATGCCGCAGGGACCTTCCTCAAGGCAGCGTGCGCATGGCCCGGACGGGCGTCCACCCCGCCACATCCTTCCCGGAACGACCCGGCGCCCCGGGCCCTGCTCCTCGGGTCCATCTCCGGAGCCCCTCGGCGCAAGGCCGGGGGGAGGCGGCGGGCCGGGGGCGCTCCACCGGGCCCATGGGGGTGGCGTGTTGTTGGGGACTTCACGCCGGGGAGGACAGGTCCCCGGGCGGGCCACCGTCCGGAAGGGGTGCGTGTGGGATTCAAGTGACGGCAGGGCCGGATGGCGCCATGCTCGGGGAATGACACAGAGTCGGAGAGAGCGGGCCGAAGCGCTTGGCGCGGCGCTGAAGACGGCGCGGCAGCAGGCGGGGCTCTCCATGGAGGAAGTCGCCGAACATCTGGAGCTGGGGGTGGAAGTCCTGGCCCGTGTCGAGCGCGGCGTGATGGTGCCCACCATCCCGACGTTGAGCCGTTTGTGCGCCATGATGAAGCTGGATCCGGACAGCCTGCCCGACCTGCCGGAGCTGAGCGACTGACGGTGGGCCGCTCGCCCCCCGGCCCGACGGCAGGTCGCTCGGGCTTCAGTCCAGCCGCCCGAGCAGGTGCGGCTTCCCCTCTTCCGACAGCACGCGAAACGCCACGCCCCCGGACTCGCGGGCCGTCTGGAACGTCACGCGGGCCGGCAGGAGCAGGGGCTTCTTGAAGTCGCAGTCCAGGCGGAGCGCGTCCAGGTGGGCCGCCTCGCCCAGCTCCGCCACGCAGCGCGCGAGCGTCCACATGCCGTGCGCGATGGCGCGTGAGAAGCCGAAGGGCCGCGCCGTGAGGGGCGTGAGGTGGATGGGGTTGAAGTCGCCCGAAGCTCGCGCGTAGCGGCGGCCGGTGTCGGCGGGAACGGTCCACGGGGAAGGACGGCTCGCGGCGAAGCGCGCGTCATCCGGCGGCCGGTCCTTGCGCCCCGCGTCCTTGTCCTTCCGGTCCCCGTTGCGACGCAGCATGGTGGTGACGGCCTGCCAGAGCAGCTCGCCGCTCTCCTGGGCTTCGACGCGCGTGTGCAGGTCGAACTCCTGGCCCGCGGGCACGTCCCGCTGGCCGTCGAAGTGGCAGGACACGGTGAGCGGGGCCGCGTCCGCGATGCGGCGGTGCTGCTGGATGTGGTTGCGCACGTGCACGGTGCCCAGCACCGGGTACGGGAAGTCGGGCAGGCCCAGGAGGCCCAGGTGCAGTGGCGTCGCGAGCACCTGCGGATACGTCACCGGCAGGAAGCCGTCGGCATCGAAGCCGCACGCGGCCCGGTAGCGCGCCAGCAGCTCCGGAGAGGCGCGGCAGCCGTGCGCCCGCAGCGTCATCTCCGGCAGGGCCGTTCCGCGCGCCGTCCTGCGGGTGAAGGCCGCGCGCAGGAGCGCGGCGGGCATCGCGGGGAGCGTGTGCAGATCGAAGATGGTGGCGGACATGGGCGGGATTCTCCGCCAGCCGCCCCCATCCCGCGTGGGTTTTGTGAAGGCACCCCAGCTTCAGGCGACTTCAGGTCGGCTTCAGGCCGACTTCAGCTCTTGAGGCCATGCCGACGCAGGAGCCGATACAGGTACACGCGGTCCATGTCCGCGGCGGCGGCGGCCTGGGACACCTTGCCTCCGTGCAGCTTGAGGAGCGCTTCCACATAGTCGTGCTCGAAGGACTCCAGCGCCCGGCGCCGGGACTCCGCATACGTCACCGACGCATCCACCGCTCGGGAGGTCGCGGGCTGAAGGCCGGCCCCGGACACCCCGGGCGGCAGCGCGCTCTGGAAGACAAGGCAGCGCTCCAGGTGGTTGCGCAATTCGCGCACGTTACCCGGCCACGCGGACTTCTGGAGCTGCGCGAGGAAGCCCGGCGCGGTCAGTGACTCCACCTGCGCGGGCGTGGCGCCCAGCCCCGCGAGGATGCGCTCGACGATGAGCGGGATGTCCTCGGGCCGCTCGCGCAGGGAGGGAATCGGGATGCCCACCACCGCGAGCCGGAAGTACAGGTCCGCCCGGAAGCGGCCCGCCTGCACCTCCGCGCGCAGGTCGCGGTGCGTGGCCGCGATGACTCGCACGTTGACCGTTTGATGCGTGTTGGAGCCCAGGCGGCGGATCTCCCGGTTCTCCAGCACGCGCAAGAGCTTGGGCTGCAGCTCCGCGGGCAGTTCGCCAATCTCATCCAGGAAGATGGTGCCGCCGTCGGCCTCCTCGAAGGCCCCCACGCGGCGCTGGATGGCCCCGGTGAAGGCGCCCTTCTCGTGGCCGAACAGCTCGCTCTCCAGGAGGTTCGCCGGGAGCGCACCGCAGTCCACCACCAGGAAGGGAGCCACCGCACGGGGCCCCGCGCGGTGGATGGCGAGCGCGGCGCGGCTCTTCCCCGTGCCCGTCTCCCCTTCCAGCAACACCGTGGCGCTGCACGAGGCCGCGCGCGCCATCCGTTCAAAGCTGTCCCGGGCCGCGGCGGACCGGGCCACCAGCTCCCCGAAGGCCGCCCGCTCCGGAAGCGGTTGCGGATGCGCCAGCGCGACGTCCGCATCCCGCGCCTCGCACCGGGCGGAGAGGGACATCCCGCTGGCGCCGCTGCCTGCCCGTGTCCGCGCCTGCCGCCACCGGACCCCGTCCACGAAGGTTCCCGGACGCGCACCCGGAGCTCGCATGCGCGCCCCCTTGTGCTCCTTCTTCCTCCCGCAGTGGAAACGCGACACGGCGGCCCCCTGGTTCGACATCTTCATTGAGGACACACTCCTCCCCCGGCTCGGCTTCGTTCGACGAACTCCGACCCAACCCAACAGAGGCGCACGGGCCCTTCAGGCGCCCGGGCCCCCATCAGCGCCTGGACCCCATCCCGTGGCTCCAGCCACGAGTCCCCGGGTCCATCGATGCCGTGCTCTTCACCGTGAAGACCTTCACGCCCCTGGAGACACGGCGACGACACGCGCGTGGAGGCATGAACCCCATTCGGACGGACCCAACAGGTCCTCCCCTGCCCGAACAGAGTTTCAGCACCCCTCGTCAGCCATTACGCCGGGCCTTCTGGATATTCTCGGACAATTCCCCGGGCATTTCCGCCCCTCGGTGACGGGGGCTTTCAGCGCACGAGCAGGTCCACCACGAAGTCCGCGCCGGCGTCACCCTCACGCACCGCGTCCACCACTTCGGGCCGCTCGTCGCCCACCCACAGACCCAGCACGTCGTACACCAGCCACTGCGCCAGGGGCCGGGACACCGCCTGCGCGGCTTCACGGGGTACGCCGGCCAGGGCCCCCTGCGTCTCCATCAACGCCCGAGCCAGCCGCGCCGGCACCACCCAGCACTCGGCGCGCACGAAGGCGGGCACCAGGAAGAGGCAGAAGGCGGCCTCCGTGCGCGCGAGCAGGGCATCCAGTCGCTCGCGGCCCAGCCGGAACGTGGGCAGCCACTGGCCCTCGCCCCGCTGCTCCAGCTTCGCCACCGGCATCCGGACGACCCGGCGCGTGCGCACGAAGCCCTCGCGCTCCACCGAGACAACGAAGGCCACCTCCACGCCCCCGTCCCGCACGGGGAGCGGCGCGCGTTGGACGGTCATCGACAGGGACAGCGGGGAGGCGCGCCCCTGGGCCAGCAGCGAACCCAGGTCCGCCTGGATGCGCTCCAGCTCCGCGCGCAGGCCCTCCAGCAGTCCGGCGACCAGGTCCGCGGTCTCCTCGCGGAAGCGCTCCGGATGGCGCACGGCGATATCCGCCTCCACGCGCCCCACCGCGCCCACCAGCAGGTCCTCCAGGTCGCGGTCGCGCAGCCACGTGCGCCCGCCCACCGGCACTGAACGCGTCGCATGCAGGTGGCGCAGCGAGGCCGTCAGCGTCGCGGGCTCCGAGGCCTCCACCGGCGCCGGAGAGCGGCCCTGCCCCGCCCCGGCCTGGAGCCAGGACTGGAGCGAGCGCGCGCGGAAGCGGGCCTTGGGCGACGGGTGCTCCAGCATCTTGCGCACCAGCCGCCGGTCCGTGGCGGTGCGCACCAGCGCGATCACCGCAAGCTCCGCTTCGGAGGACGCCTCATCGGGCGCGCACCACAGGAGGAACTCGATGGCCGCCTTGCGCAGCACGGGCTTCTTGCCCATGCGCTGCGCCACCTCCGCGCGCCACGCCACCAGCCCGTCCAGGCCGGGCCGCGAGGGCGAGCGGAAGCGCGGCCACACCTCCGCGCACTCCTCCGCCAGCCACACCAGGTGCGCGAAGCCGGGCAATGACTCCAGCCGCGCGCGGGCCCGGGTGCGCCGCTCGAAGGCCTCCGGCACGCCCCTCCGCACGGCCGCGCGGAACAGCCGCTCCTCCAGCCACAGGAGCGCGAGCGCCAGCGCGGGCTCGTTCTTGCGCATCGTGCCGTGGCAGTGGTCCAGGACGAACCGCGCATGGCCCAGGTCCGCCGCCGCATCAAAGTCGCTCTGCACCAGCGCGCCCAGCGCCCCGCGCAGCCCGTCCACCGGGGGCGAGTCGAAGAGCGTGAGCAGGTCGCACAGGTTCTCCACCACCGCGGGCGGCCCACCCACCTCCACCGTGCGCGCAAGCAACAGGCCCGCGCGCGAACACCAGTCCGGCTCCTTGCGCCCGTTGGGGTAGCACGCGAGGAAGCCGCGCATGCCCATGCGACCCTCCGGGGACGTGGCCAGCGCGAACAGCCGCTCGCCCAGCACCTCGCGCGCCTCACGCCAGGGGACGCGCGCGGCGCGCGTGCGGATGAACTCGGCGAGCCGGTCGCGACCCTCCTCGCGCGTGTCGGGCAGCAGCGCGCGCAGTTGCTCCAGCAGCCCCACCGACTTCGGGCCCGCGCCCAGCACCAATTTCAGATCGACGTCCACCGCGTCCTGGAAGCGCAGCGCGCGGCCATCGAACGTGCACGGCACGCCCCGCACCAGCGCCTGCAACGCGTCCGGATGGCGCTTCAGGTAGCGCGTGAGCACGGTGGACAGCGACGCGTCCGTCTCACGTTGGATCCGCTCCGAGCCCTCCGCGTCCCCCGCTTCGCGCAGCGTGGCCACGGCTTCGCGCTGCCGGGCGAGGAGTTGTCCCAACAGGCCCGGGGGCGGCTCCGCGTAGGGCCAGAGCAGTTCGCTGCACGTGGACAACAGGAAGAGCACTTCGCCCGGACTGCGCTCGCCCGGGGACAGCCTTTCCCAGGCAGCGGCCTGCGCCCGCGTGCGCTCCTCCAACGAAGCACCGCGCACCCAGCGCGCGAAGTCCTCACGCCAGCCGGCGCTCAGGGCCACTGCCTCCTGGGGCAGCGCCGCCGCCACCTGCGCATGCAGCGGCTGGAGCGACTCCGGCCACCCGACCTCGGCCGACAGCGGCGTGGGAAGCGAGAGGCTCACCCGGGCCTCGCGACATCCGGAGTGCCGGACGGCAACAGGGGCACGGCGCCGGGACTCGGGGCCACGGTGATGACGATGGACTTCGACGTGGGCGTGCGGCTCTTCTCCGCGTGGCTGTCCACTGGCACGAGCACGTTCGCCTCGGGGAAGTACGTGGCCGCGCACGAGCGGGGGATGTTGTACGGCACCACCAGGAACTCCCGGGCCACGCGCGTCTCCCCCTGGAAGTGGCTGGTGAGGTCCACCTTCTGCCCCGCCGTCAGCCCGCGCGCCTTCACGTCCTCCGGGTGCAGGAACACCACGCGCCGGCCCTGCTTGATTCCCCGGTAGCGGTCGTCCAGGCCATACACGGTGGTGTTGTATTGATCATGCGAGCGCAGCGTCATCATCAGCAACTGCCCGGGCCCAAGCCTCAGGCGCGGCATGACATGCACCGTGAAGTGCGCCTTCCCATCCGGCGTGGGGAAGCGTCCCTCTCGCGGGCCGTTGGGCAGCGCGAATCCACCGGTCTCGCGCACGCGGCGGTTGAAGTCCTCGAAGCCCGGGATGCAGCGGGAGATGAGCTCGCGCACCCGGTCATAGTCCTCCACCAGGGACAGCCACGGCACCTTCGTGCGGGTCCCCAGCACCGCGTGCGCCAGGCGCGCGACGATGACGGGTTCGCTGAGCAGGTGCTCGGACGCGGGCGTCACCGCGCCGCGCGACGCGTGCACCATCCCCATCGAGTCCTCCACGGTGACGAACTGCCGCCCCGTGGCCTGCACGTCGTGTTCGGTGCGCCCCAGGCACGGGAGGATCAACGCGCGCTGGCCGTGCACCAGGTGCGCGCGGTTGAGCTTGGTGGACACGTGCACCGTGAGGCGAGCGCGCCGCAGGCCCTCCGCGGTGAACTCCGTGTCTGGCGTGGCCGACAGGAAGTTGCCGCCCAGCGCGAAGAACACCTTCACCCGGCCGTCGTGCAGGCCCTTCAGCGTGGCCACCGTGTCCAGGCCGGTGTGGCGCGGCGGAGCGAAGCCGAACTCGCGCTCCAGAGCATCGAGCAGCGCGGGCTGGGGATGCTCCCAGATGCCCATGGTGCGGTCGCCCTGAACGTTGCTGTGCCCGCGCACCGGACACACGCCCGCGCCCGGCTTGCCGATGCTCCCGCGAAGGAGCGTCAGGTTGACCACCTCCTGCACATTGCCCACGGCGTTTCGGTGCTGCGTGAGGCCCATGGCCCAGCAGAAGATGGTGCGCTCGGAGCGCGCCAGGATGTCCGCCGCGGACTCGATCTGTTCGCGGGGCACGCCGCTCTCTTCCACGACGTCGTCCCACGACACCTTGCCCAGGTGCGCGGCATACACGTCAAAGCCCGCCGTCCTGTCTTCGACGAACGCCCGGTCCACCACGGTGCCCGGCGCCTTCGCCTCGCGCTCCAAGAGCGCCTTGCCCAACCCCTGGAGGAGCGCGACGTCGCCGTTGATGCGCACCTGGAGGAAGAGCTTGTTGAGCGCGGTGCCAGGACCGAACAGGTGCAGCACCTCCTGCGGGTGCTTGAAGCGGTTGAGCCCGGTCTCCGGCAGCGGGTTGACGCTGACGATTTCACAGCCCCGGCGCGCGGCGGCCTGGAGCGCCGACAGCATGCGCGGGTGGTTCGTCCCCGGGTTCTGGCCGATGACGAAGATGGCCTGCGCGTGGTCGAAGTCCTCCAGCGTGACGGAGCCCTTGCCAATGCCAATCGTCTCGGAGAGGCCCGTGCCGCTCGACTCGTGGCACATGTTCGAGCAGTCCGGCAGGTTGTTGGTGCCGAACTGCCGCACGAACAACTGGTACAGGAACGCGGCCTCGTTGCTCGTCCGGCCTGACGTGTAGAAACACGCCTCATCCGGTGAGCCCAGCGCGTTCAACTCCTCTGCAACCAGCGCGAACGCGTCGTCCCAGGACAGGGGTTCGTAGTGCGTGGCGCCTTCGCGCAGCACCATCGGGTGCGTGAGCCGGCCCGCCTTGCCCAGCCACAGGTCAGACTGCTCGGCGAGCCGCGCCACGCTCCACTCGCGGAAGAACTCCGGCGTCACCCGCTCGCGCGTCCCCTCCTCCGCCACCGCCTTCGCGCCGTTCTCGCAGTACTCGTTCACCGACCGGTGCGTCGGGTCCGGCCACGCGCACCCTGGGCAGTCGAAGCCATCCGACTGGTTGATCTTCCAGAGCAGCTTGCCGCCGCGCCACGGCCCCGCTTCGCCCAGCACGTGCTTGAACGCGTGCAGCACCGCGGGCAGACCACCCGCCACCGTCTTCACCGCGCCCACGTCCGGAGGCCGGACCTCCAGCGGAGTCTGGGCCGCCGGCACCGCCAGGGCCGCCGCCTTTACGTCCGCGTCCTCCCCCTGTCGTGGTGCCTCGGCCATGTCCCACCTTCGTCCCGGGTATGCCCTCGCCGGGGCCGCGACTCTACCCCGCTCCTGCCTTCCCGACAGGTCGGGGGTTGATCAGGACTCTCGGGAACTAAGGACAAGCCCTAATTTTCAAGTCTTGCGGCCTTCATGCAGGATTGGGTTCACGCGGAGTGTCCCCCGACACCGCGTTTCATCCCGCTCTTGGAGGTTCCCCCCATGAAGTCCTTGCGCTCCCTCGTCGTCGCCGCGCTGTTCCTGTCCGTCCCCGCCCTGGCCGCGGACGTCCACAGCATCTGGTCCAGCAAGGGCCTGTTCGTGAAGGACAACACCGCGGGCTCGCTCCAGGTCACGAGCTCGAACGCGGTGGTGAGCTGGAATGTGGCCACCCGCGCCGCGTTCGTGAACTTCCACGGCTTCGCGGGCGGCAACGAGTACGACTTCGAGCTCGTTGGCTCTCCGGCCACCACGACCATCTATGAAATCACGGGGCTCTGGAACGTGCGCCGCAATGGCGTGCTGGTCTGCGGCGGCTGCACCGGCCACGCGTACGAGCTGACCGCGGCGGTGGGCAACTACTTCAAGGTCTACACGACCGGTGAGGTCTACGGCTTCGGCTCCTACGTGACGACGCGCAAGGACTACTGAAACACGGCTTCCACCAACTAAACTCGTCTTTCATGTATCACCGGTCTCATGCAGGATGGGTTTCACGCGGGGTGCTTCACGGCACTCCGCGTTTCCCCCCAGCAGGAGCCATTTCATGAAGGCCATCGCTTCCGCCGTCACCGCCGCCGCGTTGTTCATGTCCGTCCCCGCCCTGGCCGGCCACAGCATCCAGTCCACCCACGGCCTGTCCATTGTCGACAACGGCGCGTCGTCTCCGGCGACGGGCGTCAACATGACGATCACCTGGAACGAGAGCACGTTCGCCGCCTCCGCGAGCTTCAGCGGCATCGCGAACGGCAACTCCTACGCCTTCAACCTGGTCGGCTCGTCCGTCACGGCCGTCACGTCCTCCAACATCACCGGCCTGTGGAACATCCACCGCAACGGCGTGCTCATCTGTGGGGGCTGCACCGGCAGCGCCTACGGACTGACGGCCCCGGTGGGCTGGGGCATCAAGTTCTACACGAGCGGTGAGACCTACGGCTTCAGCGCCTACGTGGACTCGCGCCAGGACTACTGACGCACGGCGTCCAGGCGGTCCGGGTTCGCGAGGGCACACGGCCTGCACGGCGTCCCCCCGCGACGTGGGAGGTTCGGTTAGGGTGCCCGCCCGGGCGTCCTCTTCCGCGCCACCTTTCCAGGAGCCTTCCGCATGTCCCGCATCATCCGCGCCTCTCGCGGCACCACCCTCTCCTGCAAGGGCTGGGTGCAGGAGGCCGCGCTCCGGATGCTGATGAACAACCTCGACCCGGACGTGGCCGAGCAGCCCGGAGACCTCGTCGTCTACGGCGGCACCGGCAAGGCCGCCCGCGACTGGCCGTCGTTCGACCGCATCGTCGCGAGCCTCCAGAGCCTCACCGACGACGAGACGCTGCTCGTGCAGTCCGGCAAGCCCGTGGGCATCCTGCGCACGCACCCGGACGCGCCGCGCGTGCTCATCGCCAACTCCAACCTCGTGGGCCACTGGGCCAACTGGGAGCACTTCCACGAGCTGGAGAAGAAGGGCCTGATGATGTACGGCCAGATGACGGCCGGCTCGTGGATCTACATCGGCACGCAGGGCATCCTGCAGGGCACCTACGAGACCTTCGCCGCCGCGGGCCGCTTCCACTTCGGCAGCGAGGACCTGGCCGGCCGCCTCATCCTCTCCGGCGGCCTGGGTGGCATGGGCGGCGCGCAGCCGCTGGCCGCGACCATGAACAACGCCGTGTTCCTGGGCGTCGAAATCGATCCGCACCGCGCCCAGCGCCGCGTGGAGACGCGCTACCTGGACGTGGTGGCCAAGGACATCGACGAAGCGCTGGCCCTGGCGAAGGATGCGCAGGCCAAGCGCGTGGGCCGCTCCATCGCCATCATCGGCAACGCGGCGTCGGTGTTCCGCGAACTGTACAAGCGCGGCATCAAGCCGGACCTCGTGACGGACCAGACGAGCGCGCATGATCCGCTCAACGGCTACATCCCCACGGACCTGTCGCTGGAGGCCGCGGCGGAGCTGCGCAAGCGCGACCCCGAGGGCTACGTGAAGCGCGCGCGAGAGTCGATGATCATGCACGTGCAGGCGATGAACGACTTCCAGGCCGCCGGCAGCCACGTGTTCGACTACGGCAACAACCTGCGCGGCCAGGCGAAGGTGGGCGGCATGCAGAATGCCTTCGAGTTCCCCGGCTTCGTGCCCGCGTACATCCGCCCGCTGTTCTGCGAGGGCATGGGGCCGTTCCGCTGGGTGGCGCTGTCCGGAGACCCGGAGGACATCCGTCGCACGGACCGCGCGGTGCGCGAGCTGTTCCCGCACAAGGCGTCGCTCAACCGCTGGCTGGACATGGCCCAGGAGCGCGTGGCGTTCCAGGGCCTGCCCGCGCGCATCTGCTGGCTGGGCTATGGCGAGCGCGCCAAGGCGGGCCTCGCGTTCAACGAGCTGGTGCGCAAGGGCGAGGTGAAGGCGCCCATCGTGATTGGCCGCGACCACCTGGACTGCGGCAGCGTGGCGTCCCCCAACCGCGAGACGGAGGCCATGAAGGACGGCTCGGACGCGGTGGCGGACTGGCCCATCCTGAACGCGCTGGTGAACGCGGTGAACGGCGCGTCGTGGGTGTCCTTCCACCACGGCGGCGGCGTGGGCATGGGCTACTCGCTGCACGCGGGCCAGGTCATCGTCGCGGACGGAACCCCGGAGGCCGCGCGCCGCATCGAGCGCGTGCTCACCTCCGACCCGGCCATGGGCGTGCTGCGCCACGCGGACGCCGGCTACACGGAGGCCACCGACGTCGCGAAGGAGCGGGGCGTGCGCATCCCGGGCCTCACCGCCTAGAGTGCGCCGGATGCCAAGCCGGATCCGCGCAATCTTGATGACGGGGGTGTTGGCCGTGCTCGCGGCCTGCACGCCCACCACCACGGGGCCCATGGTGATGCGCATGGGTCCGGGCATGTCCAACGAGCGCTTCTATCAAATCGGATTCCGCTCCGGCCCCCGCCTCAACGCCCCGCAGCTGTCCGAGCGCGGGGAGCTGGACGGCGCCTTCCAGGGCGACGCGAAGCCCTTCAACAGCGAGCAGTGGGGAATCGCCTTCGACGGCGCGGTGACGCTGCCGCTGGATGAGCGGCTGTCCCTGCACGTGGGGCTCCAGGGGGAGTTCTTCCTCGCGCCGGTGCCGGGCTACGGCCTGTACTCGGGCCTGTCGTACTACATCGGTTCGCAGACGGTGGGCCTGGCCCCGGCGTTCGCGGTGCGGGGCGCGTCGGACTTCGGCCTGGGCGACACGGACAGCACCAGCAGCCTGTTCGGCATGGAGGGCACCTGCGCCTTCACCGTGCATCCGGAGCCCGGCATGTCGCTGGGGCTGGTGCCGTTCTTTGGGGTGAACCAGTCCCTGGTGAACCCCGGCTCGCAGGTGACGAGCGTGTATTACGGCGCCGTGGTGGCCGCGCAGATTTCGTTGGGCGAGGCAGGCAAGTCGAAGCTGGAAGTGTCCGGCGGTTATGGCCGGGCCCGCGCGAACGGCAGCAGTTGGAACGTGCCCATCGCCGGGGTGCGTGGAGGACGCTGACACATGACGGAAGCGCTCGACCTGTGGGTTCGCAACACCTCCGAGGTGCTCACCGTGGAGGGCACGCACCGCGAGCCCGCCGAAGTGGCCCTCACTCCGCGCCCCGCCGCCTGCGTGGGCATCCGCCAGGGCCGCGTGGCCTTCGTGGGGAAGGAAGCGGACCTGCCCAGGGGCGCGCTCACGGACGCGACGGAGATTGTCGACGCCGAGGGCGGCTTCGTGGGTCCGGGCTTCGTGGATCCGCACACGCACCTGGTCTTCGCGGGCGAGCGCTCCGCTGAGTTCGACCTGCGCAACCAGGGCGCCACGTACCTGGAGATCGCCAAGGCGGGCGGCGGCATCGTCAACACGGTGGGCGCCACCCGCGCCGCCAGCGAGGAGGAGCTGGCCCGGCTCGCCCTGCCCCGCCTGGAGCGCCTGCTCGCGCAGGGCGTGACGACCGCCGAGGTGAAGAGCGGCTACGGCCTGTCACTGGCGGACGAACTGAAGATGCTGCGCGCGGTGCGCAGGCTGGGCACGCTGTCCCCGCTGGAGCTGGTGCCCACGCTCTTGTGCGCACACGCGGTGCCGGCGGAGTACCAGGGCCGCCGTGGCGACTACCTGGACCTGTGCATCAACGAGATCCTCCCCGCCGTGGCCCGCGAAGGACTGGCGCGCTTCTGTGACGTCTTCACGGAGGAGAGCGCCTTCACCGTGGACGAGTCACGCCGCCTGCTGCTCGCGGGCAAGGCGCTGGGCCTCACGCCGCGCCTGCACGCGGATCAGCTCACCGCCTGCGGGGCCTCCGCGCTCGCCGCGGAAGTGGGTGCCAGCAGCGCGGACCACCTGGAGCAGGTGACGGACGAAGGCATCCGCGCGCTCGCCGCCGCGAACGTCACCGCCGTGCTCGTGCCCACCTCCACCCTCTTCCTGCGCATGCGCCCCTACGCACCCGGCCGGAAGCTGCGCGACGCGGGCGTCAACATTGCTTTGGGTTCCAACGTGAACCCCGGTTCTTCCATGACGGAAAACCTGGCGCTGGTGCTGGGGCTCGCCTGCCTGGAGAACGGGCTGACGGCCGCCGAGGCGTACTGGGCCGCGACACGGGGCGCCGCGCAATGCTTGGGGTTGCAACGGCAGGGGCGCCTGGCCGTGGGTGATGCGGGCGACCTGGTTGTCTTCGGGTGTCGCAGCTACCGGCACCTGCCTTATCATCTGGGTATCAGCCACGCGCGGGTGGTGGTGAAGAGCGGACAGGTGGTGGGCCGCGCGCGGATGGATTGCTGTCCCTGAGTGGGTGCCGCTGAACAACGGGCATCGTCCGAGGGGGCAGGTGGAACTTCCCTCGTGGGCCGGCCGTTGTAGAGATCAGCTGCCACCATGTGCCGACTATTTGGATTCAGATCCGCGGTTCCCGCTGCTGTCCACACCGCCCTGGTGACGGAGAGGAATTCGCTCCTCATCCAGTCGCGTGAGCACAAGGACGGTTGGGGCATCGCTTCGTACGGGCAGGAGTGCTCTCCGCTCGTGGCGCATGGTGTGGGTCCCGCGCACAGCGACCCTGACTTCGAGCGGGTGTCCAGCCAGGTGTCCGCGCGCACCGTGGTCGCGCACATCCGGCTCGCGAGTGTGGGCGCGGTGGAGATCCGCAACTCGCACCCGTTCCACTTCGGCCGCTGGTCCTTCGTGCACAACGGCACGCTGCGCGAGTTCGCGAAGCACAAGGCCGCCGTGGAAGCGCTCATCCACCCGGAGCTGCGCGTCAACATCAAGGGCACCACGGACAGCGAGCGCTGCTTCTATCTGTTCCTGTCGCGGCTCGGGGTGCGGGGTCCGCTCGACGGGTCGGTGCCGGTGGAGTCGATGGCTCGGGCGCTCGCGGAGACGATGACGCTCGTGTCCGCGATGACGGACGTGCCGGGAAGCCGCGAGCCGAAGGAGCGCTCCGCGATGAACTTCCTCGTCACGGACGGCGAGGCGATGGTGGCCACGCGCCGCAACCGCACCCTCTTCATCTCCTCCGGCATCGGCGGCTGCCCGGAAGCACTGCGCTCGCCGAACACGGACGTGCCGCTCCAGCAGTTCCTCGTCGCCAGTGAGTCGCTGTGCGGCGGTCCCCACTGGGCGCCGGTGGATGAAGAGGACGTGGTGGGCGTGGACGCGCGGCTCGTCTTCCGCCGCTGGAAGGTGCAGACGCTCGCCGAAAGCGTGCTGAACCCGAGCAGCGCGGCCTGACGGCGCTGTTTCAGCCGAGCCACGCCTCCAGCAGTGCCGCGGGACGCGCGCCGAAGGCCTCCGCCTCCAGGCTCCGCGCGGCCTCCCCTTCATGGCGCAGCGTGACGCGCAGGAACTCGCGCGGCGCCGCCTGGGGGATGCGGTCCAACCACTCCACCAGCATCGCGCGGTCGTTGTCCGCGACCATGTCCACGAAGCCGGTGGCGTACAGCTCCTCGTAGTCGGCCAGGCGGTACAGGTCCGCGTGGTACAGCGGGATGCGGCCCTCGTACGGATACACGATGGCGAACGTGGGACTCGCGACCTCGGACTTCGCCACGCCCGCGCCTTCCGCCACGCCGCGCACCAGGTGCGTCTTGCCCGCGCCCAGCTCGCCCACGAGGCCCACGAAGTCCCCGGGCTCCAACAGCGTGCCCAGCTTCACGCCCAGCGCATGCGTCTGCTCGGGGGATGGTGACACGAGGCGCCGCGTGCGCACAGGGCCGGCCGCCTCGCTCATCGTCCCCACCGCACCCAGACCGCACCCAGGTCCTCCAGGAGGTCCGTGGCGATGAGGCCCATCAAGCCCCGCCGCTTCGCCGCGAGGTCGCCCGCGAGCCCGTGCGCGTACACCGCCGTCCACGCCGCCTTGGGCAGCTTGATGCCCTGCGCGAGCAGCGCGCCGCACACGCCCGACAGCACGTCGCCGGTGCCGCCGGTGGCCATGCCCGCGTTGCCCGTGGGGTTGATGAACACGCGCCCCCCCGGCTCCGCGATGAGCGTGCGCGAGCCCTTGAGCACCACGGTGACGTTGAGCGACGTGGCCATGTTCAGGGCCACGCCCACGCGGTGCTGCTGCACGTCCTTCGTCGTCCGTCCCCACAGCCGGGCCATCTCGCCCGGGTGCGGCGTGAGCAGCACGGGGCCCTTCGCCCGGCGCAGCACGGTCAGGTCCTCCGCCACGGCGTTGAGGGCGTCCGCGTCCAGCACCGCGGGCACATCCACCGCCGCCAGCAGGTCGCCAATCAACGCGCCCGTCTCCGGCCCCCGGGGGATGCCCGGCCCCATCACCAGCGCGTCCTTGCCCTCCAACGCGCTCTTGAGCGCCTCCAGGTCGCCCTTCCCCAGCGGCCCCTCTCCCGGAAGAGCGATGCCCATGATCTCCGGCGAGTGCGCCATCACCCACGGCAGCGCCTCCGCGCGCGTGGCCACCGTGACGAGCCCCACCCCGCTGCGCAGCGCCGACAGGGCCACCATCGCCGCCGCGCCCGTCTTGCCCGGGCTGCCCGCAACCACCAGCACGTGGCCGTAGGTGCCCTTGTGCGTATCCGCGCGGCGCGCCGGGATCACCTCGCGCGCGTCCTGCTCCTCCACCCGCAGCAGCTCCGCGCCCGACACCGCCCGGGCCGACTCACCGCCCAGGCCGATGTCCACGCGCCGCACGTCCCCGCACAGCGACGCGCCGGGCTCCAGCTCATGCGCGGGCTTCAGGAACCCGAAGGCCACCGTGACGTCCGCCTCCACGCACAGTGGAAAGGGCTCCGCGGTGTCACTCTGGAGGCCCGACGGCACGTCCGCCGCCACCACCTTCGCCCCCGAGCGCCGCCACCGCGCCACGGTGCCAATCGCATCCGCGAAGGCCCCTTCCGGCGCGCGGCGCAGGCCGGTGCCGAAGAGCGCGTCCACAATCACATCGCCCGCGCCCGACTCCGGCAGCGCTTCGAAGGCGCGCGGCGATTCACCGAAGCCCTCCAGCGCCTGGAGGTTGCGCTTCGACTCCTGGGTGAGCTTCGCCGGGTCCCCCACCAGCGACACCACCACGCGCGCCCCGCCTTCGAGCAGGAAGCGCGCGGCGACGAGCCCGTCCCCGCCGTTGTTGCCGGGGCCGCAGAGCACGGTGAAGCGCCCGCCGGGGCCCGCGACGCTCCGGGCGGCGTCCGCGAGCGCGCGGCCCGCGTTCTCCATCAACAACCCGGAGGGCATCCCGTGACGTTCCTGGGCGGCCGCTTCGGCTTCACGCATCTGGACGGCGGTGAGCACGCGCTGCATGGCTTCAGTCCTTCCTGCTTCACTTCGTCTGGAGCACCACCGTGGCCGCGGCCACGCCGGCATCATGGGTGAGCGCGAGCATCGCCTCCCACCCTCGCGCTTCCATCACTTCACGGGCCACGCCGGAGAGCACGAAGCGCGGCGGACCGCCCTCGCGCACCACCTCCATGTCCTTCCAGTGCACCCCGGGCGGCACGCCCATCGCCTTCACCAGCGCCTCCTTCGCCGCGAACCTCGCCGCGAAGGCACTGGCCGCGTCGTGGCGGGGCGCGCAGTAGGCGCGCTCGCCCTCGGTGTACACGCGCGCCAGGAACGCATCCTTGCGCGGACCGTCGAGGATGCGCTGGATGCGCTCGATGGAGCAGAGGTCCAACCCCAGGCCGACGATGGACATGGCGGCTACCCCGGGTCGCGCATCAGTTCCAACATCTCTCGCACCGCGCGCTCGAAGCCCACCAGCACCGCGCGCCCGACGATGGCGTGCCCGATGTTGAGCTCGTCGATCTCCTGGATGCGCGCGATGGCCTGCACGTTGTCGTAGTTGAGCCCGTGGCCCGCCGCCACGCCCATGCCCAGCTTCGCGCTCGCCTTGGCCGCGTCCACGATGCGCGCCAGCTCCCGCGCGCGCTCCTTGTCGTTGCGCGCCTCGCAGTAGCGCCCCGTGTGCAGCTCCACCCGGTCCGCGTTCACCTTGTGCGACGCGCGCACCTGGTCCAGGTCCGGGTCGATGAACAGCGAGACGGCGATCTCCCCGTCCTTCAGGTTCTTGATGATCTTCGCGATGGTTTCGCGCTGGCCCGCGACCTCCAGGCCGCCCTCGGTGGTGAGCTCCTCGCGCCGCTCGGGGACGAGCGTCACCACGTCCGGCTTGTACTCGTAGGCGATCTTCACCATCTCCGCGGTGGCGGCCATCTCCAGGTTCAGGAGCGTCTGCACCGTGTCGCGGAGGATGCGCAGATCCCTGTCCTGGATGTGGCGCCGGTCCTCGCGCAGGTGGATGGTGATCTGCCGGGCGCCGGCCAGCTCCGCCATCGCCGCCGCCGTCACCGGATCCGGATACACGGTGCGCCGCGCCTGCCGCAGCGTCGCCACGTGATCCACGTTGACACCCAGTCGCTGTCCCATCGACCGCTCCTCACCTGGCGCGAGGTGCGGGATTGTCCGGGGCCCGGGCCCGCGCCGGCCCCTCTATTCGTGGCCGGCGTCCGGAAGTCAACCGTCCTGCGAGGGACGCAGGACGGAAGACCCCTTGCGGCTAGCCGTTGAGCGCCTTGGAAAGCGCTTCGACGATTTCGCGGGCGTAGGCCTCGTTGCGCGTCGCGTCCTCGCCTTCGATGAGGACGCGGGCCTTGGGCTCCGTGCCGGAGAAGCGCACCAGCACGCGGCCGGAGGAGCCCAGCTTCTGCTCCACGTTCTTGATGGCCTTCATCACCGTGGGCAGCTCGCCCAGCTCCCGGCGCTGCTTCACCACCACGTTGAGCAGCGTCTGGGGCACCGGCTGGAAGATGGAGGCCAGCTCGCTCAGGGGCTTGCCCTGACGGCACATCACCGCCAGCAGCTGGAGCGCCGCGAGCGTGCCGTCACCGGTGGTGGTGTGGTTCAGGAAGATGAGGTGGCCGCTCTGCTCGCCGCCCAGGCTGTAGCCATTGCGGCGCATCTCGTCGACGACGTGGCGGTCGCCCACGCGGGTGCGCGCGACCTTCACGCCCCACTGCGCCACCGCGCGCTCCAGGCCGATGTTGCTCATCACCGTGGCGACGAGCGTCTTCTTCTTCAGCTCCTTGCGCGCGACGAGCTCACCCGTACAGATGGCCATGATGGCATCGCCGTCCACGACGTTGCCCTTCTCGTCCACGACGATGAGGCGGTCCGCGTCGCCGTCCAGCGCCACGCCCAGGTGGGCGCCGTGCTTCACCACCGCCTTGGCCAGGCCCTCCGGGTGGAGCGCGCCGCACTTGTGGTTGATGTTCTTGCCGTCCGGCGACACGCCCAGCGCGATGACCTTCGCGCCCAGCTCCTCCAGCACCGAGGGCGCCGTCTTGTAGGCCGCGCCATTGGCGCAATCCACCACGATGGTCATCCCCTCCAGCGTCAGCTCGCGAGGGAAGGTGGCCTTCAGGTAGACGATGTAGCGGCCCCGCGCGTCTTCCAAACGGATGGCGCGGCCAATCTTGGTGGCCGTGGGGCGGATGTTGTCGATTTCGCCGCTGGAGACCAGCTCTTCAATCTTCGCTTCCGTCTCATCCGGCAGCTTGAAGCCGTCGCGCCAGAAGAACTTGATGCCGTTGTCCTGGTAGGGATTGTGGGACGCGGAGATGACCGCGCCCGCGTCCGCGCGCATGGACGTGGTGAGGTTGGAGATGCCGGGCGTGGGCAGCGGGCCCACCTGCTCCACGTCGACGCCCATGGAGATGAGGCCGGCGGACAGCGCCTGCTCCAGCATGTAGCCGGACAGTCGCGTGTCCTTGCCCACGATGACGCGGTGCCGGTGCGGACCGTTGCGGATGAGGTACGCGAGCGCGCGGCCGAGCTTCATCGCGACCTCGGCCGTCATCGGATAGACGTTGGCGACGCCGCGCACGCCGTCGGTGCCGAACAGCCGCTCCGTCTTCTGCGCTTCCTTGGGGGGCATGTTCATCCTGTACGCCATGTGTCCCGCTCCACCTTTCCCACGCCGGAAGGACTCCGGCCACGCTCACACGTCCCGGGGCTTATACCCCTTCCGACACGCGGGCTCGAACGTAGGGATGGGGCGAGCACCAGGCAAGCACCCAGGCATGCCCGCCTGGCCTCTTTATGACGGTCAGGCTTGCGTGCGTCAGGCGCCGTACAGGTCACCGCCACCCCGGGCGTGGCGAATGGCATCCGCCACCGCCAGCGCGTCGCGCGCTTCCGTCACGTCGTGCACCCGGACCACGTCCGCGCCGCCCATCACCGCCATCGCCGCCACCGACCCCAGCGTGGCCGCCAGCCGCTCGGTGGGGCCCCTGCCTCCCGTGAGCGTCCCGAGGAAGGACTTGCGGCTGGTGCCCACGAGCAGCGGCTGACCCAACCCGCGCAGCTCCTCCAGCCTTCGCAGCAGGAAGAGGTTGTGCTCCAGCGTCTTGCCGAACCCGATGCCGGGGTCCAACAGGATGCGCTCGCGAGGGATGCCCGCCACCATCGCCAGGAGCAGCCCCTCCTCCAGGTAGTCCATCACCTCGCCCACCACGTCCTCGTAGTGGGGCGTCTGCTGCATCGTCCGGGGCATGCCCTGGGTGTGCATCAGGCAACACGCGCCGCCCGCGGCCGCCACCACGCCGGGCAGCACCGGGTCGAAGTGGAAGCCGGTGACGTCGTTGATGAGGTGGGCTCCGGCCTTGAGCACCTCGGTCGCCACCGACGCCTTCATCGTGTCCACGGAGATGGGCACCGACGTGCGCGCCCGCAGGCCCTCCACCACCTGGAGCACGCGCGCCAGCTCCTCCTCCGCGGGCACCGGGAGCGACCCCGGCCGCGTGGACTCCCCGCCAACGTCGAGGATGTCCGCGCCGGCCTCCGCCAGGGCAACGCCGTGCTCCACCGCGCTGGCCGCGTCCGGGAACCGGCCGCCGTCGGAGAAGCTGTCCGGCGTCACGTTCACCACGCCCATGACGTACGTGCGCGTGCCCCACTCGAACCTGCGCCCGCCCAGCTCCAGCACGGGCGTCACCTGGAGTTCGAGCACGGCCTCCAGCGCGCGCGCCAACGCGTCCGTGCGGGGCGACCTGCGGGCCAGGGCGATGAGCCGCTCGAACTGCTTGCGGCTGCCGGACAGGAGCGCGTCCCCGGCGCGGTCGCTGGCCTTGCCCGACACCCAGGTCGGGAACTGCTCGCGCTCCCGGGTTCCGTATTCAGGCAGCAGCTCCTCCTCGTAGGAGGGCCGGCCTCCCGTGACGAGCACCTGCGCGTGGCCCAGCTCGCGCGTCAACTGCTGGCAGGAGCGCACGGACAGGTTCAGGCGGCGCAGCGCCACCATCAGGTCGTCGGGACGGTCACGGGAGATGAGACGGGCACGCATCACGGTCGGGGCACCTCGGAAGCATGGGCTCTGGCGAACGCCCAGTGTCGCCGCTTCCTTGCGCCCACGGAAGGCCGGACGGCTCCCTCGTGCGGGCGCGGAGGTCCGCGTCCTCCGGATTCCGCGCGGGGCCCGGCACCTCCTGGCAAAGCGAAAGGCCCTCCCCGACAGTCGCGGGAAGGGCCTTCGTCACTTCAGGAGGTGCCGCGAGGCCTTACGCCTTCTTCGGCTCCATGTTCGGCAGGCCCTCGAGCGCGTCGAGGATCTTCCGCTTGTCCTTCTTCTCCGTCGGCTTCGGGGAGGAGTTGACGCGCGGGGGCGGACGCTCACGGGTGAGCTGGCCGCCCTGCAGGATGATGTTCACGTCCTCGGCGTCGAGCGTCTCGTACTCCACCAGGGCGTCGGACACGCGCAGCAGCACGTCCATCTTGGCGGTGAGCAGCTGCTTGCCGTGCGTGTAGCAGCCCACGACGATGCTGCGCACTTCCGCGTCGATCTGCCGGGCGGTGTCCTCGGAGTAGTCCTTGGACGAGTTGAAGTCGCGGCCCAGGAACACCTCACCGTCGCTCTTGCCGAACGCCAGCGGGCCCATCTTCTCGCTCATGCCCCAGCGGCACACCATGGCGCGCGCCGTTTCGGTCGCCCGCTCGATGTCGTTCGCCGCGCCGCTGCTCATCTCGTCGAACATGATCTCCTCGGCGATGCGGCCACCCATCGCCATGGTGATCTGATCGAGGAACTGCTTGCGGTAGCCGTTCACCTTGTCCTCGGTGGGCAGGCTCCAGGTGACGCCCAGGGCCTGACCGCGCGGGATGATGGTGACCTTGTGCAGCGGGTCGCAGCCCGGCAGCAGCTTGGCGAGGAGCGCGTGGCCGGCCTCGTGGACGGCCGTGTTCCGCTTCTCCTTGTCGGTCATGATCATGGACCGGCGCTCCGGGCCCATGAAGACCTTGTCCTTGGCCTGCTCGAAGTCCGTCAGGTCCACGCGCTCCTTGTTCTGGCGCGCGGCCATCAGGGCCGACTCGTTGACCAGGTTCTCCAGGTCCGCGCCCGTCATGCCGGGAGTTCCGCGGGCGATGACTTCCAGCTCCACTTCCGGCGCCAGCGGCACGCGGCGGGTGTGCACCTTCAGCACGCCCAGGCGGCCCTTGAGGTCCGGACGGGGAACGATGATGCGACGGTCGAAGCGGCCCGGGCGCTGGAGCGCCGGGTCCAACACGTCCGGACGGTTCGTGGCGGCGATGAGGATGACGCCATCGTTGGACTCGAAGCCGTCCATCTCCACCAGCAGCTGGTTGAGCGTCTGCTCGCGCTCGTCGTGACCGCCGCCCAGGCCCGCGCCACGGTGGCGGCCCACAGCGTCGATCTCGTCGATGAAGATGATGCAGGGGGCGTTCTTCTTGCCCTGCTCGAACAGGTCGCGCACGCGGCTGGCGCCGACGCCCACGAACATCTCCACGAAGTCCGAACCGGAGATGGAGAAGAACGGGACGCCCGCTTCACCGGCCACCGCGCGGGCGAGCAGCGTCTTGCCCGTGCCCGGAGGCCCCATCATCAGGACGCCCTTGGGGATGCGGCCGCCCAGCTTGGTGAACTTCTTGGGGTCCTTGAGGAAGGCGACGATCTCCTCCAGCTCCTCCTTGCACTCGTCCACGCCCGCCACGTCCGCGAACGTGACCTTGTTGTGGCTCTCGCTCAGGAGCTTCGCCTTGGACTTCCCGAACGTCATCGCCTTGCCGCTGCCGCCCTGGAGCTGGCGCATGAAGAAGATGAAGAACAGGAACAGGAAGACGACGGGCATCCACTGCCCGAGGATGGTGAGCCAGAGGCTGTTCTGCTCCTCGCGCTCGTACTTCACATCCACGCCGGCGGCGCGGAGCTGGTTGAGCACGGCCACGTCCGGCGGCGGTCCCGTGGTCCGGAACTTGTCGGTCGAATCGTTGAACGTGCCGGAGTAGGTGTTCCCCTTGACGGAGACGGCACGGACCTTCTTCTCCTCCACCTTGGTCAGAAGCTGGGTGAAGGTCGGTTCCTGCACCTGCTCGTTGCCTTGCGAGAAGAAATTGTAGAAGGCGACGAAGAGGACGATCAGGATGACCCAGAGCCCGATGGTCTTGTAGGTCGAACGCACGTTTCAGCTGCCCTTTCGGTACTCGGCGGGATGAGGGCCGTGCCGGGAAGAACCCCGGCGATGTTCGTCAGTTGCCCGGCGCCCGCCAGTGTGCAGGCCAGCGACGGACCGTATCAGCAACAGTAAAAAGCCCTCAACTATTTAGGGGTCCGCGACCATCCCCCCGTTTCGAGGCATCGACTCTATAACCGACGCCTCTCGCGTTCGCTTGAGACCGGAGGCGACGCCCACAGGGAGTGTCGGGAAGCCACCGCGCGCCGGTCCGTGACGGAAGCCAGGACCCCCGGAAGCCACAACACCCCCCCGCCCGCGTCCACCACCACCGGTTGCGCGTCGCGCGCCTCCGCCGGAACACGGGCATCCACCAGCACGTCCTGCACCTTGCGGTGGCCCGAGCGCGTGCGGACGCGGTCCCCGGCCTTCCGAGAGCGCACTGTGAGCGGCCACGCGGTCTCCTTCCCCAGCGCGAACTCCAACACGCCCGGAGGCACGGATCCTTCCGCCACCTGGAAATGCCACGCGCCGAACCCACCCGCCGCGCCCGGTCCCGGGAGCACCAACGCCCCGGGAGCCCCTTCCGGATGGGGGCCCACGCAGCGCACGCGCCCTCCGCTGGCCTTCAGCGAAATTCCGCCACTGAGGGGCGTGGTGCCTCCACGGCGCACCGCGTCCAACACCCGCTCCAGCGTCCCCTGGTCCACCCGGGCCCCCGCCGCCTCCAGCAGTCGGGCGAGCACCCGGCGCCGCAGCGGGCCTTCCAGCGCGCCCACCCCCACCGCGTCCAGTCCGCCTCCGGGCAGCGTCAGCCGCTCCCACGACGCGTCCGCCAGACGCCCCAGCAGGGCTTCATCCTCCGAGGCGAGCCGGGCGAAGTTCGCCAGGTGTGCGAGGGTGCTGAACCCCGCCGCGCCGTCCAACGCGGGCAACGCATCCATGCGCACGCGGGTGCGGAAGAGCGAGGGGTCGGTGTTCATCGGGTCGCGGACGTAGGCCCGTCCCTCGGCGTGCAGGAAGGCGAGCACGTCGTCGCGCGAGCACTCCAGCAGGGGGCGGATGAGCGTGGGTGACTCCGCGTGGATGCCCCGCGCGCCCCGGAGCGCGGTGCCTCGCGCCAGCCGCATCAGGAGGGTCTCCGCCTGGTCGTTCATCGTGTGGCCGGTGGCGATCGCCGTCAGGTCGCGCCCTTCGCGCAGCACCTCCAGGGTCGCGTACCTCGCCTCACGGGCCCGGGCCTCCATCCCGGCGCCCGGCGACAGCGCGAGCGAGCGGACGTGGCAGACGAGTCCCAGGCGGGCGGACAGGGCCGCGACGGAGGCCACCTCCTGCGCGGCCTCCTCGCGAAGGCCATGGTCGAAGGTGGCCACCTCCACGCGCAGGCCCAGGGCTTCGCGCACGCGGGCCGTTCCTACGAGGAGCGCGGTGGAGTCCGCGCCCCCGGAGACGGCCAGCAGCACCGAGCGCGCGGCGAGGCCATGGTCGGCGTAGGAGCGGGCGAGCAGGGCCGCCAGCGGTGGGAGTCCAGGAGACGCGCGGGGCATGGCGGCGACGAAGGAATGGAGCCGTGGGTGGCCGGGTTACAGAGTCGCGGTGGAAGGATGGTGTGGGGCGCGGTTGGCATGATCCCCACAACCGGTGGTCGCAGGGGCGGAAATAGAACAGCGCCCCGTGGATGTTGGTCGGACGTTCTGGACTTCATGGTGTTGGGCCTAGGGGTCCCCCCCCTCCCCCTCTGGGCCCACGGGGCCGCTTGGAGATTCGCTCCTGGCGGTCCCTCTTTCCGAAACGCCCCGGCTTCCTTCGTGGAGGCCGGGGCGTTTCCTTTTTTTCGTGCCACGCTTCTTTTGCGGCCGGGCGCTCCCGGGGGGGCCGCGCACTGTCGGAAGCGGAGCGTTCAGCGCCCGCGGGCACACACGAGTGCTCCGAAACCGTTGACCCTTCAGGGAGTCTGTCGGATAACCGCTCCGGTGTGTTCAGGTCGTCACCTCGAATCCGCCCCGGAGACCCAGGTATGGCAGGCACCGACAAGCGCAAGCAGTCGCTGTACTTCCCCGAGGAGATGCTGAAGGAGATCCAGGAGGAGGCGAACAGGCAGGACCGTTCCCTCTCATGGGTGGTGCAGCAGGCCTGGAAGATCGCCCGCGAGCGCATCAAGTCATTCCCTGCCGTCAACGACGTCACTGGCGACGAACGCCAGGACCCTCGCGAGGAGTAGCCCCGGCAATGGCCACCACGGATCATCGCAAGCAGTCGCTCTACTTCCCCGAGGAGATGCTGGAAGAGATCCAGCGCGAGGCGAACCGGCAGGACCGTTCCCTCTCGTGGATCGTCCAGCAGGCGTGGAAGGTGGCCCGCGCCGACATCCGTCGCATGCCCTCGATGAACGACGTGCTCGGCCCCCTGCCCCCGCGGCAGGTGGCCGCCGTGGCCCAGGCCCCCGCTGCCGCTCCCGCGGCGGTGGTGGCCAGTGCCCCGGCCTCCTCGGACGAGCCCTCCAAGACGTAAGGGAAGGCTTTCGTCCCCTTGCCCCGGCCCTGAGGTCCCGTCCGCGCTGATGCGTCAGCGCGAGGCGGGTCTGGCGGGCCGGGCGCAGTTCTCGAAGACGACGCGCGGGGCTTCCTTCAGCGCCTGGACCGGGCTGGGGTACGTGCTCTTCATGTACGCCGCCGTGAGGTTGGTGTCCGTGCCTCCCAGCCTTCGCGCCTGCACCGGGTTGCGGTCGGGGTCCTGCCCCGCGTTGCCCAGGATGCTGCCGTAGCCGTCCCCTCCCTCCAGCACGAACGCGGACATCGCCACGCGGTAGCGGATGGATTCATCGTCACGCGCGGGCACGGTCACCGCGCGGCCGCGCACGCGCAGCTCCTTCACGCGCTGGCCCGCGGGCCGGGCGCAGTCCACGCGCAGGGTGGTGCCGTCGGACACCTGGAGGAACGCGCCCGAGGGCGACACGATGGCCTGCCCTTCCAGGGCCAGGGTCGCCACGGAGTGCTCGAACAGGGCCACGAGCTGCTTCTCCGTGAGGTCCACCGTCACGACGAGGTTCTCGAAGAGCATCACCTCGTGGAGCACGCCGTTGCTGAGCGGCCCCGTGCGCACGGACGTGCGGGTGACGCACAGCCCTTCGTCGCGCAGGGAGCCTCCGTTGATGATGCCCAGCTCGGTGGGCTTCGCCGCGCCGTCCTCGGCGTGGAGGAAGGCGTCCGCGGCCAGTTGCCCCAGCGCGTTGTTGTCGTGACGGGTGAAGGTCTTGTCCAGCAAGACCTCCTCGCCCACGTAGCCGACGATGGCGTCGGGGTCGTCCACCAGCGGGGCGCAGGAGTCGTTGTACGCAAGACATCCGGGCAACAGCGTGAGCCCGGCGAGCGCGGCGGCGAGGAAGCGGCGGTCCATCAGTAGAAGGCCCTCAGGGTGAGGTAGCCGGACACGCCCTCGCGCGGCAGCAGGCCGCTGATGCGGTCCGGACGGGGCACGTCGTCGCGCAGGTCGTGGTCGAAGAGGTTCTGCGCGAAGAGCGTCACCTCGAAGTGCTCCATGATGGGCTCGGAGCGCAGCTGCGCGGTGATGAGGCTGTAGGCGGGGATCTTGTAGCGGCGGATGAGCTCCAGCGTGGAGCGGCTGTTGTTGCGGCGCTCGGCGCCGGAGCGCACCACCACGTCCAGGTTCACCCAGTCACCCAGGGGCATGGACACGCCCGCGTTGAAGCGGGCCTGGGGCACGTCGGTGAGCAGGCGGGACTGGCCGGGCAGCTCCAGGTCCTGCGCGCGCGACAGGCTGGCGTTGACCCACGCGGCGGCGCGTTTGGACGCCTCCAGCCGGGCCTCCGCCTCCACGCCGTACACGCGCACGCCCAGCTCGCGGTTGCGCAGGGGGACGATGTTGCCGCTCGTGTCCACCGGGGTGATGGGCGAGGAGAAGTTCTGCAGGAAGGCATTGCCGCGCACGCGCACGCGGGTGTCTCCGGCGGCCTGGATGAGGTCCGCGCCCAGTTCGAAGGTGTCCACGGTGGCGGGCTGCAGGAGCGGGTTTCCTTCGAAGCGGCCCTGGTTGTAGTCGGTGTCGGGGATGCGCTCGACCAGTTCCTGGGGCGTGGGCGGACGGAAGGCGCGGCCGTAGAGGGCCTTGAGCACCAGCGCGTCCGACGCGGCGATGACCAGGCCCACGCGCGGGTTGACGCGCACCACCGTCCGGCGGCCGTCCAGCGCTCCGGCCGCGTCCACGTCGGGGAGCTGGGTGGCGTCCACGCGCAGGCCGAAGGTGAGCGTCAGCCCGGAGAGCACGGTCCACTGGTCCTGCGCGGACACGCCCAGGTTGAGGCGGCGGGAGGCCGCGCCGTCCGCGAGCTCGGTCAGGTCCACGAGCCCTTCGGGCGCGGTGGGGCTGGGGCGCAGGCGGCCGTCGAGCGTGTAGTTCGTCGTGTACGCGTAGTTCGACAGCGACTGCTGTTCGACGACGAAGCCCAGGGTGAGGTGGTTCTCCTTCGCGAGCGCGAGGTCCGCGTCCACCGACGCCGTCACGGTGCGCACGGTGACGCGCGTCTCCTCCTGGAGGCCGTCCGGGAAGCGCTGATCCAGGGCGTCGCCGGTGCGGAAGTCGGAGGGCGTGAGCTGGAAGCGGCGGTCGGTGGCCTGTTGGTCGAACCCCAGCCGCGCGCGGATCTGGCCCCCGTCGCCCAGGGGACGGTCCCAGGTGAGGTCGGCGAGCAGCACGTTCCAGGACAGCTGCGAGTCCTCGCCCACGGTATCGAACAGGCCCACCAGGGCATCTCGCTGCTCCGCCAGGTAGCGCGCGGACACGCCCACGCGGCCGGCGCTGTCCAGGCCGTAGGAGATGCCTCCGCCCGCGTTGACGAAGAAGCGTCCGTCGCGCGTGCGGCCCGCGGGGTCCTCGATGTTGCGCAGGCCCTGGTCCACGGACTCGGCGTCCAGCGCATCGTGGTCGATGACGAGCGAGTCACCGTCCTGGGTCCACAGGTCCACGTCCGCGAACAGGCGCAGGTCGCCCGTGGTGTGCGCGACGGACAGGTGGCCGTCCGTGGCGAGCGCGAGCCGGCCGTCGTCACGGGGAACGCCGCCCGTGGTGACCGCGCCCCGGACGCCGTCGGCGTGATTCGTGACGAGGTTGACCACGCCCAGGAAGGCACCCGCGCCGTAGATGGCGGAGCCCGGCCCGCGGATGACCTCGATGCGCTCCAGGTTCTCCACCGGCAGGTTCATCAGCGCCTTGCCGTCGAAGAAGTTGTTGAGGCGGTGGCCATCCAGGAGGAAGAGGACCTCCGCGTCGTTGCGAAGCCCCCGGACGGCGGTGCGGTGGAAGCCCTGCACGTCGCGGCTGACGGACACGCCCGGCACCACGTCCAGCACGTCCGCCACCGTGCGGGCACCCAGCGCGATCATCTGCGCGCGGTTGAACGACGCGCCAATGGCCGGGACGGTGCGCACCGCCTCCTCCTGGAGCGTCGTCACCGCGAGCACGTCCTCCGCGCTGTAGAGCGCCAGGTCGTCGTCCATCGAGCTGCGGCTGGAGGCTCCGGGTTCGCGGGAGCCAGCGGCGGTGCCGGAACGGGAGGTGCTCCCGCGCGAATCGGGGGGAAGGTCCGCGGTGAGCGCGGCCATCGCGTCGTCTTCCGCGGGACGCGACGAGGACCGGGCCTCGGTGCCCGCCGTGCGCGAAGAGGTCCGCGAGTCGGAGCCGTCCGGACGCGACGTGCCGCGTGCGTCCGTGCTGCTCGTGCGCGAAGCGCTCCGCGAGTCAGTGCCCTCCGGGCGGGCCGGGGACTTCGGATCGACAGTGCCGGGTTGAGCGGCAGCACGCGAATCGGTCGCGTCCGTACGCGTACGGTTGTTTGTGGCACGCGGGTCGGAAGCCTCCGGGCGCGTCGAAGCGCGTGCGTCCGGGGCAGCGGTCCCCCGCGTCACCTCCGGGGCCGTGCTCACCGTCCGCGGATCCACCGTGCCTCCCCGCGACGTGGGAGCAGGCGTCACCGTGCCCGGCCGGGACGTGCCTCGCGCATCGGCCGGCGCGGCGGAATCCCCGTCGTCATCACCCCCGGAGGGCGGCGAGAACGCGTCGATGTTCGGCGCGGACCGTGGGGCGTCCCCTCGGGGGCCCGGCCTGGCAGGAGCCGACACCACCGGTGCCACGGGCTGCTCTCCCACCTTGACGCGAGCGGGCCGGAGCGCGGTCATGAACAGGGGCGTGCGCGCCCCGTCCACCATCGCGGCCTCGACGTAGTACTCCACGCCGGGCGCCACCATGTGTGCGGCGGGGATCTCCGCGCGGTACAGGTCTCCGTACTGCCGCTCCATCGGGACCTGGATGTACGGCTCACCGGGGCCGCGGTAGCGGACGAAGACCTCCAGCACCTTGCCGCCATCCACCAGCGTCGCATCCAACTGGAGAGGCTGACGGACCTCCGCTCGCGGCGGCGAGGCGTGCAGCAGCGCGGGCTCCTGCGCGTGGACGGGGGCCGCGACGAACACCACGGCGCAGAGGATGAGCGTGCGAGGAAGGACGGTCAGCAAGATTGCCAAGGATGGTCCGTTGCAGGGCCATTCGAGTCAAGCAAGCCACCTGCGTCCTTCCCGCTGATTTTTTGCCGCCCCCGGAAGCGCGTGCGACGTTGCCTCAGCTCTCCATGCGCGCGTCGCTAGCCCTTCACCTCGCCCTCTTCCGCCGCCAACGCGCCCAGATTGCACGGGTGGTGGAAGGCCGCACCGACGCCTTCCGTGCCTACGAGGCGCGCTATCGGCGTCGCACGAGCACCTACCAGCGCGTCGTGCCCGTCTCCCACGTGCACCAGCGCATCGCGGCCTCCGACCTCGTCTACGTCGGCGACTACCACACGCTGCCCCTGGCCCAGCAGACGTACCTGGACCTCGCCGAGCGCGCGCTCGCCTCCGGGCGTCGCGTCGTGCTGGCGCTCGAATGCGTGGAAGGTCGTCATCAGGCGGCGTTGGACGCGTACCTCGCGGGACGCCTGCCGGAGCGCACCCTCCTGTCCCGGCTGGGCCACGGCCCCACCACCGGCTTCGGTCCGGGCGCAGGCATCCGCGCCGTGCTCCACTTCGCGAAGCGCCACAAGCTGTCGGTGGCGGCCATCGACCGGCGGGCCCAGGGGGAGCGTTCGCTCGCGCTGCGGGACGCCTTCGCCGCCGAACGCATCGCCCGCGTGGCCCGCGCCGAGGATGTCCCGCTCGTCATGGTGCTGGTGGGCCAGTTCCACGCCGCGCCCTGCCACCTGCCCGCGCAGGTGGAGCGCGCCCTTGGAGAAGACCACCCGCGCCGGGGACTCGTCGTGTACCAGAACGCCGAAGGCCTCTGGTGGCGCCTCGCCCGCGAGGGCCGGCTGGGCTCCGCGGAGGCAGTGGAGCTGGCGGACGGCGCGCTGTGCCTGATGAACGCCTCGCCCGTCCTCTGCCAGCAGAGCTTCCTGGACTACCTGGAGGCCGAAGGCGACGACGCCCCGCTGATGGACCGCAGCGCCGCGGAGCGCTTCCGGGAGATGGCGGAGCTCATCGGTCGGCTCGCGGGTGTGCCGGTGGGTCGGGCGCTGGACTCCGTGGAGGTGACGACGGCGGCGGACGGCGACGTGCTCGCCCGCATCCGGCAGCGCGGCCGGTTCACCCAGGCGGAGGTGTCCCAGCTGCGCAAGCACATCCTGTCGCGCGAGAGCGGCTACATCCCCCGCGCGCGCACGGCCTACCTCGCGTCGCTGTCGCTCAACCACGCCGCCGAAGAGGCCGCCCACTTCGTGCGCCACTGCGCCGTGGGTGACGCCATGGACGCCCCGCGCGGCGCGTCCGAGGCCTTCTACGCCCGCTGCCTGGAAGAGGCGCTGGGCTTCTTCGGCTCCAAGCTCATCAACCCGCGCCGCACGTGCCCCAACGTGTCGGAGTGGGCGAAGCGCTTCGGCGAAGCCCGGGGCCTGGAGCGGCAGATCGCCGCCTTCGTCCTGGCCCACAAGGCCACGGAGGGCGAAGCGCCCGAGGAGGCCGTGAAGCTGCTGCCCCTGCGCCGCGACCGCCTCTTCCACGGCGTCAGCCATGCGCTCGGCTACCTGCTGGGCGACAGCCTCTACCGCGCCTTCGACTCCGGCCAGGTGGACACCGCCGACATCCGCGCCCTCTTCCGCGACCCACTCGACGATCCCCGGAAGGCCTACTTCGCCTGGGCCGAGCGGCTGCGCGGAGCCTGAGCTTCCCCACTTCCGCCGGGAGCTCTCCCCGGCGTGAAGCAGGTCCCCGGTGCCGACGGTCGCCTTTCCGCGAAGCCGCGAAGAAGGCCACCGCCGGCCAGGGAAACAGCGGCGTGACTACGCCACGTTGACGATCGTCTTCGGCGGCAGCTTGAGCTTCTGGCCCACCTGGATCTTGTCCGGGTCCTTGAGCTGGTCCTTGTTGAGTTCGAAGATCTTCGGGTACAGCTTCGCGTCGCCGTAGATGTCGCGGGCCAGCTTGCCCAGCGTGTCGCCCGACTTCACGGTGTGGATGCCGTAGGGCTCCGCGTGGGTCACGGTCAGGTTGACCATGATCTCCTCGCTCCACTTCGGGTGCTTCGCCTTGATCTGATCCCACATGCGATCGCGGTCGAAGGCGTGCTCCACCGTGCCCTTGATAATGAGCTTGCCGCCTTCCTCACGGGTCTCGACCTTGGCGCCCACGTTCTTCGCCACGTCCAGCACGTCCTGGTAGTCGTTCTGCAAGGCCATCACGTCCTCCTATCGGGTGTCCGTGGACGCACGCCACGCGCCTGCGTCCACATGAGGCGGAGCACTCTAGGCACTCCCCACCCACACGCGACGGGACCCGGGCGACAGGGATGGTCGAAGCTCAACAGTGCGGCGCCGGGCGCTGTTCAGAGCACCACGCCCGCGCCCTCTTCGTCCTTCGGGGGCACCAGGGATTCGGGGGGCGCGAAGGTGCCGTCCGAACGCAGCTCCCGGAGGACCTCCTCGCGGCTCAGGCGCACCGCGCGGATGGTGCCGTCGGGGGACAGCGCGTAGATGCAGTCCTGGTCCGACACGCCCACGAACAGGCCCCCCAGCACCGGATAGAGCATCACCAGCGCGAGCTCCGTCTCCATGGGCCCTGGGAAGAGCACGTGCGCGTGCGCGGAGAAGGCCGGCCGCTCCCCGTCGCCATCCGGCGCGATGGACACGGGGATGAGGCCCTGGTGCAGGGGCAGCTCCTGGAGCTTCTGGCGGCCGTCCTTGCTGAAGCGGAAGCGGAAGTCGCCGCCCAGCAGGTACAGGCTCGAGCTGTCGAAGCCCTGGAGCACGTACACGGTGAGGGCGCCGTCCTCCTCCACCACGACGGGGTTGAGCTGCTTGCGGCCGTGCACCTCGTAGACGCGCTCGCAGGCGGCACTCACGGCCCGCGCCACGGCCTCCATGCCCTCGGGCAGCGACTCCACCGGGAAGTCCTCCATCTCGGAGGAGAACTCGATGGGCGCCCGGTACGCGTAGGCCGGGACGAACACGTCCTGCGGGTTGAAGCGCCCGAAGACGGTGTACCAGGCGTTGCCGCGCGGCACGGTGAAGAACCAGTTCATCCGCGTGCGGTCCAGGTCCGTCCGCTTCAGCAGCAGGTCCGTGGCGCGGATGGAGCCCTGCTCCGAGGCGACGATGTAGCGGGCGCGCTTCTGCACGCGCAGCAGCTCTTCGTCCGCCACCAGCGTCACCGGCTTGTCCGCCTCGGCGGGAGGCGCGACCGGCGGCCCGCTCTCTGGCACCGCGGCCGAATGCGCACGGCAACCACCGGTCAGCAGCACCACCACGACAAGGAGACAGCGAACCATGGGGACTCCCGGCGACAGGCGGCCCCGTCAGTCTGCGCCAACCGGTCCCAGCGGTCACGTCCCCTGGCACATCCAGATGGCGCGGCTCCTCACGGCCGAGGCCCTGACACGTCAGGGGCCCCCTGACACGTCAACGCGAGTCGCATGACGCGTCGGGGTGGGCCCGGCACCCCACCCTTTCGATGAAGGGCTGTCAGGAACGGAACGTGCAAACCCCTCGCGGCGGACCTTCGCGGCACGGCACGAAAAGGGACATCCCAATGGCAGACTTCGACAACCTGAAGACGGTCTCCGACAACTTCAATCTCGACAATGCCATCATCGGAAAAACAGCCCAGCAGGCCTGCATCGTCAGGGTGGAGGACTGGGTGAGCGCGAAGCCGATCGGCGCGGGAGGAAAGCTGTACCCGGCGTTCACCAAGCCGATCGGCGCCCTGCTCGAGTACATCTCGCAGCGATACATCCCGGATGGAACCAGCAGCTCCCACACGTTCGAAAAGAAGAAGGGCTATTCGTCCGAGACGTCCGTCTCCACGGAAGTGAAGGCTTCGGTGGGCGTCAACATCCTGGGCTGCGACGCGTCCATGGAGGTCACGACGGGCTTCACCTACACGCAGGGAATCTCGTCCGAAACCACCGAGTCCTGGACGGACACCGTCACGGGGCCCGCCACCTTCTACGTGTACCAGGCCGTGCTCGTGTACTGCACGCGGGTCACCGCCAACAACGACACACGGGCCGCGCTGTCTGTCGGAAACACTTCGTACGTGGAGAGGAACGGAGAGTTCTTCTTCCTCGCGTTGGTGTTCAAGGATTCGCCGGAGACCCTGGATGAGAGCATCCAGCCCGTCAATGAGCAGGACTTCAACGCCTACCTGCTGAACGCCGGTTGGGGCCGGTGGTACACCGACCTCGTCATCAAGGGGAAGGGCCACCTGCGGCACGCCGGCTCGGACAAGTATGCCGTGGCGAAGGACTCCACGGGAGGCGGGGGCAATGGCAATCCCCTCGTCCTGTGGGATGGCTATGGCTCACAGGCTCCGTCAGGCAACGACTACAACACGTTCGTCCTGGCCAACGATGGTCATCTCTACCATCAGGGGAGCGGCAAATACGTCGTGGCGGATGACTCCACGGGCGGCGGGGGAAATGGCAATACCCTCGTCCTGTGGGACAGCTATGGCTCCCAGGCCCCGTCAGGCGACGACTACAACAAATTCGTCCTGACCCAGGATGGCCATCTGTATCACCAGGGGTCCGGCAAGTACGTGGTGGCGAAGAACTCCACGGGCGGCGGGGGCAATGGCAATCCCCTCGTCCTGTGGGATGGCTACGGTTCGCAGACCGCCCTGGGTGACGCCTACAACGAATTCCGCTTCGACGGCGCTTGAGCCCTACCGGCACGGCGAGCCGACGCACCCAGGGGACTCCCGGCGACAGGGGGCCCGGTCGGTCCGCGCCAACCGGTCCCCTCGTCACGCGCCCCCATCACCTCGAGCCTCAGGCGCCCTGCTGCGTGGGCGCCAGCGCGGCCTTGATCTTCTCCTTCAGCGCGCGGCGGCGCTCCTTGAACTGCGAGCGCTGGGCTTCATCCACCTGGCCGTTGGCGGCGGCGCGGGCGGCGTTCATCTCCTCGTGCAGCGCCTTGGCTTCGGCCTTGAAGCCGTCGGCCTGGGTCTGGGAGAGGCGACCTTCGGCGACCTGCTTGTCCAGCCGGTGCTCCATGCGGCCGAACTTGTGACCACCCCCGTGCTTGCCACCCCCGTGCTTGCCACGGCCGCCCTTCTCGCACTGGCCGGACTTCTGGGGCGCGGACTCGGACGTCGGGGCGGTCTGGGCGAACACGGGCACGGCGAACAGCAGCGTGGCGACGGCGGTACCGCGAAGAATGGACTTCAGCGACATGGTGGTGGACTCCAGGTTCGGGTCGGAAGCGCGGCGGAAGCAGCCGTGCAGGCCCGCTTCCGTCGTGCTCTGACAGTTGAAACCCCGGAGCCGGCGAAAGGTTAAATCCCGCTCCGGACGGCCGGGATTACTGGCAGTCCGCCAGCGTGTAGGTGAAGTCCTTGCGCGGCGTCTGGCCCGGGTCCTGGTTGATGGCCGCGATGCTCAGCTCCGAGTACGACACCGTCTGCGTCCCGCCGATGACCATCTGCGTCTTCTGCACGCGCGTGGTGGACAGCACCACCTTGCCCGTCGTGCCGTTGGGCTCGATGCGGAAGCAGTTCAGGATGCGCGGGTCCACCGTGGAGCGGTTGCAGCGGGTGTACTGCCCCAGCACCACGCGATTCAGGTACGTACAGCGGCAGTCCCACGGGTCGTACGCCTCCGTCACCGTGGCCGCCTCGTAGCCCGTCGCCGTCTGCACGACCTCCAGGTATGAACCGTCCTGCGGCTGTGTACAGCGCAGGAACGTGTCGCCCACCGCGCCCTGCTCCACCTGCGCGAATTGAGGCTCCACGGACACCGGCGCGCCCGCTTCGATGGTGTTCAGCGGATCACGCGCGCCCGAGCCTTCACAGCCCAGACCGAGAACGGAAACGCCGGCGAGCAACAGCGCGGAGAGACGCAGGGACAGCTTCATGGGTGACTCCTACAAGGGGGAATGTCCGGAGAAACCCGGACTCCGCCCCTGTAGGCTTTTTCAACTCCGGAGCGCAACCCACATCCGCGTCACGGACGCAGGGGTGGCTTCACCGCGCGCGTGGCCATGAACGAGGGCAGGAACGTGGAGAGCAGGTCCTTCTCTTCGTACTTGTCCTCGAAGAGGTGGGTGAGCACGAAGCCCGCGGCAAGCTGTCCGCCCAGTTGATCCTCCAGCGAGTGCCCCACGACCATGGGCTCGGCCTTGTCGGTGTAGCGGCGGCGCTCCTCGTCGGTGAGGCTGGTGAAGTCCGAGTACGGCATCGTGTACTTGAGCCGCATCACGCCCTGCTCTTCCTGCGCCGGGTCGAAGAGGTAGCGGACCGGGTTGCAGATGCCCGCCAGGAGCACGCCGCCGGGACGCAGCACGCGGAAGGCCTCGCGCCACACCGGGAGGATGGCGTCCACGAAGCAGTTGGAGCACGGGTGGAAGATGAGGTCGAAGCTCGCGTCGGCGAAGGCGGACAGGTCCTTCATGTCGCCCTCCACGAGCTTCAGCGTCAGGCCCTCGCGTTCGGCCACCAGGCGGTCCTGCCCGAGCTGCGCGGGCGAGTTGTCGAACACGGTGACGTTCGCGCCCGCCGCCGCGAGCACCGGACACTGCTGACCGCCCGCGCTCGCGAGCCCCAGCACGTCCTTGCCGGCCAGCTCCCCGAACCACGCGCGCGGCACGGGCTTCGTCGGCGTGAGCACCAGGCTCCATTCGCCCTGGCGCGCGGCGGCGATGACCTCCGGGGACACCGGCAGGGTCCACTTGTTGCCCCGGCCCACTTCGCCGTTCCACGCCTCGCGGTTGTACGCCCGCACGTCCACTTCAGCCTTCATGCAGCACCCTGCCTTCCATGCCCCCCGCCACGGTGACGACCTCTCCCGTCACGTGTCCGGAGATGCGGTCCGACGCGAGCGTCACCACCACCCGCGCCACGTCTTCTGGCTGCCCCACCTTGCGCAGCGGCATCGTCCGCGTGACGCGGTCGACGAACTTCGGATCGGTCAGCTTGTCGCGGTTGCGGTCCACCGCCGTCCAGCCCGGACACACCACGTTGACGCGGCCCATGGGCGCGATGCGGTGCAGTTCGTTCTTCAGGCTCCTGACGAAGCCGCTCGCGAGCGCGCCCTTCGCCGCCGCGTAGTCCGCGTGGCCCGCTTCGCCGAACAGGCCCGCCGTGGAGCTGATGATGACGATGTTGCCCGTGCCCGTGGTCTCCACGTGGCGCAGGAACGCGCGGCAGCTCAGGAACACGCTGTCCAGGTTCTCCGCCAGCGTGCGGCGCCAGCGTTCCAGCGACATCTTCCACACCGGCTCATCCGGCGCGGGCCACACGCCGGTGTTGCACACCAGCACGTCCAGCCGGCCCAGGTCCTTCACCGCCGAGGGCACCAGCGCGTCCACGTCCGCCTCCACCGTGAGGTCCGCGCGCACCGACGTGCCCCCCACTTCACGGGCGAGCACCGCCGCCTTCTCCTGGCTCCGGTGGTAGTGCACCGCCACCCTGGCGCCCTCGCCCGCGAACGCCCGCACCAGCGCCGAGCCGATGCCGCCCGCGCCCCCCGTCACCAGCACACCCTTGCCTTGCAGCTCCGTGTCCATCGCCGGGGACTCCTCGTGGGCTCCCGTCAGGCCGGGAGCGATGCGCGGCATGATGCCCGAGCCGTAATGCATGGACAGCGGCGACAACGGGCGGAGGTGTCGGGGGACGGCTGAGTGACGGGCAGCGGGACGAAATGGGAGCACCGTTCCTGACGGGGCACTCCACTCCGGAGCCGACATCCGAACGCGAAGCCCCGCGAAGCGCGGCATGGCACGGGCAGTCAGGGAGCTTCCCGCTACGCAGCCTGCATCCGGGCGCGAAGTCCTGCGACGAGCAGGTCCAGGCCGAAGTCAAAGCGACGGTCGAAGTCGCGGTCCAGGATGGCGTCCAACGCGCCGGCCGCATGGGGATAACGCGCCGAGGCCAACTCCCGCAGGGCTCCTGCGCGCTCCGTTGTCTCGGACGCCTGAGCAGTGAAGCCCTGCTCCTCGATGGTGAAGCCCAGCACGTAGTCGAGCACGGTGAACGTCGCCCAGCCCGCATCGCGCGGCCCCAGCCCCGCCCCGCCCAGGGAGCCGATGAGGGTGTCGCTGACGCGCAGCGTGTGCTCGGACACCACGAAGGTGCCCGCATAGACGCGAGCCCCGTCCCGGTGCTGGAGGAACGCGCGCCGCAGGTCCCCCGCGAGGGTGCGCACCACCGTCTCCCAGGGCGAGTCCGCCGTCAGCGTCCGCGCCACGTCCTGGAGCAGCGTGTCCGCCATCGCATCCAGCAGGGCCTGCTTGCCCGGGAAGTGCCAGTACAGCGACGGGGCCTGGATGGAGAGCGCCTTCGCCAGCACGCGCATCGTCAGGCCCTCCAGGCCGGCCTCATCCAGCAGCGCCCACGCCGCCGCCACCACCTGCTCCCGCTGGATTCGCATGCCCCGGTCGTCCCTCGCTGACTTGACAAACTAACACCGTTAGTCGATCCCTAACAACGTTAGTTTGAGCCTTCGGGCAGGAGGTCGGTCATGGCGGAAGTCCTTGATGTCGCCGTGGTGGGAGGCGGTCCCACCGGGCTGATGCTGGCGTGCGAGCTGGCGCTGGCGGGGGTCCGGGTCCAGATGTTCGAACGGCGCGCGGAGCCTGTGCGCGAGTCACGGGCGCTGACGCTGCACCCGCGTTCGCTGGAGGTGCTGGCGCTGCGCGGCCTGGAGGGACGGTTCCTGGAGCGCGGACGGCCACTGCCCACCGGGCACTTCGCTATGTTGGACACGCGGTTGGACTTCAGCGTGCTGGACACGCGCTTCCCCTACACGCTGTTCATCCCGCAGGCCGTGACGGAGGCGCTCCTGGAAGCGCGGGCCCGGGAGTTGGGCGTGGCGGTGCATCGGGGACACACCGTGGAGGTGCTGCGCCAGGATGTGGAAGGGGTGGAGCTGGAGGGTACGTCGGAAGCGGGAGCGTTCCGGGTCCGAGCTCGCTTCGTGGTGGGAGCGGATGGGGCTCGGAGCGCGGTGCGAAGGCTCGCGGGCATCGCGTTTCCGGGGACGGACGTGACGCGCACGGCGGTGCTCGGGGACGTGACGCTCGCGGCGCCGCCTTCGCAGCCCGCCATCGGCATCACGAACACGCGGGGCGGAGTGATGGTGGTGCCCATGGCACCGGGCGTTCATCGCATCGTCGTCAATGATCCGCTCCGCGAACAGGTGCCGCTGCGCGAGCCCGTCACACTCGATGAACTGCGGGAGAGCGTCACGCGCATCGCTGGCACGGACTTCGGGATGAAGGAGCCCCGGTGGCTGTCGCGCTTCGGCAATGAGACGCGGCTCGCGGAGCGGTATCGCGACGGACGCGTGCTGCTCGCAGGGGATGCCGCGCACATCCATTTTCCGGCGGGAGGCCAGGGGCTCAACGTCGGTCTCCAGGACGCAATGAACCTGGGATGGAAGCTCGCGGCGGTGGTGAAGGACGGCGCGCCGGACGTGCTGCTGGACAGCTACCAGGGCGAGCGCCGGCCCGTGGGCGATGCGCTCATCCGCAACACGCTCGCGCAGACCGCGCTCATAGGCGCCACGCAGGAGACCCTCGCCCTGCGCACGCTGATGAGCGACCTGCTGCGGGCCCCGAAGCTCAACCGGGAGTTCGCTGACTCCATCAGCGCGCTCGACGTGGGCTACGCGGCGCTGGATGTTCCCTCGCCCCAGGTGGACACACCGCTGTTGCCTGAGTGGAGCGGACGCAGGCTGGGCGACCTGGAGCTTCGCGGGGAGGACGGCACGGACGTGCCGCTCTACTCGGCGCTGCACCCGGGGCGGTGGTTGTTGCTGGGACTGGGCGATGACTCACGTGCCCTGCCCCGCTGGGAACCGGGGTGGCCGTCGAACGTCACGCACCTGCGAGCACGAGCCCCCGCCGGGCGCGATGAACTCCAGAACGTGGGCGGAATGCTGGTGCGGCCCGACGGCCACGTGGGCTGGGCGTGGGCTGCATGAGCCTCGTTGAGAAAGCCCCCTAGAAACACGAAGGCCCGGGGCGTTCACCGCACCCGGGCCGCTCGTTCACATCGAACCGGCTCAGCCCAGGCGCAGGAGCTGCCGGGCCTGTTCGGGCGTCGCGAGTTCACGGCCGTGGGCACGGGCGCGCTTCGCGGCCTCGGCCACCAGCTCATGGTTGCCCTTCGCGAGCACGCCCTTGGACAGGTAGATGTTGTCCTCCAGGCCCACGCGCGCGTTGCCGCCGCGCTTCGCGGCCTCGTCCACGAACGCAAGCTGCTGACGCCCCACGCCCGCCACCGTCCAGGTGCAGCCCTCCGGCAACGAGGCGATCATGAAGTCCAGCACCTCCGGCCGCGCCTGCAACGTGCCCGGCACGCCCAGCACGAAGTCGAAGTGCGCCGGCATCTCCACCAGGCCCTCCTTCGCCAGGTAGCGCGCCTCGTCGATCATCCCCACGTCGAAGCACTCCAGCTCCGGACGCAAGCCAATCGCACGGATGCGCTTTGCGATGTCGCGCACCAGCGGCCTCGGGTTCCAGAACACCTCTTCCCCGAAGTTCACCGTGCCCGTGGTGAGCGTGGCCATGTCCGGCTTGTCCGCGCCGGTGAGCGTCAGCGCGCCGCAGCGCTCGTCCACGCCCATGCCCACCGCGCCGCCCGTGGACGTCTGGATGAGCACATCCGTGCGCTTGCGGATGGCCCGGATGGCCGCTCGGAACAGCTCCGCGTCCTGAGACGGCTTGCCGTCCGCCGTGCGAACGTGCAGGTGCACCATCGCGGCGCCGGCCTCACGGCACTTCACCGCGTCCTCCGCGATCTCCTCCGCGGTGATGGGCAGGTACGGCGTCTGCTCGCGCGTCGTCTCCGCGCCCACCATGGCCGCGGTGATCAGCATGGGCGTGCTCATTTCTGCCCCCGCTGCTTGTCCTTGGGAACGACGCACGTGCCCGTCGCGCGGCACACCACGACGGCCTCCGGCAGCACGTCCGCCGCGGAGTCGTTCACGTCCGGACGCGGACGGATGACCTTGCGCGCCTCGAAGCGCATCTTGCGCGACGTGTTGCCCACGCTGACGATTTCACCCTCCGCTTCGATGAAGTCGCCCGCGTACACCGGCGCCAGGAACTCCACGGCGTCGTAGGCGCGGAACAGGCCCTCGTCCCCGTCGGAGCGGATGCACAGCTCCGTGGCCACGTCGCCGAACAGGCCGAGCATCCTCGCCCCGTCCACCAGGTTGCCGCCGTAGTGCGCGTCATGGCTGCCCATGCGCAGCCGCAGTACCGCCTTCACGCCCGTGCTCACGTGGGTTCCCCCTGGTAGTGGGAGTCCTGGGACTCCTTGCCCTCTTTCTTCAACACCGCGTGCACGATGTAGTTCGCCACGTCGGACGGCTTCGTGCCCGCCCCGAAGCCCGCGTCGAAGCCCAGCTCCAGCGCCAGCTTGTGATCCACGCGCGGCCCGCCCAAGAGCAGCAGCGTCTTGCCGTGGATGCCCGCGGCCTTCGCCGCGTCGATGAACTGGCGCGAGTTGTCCTTGTGCACGTCGCGCTGCGTGACGACCTGGGACACCAGGATGGCGTCCGCGTGCTTCGCCATGGAGCGTTTGATCAGGTCCTCGTTCGGCACCTGGCTGCCCAGGTTGAACGCCTCGAACCCGGGGTAGCGCTCCAGGCCGTAGTCGCCCGCGTAGCCCTTCATGTTCAGGATGGCGTCGATGCCCACCGTGTGCGTGTCCGTGCCGGTGCACGCACCGAAGACGACGATGCGGCGGCCCACCTTCTCCTTGATGAGCGCGTTGAGGTCGTTGAACCCCATCTTGCGCACCACCACTTCCGGCACGTCGATCTCCGCGTAGTCCAGCGACACGGCGGAGCGCGCGTAGACGACGAAGAACGTGTACTGGTCCGCCGCGCGTTCGGCGGCCGCCACCTTCACGTCGGTGAAGCCCATCTGCTTCGTGAACTGGGCGGCGGCCTCCTTCGCCTTCTCCGACAGCGGCACGGGCAGCGTGAACGACAGCTGCACCATGCCGTCGTCGCGCCGGTCGCCGTAGGGGCGGATGATCTGCTTGCTCGGCTTCACCATCGGCTTACTTTCCCTTGGGCGGGGTGAACGTCACGCTGGTGCCCACCTTCTCGGCCACCGCGGCGAAACGGTCCTTCTTGCCCTGCTCCATGTAGAAGACGACGGACCACGTGGTCTTCCCGTTGCAGCCCACGTACGTCACCGTGTCCACGTTGCCGCTGCCGTCCGGAGCGGCGTCCGTGTCCGACTTGAAGGCCGCCGGCTGACCGCCCACCTTCACCATCGTCCAACTGGTGCCGCCGATGCTCGCGAGGATCTTCTGGCGACAGACCTCCGCCTTCATGCCCGCGGTCTGCACCGCGCCCACGTCCACCAGGAAGTAGGCGTCACCCGAAGGCGCCAGGAACTTCTCCGAGCCCTCGGTGTTCGAGCGAGTCCACGCCGCCGGGGCCTTCAGCGACACGTTCTTCACCGACACGTTCGTCAGCGCATCCGCGGAACCGCCCGCGGCCAACATCACAGTCAGGAAGGTACTGACGATCATGACGCCTCCAGCATTTCAAGGAACGGGTTGAAGTAATCCGGAGCCTTCGGCACCACGCCGTCCAGGCCCTTGCCACCGGTCTCCTCGCGCTTGACGTCGCCAAAGCGGCCCTTGCCGATGGCGGCCACCATGCCCTCGGCATGGCACTCGCGCAGCAGCTGCTCCGCGTTGGCGAACACCTCACGCGCCCGGTTGGCGATCTTCCCGTCCTCGCGGACGGTGAACTCCTCGTCGATGCCGCGCGCCGCACGGTGGATGTACGACGCGGACTTGAGTGCCACGTACCGGTCCGCGAGCAGCGGCGTGTGCATGGCCTCCGTCATCATCCCCAACAGCTGGATGCCCTGCCGCGTCCAGATGGCCACCAGGTCCGCCATCACGTCGTACGCGTGGCTGAAGAAGATGTCCGTCTCCTTGTGCTTGGTGGGCGGCATGTACTTGAGCGGCGCGTCCGGGAAGCAGCGGCGCACCAGCATCGCCTGCGACAGCTCCAGCAGGAGCGTGTCGTCGCGATACGGATCGATTTCGTACGAGTGCCCGATGCCCAACTGCCAGTCCTTCAGGCCCGCGCGCTTGGCGAAGCACTCGTTGATGAACTGGCTGGCGATGACCGTGTGGGCCGCGTCGTACGCGTCCGCCGTGGTGATGTAGTTGTCCTCGCCGGTGTTGATGATGATGCCGGCCAGGGCGCAGATGCGGCGGCTGAAGTACTGGTCGATGAACGTGCGGCGCATGTTGATGTCGCGGAACAGGATTCCGTACATCGCGTCGTTGAGCAGCATGTCCAACCGCTCGTAGGCCGCGCAGAAGGCGATCTCCGACATGCACAGGCCGGAGGAGTAGTTGGTCAACTGGATGTAGCGCTTGAGCTTGCGGCTCTCGTCGTCCAGGGCCTCGCGCATCACGCGGAAGTTCTCCTGGGTGGCGTAGGTGCCGCCGTAGCCCTCCGTCGTCGCGCCGTGCGGCACGTAGTCCAGCAGCGACTGCGCCGTGGAGCGGATGACCGCGATGACGTCCGCGCCCGCCTGCGCCGCGGCACGGGCCTGATCCACGTCGTCGTAGATGTTGCCCGTGGCGACGATGACGTACTTGTGCGGCGCGGGTGACATGGGGAACTGCTCACGAAGCGCGTTGCGCTGGGCGATGCGCGCCTTCAACTCCTCCATCGCCGCGCGGGCCTCCGAGCGCACCTCGTCGCGCAGGTTGGCCTCCATCTCTGGAGACAGCACGCCCATCTTGTCCGTGGGCAGCGCGGTGAGTCGCTCCACTGCTTCCAGCGGGCTCTTGGCCCCCAGTTGCAGCGCGCGGCCATACCAGTACGCGGCCCCCCGGTTGAGCACGCCCGCGGCCTTCAGCTTGTCCACCATGAGGTTGGCGAGCGGCACGCCGCGCGCCCCCGCCCCGGAGAGGCCGAAGAAGCGCAGCACGGTGCGCTCGTTGGAGACAGTGGTGTTGTGTTGGATGAGGTCGAAGATCGGGTTGACGATCTCGTCCGCCAGCTTCCGCGCCTCAGCAATCCGCGCGTCGTCGATAAACGGGCCTGACATGCGCGCACCCTACCCGAGCAAAGCGCCAATGGGCTCAAGAACCCGGGCCCCCGCACGCCCGGTGACGATGCCGCAGCGCGCCTCTTGAATGGCGAGAAGCAGCACGCCCACGCTCTAGATGACGGAGGGCGTCAACCTCATCCAGCGCCTGCCACTGCCCACACCGAATTTTCGGTGCTGACTGGAACACCGTCAGAGCGGTGAAATCGCTTACCGGAATCCCGGTGGAAACACCGACAGGGCGGTGAACCTTGGCGGCATCAGACTCCAAGCATTTGAAATTCCTAGGCTCTTTGGCGCGGCATGGGGCGTGCTTTGTGCGGGACCGTGTCCCCAGTCACCTCAGGAGTTCCCTTGAATCGTCGCTCCCTGCTGCTCGCGGTCCTGCTGTCTGGCACCCCTGCCCTGGCGGCCGGCAATCCTCCCCCCATCACCACGGACTCTGGCGCGCCGCTGGGCACGAACCAGAGCTCCAAGACGGCCGGTCCCCGGGGCGGCGTGCTCCTGGAGGACTTCGCCCTCATCGAGAAGCTGGCGCGCTTCGACCGTGAGCGCATCCCGGAGCGCGTGGTGCACGCGCGCGGCGTGGGCGCGTATGGCTCCTTCGAGAGCTACGGGGACTTCTCGCAGCTGACGCGCGCGTCGGTCTTCTCCAAGAAGGGCAAGACGACGCCGATGTTCGTGCGCTTCTCCACGGTGATCCACCCCAGTGGTTCGCCGGAGACGCTGCGCGACCCGCGCGGCTTCGCGCTGAAGTTCTACACGGACGAGGGCAACTGGGACCTGGTCGGCAACAACCTGCCCATCTTCTTCATCCGCGACGCCATCAAGTTCCCGGACATGGTGCACTCGCTGAAGCCGTCGCCCATCACCAACCGGCAGGACCCGAACCGCTTCTTCGACTTCTTCAGCCACCAGCCTGAGTCCACGCACATGCTGACCCAGCTCTATTCGGACCTGGGCATCCCGGCGAACTACCGGCAGATGGACGGCAACGGCGTGCACGCCTTCAAGTTCGTCAACGCCAAGGGCGAGGTGAAGTACGTCAAGTTCAACTGGAAGTCGCAGCAGGGCGTGAAGGGCCTCACCGTGGAGGAGGCCACGAAGCTCGGTGGCCAGGACTTCTCCCACGCGACGCACGACCTCTACACGAACATCCAGCAGAACAAGTTCCCCTCGTGGGAGCTGAGCGTGCAGGTGTTGGATCCGAAGGACCTGGACGGCTTCGCGTTTGATCCGCTGGATGCCACGAAGGAGTGGCCCAAGGACAAGCTGGCCCCGGTGAAGCTGGGCAAGTTCACGCTCAACAAGATGCCGGACAACTTCTTCGAGGAGACCGAGCAGTCCGCTTTCTCCCCGGGCGTGACGCCGCCGGGCATCGAGCCGTCCGAGGACCGGCTGCTGCAGGGCCGCCTCTTCTCCTACGCGGACACGCAGCGCTACCGCATTGGCGCCAACTACCTGCAGCTGGCCGTGAACCACGCGAAGTCGAACGTGAATAACAACAGCCAGGCCGGCGCGCTGAACGCGTCCAACACGAAGTCGGACGTGAACTACGAGCCCAGCATCACCCAGGAGACGCAGGACACGCCCGCGGCGCTGCTGTCCAGTTCTCCCCTGACGGGCACCACGCAGCAGAAGGCCATCGACAAGACGGACAACTTCTCGCAGGCGGGCGCCTTCTACGCGGCGCTGGACGCGGGCGGCAAGGATCGGCTCGTGAAGAACCTGGCCGGCGACCTGGGCCTCGTGCGTGACGCGAAGGTCAAGGCGCGCATGGTCGGCTTCTTCTACACGGCCAACGCGGACTACGGCACGCGCCTGGCCAAGGCCGTGAACGTGAAGCTGGACGACGCGAAGGCCGCCATCGCCCCGCTCGCCGCGCGCTAGTCGGTCGCGGTCCACCCCTCCCCTGTCCCAGTTCAGCCGGGACGGGGGTTCCTTTCTGGAGACGCCCTCATGGTTCGCAAGCTGCTGCTCGGTTCGTTGGGATTGCTGGTGTTGGTGGGTGCGCTGCTGACCGCCGCGTGGCTGTCACTGCGTGCGCCAGCGCCCCAGGGACGGCTGCTCGCCACCAGCGATGCGGAGCGCTACCTGCTCGCCGCCTCGCGCGAGGGCGAAACCGACATCGTCGCCGGGCTCGTGAAGGCCGGCACGCCGGTGGAGGCCCGTGACGCCCGGGGCTTCTCCCCCCTCATCCTCGCCGCCTACCACGGCCACACGCAGACGGTGAAGGCGCTGCTCGCCGCTGGTGCGGACGCCTGCGCGGGCGACAACCGGGGCAATACCGCCCTCATGGGCGCCGCGTTCAAGGGCTACGCGGACGTCGTGAAGCTGCTGTCCTCCCAGCCCTGCGCGGTGGACCAGGCCAACCGACTGGGACAGACGGCGCTGATGTTCGCGGTGCTCTTCGGCCGTGACGAGGTCGCCGACCAGCTCCGGCACCAGGGCGCCTCCCCCGCGGTGCGCGACGCCAGTGGCCGCTCCGCCGAGGACTGGGCCCGCACCCAGGCGCCTGTCGCCCCCGTGGCCCCTGCCCTCCCCACTGAGGCCCCGACCGCCCGGGTGCGCTGACGCCTGACGCTCTCGTCGGGGTTCGCGCCTGCTGGCTGCCCCTCTCAGCAGCCGCTCTTGAAAGGGTGGATTCCCATCTCCTCACGTTTCGTGATTCCCTGCGGGAATGGGATTAGTCGGATTAATACGCGTTTTACCGGCCATACGAAATTACCGTAATTTTCCACTTAGACTTGACTCGCACCGGGGGTCCGGCCGCATAACATCCCAATCCTTTTCAGGAGCGCTGGGATGACAGGCCTTCGGACAAAGCCAGTTCAAGGGTGGGTGGTTTTGGCCCTCGCGGTGCTGGTGGGTGGCTGTGACTTCGGTGGGCGCAAGGTGCCAGAGGTTCCGCCCGCGCCCCCTGAGGCTCCGCAACAGGTCATCGCGCAGCCGGGAGATGCCGCCGCGCTGGTGACGTGGTCGGTGCCCCCGAGCGATGGCGGCAGCGCGCTGCTGTTCTACGTGGTGCGCTGCGTGCCCGAGTGCGGTGGCGCGCTGGTGAAGGTGCCCGACACGCAGGCCACCATCCTGGGGCTGAACAACGGCATCACCTATGTCTTCAAGGTCGCGGCGGTGAACGCGATGGGCGAGGGCCAGGCCTCCGTGGAGACCGACCTCGTGACGCCGCTGGCGGGCATGACCATCCCGAACCCCACGGTGCCAGGACAGCCGCGCTCGGTGGTTCCGACGGCGGGCAATGGTCAGGCGTACGTGAGCTGGCTGGTGCCGGCGAGCTTCGGCGGCCGGCCGCTGTCGTACTTCAAGGTCACCGCGGCGCCCGGGGGCATCACGAAGTCGGTGGCGGCACCAGCGTCGGGAGTGCTCATCGAGGGGTTGGACAACGGCACCGCGTACACCTTCACCGTGAGCACCGCCAATGAGCTGGGCGAGGGTCCCTCCGTGAGCACGAAGATGCCGGTGACGCCGCGTCCTGGCGGGGCGCCGGCGAACTGGGTGATGGGCTACTGGGTGGGCTACCAGCGCGACCTGTACCCGGTGGACGCGGTGGACATGTCCCTGCTCACGCACGTGGTGGTGGGCCGCATCCGCCCGCGCATCGACGGTACGCTCTACACGGATTTCGACGTCTCCGCGCTCGAAGGCCCCCTGCTCGCGAAGGCGCTGGCGCAGCGGGCGCACAAGGCCGGCAAGAAGGCGCTGCTGATGCTGGGCGGCATGGGCGAGTACGACGGCTTCAAGGCCGCGACGGAGACGGTGGCGAAGCGGCGCAACTTCGTGGCGAACATCATCAAGGTGATGCACGAGCTGGAGTTCGACGGCATCGACGTGGACTGGGAGCCCATCCTCCTGCCCCAGGACGGCCCGCCCCTGCTGGCGCTGCTGGACGAGCTGCGCGCCGCGGACGAGAAGATCATCATCACGGTGCCCGTGGGCTGGGTGAACTCCAACTTCGCGATGGGCAAGGTGGATGCGGAGTTCCACAAGGAGCTGGCGGCCCGCGTCGATCAGATGAACGTGATGGCCTACAAGATGAGCGGGCACTGGGGGCAGTGGGAGAGCTGGCATTCCAGCGCGCTGTTCGGCGAGACCCACAACCACCCCAGCTCCGTCGCCAGCTCCGTGAAGGCCTTCCTGGATGCGGGCGTCCCAGCGCAGCGCCTGGGCGTGGGCATCGGTTTCTTCGGCACCTGCTGGAAGGGCGTGACCGAGCCGCGCACGCCCCTGGACGGACGGGAAGACATCGCGGAGGAGCAGAGCGACAACGCGATGAGTTACGCCAACATCCAGACGCTCTACTACAAGCCGGAAGCCTACCGCTGGGACGACAGGGCGAAGGTGCCCTACCTCGCCTTCCCCACCGCGTTCGGCCCCCAGGCGTGCAACTACATCTCCTACGAGGACATCCCTTCCGTCTCGGAGAAGGGACGCTGGGCGCGGGAGCTGGGCCTGGGCGGCGGAATCATCTGGACCCTCAACCAGGGGCACATGCGCGAACAGCCGCTGGGTGAGAGGGATCCGCTGCTGAAGGCCGTGCACACGGCCTTCCTGAAGCCCTAGACGTAGCGCGCTTCGAACAGCTGTCGCAGGGACGGTTCGGTGCGCAAGAGGTCCAGCGTGAGGGCCGCGTGGCCAGGGACGTAGCCATTGCCCACGAGCATGGTGACGTCCTTGCCCACGCCCTCCGCGCCCAGGGCCGCCGTGGTGAAGCTGGTGGCCATGGAGAAGAAGATGACCGTGCCGCCGTCCTTCACGGACAGGAGCGACGCCATCTCCGTGTTGCCCACGCTGGCGCAGTTCACCACCAGGTCGCAGAGCGGACCGCCCGTCGCCTTCTGCACCGCCTCCATCACGTCCACGCCCTGGGTGGCGTCCACCTTCAGCGCCTCGTCACACAGGCCGATGGCGGACAGCGCATCCAGCGCCTTCTGGGAGATGTCCAGCGCCAGCAACTGGCCCCGGCTCTCCAGGCTGCGGCGGGCCTGCGCCAAGCACAGCGCGCCGCTCTTGCCCGCCCCCAGCACCGCCACCGTCATGCCCGGGCGCACGTAGCGCGCCACCAGCGCGGGCGCGCCGCACACGTCCAGCGCCGCGAGCGCCAGCGTGTCCGGCATGTCCTCCGGCAGCTTCGCGTAGATGCCGCTCGCGAAGATGAGCGCGTGGCCCCGGATGTCCACCCGGTCGATGTCCACGTGCACCGCCTTCACCTCTTCGATGACGAGCGGCGTGAGCGTCAGGCTCACCAGCGTGGCGATGCGATCCCCCTGCTTGAGCACGCCGTTGGCGGGGTGCTTCGCGCCCAGCTCCTTCACCCGGCCAATGAGCATGCCGCCCGAGCCGGTGACGGGGTTCTGCATCTTGCCGCGCTCCAGCACGATGTCCTGGATGCGCTGGGCGATGCGGCCGGGGTCGCCGCCCACGTCGTCCTTGATCTGCTTGAACGACGCGGCGTCGATGTTGAGGCTCTCCACGTCGATGAGCATCTCCGCCTCGCGACACGGCAGCGAGGGGTCCAGCTTGCGAGCGCGCTGCGGCAGCACGCCCTTCTCACCCACGACGCGCGACAACCCGTACGAATCAGTGCCCATGGCGTTTCCTCGTCAGTCCTGCGTCAGGCGCGGCACCAGCACCGCCAGCGAACGCTCGAAGCGGTACGACACGCCCGAGTGCCCGTCCTCGAACTCCTCGTGCGTCACGTCAACGCCCGCGGCCTTCAGATCGTCAGCCACCATGCGCGTGCCCCAGCGCAGGTTGAATTCGTCGCGCGTGCCGCAGTCCAGGAACACGCCCTTGAGCTTGCGGAAGGAGTCCAGGAACTTGGGCACGAAGCGCACGGGGTCATGCACCAGCCACCGGTTCCACACGTCCAGCCGCAGCTTCGCGTTCTGCTGATCGAAGGGCAGCTCCAGATTGAGCGGCTCGCCCTTCTTCGGCGAGTACGCCGCCGCCATGGCCAGGATGTTGATGACCGGGAAGTCGTCCCCGCGCATCTTGGTTTCGCGGGCGCGCAGCCGCATCTCCGTGGCCCACGCTTCGACGCCGCCTGACTTGAGCAGCGCGGTGGCCGCCTTGGGCAGGTCGGGCATGTAGCAATATTCGAAGTACGAATCCGGCGCGTGCGCGCCCACCAGGGAGAACAGCTCCGGGTGGTAGCGGCCCATCACCAGCGCGCCGTAGCCGCCGGAGCTGTGGCCCACCACCGCGCGCGACGCGGCCTTGGGCAACGTGCGCCAGGTCTTGTCCACGAACCCGACGATGTCCTTGGCCAGGTAGTCGCGGTAGCGGCCGATGGCGTCGCTGTTCACCCACTGGCTGCCGCCCAGCTTCGTCCAGGCATCCGGGAAGACGGCGATGACGGGCGGGAGGGTGCCCTGTTCGATGAGGGCGTCCAGGCGGTCCGGCACGGACGGGGCGAAGCCGGACACGTTCGTCCAGGAGCCTCCGCTCGAACTGAACGCGTGCAGGAAATAGACGACCGGGTAGCGCTGCGTGCCCTCGGCGTAGCCCGGCGGCAGGTACACGGTGAGCCGGCGTCGGGCCGGATCCCCCAGTGGATTGTTCTCCAGCGCGGGCGACTGCACTTCGCGCGTCTCGAGCACTCCCTTCATCCCTGCACCCCTTTTTCGCGGTGCTCCGCGCGCATCACGCGCTGGAGCCCGGTGGCTTGGCGAACAGCTTCATCACCTGTTGAAGATCCGCCCACGCATTGCGCTTCTCCGCGTTGTTGCGCAGCAGGTACGCGGGGTGGAAGGTGGGCATGAGCGGGATGCCCTCGTATTCGCGCCACGCGCCGCGCATGCGGGTGATGGCGGTCGTGTCGCGCAAGAGCGTCTGCGCCGCGAACTTGCCCAGCGCGACGATGGCCTTGGGCTGGATCGCCAGCAACTGCGAGCGCAGGAACGGTTCGCACGCGGCGATCTCGTCCGGCTCCGGGTTGCGGTTGCCCGGCGGGCGGCACTTCACGACGTTGCAGATGTAGACGTCGTTCCGGGTGAAGCCCATCGCGGCGATCATCTTCGTGAGCAGGTCTCCCGCGGCGCCCACGAAGGGCACGCCCTGGAGGTCCTCGTTCTCACCAGGGCCTTCACCCACGAACACCAGGTCCGCGCGCGGGTTGCCGGAGCCGAACACGATGTTCTTGCGGCCCGTGCACAGCTTGCAACGCCGGCAGTCGCCCAGCTCGCGGCGGACCTGATCCAACGTGGGCCGCTCACCCTCCACCACACCCGGCAGCGCGCCGTTGTAGCGGGGCGTCGCCCGGGGCACGTCCACGAGCATCCCCGGGGCCGGCGTTGCCGCGGCCATGGCACGAGGCGCAGGAGCCACCACGGGCGGGGGCGCGGCGACCGGCGGACGGGGCGGGCCCAGGGGCTGCTTCATCGCGGAATGCAGCGCATCCCGTGAAGGGGACTCCACCGGGGGCCGCGCGGGCGGGGGGGCTGCGGCCGGCTCGGGGGGCCGGGTACGAGCGATCATCGAGCGCACCGACGAAGCGGCGGCGCGCTGCTGCTGGAGTTCGGCGGCGACCTTCGCGTCGACGAGGAGCGCGCGACCGCCGTTCTCCTCCTGCCAGAGGAGGTGGCGGCGCACGTCCTGGAGCACGTCGGCCAGCTCCTGCGTGGAATCAGGCGTGTCGTCGTTCACGATCGGGATCGGTATCGGAGGGGGTGCGCCGGTGCAAGGGAGCAGCCGGAGAAGTTGCCTGTTCGCTTAGCCCAGGGTCGGGCCCTCCGCCACCTTCCGGGCGGAAGCGCCGAGTCCCCCTCCCAGTAAGATCCACCCCTCGCGCGGATCAGGACATGCGCGCGGTCCGCTCCACGGGCGGGCAAACTTACTTGCTATCTCGACAAGCAATTTTTATGGATTGGGGGTTCAGCACGTTCCTGGAGGTCGGATGAAGGCCGTCACGGTGGAGAAGCTCGGGGGGCCCGAGGGGCTGGTCCTCGGAGAGGTCGCGGACCCGGTCGCCAGGGCCGGCGAGGTCGTCGTCGCGGTGGAGGCCTCGGGCGTCGGACTGGTGGACGTCTTCCAGCGGCGCGGCCAGTTTCCAGGCTTCGACCGGCCGGGCTTCGTCCCGGGCGCCGAGGTTGCTGGCCGGATCATCGGCACGGGCCCGGGCGTCGCGCGCGAGTGGATTGGCAAGCACGTCTTCGCGCTCGTCCGCACAGGAGGTTATGCGCAAAGGGTCACGGTGGATCCGGGCCAGCTCATTCCGATCCCCCCGGGGCTGTCGTCCGTGGAGGCTGTCGCCCTGGGCGTCAATGGGCTCGTGGCGAAGTTCTCCCTGCTGCGCGCGGGGCTCCGGCCCGGGGAGCGGCTCCTGGTTCGAGGCGCGGGAGGTGGCATCGGGTTGAGCGTCGTCCAACTGGCGGTGCTCGAAGGTGCGCGGGTGACGGCCCTCACCTCGGCGGCGCGGGCCCAGCGCGTGGCGGACCTGGGCGTTGAGAACGTCATCGTCCGTCAGGCCGACACAGACGTTCCCGGTGGGTTCGACATCATCATCGACCCGGTGGCCGGCCCGGAGCTGGCGACCTTCTTCCAGGAGCTGCGCCCCAACGGCCGCTACGTCCTCAACGGCGTCGCGGCGGGCTTTCCCACTCCCGACTTTGGGACGGGCCTCCTCGCGAACTTCGCGAAATCACCCACTCTCTCCTTCCTGAGTCTTGATTCAATGGGACCGGCGGAACTGGCCGAGGCGGGACAAGCGCTGTTCGGGCTGGCGGTCACCCGGAAGCTGGTCCCCATCGTCGGGAGGACCTTCCGCCTGGAGGAAGCAGCACGGGCACAGGAGGTGCTGGAGGATGGCCAGGTGCTTGGCAAGATCATCCTGCTCGCATGAAACACCGGAGGCGGGCTTCGAAGCCCCCCAAGGGAACTCCAGGACGGACATGACGGTTCGGCGGACGCGCAGGACGCAGGAAGAGAGACGCGACGAAGCCGCTCGCCGGATGCTGGCGGCGGGGGCCCGGCTCGTCGCGGAGCGGGGACCCGAGGCCCTCACGCTCGCGCAGGTCGGACAGGCCGCCGGTTACAGCCGGGGGTTGCCAGCGCATCACTTCGGGTCCAAGGCGGAGTTCCTGCACGAGCTGATGCAATACGTCGCGGCTGAGTTCCGCGCGGCGATGGATGCCTTTGAGACGGAGGAAGGACTGCCCGCCCTCCTGAAGATGCTCGGGTCCTTCTTCGAACGGCCCACGTCGGACTACTCGCGCCTCTGCGCCTTGCGGATCGTCTTGTCCGAACCCGGGACCCGACCGGGGCGCGGTCATGACCTCGCGGCACTGCGACAGCAAACCGTTCGTGCCCTGGAGAAGTGGATCCGACAAGGCATGGAGCTGGGGCAGATCCGAGCGGGTGTGGACGCCCGGATGACAAGCCTGCTGCTCGCCACGACCCTTTGCGGCGCGATGGGACTGTGGCTGGAGGATCACCAGTTCGATCTGGAGGCCGCGGGTTCGCAGCTAGCGGAGCTCGTCCAGCACGGGCTGGCTGCGTCCGACGGGCATGGCCTCCGCTGATTTCCAGGCGGAAGCAGCGGCTCTGGTCGAATCAGGACACCCCCCAGGCAAACCACCTTTGCCTCCGGGTGGACGTGCGGGAAAAGGTCGGGCGGCAGTCTCCCGCCCCATTCCAGGAGCAGCGCTCACATGATCAAGGTGGCCATCGTCGTTGGTAGCACGCGGCCGGGTCGCAAGGCGGACACCGTCGCCAGCTGGGTCCACGGCATCGCGAAGCAGCGCGGTGACGCGGAGTACGACATCGTCGACATCCAGGATTTCAACCTGCCCCTGCTGGACGAGCCGACCCCACCGTCGATGGGCAAGTACACCCAGCCCCACACCCTGGCGTGGGCCGCGAAGGTGGCCGCGTACGACGCGTATGTCTTCGTCACGCCCGAGTACAACCACGGCACGTCCGGCGCGCTGAAGAACGCGCTCGATTTCGTCTATGGCGAGTGGAACAACAAGGCCGCCGGCTTCGTGGGCTATGGCAGCGCGGGCGGCGTGCGCGCGGTGGAGCAACTGCGCCTCATCGCCGCGGAGCTCCAGTTGGCCACCGTGCGCGCCCAGGTGCAGCTGTTCCTGGCCACCGACTTCGAGAAGTACACCGTCTTCAAGCCGGACCCCAGCAAGGCGAAGAGCGTGGGCACCCTGCTGGATCAGGTCGTCTCCTGGGGCACGGCGCTCCAGACCGTGCGCGCGAAGAAGTAGCGCCCGGCGGCCTCACGTGTCCTGGCGGGACCGCTCCGTGGCGGCCCGCCGCAGCACCTCCGCCGTCTCCGGGTCGGCCGGGAAGAACGACTCGATGGCCAGCTCCGCCAGCGTGATGTCCACGGGCGTGCCGAACACGGTGGTGGTGCTGAAGAGCGACAGCCGCCCCAGCGACGAGCGCACGCGCAGGGGCACCACCACGCCCGCGAAGTCGCGCTCCTTCGCCTCCCCGGCCGCCTCCGGCACCGGATAGCCCTTGAGCTCCTCCAGCAGCGCCGCGAGCGTTGCGTCCGCCGTGACATCCACCTGCCGGTGCAGCCGCGTGAGGACGTGGTCTCGCCACTGGCGCAGGTTCTCGATGCGCGGCGCGAGCCCGGACGGATGCAGGCTCAACCGCAGGACGTTGACGGGCGGCTGGAGCACTTCCGGGGGCAGGTCCGACAGCAGCACGGCCACCGCGCGGTTCGCGGTGACGAGCGTCCAGTGCCGGTCCACCGCGAGCGCCGGATACGGCTCATGCCCCGCGAGCACCAATTCCACGGCCTCGCGCGTGGCCCGCAGCGCGGGGTCGTCCAGGGGGCGCTCGGCGTAGACGGGCGCGAAGCCCGCGGCCACCAGCAGTCCGTTGCGGTCGCGCAGGGGCACGTCCAGTTCCTCCGCCAGGTGCAGCAACATGTCCCGGCTGGGCTGGGAGCGGCCGGTTTCCAGGAAGCTCACGTGACGGGTGGAGACCTCCGCGCGCAACGCGAGATCCATCTGGCTCAGGCCCCGCCGCTGTCGCCAGCCGCGCAGCAGCTCTCCGACGGGGCGGCTCTGCTGAAGGCTCGTCATGGGCCGAAGATAGGGGGCGCACGTCATCGCTTCCATTCCCTCGGAGGTAATCGACAGCGCGCGGGCCGGCTCGCATCTTGGCCAACAACGACGGACGGCCCTTCGCGCCCATGCCGTCGCCTCCAACCTCCTTCAAGGGAACGGGTGTGCCATGAGCCTCAAGAACGTGTCGGGAAGTCTGTTGCGTCGCGCGCTGCTGCTGGACAGCGTCGCCAGTGGGGCCATGGGCCTGTTGATGGCGGCGGCCTCGGGCCCCCTGGGGCCCCTGCTGGGATTGGAGCCGGCGCTCCTGCGCACGGCGGGACTGGGGTTGATTCCGTTCGCCCTGCTGCTCGGGTATCTGGCGTCACGGGCCACCCTGCCCTCGTGGCCGGTATGGTTCGTGGTCGCCGTGAACGCGTTGTGGGTGGTGGACAGCGTGCTCCTGATGACCCACGGCCCCACGACCCCCACGGGGCTGGGGGTGCTGTTCGTCGCGGCGCAGGCGGCGGCGGTCGCGCTCTTCGCTGTGCTGGAGTACGCGGGCCTGCGGCGCGGCACCGCGGCCCTGGCCTGAGCGCGGGTGTCGGGTCCTCGCGGCGGCGCTTCACGTCGTGCCGCGCGGGCCCCCGGGCGTTGTTATCGTGAGGGGACATGGCCTCCTTCCTCCGCTCGTGGCTCATCGTCGCCGTCCTGTCCGCTGGAGCCTCCGGGTGCGCCACCCGGGGGAAGGACCTCGTGACGCTGCACTACGCCTGGCCGGAGCCGGCCACGATGCAGGTGGACCACACGGTGGATGTGCGGACGGACTGGAGCGACCGGACGACAGCGGAGCGCCGGTTCACGATGACCCTGGGCCCGGTGGACGACGCGGGCCAGCGACGGCTGTCGTTCCATGACGTGGAGATCCTCGAGTCCAAGGTCCCCATCTTCGTCGAGCCCCTGGCCACCGGGATCATCGACGCGCAGGGCGACTTCCAGGGGATTGATCCGCTGGAGGACACCCCGGCACTGGCCTTCCTGGACGCACTGCCCCTCAGTGCCCGGAAGAAGGCCCAGATGACCCGGGGCATGGCCGTCGGGCTGGAGCAGGCCATCCGGAACACGTGGAACCAGTGGGTGGGGAGCTGGCACGGGTCGCGCTACAAGCCGGGGAAGCAGGAGGTCCTTTCTTCGACGATGCAGGTGGGCACCGGCCGCAAGGAGCGCAAGGAAGTGCCCTCGGAGGAGCGACAGCGGCTGGACGTGGGGGTGCCCTGCTCCGACGCCGAACCGGAGCCGAGGTGCGCCCGCCTGCAGGTCGTGCGGGAACCTGTCGGACAGTCGGACAGGACGCCCGGAACCTACGCGCGGGTGGAGCTGGAGCTGGTGATGGACCCCACGACGCTGCTGCCGTACTCGTCGCGCGTCATCCGCATGGACCGCGTGGATTGGAACGGCCAGGGCGGCGAACCTGACTTCCACGAGTCCGTGCACGTGGAGCAATACACGTTCGTCCACGGCCTCATGCCCACGGCGGGACCGATGGCCGCCGTGTCCCCGCGTCAGCCCATGCCCACCTCGCCGAAGTAGTCCAGGAACGCCCGGATGCGCGCCGGCAGGTGCCTCGCGGGATCGAGGAACACCGCGTGGAACACGACGGTGTCCCCGGGGTTGCGCTCCTCCAGCACCGCGACGAGCCTTCCGGCCGCCACGTCCTCGCGCACCTGGAACGCCGCGATGCGCGCGAGGCCCGCCCCCACGAGCGCCAGTTGCCGCAGCGCCTCACCGTCGCTGGCCTGCACGGTGCCGGCGCAGGGCACGTTCACGACGGCGCCACGCTCCACCACCGGCCAGTGTTCCAGGGTGGGCATGTGGCTGGCGCCCATGCGGTTGTGGCGCTCCAGCTCCGCGACCGTCTTCGGCGCACACATGCGCTTCAGGTAGTCGGGCGAGGCGACGATCATCTTGCGCGACTCCCCCAGCCTGCGCGCGATGAGGTTGGAGGACTTGAGCGGGCCCGCGCGGATGGCCACGTCCGCGCGCTCCTCCAGCAGGTCCACCACCTGATCCGTGAGCGCGATGTCCAGGGTGATACCCGGATTGCGGGCGAGGAACGCGGGCACCCGGGGCAAGAGGAAGTGCGTGCCATAGGGGACGTTGGTGTTGATGCGCACGCGGCCCGACGGCGCCTCGTTGGTGGCGACGCCGCGCTCGGCCTCCTCCAGCTCCGCGAGCACCTGCACGCTGCGCTCGTAGAAGACACAGCCCTCCGAGGTGAGCTGGAAGCCCCGGGTGTTGCGGTGGAGGAGGCGGGCCCCCAGGCGGGCTTCCAACCGGGCGACGAGCTTGCTGACCGCCGACGGCGTCATCCGCAGCGTGCGCGCCGCGGCGGAGAACCCCTCCTGTTCGACGACCCGGACGAAGACTTCCATCTCTCCGGAGCGGTTGATGTCCAGACGCGCCATGGAATTGAACTCACAAGTGCTGTGCTCGCGGGTGCTCTATCCGGTGCCACCGCCCACGAATACTAGACCTCTTGCGGCCACGGCAGTGTTCCCACAGCGGGCCGCATGGAGGACATCATGCAAGCACGCAAGAACGTGGCCCTGGTCGTCGGGGCGCAGGGCATCGCGGGGCTCAGCCTCATCGACCATCTGGAGAAGCTCGGAGGCTGGGAGGTCATCGGCCTGTCCCGCCGTGGAGGTGAAGCGCGGGAGCACGTGCGCTTCATCTCGGTGGATCTGCTCGACAAGGCGGACAGCCACCGGAAGCTGGGCGAGCTGTCCCACGTGACGCACATCTTCTACGCCGCCTATCAGGACCGGCCGACGCCCGTGGAGTTGGTGGCGCCCAACCTCGCCATGCTCGTCAACGTGGTGGATGCGGTGGAGCCCGTAGCGAAGGGCCTCCAGCACATCAACCTGATGCAGGGCTACAAGGTCTACGGCGCGCACCTGGGCCCGTTCAAGACGCCGGCCCGGGAGACGGATGCGCACCACATGCCTCCCGAGTTCAACGTGGAGCAGCAGGACTTCCTGGAGCGGCGTCAGCAGGGCAAGGCGTGGACGTGGTCGGCCCTCCGCCCGTCCGTCGTGGTCGGCTACGCGATGGGCACGCCGATGAACGCGGGGCTGGCCATCGCCGTCTACGCCTCCATGTCGAAGGAGCTGGGCCTCCCCCTGCGCTTCCCCGGGCCTCCGGCCGCGTACGACATCCTCCTGGACGTCACCGACGCGCGACTGCTGGGGCACGCGATGCTGTGGGCGGCGACGGACCCGAAGGCGGCCAACCAGGCTTTCAATATCAACAATGGGGACCAGTTCCGGTGGAGCGAGCTGTGGCCGAAGATCGCTCGCATGTTCGAGATGGAGGTGGCCCCTCCCCTGCCCCTGTCGCTCGTCGACGTGATGTCGGACAAGGGCCCGCTCTGGGACGCGATGGTGGCGAAGCACGGGCTCGCGCGAAATTCGTACGCGGATGTGTCGCCGTGGCGCCATGCCCACGGGGTGTTCTCCACGACGTTCGACTTCCTCGCGGACACGTCCAAGGCGCGCAGGTTCGGGTTCCAGGAACACATCGAGTCGGAGGTGATGTTCCGCGAGCTCTTCGCCGACCTGCGCCGCCGCAAGGTCATTCCCTGAGCGGCCCTCCGCGGCACGGGAGCGCCGTGGCGGAGGTCCCACGAGGCCCATGCGTGCAGGCACCGGCGCTCAGAGCACGACCTGGGCCTTGAGGATCTCCTCCAGCAGCGGCACCGCCTTCGCGCCCTGGTTGTCATCCACCAGGAGCGCGGCGCTCACGTAGCGGCGGAAGGCTCCTTCGGAGGTCCCCGCAGCGGGCAGCGCCGTCGCCTGTGATTCGAGCGAACGCTCACAGGCGTGGATGACCCGCGTGTGCAGGTAGCGCGACAGGTCCAGGAACAGCGTGTTCGACGGCGCCTGCCGGGCCCAGGCCAGGACCTCCTGGCAGTAGGCCGTGCCGCCGTCGCCCTTCATGTACGCGCGATAGCCGTCATAGGAGGGGGCACCGGACGCGCCCACGTCCGCGTAGTGGCGCGCGCTGATGAACCGCAGCTGCCCGTCCCCGGCCGCCTCCACCTGGGACTTCCACTCCGGCAACTGGCGCGCCCGGGCCAGCGCCCGGAGGTACTGGTCGAAGTTGTCCTTGAGGTGGAGCAGGTGCTCCGGCAGCCAGTTGTCCGTGAAGGGCCGCAGCTCCCGCTCCGCGTCCGGGATGGGCACCAGCGCCAGCGCCGTCATCCCGTACGAGGCCCGCAGGTTCGGCTCCACCGCGGGATCCAACGCGCCCCGGGCCAGCGCCCGACGCACCTCCGCCTCCGGCGTCGCCTGACGGAACGCGTAGACGTGGCCGTGCTCGAAGAAGTCACTCTGGAAGAGCGACGCGAAGCCCGCGCGCAGCAGCGCCGAGTGGATGTGCCGCACCGGCACGAAGGGCTCCGGCTGCTCCAACCCCGTGGTGATGTGGAAGTCCCACAGGTTGGTGTTCATCTGGAGCACCCCGTCCGGCGCCAGCCGCGCCAGCGCCAGGGAGAAGAACTCCTGGCTGACACAGTGGGCGGGGATCTGCTCCCCGGAGAAGATGTCCACGACGATGTAGTCGTACTCCTGGGTGTCCTCCCGCAGGAAGAGCCGCGCGTCCTCCACCACCCGGCGCACGTTGGGGCTGCGCATCGCCGGCAGGTAGCGCTGCGCCAGGTCCATCACCAACGGGTCGATCTCCACCGCCGTGATTTTCGCCTGGGGGTTCGCCTCCAGGATGGCGGACACCACCCCGCCCAGCGCGGTCCCCAGGATGAGGTAGCGCCCGGCCCCTCGGGAGAGGCCCACGTTCGCGTACGCCGTGGTGAACTGATCCTTCAGCGGCCGGCCCGGGTAGACGGTGGAGTGCACGTAGTCGCGCGACGGCATGAACTCCAGCTTCTCGTCCCCGTCGTCGTCCTGGGTGCGGAAGATCTTCACGTTCCCGTAGAGCGACTCCGATTCGAAGACCGGGCGCGCCGACGCCGCGGAGGCCCGCGCGGCCCAGGCGTCGTGCGCCACGGGCGTGGCCACCGCCGCCGCGATCACCACCACCCCCGCGAGCGCGGCCACGGGCGCGCGCTTGCGCACCAGCACCAGGCCCGTCACCACCACCAGCCCCAGCGACCCGATGAAGATGCCCAGCGTCGTGGGCACGCCCAGGAGCGGGATGAGCACGAAGGAAGGCAGGGTCGTGCCCACGATGCTGCCCACGTTGGACACCGCCATCAGGTTGCCCGCCGTGGCCCCCACCCCGCGCGCGTTCGTGGCCAGCAGCCGGATGAGGAACGGCGAGACGTGGCTCAACGCCAGCATGGGCGCCATGTAGAAGATCAGCGTGGCCACAGCCGGCGGCACCAGGTGCCCAGCGAGTCCGCTGGAGAAGACCTTGCGCAGGCCGAAGCTGAAATCCAGCAGCGGTTCGGACAGCAGCCCGCCCGTCACCCAGACATACACCACGGCCAGGGAGATGACCCCGAGCAGGAATTCCAGCGAAGCATTGCGTTGGGAGAACCGTCCCCCCAGGTAATAGCCCCCCGACAGCGCGATCATCACCAGCGCGAGCAGGACACCCGTCACATAGATGGATGAGCCGAACGTGGTCTGGAGCACCCGGAAGGCACACATCTCCAGCAGCATGACATTGAAGCCCCCCAGGAACGCGAGCCCATGCAGATAGACCGAGAACAGACGTGAAACCGGCGGTGACTCAGCGGAAGTAGACATGTCCAACATCCAGGGCAGAGAGGAAAAACAGCCAGGAACCAATGCATTCGCTGTCCGCGACCACGGACTCGCGGTGACTCAAACAAACGTGTCAGACATTCAGTCCATCATGCGGTGCACCCACAAAAGGCAGAACATCCATGGCAGACTCCCAACCCCATTGAAGTCGCGAAACAACGTGAGCAACCCATCTCCATGACAAGTACGCAGACATCGCGCCCGGGCCTGACGACGTTCGGGGTGTTGTGGTTGGGCCAGCTCGTGTCCATCCTGGGCTCGGGTCTGACATCCTTCGCGCTGGGCATCTGGGTGTATGAGCAGACCGGGTCCGTCACCCAGTTCGCGACGATGACCCTGTGCGCGGTGGCGCCCATCGTGCTGCTGTCGCCGGTGGCGGGCGTGGTGGTGGACCGGTGGGATCGCAAGCGGGTGATGCTGGCCAGCGACACGCTGGCGGCGCTGAGCACGCTGAGCCTGCTGGTGCTGTACTCCGGCGGGAACCTGCGGCTGTGGCACGTGTACCTGGGCGTGTGCCTGACGGCCGTGGCGGAGTCCTTCCAGGAGCCGGCGTTCATGGCGGCCTCCACGGTGCTCGTTCCCGAGCGCCACCTGGGACGGGCCAGCGGGATGGTGCAGCTTGCGCAGGCGGCGGGCCGCACGCTCGCCCCACCCCTGGCGGGATTGCTGCTGCTGCACCATGGCCTGGGCACGGTGATGACCCTGGACCTTGCGGGGTTCGGGATCGCGGTGGTGACGAACCTGCTCGTGCGCGTGCCCCGGCCGACGCGCAGCGCCCAGGGCGAGCAGCAGGCGCGGGAGAGCCTGGGCTCCAACCTCACGTTCGGAATGCGCTACATCTTCCAGCGGCCCGGGCTGCTGGGCCTGCTGGCCTTCTTCTCCATCGTGAACCTCACGCTGGGGCTGGCGGAGATCCTGGTGACGCCGCTGGTGCTCAAGGCGTTCACCCCGACGCTGCTGGGCCAGGTGCTCGCCTGCAGCGGCGTGGGCCTGCTGGTGGGCAGCGCGGTGATGACCCTCTGGGGAGGTCCGAAGCGGCGGCTCACCGGCATCGTGGGCGCGGGGCTCCTCTACGGGGTGAGCCTGACACTCGCGGGGCTCCAGCCATCGCTTCCGCTCATCGCGGCGGCGGCCTTCCTGCTGATGTTCTTCAACGCCCCCATCGCGAGTTGCAGCCAGGCGCTGTGGCTGTCGCTGGTGCCCGCCGACCTCCAGGGCCGCGTCTTCTCCGCGCGGATGGCGCTGGCGTGGTTCTCCACCCCGGTGGCGTACCTCATCGGAGGGCCGCTGGCGGACCACGTCTTCGAGCCCGCCATGCTCGCGGGCGGCGCGCTGGAGCCCGTGTTCGGCGGGCTGCTGGGTGCGGGCCCGGGCCGTGGCATCGCGCTGATGCTGGTGCTGATGGGCCTGCTGGCCGTGCTCGCCGCCATCGTGCTGTCCCTGTTCCGGCCCGCCCGCGAGTTGGAGTCCACCGACCCCTCCCCTTCCCCCCGCGCGGTCAGCCCCGTCTGAGCCATCCGCGCCCACCGGGCCCTTCACGGGCCCCGGGGTCCGCCCTGTCCGCACTGGAGCCTGCATGAACCCCTTCCCGTCCCCCTTCGCCGTGTCCCTGTCCGGAGCGGAGGCGCGCCCGTGAGCCCGCGCCTTCGCCATGCCCTGTGTCCCGACGAGCACCGGGCGCGCGCCGTGCTGTTCGGCGCCAACACGCAGGGGGCCGGCTTCTCCGAGAGCGTACGGGGACGGTCCGACGCGCCCCGGACGCTCTTCACCGCCGACTTCATGCGCGAGGCGGACAACGAATCCCCGTCCCTCACGGAGTCGCTGGAGGACGGGGACGGCCTGTTCGACGCGGGGAATCTTCCCGTGGAGGGGCTCGCGGTGGCCGCGCAGTTGTCCGTCGTGCGCGACCGCTTCGCCTCGCTGTTCCTTCGGGGACAGCGCGCCATTGGCGTGGGCGGGGACCACCACATCAAGTACGCCGCCCTGGCCGCGGTGAACGACGTGTTCGAGGACTGCGGCGTCGTCTACGTGGACGCCCATCCGGACTGCGCCCAGAGCGATGCGCTGGCCTTCGACTCCATCCTCCACCACGCCTGGAAGCTGCCCCATGTCCGGCCGGAGCGGACCAGCCTGTTCGGCATCCGGCAGGTGAACGCGCGCGAGCGCGAGGGACTGCGCGCCTGGAAGCCGGGCGTCATCCACGCCGTGGAGGTGGTGGAGCGGGGCCTGCCGGCGGTGCTCGAATCGATGGCCGCGCAGCTCGGCGGCGTGCGGCGCGTGTTCGTGTCCGTGGACCTGGACGGGCTCGCGCCCCACGAAGTTCCCGCCGTGGAGGCGCCCTACCCTGGCGGCCCCACGTTCCGCGAGCTGCTGGTGCTCCTGCGCGGGCTGGCCCGTCGCTACGAGCTGGTCGGGCTGGACGTCAGCGAGTTCATCCCCGAGCTGGATCCGGCACGGCTCACCGCGCTCGTCACCGCGCGGTTGGTGAAGGAGTTCGCGGCCCTCCCCTCGCCAGGCTGAGCGCGGGGGCTTCATGGCCGCGCCTCCACGGTGTGGGACGCAAAGAAGGAGCCCGTGCGGAGGGGCCCGAGCGAGCGGCGCAGGGCGTCCAGCGTCGGTGTCACCGCGCCCTCGCGCGAGGCGCGAAGCCGCACGGGCAAGGCCGGGGTTGAGCGCAGGCGCAGCTCCACGCGCCACTCCCCTCGCGGGGGATTCAACGCCAGGGCCGTGAAGGCGACGGCGTCCGCTGGGAGGGCGGGCAACTCCGGGCTCAGGGACCAGGAGACCAGCACCTCACGCGGGACCTCCAGGCGCAGGGATGCGCCCTCCTGCGCGGTGAGGAGCAGGGACACCTGTCGCTCCGCCCCGTGGTGTTCCACGCGCTCCACGGTGAGGCGTGGCGCCGTGAGCTCCGTCAGCGCGGGCTGTCCGGTGGGTTCGGGGGACGCGGAGGCCGGGACGGGGTGCGCCGATCCGGTGGCCCCTGGCTCCTGTCCGGACACCTGGGGCACGACGGCGTTCCACGGGAGGGAGCGCTCCGTCTGGGCCTGCTCGGACTGGGCTTCCGTGAGCCCCGGAACGAGCGTGCCGAGCGCCAGCCCATCCATGCTCTGGAGGATGAGGACGCTTCCGGACGCATTGGTCCGCTCCACCGCGTGCAGCCTTCGCGGATGCTCCGCGTCGTGAGGCGCCACGAGCGCCAGCGCCACCCACCCGCCCAGCGCGAGCCCCCCCACTGACAGCCCCGCGAGGCGACCACCTTCCGCCCACGGCAGCGCCGCGGGCACCAGCCACGCTCCCGCCAGCAGGGGCAGCGCCACCAGGAGCGCGATGGCCCCATCCAGGGGGAACGGCACCAGCAGGTGGCCCGTCAACGGGAGGGCCAGCAAGAGCAACCGCGACGCCGCCTGCGCCATCAGGCACAGCCCCGGAAGAAAGCCCAGCGCGAGCGCGACCCCGCTCCACCGGGGCCTCCGGGCCGCCACCAGGAGCGCACCCGCCCCTCCCAGCGCCCAGACCAGCAGCGGGTACGTCACGCCCACGCCGGCCGCCGTTCCCAGCACCGTGAAGCAGATACCCCAGGCGAGCGCTCCCCCCCAGCGCTCGAAGTGGCGCGAGTCCGCTGCCGCCCCGCGCCTGGCCGCGAACGCCGCCCATGCCGCTTCGCCCGCGAACACCCCCGCGACCGCGAGCGCCCCGTACGTGACGAGCCCCAGGGCTGGCGTGCCGTACCAGCCCTGCGGGCGCCCCAGCACGAACCCCACCAGCACCGCGCCCGCGAGCGGCAGCAGCGCCCCCAACACCCCGCCCACCCCCATCCAGACGAAGCCCCGCCCGAGCCCTCTCATGGACAGCAGGCCGCGACGCCGGGAGGCCTCGCACGCCCCCAGGAACAGGAGCGCCGCGCCCACCGCCAGTCCCACCGCTATCCGGGGCGGATACACGACCGTCCCCACCCCGAGCACATCGAAGAAGGTCACGGTCCCCGCTCCGGACGCCTGGGGCGGCAGGGGTCCCGCTGCGAGCCGGCGCACCAACGCCAGCACCGTGTCGCCGACATGCTGGAGCGTCCCCGGCGGCACGGCCTCCGGCCGATCCAACGACGTGTGGTACGCGTAGCCGCCCTCCACCAGCGCCAGGTCGAGCCCCGGAATGCCGCCTCCCACGTACTGCTCGAAGTCCGTGTAGAAGGGCGCCGCGCCACTCGCCATCACGTCCTGGCCCAGCACGGATGCGCTCGGGGATGGCACCGCGTCCGCGTACGCCTCCAGCAACCCCTGGGCGCCGGGGCTCGCGCGGAAGAGGACCAGCCGGCCGCCGACGCCCACGCCCTCCAGGTTGATGAACGCCTTCACGTCCCGCGCCCACGGATGGCGCAGGAAGCCCGCCGCGCCCAGGCGGCCGTCCTCCTCGCCGCCGTTGAGGTTGAGCAGCACCGTGTGGCGCGGACGCGGTCCCGCGCTCAGCGCCCGCAACACCTCCACCGCCGCGGCCACGGCCAGGGCGTTGTCTCCCGCGCCCGGACTCTCCTCTGGACTGTCGTAGTGCGCGGACACCAGCACCGCGTCCGCGCTCTCTCCGGGCAGCCGCGCCAGCACGTTCACCGTGCGGAAGAGGATGAGACTGCCCTCGTCCACCACGGAGGCCTCCGCGTCCTGCACCACCACCTCCACGCCCGGCAGCGCACGCAGCCGCTCCACCAGCAGAGCCACCGCACGCTGCGCCGCGGGTGAGCCCAACGGGCGCGGCTCCTCCGCCAGCGCTCGCACCAACGGCAGCGCTCGCGCCTCCGAGAACACTTCGGGCGCGACTCCCGCCGGGCGCGGCTCCACCGGACAGCGCGCCACCCACGCCGCTCCCAGCACCGTCACCAGCACGGCGAATACGCCGGCCCCACGGCCCGCACGCACAGCGAAGACACTGGCCCCCCGGCGAGCGCTCACCACGCGTAGCTCGCCTTCAGCAGCACCGTGTCCGAGCGCGGTCCCAGCCCCAGCCCTTGCGGCCCGAGCGACCTTCGGCCCGCGTCCGCCCCTTCCAGAAGCGGCTCCTCCTGCGCTCGCGAGTAGATGAAATAGAGCGTGGAGCCCACGTGGTACTCCCACCGCGCCACCACGTTCACGTTGAGCGCCGCCGTGTGGAAGCTGGGGTCCTCCACGTCCGTCACCGGCTGGAGGTCGCGCAGCCGCACCGTCCCGTCCTCGGGGATTCGCGCCGCGTAGAACGGGCCGTACGGGCCCAGGCCCGTGAGCAGTTGCACCCGCGCCTGCAGGGTGAGCCGGGGCGTGACGACCACGAGCTGTTTGAGCGTCAGCGTGAGGAAGCGCGGCACCAGCTCCGCGAAGAGCAGCCGTCCATCCTCCGTCTCCCCCGTCCACCGGGGGCCGTCCTGCGTGGCCTCGTACGACACGTCCACGTCCGTCTGGAGCCGGGGCATGGGACGCCACGACACGCCTGCGCTCATCGACTTGCCCACCCGGCCCGGCGAGGCGCCGTTCCGGGTGGTGCGGTCCACGTAGCCCTCCAGCTTCAGCGCCAGCGGCCGCAGCGGATCCGTCTCCAGCCCGCAGGTGACGTAGCCGAAATCCGGCAGCTCGTACGCCAACCCCCGCCCCGGAATCTCCCGCAGGTCGCGGCGATCCGTCTCCACGCCCGCGTCACAGAACAGCGTGCTGAAGTCCGGCAGCACGCCCTCCAACGTCAGGTCCAGCCCGCGCGACAGGGGCAACCCCCTCGCATCCGTGGACCAGCCCCCTTGCGCACGCACGCCCAGCCACAGCTCCGGGAAGATGCCCCACCGCGAACCGCGCCCGTACTGCACGTGGGCCGACACCTTCTGCTGGTTCTGGAGCGGCTGGAAGCCGGACGCGTTCAGATCCAACGTGGGCGACTCGTACTCGTACGTCAGCGTGGTGCGCCACGGCTCGCCGCCCAGCTTCCCGCCGCGCAGGTAGGCCCCGAAGCCCAGGTCCCCCGGACGCAGCAGCGTCCCGTCGCGCAAGAGCAGCCCCTCGGGTCCACCGCCCGTCACCCGCGACGCGTCCACCTGTCCGGACACGGCGAAGACCCCGTCCGCCGTGCGCAGCCGGAAGTCCGCCGCCGCAGCCTGTCCCCCGCGCACAACACACGGTGGCTCATCCGGCAGCGGCGTCCCCTGGCACTTCGAGGACAGCGGGCTCGCCGCCGTCACCATCAGGCCCAACTGCTGGCCTTGAGCCACCTCCGCGCGCAACACGCCCGCGAGCGAGTTCATGGGCGGCGGCACCACGCGCGGCAACGTGGCCTGCGAGGCGAAGTGCAGCGGACGTGCCCACTGGAAGCGGTAGCCCCGCGCCGGGGTGGTCCCCAACGCCGGGGCGCCCAGGGAGACGGCGTTCAAGAGCCCCACCTGCACGCCGTCACTCACGGTGCCCACCAGCTTCACCGCGCCCAGAAGCGGTTGATCCAGGCCCACGCGCCGCGAATAGAAGAGCGTCTGCGCGGAGCGCCCCGCCTGCGCGCCCACCGGCTGGAACAGCTCCAGCCCCTCCAGGAAGAAGGGGCGCTTCTCCGGGAAGAACACCTCCGACGTGCTCAGGTTCACCAACAGCTCGTCCGCCTCCACCTGGCCGAAGTCCGGGTTGAACGTGCCCGTGAGCGACAGGTCGCTGGCGAGCGCGGCCTGGAAGTCCAACCCCACGTCCGCGGAGGGCTCCACCGACGACACTCCACCCAGCGGCACCTCGGTGCGGCTCGCGGTGATCCGGCTGGCCACGTAGGGCGTCAACATCAGCCTGCGCTGGTGGTGCACGCCTTCCAGCCCCTGGAAGTCCGCGAAGCGCGACACGAGCGCGTTGGCCTCACGCGGGATGACGGTGGAGTCCACCTGCTCGTGCGTCCGGGCCATCTGCCGGCGGACGTGGAAGCCCCACGTCTGCACCGGCGCCTCCGGGAAGCGCAGGACGGACAGGGGCACGCGCAGCTCCGCGGTCCACCCCTCCTGCGTGACGGTGGCCTCGCCCTCCCAGACGGCGTCCCAGTCCTTCGCCTCCGTGGTGTCCTCGGTGAGCCGCGCGTCCTCCAACGTGCCGCCGGCGTTGATGGAGAATAGGTAGGCGGTGGCCCGGTCCCTCAGGGTGTCCACCATCACCGTCACCATGTCCGAGGGCGGGATGGCGTCGCGCCGGCCCAGGCTCCGGCGGATGAGTGCGGGCTGGCGATCAAAGGCGGTGATGCCCACGTAGAGGTTGCGCTCGTCGTGGAGGATGCGCACCTCGGTGCGCTCCCCGGGCTCGGCTCCCGGCGTGGGGAAGCTCTGCACGAAGCCCGAGTACACCGGCGCCGCGGCCCACGCGGGCTCGTCCAGCACCCCGTCCACCGCCACGGCGACCTGGGTGCGCGCCGCCCGGAAGACGGCGGGCACACGCGGGCCCTCCGCCGCCTGGGCCGGCAACGCCAGCGCGAGCCAGAGCCCCGCCAGCCACCCTCCTGCGAACCTCACCACCCGCTTCACGTTGGTTTCCTTCCAGCGTGCGCGCGGTCTCCGTCCCCACGGGCCGGGGACCGCGCAGCACGAGTCCTCAGGCGTAGGTTTCGCGGTCCACGTCGACGTTCAAGATGACCCGGTTGCGATCCGAGCGCTGCCACACCTCGTGGTACTGGGTGTCGTCGAAGACGAAGCAGCGCCCCTCCTCCCAGGAGATGAACTCCCGCCGCACGCGCGGCGACTTGGCGAGCACCTCCGGGAACGCGCGCTCGATGAAGAAGAGCGTGTTGAGGTAGTACAGCTCCTCGCGGCCGGACTCCGACGCCAGCGCGGCGGGCGCGGCCTCTCCGTTCGCCGTGAGCACGCCCTGCGCCTGGAGCCGGGCGAAGGTTTCGTCGAACACCGGCGAGGCGGGGCGCGGCGTCGCGTCCCGGTACGGCAGGCAGAAGCCCGGCTATTCGATGCGCGTGTTGAGGGCCTCCGCCACGGCCCACAACAGCTTCCAGGCCCCTTCCCGATCCTCCGTCCGCGTGAGCGAAGAGAAGCCTCCGAGCGCGCGCAGCTCCGCCTCCGGCAGCGCCTCACGCAACAGCCGCGCGGGCAGGCTGTCGTTGCCCGCGGCCAGGAGCGGCAGGAAGCGATCCACGTCCTTGAAGTCGTTGGGCGACACGCGGTGCGACCCCACGGCCATCACCGCGTCGCCCGGGACGATGAGGCCCAGGTGGCAGCGCAGCATCGTGGCGTCGTTGCCCGTGTGGGCGATGATGTGAGAGCCAGGCGCGAGGCAGGAGAACCACACGCTGCGCAGGCCGGGGATCTTCTTCACGATGGACGTCGTCACCGGGCACGCGTCCGTCACGTCCCGGAACTCGGTGACGCCGCCCTTCTTCAGGAAGCTGGGATAGACGACCTCCTCCAGCACCGCGACGTGGAGCCAGCGCAGCGCGTCCCGGGATTCGTCGTCCTCCATCTCTCCCAGCGCGTACCGACCGTCCCGCTGCACGAGCCGTCCCTCGACCAGCAGCTTCGCCAGCCGCTCGCGCGAGCGGGGCGCACGCTCGTCCAGGGTGAGCTGGTGCTGGTGCTCCACGAAGAATCCGGCGTCCGCCACCACCGCGTTCATGCCGCCCACCAGCCGGTCGATCATCGAGGGCGTGCAGTCGTGCGGCGAGGTGTACGTGGACAGCTCGCGCATCGTCTCCTCGCCCAGGCGGGCCTGGAGCAGGCCCGATTCGAACGAGGTCGGATCGCCCAGCAGCACGGTGAAGAGCTGGAGCGGATCCGCGCAGTCGGACACGGTGAAGCGCGGGCGGTTGCGCACGTCCAACCGGTTGTCGTGGTACAGCAGGTCCAACGTGGTCCACCCGGCCGTGTACACGTCCGAATAGGCGTACGGCTTGAACCGGGCTTCGATCTGTCGCTCCGCCTCCGCGCGAATGGCCGGGTAGTTCGCTTCCAGCTCCTGCGTGAAGGGGAAGAGGTGCTTCGGGTAGAAGTTCATGGCCCTGGGTTCCTTTCGTGGGTGGGAGCGTGCGCGGTGGGCGTCAAGTCGCCTTCGAGCAGCGACTGGAGGGCGTTGCCCACCGCCCGCACATGGGACGGCTTCAAGAGTTGGTAGTGGTCGCCGGGGACGAGCAGCGTCCGCACGCCGCCCTGCGCGACGCGGGCCCAGCCCCAGTCAAGCGAGGTGGCCTCCCGGATGCCGCCCCCGGCCCCGGCCAGCAAGGTCAGCGTCCCCGCGTACGGCCCGGGGCGGTAGGCGTGCAGGGCTTCCAGATTGGCGCGGAACACCGCGTACAGGCGCTCCAGCGTTTCCAGCGGCGCGTCCTCGGGCAGCACGCCGCCATCCCGCGCGGCCCGCAGCAGCTCCGGCAGGCTCGCGCCCGGCGCGAGCGATTCCACGGCCCCTTCGGACAACCCCAGGTCCACCGCGAAGGCGCCCAGGAGTGCCGCGTCGTCACCGGGCCCGAGCGGCTCTTCGAATCCTTCCAGCGTCGCGTCCAGCAGGCACACCTCGGCGACAACCTGCCCCGCCGCATCGAGCTGGCGGGCCATCTCGAAGGCGATGACGCCGCCCATGGACCAGCCGAAGAGGTGGTACGGGCCGGACGGTCGCACCCGGCGCAGCTCGCGCACGTACCGCGCGGCCATGGCCTCCACCGTCGTGTCCGGCGCGGCGCCCGTGACGCCCTGGGATTGGAAGGCGTAGAGCCGCCGGCCCGTCAGCCTTTCGCCCAGCGCGCGGTAGCACAGGACGTTGCCGCCCACCGGGTGGACGAGGAACAGCGGGGGCGCATCACCTTCGCCGCCCAGGGGCACCAGGACGCCCTGCTCCCCCCCGGCCGTCTCCACGGCGCGGGCGAGCCCCTCCACCGTGCTCGTCTGGAACAGCGCGGCGAGCGGCAGCCGCACCCCGAAGGCCGCCTCCATCCGCGCCAGCAACCGCAGCACGAGCATGGAGTGGCCCCCGAGCTGGAAGAAGTCGCTCGTCGCCCCCACGCCCGTCACGCCGAGCACGCGCTCGAACAGCTCCACCAGCACCGCCTCGCGCGCGGTCCGAGGCGCGACGAAAGCCCGGCCCGCGTCGCGCGCCACGTCGGACAGGGCCGGCAGCGCGCGGCGGTCCACCTTGCCGCTGGACGTGAGGGGCAGCCGCTCCAGCACCGCGAAGCGGCCCGGCACCATGTACTCGGGGAGCACGCGCGCGAGCGCCACGCGCAGGGTGTCGGCCTGGTCCGGGCTGGCAACTCCTCGGGGCGCGACGTAGGCGGCGAGCAACGCCTCCCCACCTGGAGCCTGGCGCACCACCACCGCGGCCTCGGCCACTTCGGGCAGGCCCAGCAGCACCGCCTCGATTTCCCCCAGCTCGATGCGGAAGCCGCGCACCTTCACCTGGCTGTCCACCCGGCCCACGTATTCCAGCGAGCCGTCCTCCAGCCGCCGCGCCAGGTCCCCGGTGCGGTACAGCCGCGCGCCCGGCTCCACCGCGCAGGGGTCGGGGATGAAGCGCTCGGCCGTCAAGGCGGGCCGGTTCAGGTAGCCGCGCCCCAGTTGCACACCGCCGAGGTACAGCTCTCCCAGCGCGCCGGTGGGCAGCAGGTTGAGGTCCGCGTCCAGCACGTGCATCCGCGTGTTGAAGACGGGGAACCCGATGGGCACGGTGGGCCGCGCGTCGCCGGGCCGGCACGTCCAATGGGACACGTCCACGGACGCCTCGGTGGGGCCGTAGAGATTGTGGAGCGCGGCGCGGGGCAGCCGTTCGAACGCGCGGCGCTGGAGGACGCCCGGAAGTGCCTCGCCGCTGCAGAAGACGCGCGTCAGGGCCTCCAGCGACTCCAGCCCCGGTGCCTCCAGGAAGAACTGGAGCATGGACGGCACGAAGTGCACCGTGGTGATGCGCTCGGCGGCCAGCGTCCGCACGAGGTAGGCGGGATCCTGGTGACCACCAGGGCGAGCCACCACCAGCCGCGCCCCCACCGCGAGCGGCCAGAAGAACTCCCAGACGGACACGTCGAAGCTGAAGGGCGTCTTCTGGAGTACCCGGTCCCCGGGCCCCAGCCCATAGGCGTCCTGCATCCAGGCGATGCGGTTGTGGATGCCGCGATGGGTGACGAGCGCGCCCTTGGGCCGACCCGTCGAGCCCGAGGTGAAGATGCAGTACGCGGGATGCTCCAGCCCCGCGCCATCCGGCGGAGGCCGCGCTGCGGCGGAGGGCTCCAACCCGGCGGTCCACGCGTCGTCGTCGAGCACGCACGCGAGGCCCGCGCCTTCGGGCAGCCGCTCCGAAAGGGCCCGGCTCGTGAGCGTCACCTGGGGACGCGCGTCCTCCACCACCTGGCGCAGACGCTCCGGCGGCAGTGCCGGCTCCAGCGGCAGGTAAGCCCCGCCCGCCTTGAGGATGCCGTACAGGCCCACCACCATGTCGAGCGAGCGCTCCAGGAAGACGCCCACCAGCGCCTCCGGTCCCACGCCTTGCGCACGCAGCCGGTGCGCCAGGAGGTTCGCCCGCGCGTTGAGCTCCGCATACGTCAGCGAGCGCCCCTCCATTTCCAGGGCGATGGCCGACGGCGTGCGCGCGGCCTGCTGTTCGAACGGCACGTGCAGCGGGCACGGGTGCTCGAAGACGTGCGTCGTCGGATTCCACGCGCGCAGGAGTTCCTGTCGCTCCTCCACCCCCAGCAGGGACAGCCGGCCCACGGGCAACTCCGGACCCGCGACCATCGCCGAGAGGACCGTGCGCAGGCTGCTCGCGAGCCGGGCCACGGCCTCCTCGCCATGACGATTCGTGTCGTAGGTGAGCGCGAGTCCCAGCGACGCGCCGGGGTGGATGGCCAGGTGCAGCGGGAACCCCGTGCGCGGCGGGCCCAGCTCCTCGACCCCGCCAGCGAAGACGCCCCGCTCGCCGCCACGAAGGGGCCAGGGATCCACCACGAGCACGCTTTCGAAGAGGAGCCGCCCGGCGCCCACTTCGCTCCAACGTTGGATCTGCTCCAGCGGCACGAGTTCGTGCTCGCGCAGTTCTGCCTGCTGGCGTTGCAGTTCGCGCAGCCACGTCAGCACGGGCTGCCCGGATGTCAGGCGGACGCGGACCGGCAGCGTGTTGACGAGCAGGCCCACCAGCTCCGTGACGCGCTCGACCGGCGCGGAGCGGCCCGACACAAGCGAGCCGAACACGGCCTCCGCCGTCCCCGCGTGCCGCGCGAGCACGAGCCCCCAGGCGGCCTGGACGAGCGTGCTCAACGTCAATCCGTGGCGTGCGCAGAAGCCCTGGAGGCGTTCCGTCTCCCGGCCGTCCACCTCCACCGCGTGGCGGGCGTAATGAGGCTCACCGGACCGCGCGGGGAGGTCCCGCTCGCCATGGGGCAGTGGCGTGGGCGAGTCGAAGCCCCGGAGCGCCTCCGTCCACAGCGCCCGCGCCGGGCCAAGGTCCTGCGCCCCTTCGTGGTGCACGAAGTGGCGGAAGTCCGGCGGCGCCGCGAACACGGGCGTCCTCCCGGCGAGCACGGCGTCATGGTGCTCCGCGACTTCCGCGAGCAGCAGGCCCAGGCTCCAGCCATCCAGGATGGCGTGGTGGAAGGACAGCGCGAATCGCCAGAGGCCCGAGGGCGTCCGGGACACCGCCAGCCGGAGCAGCGGCCCCTGCGTCAACGGGAAGCCTCGCTGGAGGTCCGCCTCCAGGAAGCGCAGCCAGTCGGCGTCGGACACCGCGGCCCCGCCCACGCCTTCGACCACCGTCCACGGCGGCGAGGCGTCGGCTTCGAAGCGTTCGAGGATCCGCTGCGCTGGCGGTCCGGCGCCGTCCAGCACGAACACCGTGCGCAGCGCCGCGTGTCGCTCCAGCGCGGCCTTCCACGCCTCCTGGAACACGACCACGTCCAGGTCCGCGGGCAGCATGCCGCCCACCTGTTCGAAGTAGTCGCGCGACGCAGGCGAGAACAACGCCCGGAAGAGCATGCCCCGCTGCATGGAGGTGAGGGGCACGGCGTCCCCGGACGCAAGCGCCACGGCGGGTTCCGGCTCCAACGCCACCAACTGTTCGGCGAACCCCGCCACCGTGGGGTGCTCGAAGAGCTGCTTCGGCGAGGACGCGAAGCCCTCGCGCCGCAGCCGGGACACGAGCCGCATGGCCGCGACGGAATCTCCCCCCAGCGCGAAGAAGCTGTCGTCCGCGCTCACCGACGCGCGGGCGAGCACCTCCGCGAACACGCGCGCCACCCACTGCTCCCGCGGACCCGACGGTGCCCTCCCCGTCGAGCGCTCCACCGGCGGCTCCGGGAGCGCCTTGCGGTCCACCTTGCCGTTCAGCGTCGTCGGCAGCGCCTCCAGCACCACGAACGCGGACGGAACCATGTACGCCGGCAGCCGGGACTCCAACGCCTGGCGCAGTCCCTCCGGTGACAACCGCGCACCGGACCGGGCCACCACGTACCCCACCAGCCGCGCCGTGCCGGCCGCCGCCTCGCGCACCGCGACCGCCGCGTCCCGCACTTCGGGAACACTCCGTAGCGCGGCCTCCACCTCGCCCAGTTCGATGCGGTGTCCTCGCACCTTCACCTGCGCGTCCTCGCGCCCGCGCACCTCCAGCCTCCCGTCGGCGCGCAGGCACCCCACGTCGCCCGTCGCATACAGCCGCGCGCCCGGCGTGGTGCTGAAGGGATCCGGCACGAAGCGCTCGGCCGTGAGCGCGGCGCGCCCCACGTAGCCCCGCGCCACGCCCACGCCCCCGATGTAGAGCTCGCCGCACACGCCTGGAGGCACCGGCTCCATGCGCGCGTCCAGCACGTACACCGGCGTGTTGAGGACGGGCCGCCCCACCGTCAGCCGCGCCTCCCCGGGCCGCACGCGCTCCACCGTGGACCAGACCGTGGTCTCCGTGGGGCCGTAGAGGTTCCACAGCGCCCCGCCCGTGGCGACGAGCCGCGCGGCGAGATCGGTCGGCAGGGGCTCGCCACCGCACAGCGCCGTCATCCGCCGCGCGTTCGTCCAGCCCGCCTCCAGCAGCATCCGCCACGCCGTCGGAGTGGCCTGCATCACCGTCGCGCCCGCGCGCTCCAGTCGCTCCGCGAGCCTCGACGCGTCCTGGGCCTCGTCCCGCGTGCACAGCTCGATGCGCGCGCCCACCCGGAGCGGCAGGTACAGCTCCAGCCCCGCGATGTCGAAGGACAGCGTGGTGACGGCCGCCAGCACGTCGTCGCCGGACAGCCCCGGGGCCTCCTCCATGGAGGCGAGGAAGTTCTCCAGGGCCGCGTGGTGCACGCTCACGCCCTTGGGCCGGCCGGTGGAACCCGACGTGTAGAGGACGTACGCCTCGTCCAGTCCCAGCGGGCCCGGCCCGGCTCCATCGCCAGCGTCCTGGCCGTCCGACTCCGGCGCGTCCAGGCGCCACAGGGTGCCCGCCTCCGCGCCCAGGCGCGCTTCACAGCCCTGCTCGGTGAGCGTGAGGCGCAACCCCGCGTCCTCCGCCATCAGCGCCAGCCGCTCGCGCGGGAAGTGGGGATCCAGCGGCACATACGCCGCGCCCGCCTTCAGCACGCCCAGCAGGGCCACCGGCAGCCGGTGCGTCCGCTCCAGGCACACGCCCACCCGGTGCCCCCGCCCCACGCCTCTCGCACGCAGCCGCGCCGCGAGCGCCCAGGCCTCATCGCGCAGCTCCGCGTAGGACAGCGTCCGGTCCACCGCCACCACCGCGGTGCGACCGGGCGTGCGCGCCGCCTGCGCCTCGAAACGGGACACCACCGTCGCCTCCCCTGACAGGGCGTGCACCGTAGGCGACCGCTCTGACAGCAACCGTGCACGGGCCCCGACGGACATCAGGCGAAGGGTGTCCAGCCGGGCCCCGGGCCGAGCCAGCGCGTCTGCGAGCAGCGCCTCGTACGCGTCGAACAAGCGCGCCACGGTCTCGGACTCGAACAGGTCCGTGGAGTACTCGATGGCCACCCCCATCCCCTGCTCCCGCTGGAGCACGGTGAAGGTGAGATCGAAGGTGGACGTGCCCGACTCCAGGGGCACCTCCGCGACCGCCACGTCCGCGAAGGCCCCCTGCCCCGCCAACTGCGCGTTGAGCACGAACATCGCCTGGAACAGCGGCGTGTGCGCGGTGCTGCGCGGCGGTTGCAGGTGCTGCACCAGCCGGTCGAAGGGCAGGTCCGCGTGGCTGAACGCCTCCACGCAGGTGGTCTTCACGCGCGCCACCAGCGACTCGAAGGACGCCGCCGGATCCACCCCGGTGCGCAGGACGAGCGTGTTGATGAAGCAGCCCACCAGCGACTCGCTGCCAGCCACGTCCCGCCCCGCGATGGGCGTGCCCACGAGGATGTCGTCCTGGCGCGTGTGGCGGGCGAGCACCGCCTGGAACGCCGCGAGCAGGAGCATGAAGGGCGTGACATCCCAGGCGCGCGCCCGGGCGGGCAGCGCGTCCGCGAGCGCCGGCGACAGTTCGAAGTGGAGCGTGCGGCCCCGGTCCGAGCGCTGCGCGGGACGCGGGAAGTCCCCGGGCAGCTCCAGCACCGGCAGCGGTCCGGCCAGCTTCGTCTCCCAGTACGCCAACTGCGGCGCGAGCGTGTCCTCCGCCCACAGTCGCCGCTCCCACACGGCATGGTCCGCGGGCTGGTACGGCAGCGCGGGCAGCAGGGCCGGAGTGCCCCTGCGCTCCCCGGCATAGAGCGCGGCCGCGTCGCGCAGCAGCACCTGGATGGAGGCGCCGTCGGCGACGAGGTGATGCACGGCGAGCACCAGCCAGTGCTCCTGTGCGCCCACCGTGTAGAGCTGCGCGCGGAACGGCGCCTCGTGCTCCAGCGCGAAGGGCTCGCGGATGAAGCGCGTGGCCCGCGCCACCACCCACGACTCCCGGGCGTCCGGCTCCAGGCCGGAGGCATCCACCCGCTCCAGCGCGAAGTCCACTGGCGCGAAGGACTGGACGGGCTCTCCGTCCCTCAGCGCGAAGCGTGCCCGCAGTCCCTCGTGGCGGACCGTCAGCGCGCGCAGGGTCCGCTCCAGCGCCTCCGGCTCCAGCGCCCCCGTGAGCCGGAGCGCCGTGGCGATGGTGTAGAACGCGCTGCCCGGCTCCAACTGCTCCAGGAAGTACAGGCGCTGCTGCGCGGAGGACAGGGGCAGCGGCGCGTGACGCGGCTGGGGCTCCACCGGAGGCAGTCGGAAGAGGCCGCGCGCCGCGTCCAGCCGGGCCGCCAGCTCCTCCACCGTCGGCGCCTCGAAGAGGACGCGCAGCGGCAGGGACACGTCGAAGAGCGCCTCCATCCGGGAGCGCAGCCGCATCGCCAGCAGCGAGTGCCCGCCCAGTTCGAAGAACCCCCGTTGCACGTCCCGCACCGGAACGCCCAGCAACTCCTCCCACAGCGTGCACAGCCGCGCTTCCGTCTCCGTCCGAGGCGCCCGCGCCCCGGCTCCATCCGCGCCCTGAGCCAGTGCTGCCGTCCGCAGGGCCGCGCGGTCCACCTTGCCGTTGGGCGTCAGCGGCAGCTTCGGCAGCACCGACCAGACGGACGGCACCATGTATTCGGGCAGGTGCTCCAGCAGCGCCGCGCGCAGGGTCGCGGGTCCCAGCGTCCGTCCCTCCCGGGGCACGACGAAGCCCGCGAGCTGCTGTCCCCCGGTGGTGTCCTCGCGGGCCATCACGAGCGCGTCCGCCACGTCCGGCAGGGCCAACAGGCGGGCCTCCACCTCACCCAGCTCGATGCGGTAGCCGCGGACCTTCACCTGATGGTCCAGCCGGCCCAGATACTCCAGTCGACCGTCGCTCAGCCAACGGACCTTGTCCCCGGTCCGGTACATCCGGCCCCCGGGCTCGCGGCCGAACGGATCCGGCACGAAGCGCTCCGCGGAGAGGTCCGGCCGCAACAGGTAGCCGCGCGCCAGGCCGTCACCCGCGAGGAACAGCTCGCCCGGCACGCCCAGCGGCACCGGCCGCCAGGAAGCATCCAGCACATAGGCGCGCGTGTTCTCCAGCGGTCGGCCAATCGTGGGACCCCGCGCCTCGTCCCGGGGAATCGGCTCCCACGTCGAATAGGTGGTGTCCTCCGAAGGCCCGTAGAGGTTGTACACGCGCTCCACGTGGTCGAGCGCGTAGAGCCCGTCCACGGTGCGCCGGGGCAGCGCTTCGCCCGCGAGGTTCACGCCCCGCACCGAACGCGGCAGTCCGCCCACGCGCAGCAGCTCCGCCATGGCCGAGGGCACCGTGTTGACGAGCGTCACCTCTTCGCGCCGCGAGAAGCCGGGCAGCTCCAGCACGCTGCCCACCACCAGCACCCGGCCCCCGTGCGCCCAGGGGACGAACATCTCGAACACGGACAGGTCGAAGCAGACGGACGTGGCGGCGAGCACCCCGTCCAGCAACGCGGGAGCAAAGACGTCCAGCGCCCAGGTCAGCAGCAGCGCCGCGCTGCGGTGCTCGATGGCCACGCCCTTGGGCCGGCCCGTGGAGCCCGACGTGTAGATGAGGTACGCGAGCCCCTCCGGCCAGGCGCGGGGCAGGAGCGCGGCCTCGGACTCGTCCAGCAGCAGCTCCTCCAGGTCCTCCAACACCAGCGTCGTGGGCCGAACCTCTGGCAGGGCCCCCAGCACCGCGCGCTCGCTGATGACCAGCGCCGCCACGGAGTCCTCCAGCAGGTACGCCAGCCGCTGCGCGGGGTAGTTCGGATCCAGGGGCGCGTAGGCACCGCCGGCCTTGAGCACGGCGAGCAGCACCACCGGCAGGTCCACCGTGCGCCGCAGGCACACGCCCACCCGCACCTCCGGCCCCACGCCTCGCCCCACCAGGTGCCGCGCGAGCCGGTTGGCCCGGCGCTCCACCTCCGCGTACGTCCACGCGCGCGTGGCGTCCGCCACCGCCACCGCGTCCGGGGTGCGCAGCGCCTGCGCCTCGAAGCGGGTGTGCAGCAGCGAGCCGTCGCGCGGCAGGGTCCCGGGGGGACTCCAGGTTTCCAGGAGCAGCGCCGCTTCCGAGGGAGGCAGCAGCGGCAGGAGGTCCAGCCGCTCCGCGGGCCGCGCCAGCACGATGTCCAGGAGCCGCTCGAAGTGGACGAGCCAGCGGTCCATCGTGGCCGGCTCGAAGAGTTCGCGGCTGTACTCCAGATGGCCGGCCAGTCCTCCGGGCGTCTCCTTCAGGGAGAGCGTCAGGTCGAACTTCGCGGAGTGGCTTTCGATCTCCAGCGGGCGCAGCACCAGCCCGGGCAGTTGGAACTCGCCCGGGGGCAGGTTCTCCAGCACCAGCATCACCTGGAACAGCGGATTGCGGCCCAGGTCGCGCGGCAGGATCAGCGCCTCCACCAGTTGCTCGAAGGGCAGCTCCTGATGCGCATACGCCTCCAGCGTCACGGCCTTCACCCGCCGCGCAAGCTCGCGGAAGGACGGCGCCCCTGCGAGTGACACCCGCAGGGCCAGGGTGTTGGCGAAGAAGCCCACCACCCCCTCCAGCTCCCGGCGGGGCCGGCCGGCGATGGCCGTGCCCACGACGATGTCCGTCTCTCCCGTGAAGCGGTGGAGCAACGCGCTGAACGCCGCGAGCAGCGTCATGAAGGGCGTGACGCCCTCCTCCTGTCCGAAGCGACGGACCGCGTCGGACAGGGCACGGGGCAGCGCGAACGCGCGCGTGGCGCCGTGGTGGAGGGAGCGGGCCGGACGCGGATGATCCGCGGGCAGCTCCAGCGGACGCAGCTCGCCGCCCAGCCGTTCGCGCCAGTAGTCCAGGTGGCGGCCCGGGGCCTCGGAGTGAAGCCACGCCTCCTGCCACTCGCTGAAGTCCACGTACTGGAGCTCCGGCTCCGGCAACGCGGGGGGCCTGCCTTCGCACCGCGCGGCGTACAGCGCCGCCAGCTCGTGGGTCATCACCCCCACGGACCAGCCGTCGCAGATGATGTGGTGCAGCACCAGCAACAGGACGTGCTCGGTGCCGTCCAACGCCACGAGCACCGCGCGCAACAGCCCCGGCTCGGTGAGACTGAAGGGTGCGTCCGCCTCCCGGGTGCAGAGGGCTCGCAGCGCGGCCTCTCGCTCACCAGGGGGCAGCCCGACCAGGGACTCGCGTCGCAACGCCACGGACCGGGGCGGGTGGATGAGCTGCACCACCTGCTCGCCCTCTTCCGCGAACGCGGTGCGCAGCGATTCGTGGCGCTCCACGAGCGCGTCCAGGCTCGCGGCCAGCGCGTCCTCTCGCAACGCGCCCGTCAGCCGCAGGGCGAAGGGCATGTTGTAGGTCGCGAGGCCCGGCTCCAGCCGGTCCAGGAACCACAGGCGCCGCTGCGCGGACGACGCCGGGAAGACGAAGACCTCGTCGGCCTCCAGTTCCACCGCTGTCTGCTCCAGGGCACTCACCGCTTGACCTTCCGTCCCTGCCGCGAAGCGCGGCCGATGCGTTCCGCGTCCACACCGGGAGTGCCCGCGTCGCGCAGGGCCGCCACCACCTTCGCCAGCGCCGAAACCGTCGGGTGCTCGAACACCTGGCGCAGCGGCACCTCCACGCCCAGCGCGTCGCGCAGCCGCGCCACGAGCTGGGTGGCCAGGAGCGAGTGTCCTCCCAGCGCGAAGAAGTCCTCCGTGGCCCCCACCCGCGCCACCGCGAGCACGTCCGAGAACACACGCGCGAGCGCCAGCTCCAGCTCGCCTTCGGGCGCGACGAACTCCTCCTCCGTCGCGCGCTCCGGGGCCGGCAGCCGGGCGCGGTCCACCTTGCCGCCCGGTGCGATGGGCAGCGCGTCCAGGCACACGTACGCGCCCGGGACCATGTAGTCCGGCAACCGGCTCTTGAGGAACGCCCGCAGCGTGGTGCCCGTCGGACGCGTCTCGGCGCGCGGCGTGACGTAGACCACCAGCCGCTTGCCGGCCGGGGGCTCCTCGCGCACCGTCACCACCACGTCCTTGACGTCCGGGTGCGCGCTGAGCGCGGTTTCAATCTCCCCCAGCTCGATGCGGAAGCCGCGGATCTTCACCTGGTGGTCGCTGCGCCCCAGGTACTCCACCATGCCGTTCTCCAGTCGGCGGGCCACGTCACCCGTGCGGTACAGCCGGCCGCCGGGCACTGGGGAGAAGGGATCCGGGATGAACCGGTCCGCCGTCAGGTCCGGCCGGCGGAAGTAGCCCCGGCCCACGCCCACCCCTCCGATGAAGACCTCGCCCGACACGCCCCGCGCCACCGGCTGGAGGTGCGCGTCCAGCACGTGCGCGCGCATGTTCGGGATGGGCAGGCCCAGGGGCACCTCGTGCGTCTCCAGGACGGCCGGATCCAACGCGTTCAGGTCGCACGAGGTGCCGATGACCGTGCACTCGGTGGGGCCGTAGGAGTTGAACATCCGCACGGACGGGCCCACCACGCGCATCCACGCCTGCACGCGCGAGGGGAGGATCTTCTCCCCGCCCGACACCACCACGCGCACCGACGGAGGCAGCGTGAGCGTCCCCCGCTCCAGCTCCGCGGTCAGCTCCGCCCAGAGCGCGGCGGGCATGCTCAGATACCGGATGCCCCACGCGTGCACCTTCGCCGTGAAGCCCGCGACGGAATCCAGCGTGTCCGGCTCGCGGATGACCAGCGTCCCGCCCACGAAGAGGCAGGGGAAGATCTGCTCCACGCTCATGTCGAAGCTGATGGACGACAGCAACAGCGCGCGGTCTTCCTGGATCAGCCCGTACACGCACGCCGCCGCGTCGCTGTAGTTGACCAGCGCGGCATGGGGGATCATCACCGCCTTGGGCACGCCCGTGGAGCCCGACGTGTAGATGAGGTACGCGAGTGAGTCCGGACCGGTGACCTTCGGCGGCGCCTCCACCGGCTGGCGCCCCAGGGCGTCAGCCTCGCGCTCCCAGAGGACACACTCCACATCCTCCGGCGGGGACGTCGCGCCCAGCAGGTGCTCACGCGTGACGAGCACCCGTGCCCCCGAGTCACGCAACATGAACGCCAGCCGCTCGGGGGGATAGGCGGGATCCAACGGCAGGTATGCCGCCCCGGCCTTCAGGATGCCCATCAGCGTCACCAGCAGCTCCAGGGACGGCTCCAGGCAGAGCGCCACCACGCTCTCCGGCCCCACGCCGCGCTCACGCAGCGCCCACGCGAGCTGGTTCGCCCGCGCGTCCCACTCCCGGAAACTCAGCCCCACGCCCCGGTGCTCCAGCGCGGGCGCGTCCGGCCGCAGCCGGGCCTGCCGCTCCAGCAGTTCGTGCGCGAGTTCGCACGCCATCGGCACCGCCGTCGCATTCAGCGTGTCGAGGAAACGCCGCTCCTCCGGCGGCAGCACCGGCAGCTCTCGCAGCCGCGCCTCCGGCCGCTCCACCAATCCCCCGAGGAGCACCTGGAAGCTGCGCGCCAGCCGCTCCACCGTCCCGGACTCGAAGAGGTCGGTGTTGTACTCGAAGGTGTACTCCAGCCCCTCCGGCGCCTCGGTCATCGCCAGCGAGAGGTCGAACTTCGCGGTCGCCGTGGAGACCTCACGGGACTCCATCCGCAACCCCGGCAGATCCACCGCGCCGCCCGGTGCGTTCTGGAGCACGAAGAGCACCTGCACCAGCGGGGACTGGCTCAGGTCCCGCTCAACGCCAAGCCGCTCCACCAGCACGTCGAAGGGCAGCGCCTGGTGCGCGTAGCCCGCGAGCACGGTGCGCCCCACGCGCTCCGCGAACACCGCGAAGGGCTCCTCCGGATCCACGTCCGCGCGCAGCGCCAGCGTGTTGACGAAGCACCCCAGCACCCCCTCCACCTCCTGGCGGGTGCGGTTCGCGATGGGCGTCCCCACGATGACGGTGCGCTGTCCGGTGTAGCGGTGCAGCAGCGCCTGGAAGGCCGCCAGCAACGTCATGAACAGCGTGCGCCCTGCGCTGCGTCCCTGCGCCTCCAGGGCCCGCGCCAGTTCAAGCGGGAGCACGCCGGAGAGCAGCGCGCCCCGGGTCGTCTGGACCGCCGGACGCGGCCGGTCCGTGGGCAGGCGCAGCGGCGGCGGGCGCTCCCCCAGGTGCTCCTTCCAGAAGGCCAGGTCCGCCGCCAGCGTCCGCGCACCGGCGCCCTCGCGCTGCCAGACGGCGTAGTCCGCGTACTGGATGGGCAGCGGGGCCAGGGCCTCCGCCGCGCCCGTCACCCGGGCCGCGTAGGTGCGCGCCAGCTCCTGGAGGAGCAGTTGGATGGACCACCCGTCCGCGACGATGTGGTGCATCGCCACCAGCACGACGTGCCGCTCCTCGGACAGCCGATACAGCCGCACGCGCAACAGCGAACCCGTGGCGAGGTCGAAGGGCCGCCGCGCGGCCTGCGCCAACGCTTCCTCGTCCAGCGGCCCGGACACGTCCTCCCGCTCCAGGGTGAAGTCCATCGTCGGGTGGATGACCTGGACGCATTGGCCGTCCTGCACCGCGAACGTGGTGCGCAGCGCTTCGTGACGGGCCACGAGCTGGCGGAACGCGCCGTCCAGCGCGCCCTCGTCCAGGCGCCCCTCCAGCCGGACCGCGCCCGCGATGGTGTAGAGGGGGCTGCCCGGCTCCAGTTGATCCAGGAACCACAGGCGCTGCTGCGCGGACGACGTGGGCAGCGGCCCGGTTCGCGGCACCACGGGAATGCGCTCCTCCGCCACGCAGAGCATGCCTCCCGACGCCAGCGCCCGCGCGAAGTCCTCCAGCACCGGGTGCGCGAACAACAGCCGCAGCGGCGCCTCCACGCCCAGCTCCGCGCGCAGCCGCGACGACACCTGGGTCGCGAGCAGGGAGTGTCCCCCCAGGTCGAAGAAGTCCTCCGAGGGCCGCGTGACGGAGGTCCCCAGCACCTGGGACCAGATGCGGGCCACCCGCAGCTCGGACTCCGTGAGCGGCCGCGAGGCCTCCACCGGCGACGCGTCCTGCGAGGCCACGAGCGCCGCGAGCGCCTTGCGATCCACCTTGCCGCTCACCGTCACCGGCAGCGCGTCCAAGGGCACCAGCAGCGACGGCACCATGTACGCGGGCAGCTTCGCCTTGAGGGCCTCGCGCAGGGTCCCCAGCTCCAGCCGGGTGCCCGTGCGCGGCACCACGAACGCCGCCAGCCGCTTGCCGTCACGACCGTCATCCAGCGCCGCCACCACGCAGTCCGCCACGTCGGGCAGCCGGCTGAGGACGACCTCCACCTCCCCCGTCTCCACGCGGAAGCCGCGGATCTTCACCTGCTGATCCACGCGGCCCAGGAAGTCCACCTGTCCGTCCGGCAGCCAGCGAGCGAGGTCGCCCGTGCGGTACATGCGCTCGCCCGGTGCGAAGGGGTTGGGCACGAAGCGCTCCGCGGTCAGGTCCGGGCGCCCGAGGTAGCCGCGCGCCAGTCCCACGCCGCCCACGCACAGCTCCCCGGGCGTTCCCGGCGGCACGAGGTTGAGGTGCGCGTCCACCAGGTACACCCGGTAGTTGTCCACCGGCACCCCGATGGGGACCTGCGTGTACCGCCGCCAGTCGCGGGTGAAGAGCGCCGTGGTGTTGAGGCACGCCTCGGTGGGCCCGTAGTAGTTGACCAGGGTGGAGATGTCCGCGTGACGCTCCACCAGCTCCACCACGCTCGCGCCCAGCACGTCCCCGCCGAAGCAGAGATAGGGGACCTTCAGCTTCCGCTGCGCGCTGCCCAGCTCCAGCAGCCCCTTGAGCAGCGCGGGCACCGAGTCCACCACGTCGATGCGGTGCTCCACGACGTAGGCGTGGAGCGCCTCCGGCGACACCAGCGTGTCGTACGTGGGCAGGAAGAGCGCGTCGCCCCGCATCAACGGCAGGAAGAGCTGGTGCACGGACACGTCCACCGCGGGGGACACCAGCAGCATGTGCCGCAGGCTTCCGGCCGGGGAGAACATCCGCCGCAGCCAGTGCACCTGATTGCTCAGCGCCCGGTGCTCCATCATCACGCCCTTGGGCGCGCCCGTGGTCCCCGACGTGTAGATGACGTACAGCAGGTCTCCGGGCCCGCTCACGCCGGGCAGCGGCGCGTCGTCCCCGCCCTCCGCCTCCACCCTGCCCAGGACGCACCGCGTCCCTTCGAAGTGCACGGCCGGGTGCGCCTCGTCCTCCAGCAGCCAGCGCGCGCCCGCGTCCTTCAGCAACAGCGCCGTGCGCTCCGGCGGGTGCGCGGGGTCCAGGGGCAGCCACGCGCCGCCCGCCTTCACCACCGCGAGGATGCCCACCACCATCTCCACGCACGGCCGCGAGAGCACCGCCACCACCGCCTCGCGCCCGACGCCCATCCCCCGCAGCAGCCGCGCCAGCACGTTGCTGCGCGCATCCAGCTCCCGGTACGTCAGCCCCTGGCCTTCGTGCCACACGGCCAGCGCCTCCGGGTGGAGTGCCGCCTGGTCCGCGAAGAGCTCCCCCACCGTCCGGTGCGACGCGTGCTCGTGATGCGCGACGTTGAAGCCCGCGCGCAACCGCGCGTCCTCGTCGGGAGGAAACAGGGACAGCTCGCGCAGGGCCGCCTGGGGACGCTCCACCAGCGCCTCCAGCAGGCACACGTAGCGCCGAGCGAGCCGCTCGATGCGGGCGGCGGAGAAGAGGGCGCGGCGGAAGCTCCACTCCAGCAGCAGGGGTCCGCCCCCGGTCACCCGCGCCGTGAGCGTCAGCTCCACCTTGGACGTGGGCAGGGGCGCCTCCAGCCGCTCCAGGCCCAGGCCCGACCCGGTGTCCAGCACCGCCGGGCCCTCCTCCTCCAGGCTGAACAGCACGTCGAACAGCGCCCCCCGCGCGGTGCCGGCGCCCTCCTGGGCCTGCGCCGCGACGTGGGAGAACGGCAGCTCCTGGTTCGCGAGCGCCTCCTGCGAGGTGCGGGAGACTCGCGACAGGAACGCGAGGGCGGACTCCTCCTCGCGGACGGCGTTGCGCAGCACCACCGTGTCCATGAACAGGCCCACCGCGTCCCGCAGCTCCGGGTGTCCGCGGCCGAGCACCGGCACGCCCACCGCCACGTCGCGGGTGGCGCCATGGCGTGAGAGCAGCACCGCGAAGGCCGCCAGCAGTCCGTTGAACAGCGTGGTCCCCTGGCGCTGGCACAACGCCCCCAGCCGCGCCGTGAGCTCCGGGGACAACGCCACGGTCCGGGCATCGGCCTCCAGCGAGGCGGCCTGGGTGCGCGGCCCGTCGGAGGGGAGGTCCAGCGGCGGGGGCGGCGGCGTGAGCACCCGCCGCCAGTGCGCGGCCTGGGCGCTCGATTCCGGAGACGCCAGACGCTCCCGCTGCCACGCGGCGGCGACCCGGGGCCCGGGGCCCGGGGGCGGCAGGGACGCTCCGGCGTAAAGCGCCACCAGCTCCCGGAGCACGACCTCCACCGACGCCGCGTCGGAGATGAGGTGGTGCAGGTCCACGAGCAGCAGCGCGGGTGCGGCCTCGCGCTCCACCAGCGCCGCCCGGAACAGCGGCGCCGTCGCGAGGTCGAACGGTCGCGCGAAGGCGCGCGCCAGCGAAGGCACGTCCTCGCCGGACACCTGGCGCTCCAACCGGAAGGGCACCGACGCGGCCACGCGCTGCCGCACCTCCCCATCCACCCACACGAAGGACGTGCGGAACGCCTCATGCCGCCGCACCAGCGCACCCAGCGCCTCCTCCAACCGGCCCGCGTCCACAGCGCCCGTCAGCGCCAGCGCGCCCGTCATGTGGTAGCGCGGGTCGTCCGCGCCGGCCTGGGCCTGGAGCACGTAGAGCTGTGCCTGCGCCGCCAGGACGGGGTAATGCCCGGCATCCGCGACCTGGGGCAGCGGAGCCCACGCCGGCGCCGCGGCGTCCACGCGCTCCGCGAGCGCACGCACCGTGGGCGCCTGGAACACGTCCACCAACGACACCCGACGCCCCGTCGCTTCCGTCACCCGGTGCGCCAGCCGCACCGCGAGCAGCGAGTGCCCTCCCCGCTCAAGGAAGGAGTCCGTCACGCCCAGGCCCTCCGCGCCCAGCACCTGCTGGAAGAGCGGCAACAGCTGGACCTCGGTCGGCGTGGCGGGCGCGACGCTCGGAGCGTCCTCCAGTCCCTGTCCGGGCTTCAGCACCAGCGCGTTGCGGTCCACCTTGCCGCTGGGCAGCGTGGGGAGCGCGGTCAGCGGGACGAAGTGCGCCGGCACCAGGGCGGCCGGAAGCAGCCGCGACAGGACCTCGCGCGGCGGACGCGAAGGCTCGCGCGGCACGTAGAACGCCGCGAGCACCGGCCCCGCGACCGCATCCATGCGCACCACCACCGCCGCGGCCGACGCCAGGCCCGACGTCACCAGACACGCTTCGATTTCACCGGGCTCGATGCGGTGACCGCGCAGCTTCACCTGGAGATCGCCGCGCCCGTGGTGCTCCAGCTCGCCGGAAGGCAGCCACCGGGCGCGGTCGCCGGTGCGGTACATCCGCCCGCCCCGCGCCAGCGCGGACGACACGAAGCGCTCCGCCGTCAGCTCCGGCCGCCCCAGGTAGCCCCGGGCCAGCCCCTCGCCCGCGATGCACAGCTCGCCCACGACGCCCGGAGGCAGCAGCTCCCCCGCCGCGTCCAGCACCAGCACCTGGGTGTTGAGGACCGGCCGCCCCACGTCCACGGCGACCTTGTCCGTCACCTCGCTCACCGTCGACCAGACCGTGGTCTCCGTGGGCCCGTACAGGTTGAAGATGCGCGCGGAGGTGAGCGTCCGCGCGCGCGCCAGCAGGTGCGCCGGCAGCGGTTCGCCGCCCACGAGCAACAGCCGCACCCCCGCCAGGGCGGCCCGCCCCACGGGGTCCTCCAGCAACAACTGGAGGCGCGACGGCGTGAGCTGCACCACGTGGCAGCCCGTCTCCTGGATGCGAGCCCCCAGCCGCTCCGGTGCGCGCTGGGACGCCTCGTCGGCCAGCACCACCTCGTGCCCCAGCCACAGCGGCAGCAGGGTCTCCAGCGCGAAGATGTCGAACGTCGCCGTCGTGGTGCACAGGAAGCGCAGCCGCTCGCCCTCCAGCGGCAGCGCGTCCACCATCGCCGCGAGGAAGTTGCTCACCGCCCGGAGGGGCACCTGCACGCCCTTGGGGCGGCCCGTCGAACCCGACGTGTAGAGCACGTAGGCCACGTCCTCGGGTCGGGCCTCCGGAAGCACCACCGTGCCCACGACGAACGCCTCCGAGCCCGACGCCGTGCCCTCCACGGACACCGCCTCCACCGCCAGCCCGTCCAGCGTCCGCGCGCCCCCCGCGTCCACCACGACGTGGCGCACGCCCGCGTCCTCCAGCAACATCGTCAGCCGCTCCCGGGGCTGCTGCCCATCCAGCGGCAGGTAGGCGGCGCCCGCGAGCAGGATGCCCTTGAGGCCCACGAGCAATTCCACCGTCCGGTCCGTCAGGAGCCCCACCACCGCACCCGGCCCCACGCCCCGGATGCTCAGCGCCGCCGCCACCCGCGCCGAGCGCGCTTCCAGCTCCGCGTAGGTGACACCCACGTCCCCATCCCGCACGGCCACGGCTCCAGGCACGCGCGCGGCCTGCTCCGCCAGCAGCGCGGCCACGGAACGCTCGCGCGGAAACGGCCGGGGCTCCGGGTTCCACGCGGCGAGCTGCTCCGCCTGCGCCGGGCCCACCAGGGACAGCCGGCCCACGGGGCGCGCGCCGTCCTCGCCCAGCACCTCGCCCAGCAGTCGCCGGAAGGACTCCGCCAGCGCGGCCGGTCCCTCTGGGGGGAAGGCGCTCCGCCGGAAGTCCAGGTCCACCGTGAGCTGGCCCTGCCCCAGCCGGTCGCTGACGTGCACCGCGAGCGAATGCGCCTCATGCCCATTGAAGAGCCAGGTGACGTCCACCGGGTGGCCGCCCAACTGCGCGTCGAAGCGTCCGTTCTGGAAGGAGACGAGCACGTCGAAGAGGGGCGGCCCCTCCAGCCCCCCGGCGCGCAGCTGCTGCGCGAGCAGGTCGAACGGATAGCGCTGGCCCCGCAGCGAGCGCTGTTGCGCCACGCCCACGGAGCGCAGGAGCGACGCGAAGGAAGCAGCGCCGTCCACGTCGAAGCGCACCGGCACGGTGCCCACCATCATCCCGAAGGTGAGCAGGTCCTCCCGCGCGGCGCGGCCGTGGACGAACGTCCCCAGGCACGTGTCGCGCTGCCCCGTCAGCCGGGACACGAAGAGGCCCGTGAGCGCGGCGAACAGCCGGGGCACCGTGCTCTCCGCGTGCTGCGCCACCCGGCCCACCGCCCGCGTCTGCTCCGCGTCCAGCGAGAAGGTGTGGCGAACGGCGCGCGTGTCGTCGAAGGGCGTGCCCACCGCGCGCAGCAGCCCCCCCGCCTCCCGGCCCCCCAGCAGCTCCTGCCACTGGCGGCGGTGCTGTTCGCTTTCAGCCGACGCAAGGTAGTCCCGCTCCCGCGCCACGTACCGCAGGTAGGACGGCTCCGACTCCGACTCCGCGTCCCCACCCGCCACGAGCGCCGCGTAGTGGCGGCCCACGGCCCGGACCAGCAGCCCCAGGGAGAACCCATCCCCCACCAGATGGTGCACGCAGGCGAAGTAGCCCCCGCGCCCGTCCCCCAGCTTCACCACCGCCAGCCGGTACAGCGGCCCTCCCGGCAGCGCGAACGGCGTCCGCACGCGCTCCATGCACCAGGCCTCGGCGGCGGCGCTCGGGTCCGCGTCCTGGGAGAAGTCCACCTGCTCCACGCGGGGCGACGGCGCGTTGCCCAGACGCTGCCGGGCCTGCCCTGCCTCGACGCGCAGCTCCAGCCGCAGGGCCTCCGTGCTCCGGGCGAAGCGCTCCAGCGCCTGCGCCAGCAAGTCCAACCGCACCGGCCCGCGCACCAGCAGAAGCCCGCCCAGGTTCGCGAAGGCCGTGCCCGGGTGGAGCTGCTCCATCAGCCAGATGCGCTGCTGCGCGTGGCTGAGCGGCTGGAAGCCCTCGGCGTCCGCCCCCAAAGAGGGCTCCACCTGAGCGCGCGGAATGGGAATGACCTGGGCCATGACGTGTCCGCCGTGAAGAGCGAGAAGGGTTTACGAAGCGACCGGGGCGCGACGCGCCGGGTCTTCCGGGGACGCGTCAGGGTCGGGCACGAGGAAGCGGATCACCGCCCCCACGCGGACCGACGGCACCTGCCGACGCGCCAGATCCCGGGGCGAATTGAGGAGGTCGTGCCACGGGCAGCGGATGCCCTGGGCCGCCTCGTCCCAGGTGCCCTTGCTGAGCGGTCCGCCCTTGTGCTTGCAGCGGTCCAGGATGACGCTCCAGCGCGTTTCCAGACGAAGGCAGAGGTAGCGCTCGTCCGCCACGCGCACCTGGCTCCAGTGCCGCGCCTCCAGTTCCAACATCATCGCGAGCCCGCCTCCCGGCTCGGCCCCACCCACAGCGAGGCGCCCTCCCCCACCACGCGCGCCCCCACCATGCGCCCGGCGGGCACGACGACGGCCTCACCCGCGCGGAGCACCCGGGGCTTCAGGTAGCCGGCATCCACCTCCACCGTGCCCGCCGTCACCGCGAGCAGCGACTCCTCGTCGCGCACGTCCGGCTCCAGGAAGAAACCCGCCGCCCGGGCCGTGGCCAGGGATGCATCCACCGCCGTGGCACGCACCGCCCGGCCCGTGTGCAGCGCCTCGCAGAAGTCGAGCTGCTCGAAGTAGTCCCGCTCCGCCAGATCTCCCAGGAGCCGGCTGGCCTCGATGCCGCGCACCATCTCCGGGATGATGGCCTCGCCATAGCGCTGCACCAGCGGCCGGATGAGCTTGTCGAGCGCCATCCTCCGGTGATGCAGGTCGATGCCCACGTGCTCGTCGAAGTAGAGCGTGTCCACGCCCTCCCGGCCGAACACCTTCTTGAGGCTCTTGCTGAACTGGCGGTTGAAGTGCGGCACCACCGCTTCAATCCACCAGAGCGCGCCCACGTACTCGAACCAGCGCGGCTTGTGGCTGGTGACCCAGTGGAAGTAGCTGGTCATCAGCAGCGAGCTGGGCAGGTACCAGTGGTAGTACGCGTGAACCCCGCTGCTCAGGCCCAGCGACTCCAGCAGCCGCTCGAACAGCGTCGAGTGCTTGTGCGGGTGCACCCCGTACCCGAACTCGTCGATGAAGATCTTCATCAACTCCGAATGCGCCGGACCGAAGTTGCCCGGCAGCGCCCGCGCCATCTGCGACGCCTCCGACAGGAAGTCCGGGGCCACCTGGAGGATGAAGAGCTTCGCCGCCAGGTCCGGCGCGGCGGAGGCCTCCACCCGGCGGCACACCTCGCTGGGCGCGGCCTCGTAGCGCGTCAGCAGCTCCTGGCAGTACTCCTCCAGGTGCGAAAGCGTCCATGGACCGTCCACGCTGATGTCTTCGGAGAGGAACTCGAAGCAGGTGCGCTCCAGCGCCGGACGGAGCATCGCGTTCGCCGCCATGAAGCTCGGATCGTAGAAGTCGTGGAACGCCCGGTGCTCCGCCTCTGTGAAGGCCGCCACCGGCAGGTAGAGGTTGTTCTGCTCGTACGCGTTGAAGAGCAGCCGGTTGAGCGACAGCGAGCGGTGCGTGAAGAGGGAGCCTGGGCGCACCGGCTCCTCCAGCGAGCCCAGCGACAGCCCCGCGAGCGCCGTCGGGCGCAGGTAGGGACTGTCCAGCACCCACTGCTGGCTGGGCCCATACGGGCGGGCCGCCTGGAGCCCCTCCCACAGGGGGGCCAGGGCTCCGGTGGAGATCAACCGCTGCGTGTCCAACAAGGTGGAGGGCATCACGAAGGCTCGACGTCGAGCGGCGCGCGCTCGGTCTGGAAGTGGAGCCAGCTCTTCACCAGCGAGCGCGGCCCGCGGAAGTAGCGCTCACAGTGGTGCGCCTCCGCGTACTGCGACACGGGCAGGAGGAGCTGGTGCATGCGCGGCAGGTTCGCTAGCGGGATGCGGGGAAAGAGGTGATGCGTGACGTGGTAGTTGTCGTGGTGCGGATGCAGGAAGAACGACACCCAGTTGCTGGGGTGGTTGCGCGTGTAGCCGAGCACCGTCCCGGCCTCGAGCCCGATGTGGTCGGAGATCTCCGCGAAGATTTTGATCAGGTGATACGCGGTCATCTTGGACAGCAACCACAGTCCCGCGAAGGACAGGGCCGCGCCCCAGCCGAACAGCAACCCGAACGCGCCCAGCACCCCCGTCCACCACGCCAGCACCCGCCACCGGTGCGCCACCGGCGCCCGGAACAGCGTCGCCAGGACGGAGTCCCGCCAAAGCCTCGCATCCTTCACGAAGAAGACGTAAAGGCTCCAGGCGCTGTGCACACGCCCCGCCGGGGCCTCGGGCACCGACAGATAGTCAGGGTCCTTCTCCGCGTGCCCCAGATACGCGTGATGTCGCAGGTGCGCGTTCCGGTATGTCTCGAAATCCTCGAACAGCGGAAGGCCACACACCAGCGCCGCGACACGCTGATTCAGCACCCTTCCCTTCAACATGTTTCCGTGAGCCGCATCATGCAGCCGGTTCCCCAACGCACGCTGGCGCGAGCCCACCAGCACCAGGGCCACCGGCAGCAGGAACCATGAAACATGTAGACACAGGGCCCAGGCGCCAAGGATGAGCGCCCAGGTTTCAAGGACCTCCAGGATTGCGCGGGCAGGCCGAGGCACACCCAACCCGGTGAGCTGCTCCTCATGTCCCTGGGCCACGAGGTACTCCCGCAGCTCACGGACCTCCTTGCCCCTGGGCATGACAAGCCCCGGGCTCGGCGCGATGCCTTCTGTCTGGCGCGGTTCGGTCGTCATGATGGAAAAAACAATTCCTGTTGAAACGACAAGGCGAGGCCGGCCCCCATGGCCCTCGCCCCCAGTCCAACAGCGGCTCGGAAAACAAAACCCACGGTTTGGAAAAGGCGCGGGCACTATCTGGTCATTGAGCCACCGTAACAATGACCTCTGACATCACCGGGCCGTTGCAACCGACAGCGTCTGGCTTTGACGCACTGCACGCCAACCCTGGCCGTCGGGCGTGCGGAGGTGATACGCAGCAGCCTTTTTTTCAGGAGAAGCCCATGCACCTGAGTGTTTCCGAGGAGATGGCCCAGCGTTTTCCCGAACTCCGCATCAGCTTCGTGGCGGTGCGGGGAATGGACAACACGGGCAACCCACCAGAAGGGCTGGAGGCTGAAATCCGTGCTGCTGAGTCGGATTTCCGCACCCGGATCCCCGACCTCGCAGCCCTGGCGGCGGACACGCGAATCCTCGCCTGGCAGGACGCCTACCAGCGCTTCGGCGTCAACCCGAAGAAGTTCCGCCCCAGCGCGGAAGCCCTGCTGCGACGCGTGGTGAATGGCCACCCGGTCCCGTGGATCAGCCGGGCCGTCAACGCCTACCTGCTGCAGGAGCTCTTCTTCCTGCTTCCCGTCGGCGGCTATGACCTTGGCCGCCTCCAGGGCGACCTGCGCCTGCGCCTGTCACCGGGCAACGAGTCCTTCACCGGCATTGGCAGCCCGGAGCCCGAAGCCACCAGCCCCGGCGAGGTCGTCTACGCGGACGACGCGCGCGTCCTCACCCGCCGGTGGAACTTCCGGGATTGTGACTTCGCGAAGGTGGAGACGACCTCGCGGGACATCATCCTGTTCGCGGAAGCGCCCTCCTCCGCGGTGAAGACGGAGGAGCTGCTGCGGCTGGTGGAGCAGATTGGCGAAAAGATCCGCCAGCACTGTGGAGGCGCCACCACCACCGGCCTGCTCGACCTCCAGCAGGGGCGCGAAGTCGAGCTGCCGACGAAGTGACGTCCGCGCTCCCTGGCCCCGCTCAGCCGCGCGGGGCCACGAGCAACAGCGCCAGGATTTCGCCGGCCACCGCGCGCTTGCTGCCCTCCAGCACGCGGTCCGGCCCGGTGCGGGCAATCACCGTCACCCGGTTCGTGTCCGTGCCGAACCCCGCCCCGGTCGCGGTGACGTCGTTGGCGACGATGGCGTCCAGGCCCTTGCGCTCCAGCTTCTCGCGCGCGTGCTCCACCACCCGCTCCGTCTCCGCCGCGAAGCCCACCAGCACCGGGCGCTTCGCCCTGCCCGCCACCTGGCGCGACGCCTCCAGCAACACGTCCGGCGTGCGCACCAACCGCAGGGACTCCGGGCTCTCGCCCTTCTTCACCTTCTGGGGGGCCCGCACCTCCGGACGCCAGTCGCTCACCGCCGCCGTGGCGATGAATGCATCCGCGGAGTCCACCCGCGACAACACCTCGCGCGCCATGTCCTCCGCGCTCACCACGTCCACCACCTCCAGGCCCGTGCGGTCCACCGGGCCCACCGGCCCCAGCACCACCGTCACCGTCGCGCCCAGCGCGCGCGCCTCGTGCGCCAGCGCCATGCCCATCTTCCCGGTGGACGGATTGGAGATGAACCGCACCGGATCCAGGAACTCGCGCGTGGGGCCCGCCGTCACCAGCACGTGCTGGCCTTGCAACGGCCCTCCGCCCAGCCGCGCCGCCACGGCGGACACGATGGCGCCCACGTCCGCCAGTCGCCCCGAGCCCACGTCGCCGCATGCCAGCATCCCCGCCCCCGGGCCCACGCCCGTGAAGCGCGCATCCGCCAGCAGCGACGCCACGTTCTCCTGCGTCCGGGCGTTCTCCCACATGGCCACGTTCATCGCGGGCGCCAGCACCACCGGCCCCTTGAAGGCGAGCAGCGACGTCGTCACCGCATCCCCACCGAGGCCCGCTCGGATCTTCGCCATCAGGTCCGCCGTCGCGGGCGCCACCACGAACGCATCGCCCCAGCGGGCGAGGTCCAGGTGGCCGAAGTTCCCCTCCTGCGCAGGGTCGAAGTAGTCCGTCAGCACCGGGTGCCCGCACAGCGCCTGGAAGGTGAGCGGGGTGACGAACTGGCGCGCGGCCTCCGTCATGGCCACCCGCACCTCCGCGCCCGCGCGCCCCAATTCCCGCACCAGCTCACAGGCCTTGTACGCCGCGATGCCGCCGCCCACGCCGACGATGACCCGGCGGCCCTTCAATGCCGATGCGTCCATGCGGCTTCATTACGCGCCAGGGCGCCCCGTCGCAACACGACTACCGCAGGGACACGTCGCCCTGCGAGGGCACGTCCACCGTGCGCACCAGGGGGCCCGCCCCGGGCATCTCCGAGTGGAAGAAGCCCCACACCAGCGTGTACCGGCCCGGCGACAGGCCCGGCACCACCACCCGCTCGCTCATCGGCTGGTAGATGAGCTGCGCGAAGCGCGAGCGCAACAGCTCCACGGGCGGGTTGCCCACCTGCCCTACCTCGCCCGGGACCACCCACAGCGCCTTGCCCCGCTCCGGCTGGAGCAGCACCGTCAGCGACGTCGTGCCCGGCACCGGCCCCAGGTCCAGCGTCATCTCCGTACCGGCCACCTGCACCACCACCGCCGGCTCGCCCGTGCCGCCGCGCCCGCTGCCCACCACGAAGCGGTAGCTGCCCGGCGACAGGTCCGTGCTGTAGCGGCCATCCGCGCCGGTGATCAGCGACACCGTCTCGCTGCGATCCGCGTTGAGCCCCTCCACCTGCGAGCCCGCCGCGGGACGTCCGTCCGCCAGGTACACCCGGCCCGTCAGGCGCGTCGCGGGCTTGAGTGTGAGCTGCACCGGCGTCGTGTTCCCGCGCGGCACCTCCTGCGTGCCACTCACCTTGCCCTTGCGCGCGGACACCGTGAAGCGCGGCACGAACGGGGGGCTCGCCAGCGTGAAGGCGCCGTCCGGCCCCGACAGCACCGATCCGTCACACACGTCGCACGTCACCACCGCGTCCGGCACCGCCCCACCCGACGCGTCCCGCACCATGCCGGACACCGACGGCGCCTTCGTCAACACCACGTCGCCCATGTCCGCCGTCTTCGACGGGCGGTCCACCACCTGGGGCTCGTAGCCCGGCGCGTCCACCGCGACGATGAGACGGTCTCCCGCCGTGGACAGCGGCAGTTCGAAGCGCCCGTCCGGGCTGTTCACGTCGTGATCATCCACCCGGAAGCGGCGCACCGGCTGGCCCGCGTCGTCCATCACGCGGCCCCGGAACGTCGTGCGCTTGCGCATCTTCACCTGCAGCGGGGGCCCGCCCGGCTTGCCCTGCGTCCGCTCCAGGGGCTCGTAGCCCGCGTGGCGCGCGTCCACCAGGTACGTGCGGTCCGGCCGCAGCGCGCGGAACTCGAAGTGCCCGCCCGAATCCGTCTGCACCGGCTCCGCCATGCGCGGCATGACATTCAGGTTCGCGCCCACCACCGGCTGGCCGTCCTCGTCCACCACGTCGCCTGTCAGGGCCGCGCCCGGCTCCAGCTCCACCGCCACCTGCTGCGTGGCTCCGTCCTGCACCGTCACGGTGGCCGGATCCGACGACAGGTACTCCGGGTGGGACGCGAACAGCTTGTACGTGCCCGGCGGCAGCCCGCGCATGGGCACCACGCCGTCCGGGCCGGAGGGCCGGTCGCTGCGGAAGAAGTTCTCCGGATCCGCCCACATCGCCACGTCCGCGCCCTCCACCCGCCGGCCACCGCTGGACACCGTCACGTCCGCGCCCGCCTTCGCCTCCAGCGACAGCGTCACGTCCGTCGCGGGCGCCGTCGCCTGCACGCTGCCGCCACCCCATTCGGAGTGGTGCGCGTGCAGCGTGTAGAGCCCCGGCATGGGCACCTGCGCGGCGAAGTGGCCGTCGTTGTCCGCGTTCGTCGTCTCCCCGGTGGGCTGCACCAGGATGGACACGTTCGACGCGGGCCGACCGTACTCGTCGATGACCTGCCCGGTGATCAGCGTGGCCTTCGCCAGCTCCAGCTCCAGCGCCGTCTCCCCCTGCGCCACCCGCGCGGGAAGCTGCGCCGTCTTGAAGCCCTCCGCCTGGCCCTCCAGCACGTACTCGCCCGGCGCCAGCGGCCCCAGCTCCGCGAGCGCCCCGGTGGGCACCGCGTCCCGGCGGATCAGATCGCCCGCCACCGTGCGCAGCAGCAGCTGCGGGTTCGGCACCGGCTGGCCCTCCTCGTCCACCACCGTGACGAGCAGCCGGCCCGCGGCCTCCAGCTCCAGCGTCACCTGCGTCACCCGCTTGGACAGCGTGAGCGTCTGGGGCGCGGACCCGAAGCCCGGCGCCTCCGCCGTCACCACCACCTCGTCCGGATACAGGCCGTTGAAGCGCACCGGCGCGCCCTGCGCTTCGGTGTGCGCCTCGCGCGTCAGGTGGTCGCCGCGCAGCCGCACCGTCGCCGCGGCGGGAGCGCCCTCGCGCGTGACGCGCACCTCCAGCGTGCGCGACGGCGTCAGCTTCAGCCGCAAGGGCTGCGAGTCGGCCTCCACCTGCTGCGCCACCGCGGGCTGGAAGCCCTCCGCGTCCGCGAGCACGTAGAAGGGCCCTTCACCCAGGCCCGTCAGCAGGAACGCGCCTCCCGCGCCCGCCACCACCTCGAAGGGCAGCGGCACCTTGCGCGACACCGCTCGCACGCGCGCCCCGGGCCTCGGCTGGCCGGAGTCATCCACCACCGTGCCGGAGATGCTCCGCAGGGCCGGCAGGTACAGGTCCACGGACTCGCCCGGCGCCGCCCGGTTCTTGAGCGCCACGCCCAGCCCGTCCGCGCGAGCCCAGACGGAGAAGGAAACGCCCACCAGGTGCTCGAAGCGGAACTTCCCCTGCCCGTCCGTGCGCACCGTGGCGCGCGGCGTGAGGAAGCCCTGCTGCTGCTCGAAGAAGGCCCGCGTGTGCAGCGCCGTCTCATGCGCGGTGCAGGCCAGCAGCGCCAGGCCACACTCGTCGCACCGCACGTCCGCCACCGTCCGCTCCGCCGACGCCGCGAGCGACACCTCCGCGTCCGCCACCGGCCGGCCACCGCCGTCCAGCACGCGCCCGGTGAGCGTCAGCCCCTCCTGTGCGCCCGACGACACCGCCACCGCGTTGAACGCGGGCAGCCCCTGGCGCATCGAACTGGCGGAGACGGGCGACCCGGGGCGCGCGGCGGGAGCCCCCCACCGGGGTCCCAACACCATGGCGGCGAGGGCCACCAGCACCGTGGCCACCCCGATGAAGACCCATTTGCGCATGCGTACGCGGCCAGGAACCTACCCCACGGCCGGCCCCCCAACGACGGTTTCCCCCGGGAAATTCCGGAGCGTCCTGTCCAGGACGTCCGGCGCCCCGGAAGCGTTCCCGCGTCAGTCCTCCGCGAAAGGCTGGATGGCCTGCGCCACGGCCAGCTCCTGCCGCGCTTCGCTCAGCTCGGAGTTGGTCGCCCGCAGGCGGTCGCTCAGCACCTGCACGAAGCTCCAGAGCATCTTCACCGCGAGGATGGCCTCGCGCTTCATCAGCCCCATCAGGTCCGAACGGGCAATCACCATCGTCCGCGTGGGCTCCGTCGCGCGCACCGTGGCGGACCGGGGCGCGTTGTCGATGAGGCCCATCTCTCCGAAGTGGCCTCCCGAGCGCAGCTCCGCGATCTCCACGCCGTTCTTCTCGATGGCCACCCGGCCCCGGATGACGACGAAGAGCTCCTCGCCCGGCTGCCCCTCCACGACGATCTCCCGACCCGCCGGGTAGGTCCGCGTCGTGGCGATGGACAGCACCGCCGTCTGCTCCTTGTACGTGAGGTGCCGGAAGAGCGGGATCTTCCGCAGCGCCTCCATGCGCGACTGCGCCTCGCTCGTCTCCTCGCTGGCCAGGGCCGCGCTGTCGCCGGCGACCTTCACCACCACCGCGGTGATGTTGTCCTTGCCACCGCGCTCGTTGGCCATCTCCACCAGCTTGCGCGGCATGTCGCCGGGCTGGAGGTTGGCCACCAGCGGGAGGAGCTCCTCATCCTCCATGTAGCCGTGCAGACCGTCCGAACAGAGCAGGAACACGTCGCCGGGCATCAGGTCCACGATGAGCGTGTCGACCTGGACCGACTCCTGGATGCCCACCGCGCGGGTGATCACGTTGCGGTACTGCGACGTGGCCGCCTGCTCCTTGGTGATGGTGCCGGCCTTCAACTGCGCGGCGACCAGCGTGTGGTCCTCGGTGAGCCGGTGGCACTGGCTGTGACGCACCAGGTACACGCGGCTGTCGCCCACGTGGCCGATGACGCCCTTGTTACCGCCCACCGCCAGGCACACGAACGTCGTGCCCATGCCGCGCTTGGAGGCGTCCGTCATCGCCGCGCGGTAGATGTCCGCGCACGCCCGCTGCACGGCCACCTCCACCAACGCCGCCGCCGCGGAACGGCTGTCCGCCGTGGGGTTGTTGGCCAGGTCCTTCAGCAGGTGCCGGTTGGCCGCGATGTGCTGCTTGACGACCTCCGTGGCCCGCGCGCTGGCGACCTCACCCGCGGCGTGTCCGCCCATGCCATCGGCGACCATGAACAGGCCGAGCGACGCGTCCACCATCATCGCGTCTTCGTTGTGCTGCCGTTTCCGGCCTACATCGGTCAGCCCGAAGGCTTCTGTGGTCAAGGCCACCGCGAACGCTCCCATCCGTGCCTAGAGGGTGACTTCGCACGTTACGCAGGCCGCCGAAGACGTGGCAAGGCTTCAGGACTGCAGCCGCTTCGCCAACAGCCGCGCGAAAGCCCCCGGCGTGTAGAAGCTGACCTCCACCTGACCGAAGCGCAGCCGCATCCCGTCCCCCACCGGCGTCGGTTTGCGCGCCAACAGCCGCTCCCCCATGACGTACGAGCCGTTCTTCGACCCCGCATCCGTCAGGAGAAAACCCGCTTCCCCCGCGTCCCGCGCAAACCACGCGTGAAATCGGGACACACTCCCGTCATCCAGCACGACGTCGTTGTTGCCGGTGCGCCCCACGGTGATGCCCCGGCCAAAGGCGTTGCCCGTCGACTTGAGCAGGGGAAAGACGACGGGTTCGTCCTGGCCGAGCGTCGGCGGCCCGGCGTTGGTCACCGTCCGCAGCGGGTAGTCCTCCAGCTCGGACGGGGTGACCGTGCCCAGGGCGGGCATGAAGAGCAGGAGGCCCGGGGGCAGGCCCCGCTCGAACTCATCGCGGTTGCGCAGGTAACGCGTGACGTGGGCGCTGAGAAGCTCGGCCATGAGGGGTTGGCGGCGCTCGGGCACCCGCACCGGGAGGCCGTTCCGCTCTCGTGCTTCCAGTGTACCGCGCCTTTACCGCCAATCCGCGAAAAATCCGAGGCTCACGCCACCCACGAAGTTACGGGCGAGACTGCGCTTCTTGAGGCCGAAGGGCTCGGAGTATCCCACGGCGAGCCCCACGCCCACGTCACTCAACTGGTAGCCAATCTGGACGCGGCCCTGGACGATGCCGGCGGTGCGCCGGTCCGGGGGCTGGGTGCCGAAGTGGGCGCCATAGAAGACGGGACCGCCCGACACCTGGAAGCCCCAGTGCGCCTGGCCCGGCAGGTGGTTGCGGTAGGCGACGCCGATTTGCGCGGTGTGCTCGTAGTAGGAGTTCACCGGAAGGATGTACCCCTCCACCGCCGTGTCGGGCAGGGACGCCGCCCAGCCCACCCCGCCCTCCAGGATGACGGCCCACGCGTCCTTGCGCTCCTGGAAGAAGGTGAACTGCCACTGCAGGTGCAGGTGCGGGATGACAGCGCCGTTGCTCAACTGCGTGCCCAGGTACACGCCCCGCGGCAGGTACGCCGGCGTGGGGGACTCGTGGTACAGCGCGTCCGGTTTGCGCGACTGCGCGTGCGCGGTGGAAGCCAGGGCAAGCGAAATAACCAGCAATACACGGACGTTGCGGAGCATGGGGTCTCTTTCCCCCATGGCAGCGCGCACTTGTCAACGAAGTGTTCCGTTCGCTATGACTCGCCGCACCCTCCGGACGGGTGAGGCGTCGGCCCCTGCCGGCGTTCGTCTCGGGAGAGGTCATTAGGAGCGGGACACCGCATGCCTGTCGTCACGGTCCGGGCCGGAAGCAAAACAGGTCCGGCGCAGCTCGACGCCCTGGTTCGCAAGGTCACCCAGAAGACCTCGGGGCTGCTGCAAGAGAATGACCGCGTGCTGGTCGTCTACCGCGAGGGGCACGCCAGCCTCTACTACGAGGGGGAGCCCCCTTCGCGCGTCGTCACGCCGCGCCCCGTCTGAAGTCCCGCGTCATTCGTCGGACTCCAACCTGCGGGCCCGCCGGAACAGCTCCGGGGGGTCGCGGTCCACGGCGGCGATGAGGCGCTGTCCCAGCAGCTCGTAGGTCTCCGTCTCGATGGGCCCCCGGCCTGGCGCTTCCAGGCCGTCGAAGTTGCCCACGCGGTAGCGCGCGGCGAAGACGAAGTGGAAGTCCGGTGGCGCGAACAGGTGCTCCGGGTCCCCCGCCGGGTGGACGTCCATGGCCCAGCGCGCTTCGAAGGGCGGGGGATGGATGCCCCGCTCCACCCACTCCATGTGCTCGCGCGTGTAGAGGCCGGTCCACTCCTGGAGCGTCGCGCCCACCTCGAAGGGGACGTGCGGGTGGAAGCGGTAGCAGGGGTGCTGCGGATCCAACGCGTAGAGCCAGCCCCCCGGGGGCGTGAGCTCGCGGAAGACCTTGAGCATCCGCTCCGACAGGTCGCGGTAGAGCAGCAGCCGGGCGTCGTGCTCCAGGCGGAAGAAGGCGTCGTCGACGACGAAGCGCACGCTGCCCTGTTCCGGTGAGGGCCACGGGTGATCCAATGCGTGGCGTTCGGCATCGCCCGCGAGCGGCAGCCAGGCTTCAGGTTCGGGTTCGGGTTCGGGTTCAGGTTTGAATTTGAGCACGGCGCCCCCCAGCGTCACAAAGTCCCGGATATCGCGCGCATCCCGGGTCTCGTGCAATCACCCGCCAGGACGGGCCGGAGCGTGTGCATGGCATCCGACGCCCACCGGGACGCGGGACGGAGATGGATGCCGGCGGCGCGGCGGAAGGTGTCGCGCGGTGGACGCCTGGGCCCGGTGCGCCCTGAGGTGTTCAACAATGAGAGGATGGCTCCTCCTCCGGAAGCGGTGGAGCGTAAGGCCTTCGCGGCGCCACGGCGAGTCTGGGAGGAAGGCTGACACATCATTGCACGCTCGCCTGCGTCAAGGCGGACAGGCATGGCAGCCTCTTCATGACGGGAGTCGAGCGATGACGTGGTGGATGTATGCCCTGCTGTCGGCGGTGTTCGCGGCATTGACCGCCGTACTCGCGAAGGTGGGCGTGGAAGGCGTTCCGTCCACGCTCGCCACCGCGCTGCGCACCGTGGTGGTGCTCGTCTTCGCCTGGAGCATCGTGCTGGCGCGTGGCGAACAACATGCCCTGCCCACGCTCAGCCGCAAGACGCTGCTGTTCCTCGCGCTGTCCGGCATCGCGACCGGCCTGTCGTGGCTGGCCTACTTCCGGGCGCTGCAGCTGGGCCCGGCTTCCCGCGTGGCGCCCATCGACAAGCTCAGCCTGGCCCTCACCGTGACGTTCGCGGTGCTCATCCTCAAGGAGCCCATGTCCTGGCGACTGGGGCTGGGCGTGGCCCTCATCGTCGCGGGCACGCTGCTGACACTCAAATGAGACATCTTCTCATCTGAAAACAGACATCGCTCCGCGCGGCTTCATCTTCAGACGGCCTCCCGCGAACGATGAACCCACACATACGCGGCGGGCAGCCCCAAGAGCACCAGCAGGGTGGAGAGGGCCAGGCCCCCCAGCACGGTGATTGCCAGCGGGCGTTGCAGCTCACCCCCCTCCCCCAGCCCGAGCGCGAGCGGCACGAGCCCCAGCAGGGTCGCCAGCGTCGTCATCAGGATGGGCCGCAGGCGCAAGGCCATGGCCCGGCTGATGGCCTCCGCCGGGCCCAATCCTTCCGCCCGGCCCGCCTCGGCCCGGTCGAGCAACAGGATGCCGTTCTTCACCACGAGGCCCACGAGCAGGATGCAGCCCATCAGCGAGGAGACGTTGAGCGGGGTGCCCGTGACGCGCAGACACGCGGTGCCCGCCGCCAGGGCCACCGGAACCGCGCCCAGGATGAGCAGCGGGAGCACGACGCCCCGGAAATGGAACGTCAGCACCAGGAAGACGCCCAGGGTGGCCAGCAGCAGCACGAGCACCATCGCCTGGAAGGACTCGCGCTGGCTTGTGTGTTGGCCCCCCAGTCGCAGCTCCACGCCGTCGGGAGGCCGCAGCTTCGCGAGCCGGGCCTCGACGTCCGCCGCCACGCCGCCCAGGTCCCTGCCCTCCAGTCGTCCCGTCACCGCGACCAGCGGACGCAGGTTGTCGGAGGCCAGCTCCGCCGGCTGGCACTCGCGGCGCAGGCGCGCCACCTGCGTCACCGGGACGGAAACCCCCGCGGCGCTCCGCAATCGCAGCCGTTCGAGCACCCCCGCGTCCAGGCGCTCCGCGTCGCGCAGCCGCACGCGCACGTCCACTGGCCGCCCCTCTCGGGGAATGGCCCCGACGACCTCCCCCAGCAGGGCGGTGCGCACCTGCGTCGCCACGTCCCGGGCCGTGAAGCCCCACCGCCCCGCCTCCACCAGGTCCACGTCCAGGTGGGTTTCGGGCGTGCAACCCGCGACGCCGTCGAACAGGTCCGCCAGCCCCGGAACGTCTTGCAGGGCCTCGGCCACGCTCGGGGCGTATTCCCGCAGCACCTGGACATCCTGCCCCAGCAGCTTCACCTCGATCGGGTCCGGCGCGCCCTCCAGGTCGGAGAGCACGTCCTGGAGCAGCTCGACGAACTCCAGCCGGACGCCGGGGAGCGCGGCTTCCGCGCGGGTGCGGGTCTCGTCGATGACCTCCGGTCCGGAGCGCGTGCGCCCGGGGGCGAGCGTCACCGTCACGTCGCCCCGGGAGGACTCCGTCGCCGCGGGAGGCCCCAGCTCCGCGCCCAGGCGACGACTGGTGCCCACGACGTCCGGAACCCCGGCGACCACCGCTTCCAACGCGCGCCCCAGCCGGTCCGCTTCCGCCACCGAAGTGCCGGTGGGCGCGAAGTAGTCCACCACGAAGGCGCCCTCGTCCAACTCCGGAAGAAAGCCGGTGCCCACCCCTGTTGCCAGGGCCGCCAGCACGGCGGTGAGGAGCCCCACGCCCAGGACGACGCTCCCGGGCCGCTGGCTCCACAGCCCACGCCAGCGCTCCGGCACTTCGGGCGCCGGGGCGTGGACGCCGGGGACGAGCAACGCCCCGCACAGCAGCGGGGTCAGCGTGAGGGCCAGCACCAGCGAGGCCAGCACGGCGGCGCAGAGCGTGAACGCGAGCGCGGAGAAGAACTGGCCCGACACGCCGGGCAACAGCGACAGCGGCGCGAAGACGACCACCGTGGTGAGCGTGGAGTTGGTGACGGGCCAGGCGATCTCCCCCAGCGCCTCCCCGGTCGCCGTCCAGCGCTCCATGCCTTCCGACACCCGGCGGTACACCGCCTCCACCACCACGACCGCGTCATCCACCACCAGGCCGATGGCGACCGCCAGTCCGCCCAGCGACATGAGGTTGAGCGTCCCGCCCGTGAGCCAGAGCGCGCCGAACGTCATCGCCAGCGCGGCCGGAAGCACCACCGACGCGGCGGCCATGGCCCTCCAGGAGCGCAGGAAGAGGCCCACCACCAGGAGCGTGAGCAGCCCGCCGAGGATGACCTCATCGCGCACGTGCGCCACCGAACGGGCGATGAGTCCCGCCTGATCGTACGAGGTCTCCACGACGATGCCTGGAGGCAGACGGGCCCGCACCCGCTCCAGCTCCGCCTCGATGTCCCGCGCCAGCGTCACCGCGTCCGCCCGCGGCCTGCGCCCGACGTTGACGAGCGCCGCGGGCCGGCCGTTCGCGTACGTGAGCGAGAGCCGGTCCGCGTGCCCCTCCTCGATGCGCGCCACATCCCCCAGGTGCACGGGCGCGTCGGGCGTGCCGCCCACCACCAGTCCAGCCAGCCGCTCCGGGGCCTCCACCGGGCCCTGCACCACCACCAGCGTCTGCTGGTAGTGCACGTCCACGCGGCCCGCGGCCTCCAGTTGGAGCGCGCTACCCACCGCCGCGCCGAGCGTGGACAGCTCCAGCTTCGCCTGCTCCAGGCGCTGCGCGTCGACGGCGATGATCAGCTCCCGCACGTCGCCACCGACCACGTCCACGCGACCCACGCCCGCGAGGCCCGCGAGCCGGGGCCGCAACACCTGGAGGGCGAAGTCGCGCAGCCGCGCCGGATCCGCCGTCCCCGTCACGGCCAGGGTCTGGATGGGAAAGGACGAAGGCGTGAGCCTTTCGGCGGTGAGCTGCGTCTGTGGCGGCAACCCCGACTGCACCTCCGCGAGCCGCGCGTTGACGAGCCCCAGGGCCTGGTCCATGTCGGCCTGCGTGTCGAACCAGAGGGAGACCTCGGAGGCGGCGCGGATCGTCCGGGAGCGCACCTGCCTCACCCCGATGACGGTGGACAGCGCCTCCTCCACCGGACGGGTCACCGCGACCTGCATCGACCGCGCGCTGGCGCCGCTGAGCGTCGCGGCGACGACGATGCGCGGAAACGACACCTCCGGGTAGAGCCCGGCGGCGAGCCGCGTCGCGCTGAACACCCCGGCCAGGGTCAGCGCCGCGATCAACGCCGACACCCCGGCGGCATTGCGCCGCAACATCGCCAGCCAGGTCACCGCACGACCTCCACCCCGGCATCGTCCGGCAACGAATAGCCCCCTTCCACGACGATGGTCGCACCCGCTTCGAGCGCCCCCTCGATGACAGCCTGGCCGTCCTGCTCCGACCTCACGCGCACCGGGACGGTGTGGACCCGCCCGTCCTCCACCCGCGCGACCGCGAGCCCTCCGTCCTCCAGGGGAAGCAACGCGGAGGAGGGAACGGTCAGCGTGCCGCCCCGCGCCGCCAGGAGGACGCGGGCCCGGGCGCTGGTGCCCAGGCGCAGCGCGCCTTCCGGGTTGGCGAAGCGCAGGCGGACCAGCACCCCACCGTTCTGCGCATCGACGGACGGAGAGACGGCGGCGAGCTCGCCCTCGTGGGTGCCCGGCGGACCGTCGACGGAGAGGACCGCGCGCTGACCGGCCTGGAGGGCGGCGGCGTCCTGCGCGGGCACGAACGCCCGCAGCTCCAGCGGATCCGGCGCGGAGACCTGGAGCACGGCGGGATTGGCCCCGTCCACCACCTCTCCCTGACGGAACCAGACCGCCGTGACGACCCCGTCGAAGGGCGCCTGGAGCGACGTGCGCCCCACCCCGCGCCGGGCCAGGTCCAGGGCGCTGCGGGCCCGCGCTTCAGTGGCCTGCGCGGCGGCCTCCGCGCTGCGGTCCTGTTCGGAGTCCTGCCGGGCCGCGACGCCGTGCGAGACCAGGACGTCCGTGCGGGCGCGCTTCTCACGCGCGGCCTCCACCGCCGCCGTGGCTTCGCGCAGCGTGGCTTCCGCCTGCTGGAGTTCGGCGGTCGCGGGGCCGGTGTCCACCTGGGCCAGCACCTCGCCCGCGCGCACGCGGTCCCCCTCCGCCACCCGCAGCAGCGTCAGCCGGCCGGGAACGAGGGGCGAGAGCCGGACCTCCCGCCCCGGAGGCGCCGCCAGCAGGCCGGTGAGCGACAGCCCCCCTTGCGCCGTCCCCGGAGCGACGACGGCCACGCGGACGCGCGGCGGGGGCGCGGCGGCCCGCTCGGACGGCGTGCGCTGACAGGCCGTCACGGAGGCGAGGAGCGACGCCAGCCATGCGACTCTAGGATTCATCGAGGGGGACTCCGGCGGCGAGTTCGAGATCGGCGAAGGCGACCTGCGCGGCGAAGGCGGCCTCGATGGCGCGGGTGCGCGTGTCCGAAGCCACCTGGAGCGCGGCGTTGAGCGCCACCCGGGGACTGCGGCCCGCGCGATAGCCCTCCAGGGCCATCCGCTCCGTCCTCTCCACGTCCGGAAGGATCTCCGCCACGTAGCGCCGCCACCCCGCGAGCGCCGCGGCCAGCCGCGCGTGGGCGGCGACGAGCTCCGACTGTCGGGACAGGAGGGCCTCGTTCTCGCGGGCGCGGGCCAGCTCCAGGTTGGCGCCCGCGCGCACCGTCTCGCCCCTTCCCAGGCCGGGCAGGGACAGCTCCAGGCCGAGTGCACCGCGAAGAAAGGCACTGCGTCCGCCGGGGCCATCCGCTTCCACGGCGACGCCCACCGTGGGCACCGGCCAACGCTCCCGCCGGGTCGCGCGCAGGGTGGCCTCAGCCGCCGCCACGTCCGCCTGCCGGGCCGCCGCGACGGGCGAACCGGTGGCGCGCGCCAGCACGGCGTCCAGCGACGGCAGCTCGGGCGGGGCCACGTCCAGCGGCGACAGCGTCTCCGTGGGAGCGCGTCCCAGCAGCAGCGCCAGCGCCGCGGAGGCCGCGGTGACATCGCCCTGGCAGGTCAGCACCTGGACGTCCGCGGAGGCCCGCGCGATGCGCGCCTGGAGGAGATCCAGCTCGGGCGCGGCCCCCGTTGCGAAGAGCAGCGTCGCGGCGGACTCCGACTCCCGGGCCAGCATCAAAGCACGCTGGGAGGAGTCCACGAGCCGCCGGGACCGGACGAGGGTGAAGTAGGCCCGTCGTGCCTCCGCGCGGACGCTCGCCTCGCTCGCACGGCGCTCTTCGCTCGCGCCCCGCAGCGCCAGCTCCGCGGCGTCGATCCGGGCCGCGCGCGCCCCCGGAAAGGGCAGCCGCTGGGTGAGCCCCACCGTCCAGCGCGGGTCGTTGCCTCCACCGCCCAGGGACAGGGTCAGGGGCGCGAAGGTCCGCGCGAGGGCCACCTCGCCGCGCGCCACGCCTTCCTGCGCCCGGGCCGGGGCGAGCGTGGGCGCACGGTCACGGGCTTCTTCGAGCGCCGCATGCAACGTGAGGGACGACGCCGTCGGCGCGACTCCAAACAGCCACAGCAGCAGGGGGACGGAACGGAAGGACATACCTCGCTCGAGCGTGCGGGACGAAATGCCTCTCCTACCCCTGTGTCACGCATGCAGGCATCCGGCCGCGCCCACCACCGCGGCCACCGGACACCCGCCGCCTCGTGAGGGGACCATGTGTTGAGTCCCTCGCACCGCTCTGCGGCGCGGGGGTGAAGCCATCCTGCGTCATGTCCCGCGTGATGGCTCACACCTGAGCAAGGCCACTTCCGAGCCCGAACAGGAGAGCGGCAGGCGGACCCCCGACTCGCGAGGGCCTGCCCATCCCCTCAGAAGGGCGCGGGGGCAGTGAACTCCAGACGCTCGCCAGTGTGGGGATGCGTGAAGGCCAGTGCCTCCGCGTGGAGCATCAACCGGGTGTCCTCCCGGCCAAAGCGGGCATCCCCGACGAGGGGCGCTCCCAATCCCAGACGGTGCGCGGCATGGATGCGCACCTGGAAGGGGTGCCGGGTCACCAGAACCCACTCCACCCGGGTCCGGCCCTCGCCTCGCTCCAGGACCTTCCATGCGCTCACGGCCCGCTTGCCATGCACCCGGTCCACGCAGTCCTCCAGCGGCGCATGCGACGTTCCGCGCAGGGGCAGCTCGATGAGACCGGACTCCCCCGCCACCGGACCGTCGACCCAGGCGACCTGGCGGTGTTCGGCTTCGCGAAGCGCGAACTGGCGCAGCAATGTGGCCCGGGTCGTCGCGTCCCGGGCAATCACCAGGAGGCCGGAAGCCGCGCGCTCCAGGTCATGGAGGAAGTCGGAGCCGCCCAGCGCCGGGAAGCGCGGCTGGAGCCGGACGAGCACCGAGTCGCGCGCGGGCGCATGACGCTCGGGCACCGTGGGCAGGCCCACCGGCTTGTCCACCACGAGCAGCCACGGGTCCTCATGGAGGACGCGGGGGTCCTCCATGACGGTGGCCGTCCGGGGCGCGGGGTCCACGGACAACCCTTGCAGCATGTACGGCAGGACGATGCCGCACTTGTTGTCACAGGCCGGGTAGTAGACGCCGGACTCGCGACGGCCATCGAGCGGCGGTGCCCCCCACCAGAACTCCGCGAGCGCCAGGGGCGTCAGGCGCTGGCGAAAGGCATACGCCAACAGCTTGGGCGCCGCGCAATCCCCGGCCCCGCCCGGTGGCGGTCGCGGCGCGAACAGCGCGCCCAGCGGCTGGTCTTCCCCCCGCGCGTTCGGAATCACATAAGTGAGCGCCATCCGCCGCCAGAGGTCCCGGGAACGTTCGGCGCGCAGGTGTCCGACTTCGGCCAGCTCCGCCACCCTCGCCGGCTCCACCTCCACGGCCCGGAGCAGCGCGGCATGCCGCCGCCCCAGCGCGGCCAGCTCCGCTTCCCCCGCGGGCCAGAACGCATCGCGCGCGACCGGGTCGAACAGCGGCGGAACGAAGCCCTCCACGTTCCAGGCGCCCCCCAGCATTCCGGAGAACGCACACAGGAAGCCGACCCGGCCTCCCGGCTCCGCGACGACCAGCACGCCAAACATCTTCCCGCCACCGGGCTGCTCCAACGCCTCCCATCGCTCGCGCCGCAGCCGCGCCTGGAGCGCCTCCGCCGCCCTCCGGGCCAACGGCCCCGGCGGTCCCGGCACGAACGGGCTCGGCAGGCGTACGGGCACGTCTCCGGGCAACGGAGGCCCGTAGAAGTACGTCACCACCTGGGAGGACGGCGCATTAATCACATTGATATCCACACAAAATGTTGCCGCGTCGCGTCCACCCTACCAGAGACCCACCCGACCTCATGCGAGAGGAATCCCGGGCAACCTCTTCCTTTGAATCTTCTTAGAGAAGAGGGGTTCGGGTCGCGGTCCCCCAGTAAATCCAGCGCCTTGGGGGGTCTGTTTACTTCTGGCCGCCAACTCCCCTAGTGAAATACGCACACGCAAAGCATGTCTGTGTTTCATGAGAGCGTTTCTCAGGAAGGCGGGAGGGCCTCCTGAGAGTCTTCTTAAGAACCTCTTTTTCATGGCCGTGGGCAGCAGCAGCGCCGAGGGGGCGTCATGTATCGCTTTGTCAAAAGAGGCAGTGGGTCGCGGGCCCGTCCAACGGGGCATCCGCCCAGGGTGCCTGGACGCACCCTGTGGTGGGCCGCTCTGTGTGGCGCGATGGCGTGCCAGCCAGAGGGCTCTGGAGGCCCGGGAGAGACGGGGACCCAGGGCGCCGCCGCGCAGGGCATCCAGATCGTCAACCTCCCCTACCGGGACACGGTGCCCGCGGCGCCGGTGCCGCCGCCATCGCCGAACTGCAACCGGCAGCTCACCGCCCAGGTGGTGGCCCTGGATCAGGTCTACACATACAACCGGCTGGGTTCCTACAACCCCACGGGGATGATGTACGCGCTCCGCGAGGACGTGGAGGCGCTCGACAACAAGGCGGCCATCGGGCCGGGCAACGCCCGCCTGCGCACGGACAAGCGCCCTCGCCCGCTCACGCTGCGCGCCAACGTGGGCGACTGCCTCACGGTGGAGTTCTTCAACTATCTGGCGCCCACGCGCTCCGCCATCCCCAGCCCCTCGCAATCCCAGCCGGGCGTCAGCCGGGCGTCGGGGTCCAACAACGGCTGGAGCTTCCTGCGCAAGGTGCTGCCCACGTGGGTGCTGACGCCCTCGTATGATCGAATCAAATCGCTGCTCCAGGGCAAGCCCGCGGGCGGCCTCTGGTTCAACCTGGGCGCCGAGCTGGAGTTCGACGACGAGCACCGCCAGGACTCCCCCGCCACGCGCACCGCGTCCATCCACATGCAGGGCCTCCAGTACCTGGCGCAGAAGTCGGACGGCGCCTGGGTGGGCACCAACGTCAGCAGCCTCGTGTCCCCCGGTGGCAGCACCAAGTACACCTGGTACGCGGACCACGAGGGCGTCTTCTTCTTCTACAGCATGGGGGCCTCGTTCGGCGGCCAGGGCGACGGCGGCTCCACCGTGCACGGCCTCTTCGGCGCCCTCAACGTCGAACCCGCTGGTTCCAGTTGGTACCGCTCCCAGGTCACCGGCAAGACGCTGGAGGCCGTCACCAAGAGCCGCAACCCGGATGGCACGCCCGTCATCGACTACGAGGTGAAGGACGCCTCCGGCCGCCCGCTGCTGGCCATGCTCGACAGCTCCAACGCCATCCGACACGGCGACCTGGAGGCGCTCATCACCGGCTACGAGCGGACGGTGATGGGCACCAAGACGTCCATCGACACGGGCAGCTTCCGCGAATTCACCGCCATCTACCACGATGAGATCAAGGCGGTTCAGGCCTTCGACGAGTTGGAGTGGAACCCCACGTTCCACAGCGTGCGCGACGGCTTCGGCATCAACTACGGCGTGGCCGGCCTGGGCGCGGAGCTCATCGCCAACCGCGCGAAGATTGGCCCCACCAAGGACTGCGTCACCTGCGAATACGAGGAGTTCTTCCTCGAGTCCTGGGCCAACGGCGACCCCGCGATGAACGTGGAGAAGGACGCCTCCGGCAAGGCCACCCAGGCGCTCTACCCGGACGACCCCACCAACGTGCACCACAGCTATCTGGGCGACCCGGTGCGCATCCGCAACATCCACGCGGGCCCCGCGGAGACGCACGTCTTCCACCTGCACGCGCACCAGTGGAAGTACTCCCCCAGCGTGGAGGACTCCAACTACCTGGACTCGCAGACCATCGGGCCGGGCTCCACCTTCACCTACGACATCAACTACGGCGGCTCCGGCAACCGCAACTTCACGCCGGGCGACTCCATCCACCACTGCCACTTGTACCCGCACTTCGCTCAAGGGATGTGGGCGCTGTGGCGCGTGCACGACGTGTTCGAGGCCGGCACCAGCGACCGCAAGCTGCCCGACGCGGAGATCAAGGACGGCACCCCCAACCCCGCCGTCGTGCCCCTGCCCAACCGCGTGATGCCGCCCATGCCCACCTACGTGGCCACCAGCGTGGTGGACGCCTCCAGCGGCAAGACGGTGACGCGCCCGGCGTTCCCCGGCTTCCCCTTCTACATCGCCGGCATGACGGGCCGCCGCGCGCCGCAGGCACCGCTGGACCTGGAGTTCGACGGCGGCCTGCCCCGCCACATCGTCACGCGGGCGGTGGGCCCGGTGACGTACGGCGCCTCCGGCCGCTTCGACGTGGATCCCTCCGCGCTCAACATCAAGCTGCTGCCCCAGGCCGGCACGGCGATGGAGAAGAACGCCATCGCCTTCCACGCGGGCGAGTTCCCCAACGCCTCCAGCGTCAGCACGCTCTACGGAGACCTGGCCGCGGGCTATTCCGCCTACACGCCGCAGGGCGGCAGCGGAAGGTTCACCGTCAACGGCCGCAAGGGCGTGGCGGGCGCCCCCTTCGCGGACCCCTGCCCCGCCAACGCGAGCGTGCGCAACTACCGCGCGGCGTACCTGCAGATCGACATGCAGCGCATCAACCGCGCCGGCTGGCATGATCCGCAGGCCCGCCTGATGGTGCTCAACGAGGACGTGGCCGCCACCCAGGACGGGCTGCGTCCGCCGGAGCCCTTCTTCTTCCGGGCCGAGTCCGGCGAGTGCATCAACTTCTACGCGACGAACCTCATCCCCGCGCACCTGGCGCCGGACGACTTCCAGATCTACACGCCCACGGACGTCATCGGGCAGCACATCCACCTGGTGAAGTTCGACGTGACGGCGGCGGACGGCGCTGGCAACGGCTGGAACTACGAGGACGGCACGCTGTCCTCCGACACCGTGGCGGAGCGCATCCATCTGGCCAACGCGGCGGGCGGCGCGTTCGCGGCGGACGGCAACGTGAGCGAGACGGGCACCCGCGTGACGCTGGCCGCCCCGGCCACCCACCCCCGCATCGCCCGCGCGCCCCCCACGGCGCAGACCACCGTGCAGCGCTGGTGGGCGGACCCGGTGAGCGACCGGACGCTGGAGACGGTCTTCACCCATGACCACTTTGGTCCGTCGTCGCACCAGCAGCACGGCTTCTTCGGCGCCCTCATCGTGGAGCCCAAGGGCTCCAAGTGGAGGGACCCGCGCACCGGCGTGTACTACGGCTCGCGCGTGGCGGACGGCGGGCCCACGAGCTGGCGCGCGGACGTCATCATGGCGGATCCGACCAAGAGCTTCCGTGAGTTCGCGCTCGGCTTCCAGGACTACAACCCGCTCTACGACGAGTGCGGCGTGCCGGTGAATCCGCCCAACTACAAGGAGGACGCGCTGCCCGCCGCCATCGGCTTCGAAACCACCCCGATGCCGGAGGCCATCAGCGCCGCGGACCCGGGCGGCATGATGATCAACTTCCGCAGCGAGCCCATCCCCCTGCGCATCTCCCAGCGCTCGTCGCGGTGTGGCAGCCGCAAGCTGCTGACCACCAAGGTCGGGGAGATGTCCAACGTCTTCCGCTCGGACATCCACGGCGACCCCTACACCCCGCTGCTCGCGGGCTACGAGGGCGACCGCATCAAGATCCGGCTGGTCCAGGGCTCGCAGGAGGAGCAGCACAGCTTCAACCTGCACGGGCACAAGTGGCTGCGCGAGGGCGGCGACCCGCACAGCGGCTTCAGCAACGCGCAGGCCATTGGCATCTCCGAACACTTCGAGTTCGAGCTGACGGGCGGCCTGCCGGCCATCGGCGGCACGTATGAGACGGCCGACTACATGTACATGAGCGCGTCCACCGGAGACCTCTGGAACGGCATGTGGGGCCTGATGCGCACCTACCGCCACAAGCAGAAGGGGGTGCGCACCCTGGGGGACGTGGCGATGCTCGCGGTGGACGCCAACCCCCGGTTGGACCTGGCGCTGTCGGCGGGAGGCAGGGAGAAGCTCCAGGCTTATCCGCCCGTGGAGCTGCTGGAGATGCCGGAGCGCGCGGGCCTGCCCCGGCTGGACGAGAAGGACGTCTCCATCCAGGAGTCCTTCGAGATCAACGAAAAGGGCGAAGAGGTGAAGCAGCGCACCGTGGAGTACGTGCTGGAGGAGCGCGAGGCGATGATGAAGATCGACCCCAACCTCGTGCTCCAGTACGAGAGCACCGGGAAGCTGGGCATCAAGCCGGTGAAGGTGGACTCGTGCCCGCGCAACGCGCCGGTGCGGCTCTACGAAGTCTCCGCCATCGACGCGAAGAACTGGTTGCCCGGCGGACGGCTCGTCTACAACGCCGAGTACCAGATCTACGACCCGGACGCGGTCATCTTCGCCCGGGACGTGTACCTGTCGGACCTGAAGCTGGGCAAGCGTCAGCCGGAGCCGCTCATCCTCCGGGCTCGCGCCGGCGAGTGCGTGCAGGTCGTGCTCCGCAACCGGCTGCCCGCCACGGCGTTCACCAAGTCGAACGTGTGGGCGCACCACTCGGCCATCACGTCAGGCTTCAACGTCAACCAGGTGCGCATGTCGAACCATGTCTCGCTGCACCCGCAGTTGGTGAACATGGACGTGAACACGGACGACGGCGCGAACGTGGGCCTCAACGCCGTGCAGACGGTGGCGCCCGGCGCCACGCGCACGTACCGCTGGTTCGCGGGCGAGTTCAAGAGCGCCCCGTGGGGATGGCCGACGAAGGGGCAGATCACCCCCATGGAGTTCGGCATCGTCAACCTGCGCAACATGGCGGACGTGGTGAACCACGGCATGCACGGCTCCATCGGCGCGCTCGTCATCGAGCCGCAGGACGCGGACTGGAGTAGCGACAGCGGCACGGATGCGCAGGCGCGCGTCCGGTACACGCGCCCGGACGGCAGCAAGCAGACGTTCCGCGAGTTCGTCCTCCTCTACCAGGACGACCTGGGCCTGCACACGGACGACTCCCGCTTCAAGGATGACTCCAACAGCAACCTGAACAGCGGCACGGCGCTGCGCAACACGAACGGCATCGACGACTCGCAGGACACCGGCCAGAAGGCGTTCAACTACCGCACGGAACCCCTCTGGGCCCGGCTGGGGGTGCCTCCGCAGATGCCGCCGGAGGACACCAACGACTTCGATCTCACGAACATCCTCAGCTCCTCCGTGCACGGAGACCCGGCCACGCCGGTGTTCACCGCCAAGGTGGGAGAGCCGCTGCGCTGGCGGGTGGGCCAACCCTCCGGCCATTCCCGCCAGCACGCCTTCGCGCTCCACGGAGCCGAGTGGTACCGCAACCCGTGGGCCGCCGGGGCGCAGTCGCGGGTGATGGGTCCCAATGCCACCTCACCGGTCATCTCCACGCAGGGAGGTTCTTCGGTGATGCACCACTGGAACATCATCCCGGAGTACGGCGCGGGCGGGGCCTACGGCGTCAAGGGTGACTACCTCTACCGCGACATGCCGAGCTTCCTCTGGAGCAGCGGCGGTCTGTGGGGCGTCTACCGGGTGCAGTAGCTGCCTGCCTCCCGGCACTTCGTAGGACCCGGGCGGCACGGTGGAGGAAGTCCCTTCCTCCTTCGCGCCGCCGGCTTCCCTTCCCTGCCCACCGCCGTTCCGAGCCGTCTTCATGCGCAAGCCCCTGTTCCTCGCCTCCGCCGGTCTGCTGTCCGCGGGCCTCCTCGCCGTGGGTGCGCACGCGCTCTTCCCGCGCGCGTCCACCGCGGTGGTGCCACCGCCTCCCATTCCCGCGCCTGCCGCGTCGCCGCCGGTGAAGGTGACGCGCGAAGGGGTGTCGCTCGCGTTCAGCCTGGCGCTGGCCCCCCGGCCCCGGGAGGCCGAGCGGGGCTCCTCCCTCCAGGCCACCTCCCGCCTCACCCTCACCGATGCCCGCACGGGAGAACCGCTGGCCGGGCGCCGTCCCCTGGCGTGGATGCGATTGCGTCCCCAGGGTGAGCCCGCGCCGGACGAGGCCGCGTGCCGCCAGCAGGTGAAGACATACCTGGGCGGCTTGATGTCCGCCCGCGCGGACGTGGACTTCAACGCCTACTGGTTCCTCACGCTCAATCACGATCAGACGATCTCCGTCATCAACCCGCAGATCGCCTTCGACCGCACCAAGCTGCAACACCTGGTGTCGGTGGGCGGTGGCGCGGCGGACTGGGCGCTGCTGCCGGACCGGTCGGCGGTGTACGTGACGGTGCCGGTGATGGACACGGTGTCCGTCGTGGACACCGAGCGGTTCCTCGTGACGCGTCCCCTGCGCGTGGGCCGGCAGCCGGGACGCATCGCCCTCTCCCCGGATGGGCTCACCGCGTGGGTGAGCAATGATGGCGACGGCACGGTGAGCATCATCGACACCCCCTCGCACGCGGTGCGCGAGCCGGTGGAGGTGGGGACAGGGCCGCATGCGTTCGCCTTCTCCGACAGCGGGCGCACCGCGTGGGTCTCCACCCGGGAGGCCTCCACCCTCACCGCCCTGGACGTGGCCACCAGCGAGGTGCTGGGCCGCGTGGACGTGGGTGCGGGCGCCACGGGCCTTGCCTGGAGCGAGGTGGCGCGGGCCCTCTTCGTCGCCCGGCCCGGCACGCACGAGGTGGTGGTGGTGGACACCGCCCGCCGCGAGGTGTCGCGCCGCATCCCCGTGCAGGGTGGACTGGATGCGCTGCGCTTCGACAACACCGGCCGCTGGGCCTTCCTCGTCCACAAGGACGCCGGCACGGTGGACATCCTGGACGCGGCGCGTGGGCAGGTGGCCCATACGCTCACCGGCTTCTCCGCGCCGGACGCTGTCGTGTTCACGGACGCCTTCGCCTACGTCCGCAACACCACCGACAGCCGCGTGTCGCTGGTGGAGCTGAAGACGCTGGAGGGCGCGGGCCGGCCCGCGGTGGTGCAAATCACCATGGGGCAGCGCCCCGCCACGGAGGCGCGGGAGCTGGGCATGTCGGATCCCATCGCGCCGCTGCCGGAGGGCAATGGCGTCATCGCCGCGGGCAACGCGGACCGGGCGCTGTTCCTCTACCAGGAGGGCATGATGGCCCCGCGCGGCACGCACCTGAACTACGGCCGCGAGCCTCGCGCGGTGCTGGTGTTGGACCGGTCGCTGCGCGAGGTGGAGCCCGGCGTCTTCTCCGCCCGGGGCAGCGTGCGCGAGAACGGCACCTACGACGTCCAGGTGCTGCTGGACAATCCGCGCGTGGTGACGTGCCTGGAATGGAAGGTGGGCGGCGTACCCGAGGATGCGTCCCTGGCCCGGACCCTGCCGTTGAAGCTGACGCCGGAGTTCGACGCGAAGCGCACGTACGCGCCGGGACAGACGGTGCCCCTGCGCTTCCGCCTGGAGCCCACGGCCGGGAACGGACAGGCCCCGGTGGCCCCCGAGGAGATCCGCGTGCTCCTGTTCAAGACGCCGGGCACCTGGCAGGTGCGCACGGAGCCCCGGCGCGTCTCCGACGGGCTCTTCGAGGTCGACTTCGCTCCGCCGTCCCCGGGCCAATACAAGTTCGTGGTGGGCGTGGAGGGCCGGGGGCTCGACCTGGGCCGTCTGCCCACCTCCACCCTTGGCGTGTCGCAACCGCTCGCCGCCGCCCTCACCTCCGAGACGTCCCCATGATGACCCCGAACTGGAAGCAGGCCCTGTTCGCCCTGGCGCTGACGTGCGCGCCGCTCGCCCACGCCGAGGACGAAGTGCGCGTGCCGCTGCCTGGCGCGCCCGCTCCTTCTGGCGCGTCCCTGGACGTGAAGGTGCCGGACGTGGAGCTGGTGGATCAGCACGGCCGCAAGGTGAAGCTGTGGACGGACCTGGTGCGCGGCCAGACGGTGGCCATCAACTTCATCTTCACGCGCTGCAAGACCATCTGCACGCCGATGACGGCCACGCTCGCGCGCGTGCGCAAGGACCTGGGGCCGCGCTCCAACGTGAAGTTCATCTCCATCACGCTGGACGTGAACAACGACTCCCCGGAGCGGCTGGCCAGGTTCGCCGAACCGTTCCAGCCTGGGCCCGACTGGTCCTTCCTCACCGGAGAACCCGCGAAGGTGAAGGAGGCCCTGGTGGCGCTGGGCGGCTACGTGCCCGACAAGGAATCTCACCGGCCGCTCGTCCTCGTGGGCAACGCGCTCACGAACACGTGGACGCGGGTGGATGGGCTGGGCAATCCCTCGCGCATCCTGGAGGCCCTGCGTGAAGCCCGGGACGCTTCCGCCGCGCCGTCCGAGCTTTCAGCCTTGAACGGCACCGCCGCGCAGGACGCCGCAGCGGCGAAGTACTTCACCAACACGGAGCTGGTGGACCAGCACGGCAAGACGCACCGGTTCTACGAGGATCTGGTGCGCGGTCGGACGGTGTTGATCAACTTCGCCTTCACCTCGTGCAAGGGGGCGTGTTCGCCCATCACCCAGCACCTGTCGGAGGTGCAGAAGCGGCTGGCGTCCCGCATGGGCAAGGACGTGCACATGCTGACGCTGTCCGTGGACCCCACCAATGACACGCCGAAGAGCCTGGCGAAGTTCGCGAAGAAGTTCGGCGCGCAGCCGGGGTGGTACTTCCTCACCGGCTCCCGGGAGAACATCTCCCTCGTGCTCAAGAAGCTCGGCGGCTACACGGAGAAGCCGGACGAGCACAACACCACCCTGCTCATCGGCGATTCGGCCACGGGCATGTGGGTGAAATCTCCCGTGATGGCGATGACCGACAACATCGTCGCCGCGGTGGAACACCTGAACGATCCGAAGTGAGGGGGCGCGGCATGAGGGGGTGGAGCGTGCAGGTCGGCCTGGTGGCGCTGTTGCTGCTGCCGGGATGCAAGCGTGAAGAGCCGCCCCGGGCCGTGGACCCGGCGGCGGTGAAGCACGGGCGCAGGCTCTTCCAGCAGGGACAGGACGCGAAGGGCCAGGCCCTCACGGGTTTCCTGGGGCCGGAGCGGGTGGAGCTGGGTGGAGCGGTCGCCGCGTGTGCCCGGTGTCACGGGCCCTCCGGGCGCGGCAGTCGCGAGGGCGGCGTGGAGGTGCCAGACATCACGCCGGGTTCGCTCGGCCATGCGCGGGCGCGGGGGTTGGGGGACACGGAGGATCGTTCGCGTCCCGCGTACACGCGCGCCACGCTGCTGCGGGCCATCACGGAAGGCGTGTCCGCCAGCGATCGCTTGCTGGGCGTGGCCATGCCCCGCTACGCGCTCGCGGAAGGTGACGCCGACGTGCTGCTCGCCTACCTCCAGGAGCTGGGGGTGGCGACGGAGCCCGGCCTCACCAGCACCACGATCACGGTGGGCGCGGCGCTCCCGCTGAGCGGACGCCTGGGCCCGGTGGGACAGGAGGCGGCGGCGGTGGTGCGCGCGGTCTTCGCGGACGTGAACGCCAGTGGAGGCGTCTTCCGGCGCAGGCTGGAGCTGGTGGTGGAGGACGATGCGGCGCTGTATCCGGCGTCCACGGTGGGCGATGACAAGGCAACGCTGGCGGCCGCGGCCCCTTCCCCCATGGGAAGAGCGGATGCCACCACGCGCCTGCTCGACCGGGACGTCTTCGCATTCGTGGCCAGCCTGCGTCCGGCGCGACTGGACTCCGATGCGCTGTTGATCCGCGACGGCGTGCCGCTGGTGCTCCCCCTGCCGATGGAGCCAGGCGCCCTCCCCGACGAGGGTCCCATCTTCTTCCTCTACCCGGAGGCCGCGTCCCTGGCCCGACTCGTGGTGCAGCACCTGGCCTCCACGTCCGAGTCGCCGTTGCGGCGACGGCCGCTCGCCGTCGTGCACCCGGACGACGCGCCGGGCCGCGCGTGGCGGGACGCGGTGCGCGCGGAAGCCCACCGACGGGAGCTGGCCGTACCGCTGGACTGGGGTTCGGCACAAGACGTGGCGGCGGCGCTGGAGCGGGCCTCCGCCTCGCCTCCATTCGCCGTGCTGTACACCGGCACGCCGGAGGGCCTGAGCGCCCTGATGAAGGCCCTGGAGGCCCAGGCCCCGAAGCTCCCCGTGTTCGCCCCCGCCGCGCTCGCGGATCCGCGCCTGCCGGGCGTCGCGGAGGGGCCCGTCACCTTCCTCTTTCCCGGCGGACTGGGCGAACGCGCGCCCGCCCTGGAAGACGTGGCCGCGTTCATGGAGCGACACGGCTTGAAGCCAGGGCATCCCGCGTTCCAACTGGGGGCCTACGCCGCCGCCCGGGTGTTCGTGGAGGCCGTCACCCGAGCAGGCGCGGACCTCACGCGCGCGGGCCTGCAACAGCAACTGGAGGCCCTGCGCGACTTCGACACGAGGGTCTCCCCGCCCGTCAGCTTCGGCATCAACCGCCGGGTGGGTGTCCAGGGCGCGCAGCTCGCACGGGTGGACCCCGTCACGGGTCGGCTCGTGGCCGTGTCGGATTGGATTGCGCTGTCTCCCTGAGCCTCACCCTTCCGCGCGCGGCACGGAGGGAAGCTCCAGCACCACCCGGGCGCCTCGGCCCTCCGTCAGGTCCACGTAGGCCCGGCCGCCATGGCGCACCGCGACCTCCCGGACGATGGCCAGCCCCAGGCCCGCGCCGGGCTGGCCCTCCGCGTCCGCCACGCGATGGAACGGTTCGAACACCGCCTCACGCTCCGTGGCGGGAATGCCCGGACCGGTGTCGGTGACAGCCACCCGGTTGCGTCCCCCCTCCATCGTCAACCGCACGTGGATCTCCCCTCCCGCGGGTGAGAACTTGAGGGCGTTGCTCAGCAGGTTGTCCACCGCCTGTCGCACGCTCCCCGCGTCGAACCAGGCCTCCGTCCGCGCCGGGGCTTCCAGGTGGACGAGCATCCCCCGGCGCTCGGCTTCCGCGCGGGCCCCTTCCACCGCCTGGGCCAGCACCTCCCGCAGGTCGCCCTTCTTGCGATCCCACGAGCCGCGTCGCGCCGAGGCCATGTCCAGCAGGCTGCCCGCCAGCACCGCCAGCCGGTCCACCTCCGCTCGCGCCTCCCGGAGTGAAGCGCGCAGCTCCTCCGGACTCCGCTCGCGCCGCAGCGCCAGGTCCATGGTGGTGCGCATGAGGGCCAGCGGCGTGCGCAGCTCGTGCGCCGCGTCCGCGACCAGCCGCTCCTGTGCCTCGCGCGCGCCGCGCACCCGCGCCGTGGCCTCCGCGAGCGCGGAGCTGAGCTGACCGATTTCATCCTTCCCCGGATCCACCTGCGTGGGGGACACAAGGTCGCCTTCGCGCAGCCGCCCCAGGTTGAGGGTGATGGCCTCCAGCCGCCGCGCCATCCGTCGCGCCAGCGTGGTCTGCACGCCCAGCAGCACCACCCCCATCACCGCCGCCATCGAGAACGCCAGCCGGAAGTACGACTCCACCGACCGGTCCACCTGCCCGAGCGACGCCAGCAGCCGCAGCCCGTACCGCTCCCCCTGCGGCGAGCGCACGTTCACCATCACCTCGCGCCAGCGGTTGCCGTCGGCGGACACCTCGGTGACGAGGACCGGCTTGCCGTCGCGGCTGTCGGGCACGCGGGGCGGTTCCTCGGGGGCGCCTTCGGGCACCGGCGGATAGCGCATCACCAGCCGTCCATCCGCTTGATACAGATAGCCCTGCGGCGCGAAGGGACGCACCTGCTCCACCAGGGGCGAGACGGCCATGTGCAGGTGCACCTTCTGCCCCGGCCCGTCGAAGAGGCTCACGCTCTCCACCGCCGCCTGGGCCAGCAGGGCGTGGTCCAACGCGCGCTCCAGATCCACCCGGAAGAGCTGTCCCGCCACGACCAGGGCGCCCAGCGTGGCCAGCGCGGGCACCAGCGCCCCGTGCAACCACAGGCGGCGCGTCAGCTTCACGCCGCGCGCCCTCCAGGGAGGCCCACCACCAGCTTGTAGCCCACGCCACGCACGGAGCGGAGGGTCACGTGCGCGGCGGCCAGCCGCTCCAGCTTCGTGCGCAGATAGCCCACGTACACGTCCAGCACGTTGGCGCTGCCATCGAAGTCCGGCCCCCACGTCTGTTCCATCAACCGCGCGCGCACCTGCGGCTCGCCGGGGTGGCGGGCCAGCGCGCTGAAGAGCGCGAACTCACGCGCGGTGAGTGACTCCTCGCGTGAGCCGACGCGCAGCACCCGGCGCCCCGGCTCCAGCACCAGGTCGCCCAGGCGCACCACGCCGTCCTTCACCTCGCTCCGGCGACGCAGTACCTCCAGGCGGGCCAGCAGCTCCTCGAAGTCGAAGGGCTTCACCAGGTAGTCGTCCGCGCCCGAGCGCAGCCCCATCACCTTGTCCGCGGTGGTGCCCCGCGCCGTCAGCATCAAGACCGGGGTGCGCACGCTCGCGTCCCGCCAGCCGCGCAGCAACGTCATGCCATCCATGTCCGGCAGGGACCAATCGAGGACGATGACCTCGTAGTCCTCGGGAGCGCCCAGCGCCAGCGCCTCGCTGCCGCGCGTGCACACCTCCACGGTATGCCCCTCCTCCTCCAGACCGCGCTGGAGCAGGGCCACCATCTTCGCTTCGTCCTCGACGAGAAGGAGTCTCATCCGCCGCACCGCATCCTTGAACCGTGCCATGGGGATCCGCAGCGAGGGGAGTGTTTCACGGCCCACCGCGTCAGGGCCAGCGCGGCCCCTGCATGCGGCGGCACGACCAGGCGCCCCCTGCGCAGGCCGGCTGCCTCCCATCAGGGCTCCGTGCGAAGGCTGGGAGGATCCACGCCCGGCCCGACGCGGTGCTCGCCATCGCGCGAGAGCTGACGGATGCGGGCGCGGACTGGCAGCTCCAGGCCTACGGCCACGCGATGCACGCCTTCACCTTCGAGGGCGCGAACAATCCCCAGGCCGGCATCCTCTACCACCCCGTCGCCGCCCGGCGAGCGGAGGCCGCGCTGCGGACCTTCCTGGCGCAGGTCCTGGGTGACACGACTCCGGGCACATGAGTTGGCGCCTCGGGGCCCAGCGGAAGTCGCGGGCCTGAGGCAAGCTGGGGCCTGCGGGGCCGGGCGCGGGATGAGGGGTGTCCTGCCCGGCGTTCAGTCCCCGGATCCGGGAGGTCCTTCGTGACGGACGACGTGGTGCAGGCGCTTTCGAAGGTGTTGCCGGCGGAGTCGCTCGTCACCGACCCGGACGTGCTCCAGGCGCACCGGAACGACCAGGCGGAGTGGGCGCCTTCGGGGATGCCGTCCGTGCTCGTGCGGCCCGCGTCGACCTCCGAGGTCCGCGCCGTGCTCGACGTGGCCCGCGTGCTCCGCGTGCCGGTGGTGGCCCGGGGCGCGGGCTCTGGCCTGTCGGGCGGGGCGAACGCGAGCGAGGGCTGCATCGTCCTGTCCCTCCTGAGGATGAACCGGGTGCTGGAGGTGGACCGGCGCGGCATGCTGGCCGTCGTCCAACCCGGCGCGCTCAACGCCGCGGTGAAGGCCGCCGCCGCGGACCAGGGGCTCTGGTACGCGCCGGATCCCGCGAGCTGGGAGTTCTCCACCATCGGAGGCAACCTGGCGACCAACGCGGGCGGCCTGTGCTGCGTGAAGTACGGCGTGACGGGGGACGCGGTGCTGGGGCTGGAGGTGGTGCTCGCGGACGGCTCCGTCGTGCGCACCGGCGGACGCACGGTGAAGAACGTGGCGGGCTATGACCTCACGCGGCTCTTCGTCGGCTCGGAAGGAACACTGGGCATCATCACGGAGGCCACGCTGCGGCTGCGCCCTCGGCCGCCGAAGGCGACCACGCTCCTGGCCACGTTCCCCACGCTCGTGGGAGCGGGCACGGCCGTCTCCGACATCATGGGGACGACCCGGCCGTCGCTGCTGGAGCTGATGGACCGCACCACCGTGCGCGCCGTCGAGTCCTGGAAGCCCATGGGCCTGGATGTCGGGGCCGCGGCCCTGCTGCTCGCGCGCTCCGACGCGGGAGGCGCGCAGGGCGAGGAGGAGATTGGATGGATGGCGGCGGCCTGCGAGCGGGCCGGGGCCACCTTCGTGATGAACACCACCGACGAGGCCGAGGGCGAGCTGCTCATGGGCGCGCGGCGGTTCGCCTTCCCAGCGTTGGAGCAGCAGGGCGCGACGCTGCTGGACGACGTGGGCGTGCCCATCTCCCGCATTCCGGAGCTGCTCGCGGCGGTGGAGCGCATCGCGGAGCAGCATGGGGTCCTCATCGGGACCTTCGGTCACGCGGGCGACGGGAACATGCACCCCACCGTCGTCTTCGACCGCGGCGACCTGGACGCGATGACGCGGGCGAAGCAGGCGTTCGACGACATCCTGCACGCGGCGCTGGACCTGGGAGGCACCATCACCGGCGAGCATGGCGTGGGTTCACTCAAGCGCGGCTTCCTGCCCGCCCAGTTGGGTCCGGAGACGCTGCACCTGCACCGCACCCTCAAGGGCGCCCTCGACCCCCTGGGCATCCTCAACCCGGGCAAGCTGGTGTGAGCGGGGAATTCCACCGGGGGCCGGTGAATCCCGCTGTGATTCCAGGGGTTTGAGGGCGAGCAGCGGGAAAATAAATGGCGTGTCGATCTCGCGAACACAGGTTCGTCGTGTGGATGAAGACGACGTTCCATCCCTTTCGACGGAGACCCACCATGGCCACCAAGATCTTCATCAACCTGCCCGTCCAGTCGCTCGACCGTGCGGTCGGTTTCTTCACGAAGCTGGGCTACACGTTCAACCCCCAGTTCACCGACGCGAACGCCACCTGCATGATCATCTCCGAGGACATCTACGCGATGTTGCTGGTGAGGGACTTCTTCAAGACCTTCACCACGAAGGAGGTCGCGGACGCCACGAAGGTGACCGAGGCCATCATCGCGCTCACCGCGGAGAGCCGGGCCGCCGTCGACGCCCAGATGCAGAAGGCCCTCGCGGCGGGCGCCAAGGAGCTGAAGAGCATGGACCAGGGCTTCATGTACCAGCGCAGCTTCGAGGACCCGGACGGCCACCAGTGGGAGCTCTTCTGGATGGATCCCGCCGCCATCAAGTAGGCCCGGCGTTCGCATCAGAGCGAGCGCTTCATGCCTTCATGGCTCGCCTCGAAGCCCAGCCGCGCATAGAAGCGATGGGCCTCGAGGCGGCGTTTGTCGGTGGTGAGCTGCATCAGTCCACAGCCGCGAGCCCGGGCGCGCTCCATCGCGTCCTGCATCAACAGCTCCCCGATGCGCTGTCCCCGCAGGTCCGAGCGCACGCGCACGGCCTCCACCAGCGCCCGCCGCATCCCGCCCCGGCTCAGGCCCGGGATGTACGTGAGCTGGAGGGTGGCGATGACTTCACCCTCGCGCACGCCGACGATGAGCTCGTTGTTCGGGTCGGCGGCGATCTCATCGAAGGCCGCGCGCACGGCGGGCACGGGCTCCTCAAGGTAGCCGGTGCGCGAGCGGGCGATGGCGTCATCCGCGAGCAGCGCGAGGATGACGGGCAGATCCGTGGACGTAGCGATGCGGAAGGTGGTGGGGACCATGGTCCCCGAGCCTGCCCTAGCGAGTCTTGTCCTGGTAGACCTTCACCAGCGAGTTGATGCGCCGTCCGCTGGGGTCCTCCGCGCGAGGATCGGCGATGACGAGCACCCACTTGCCCGACACGACCGCGGACCCCACGGCGTCACCGACGAGCCCCCACGCGGGCTCCTGGGCCTGGTCGGCCTTCGCCGCGCTGTCGAAGGAACACAGGGTGGCCTCCAGACCGTTCACCTTGCCGGCCTTGCACTTGCCACCTGGCAACTTCTCGCCGACGTCGGTGAAGCCGGAGGGGGCCTCACCCTCCGCCTTCCATGCAGCGAGGATGTCGTCCACGTCGCGGGAGCACCCCGCGAGCAGCAGGGCCATCAGCGGAAGGAGCGTGCGCCGCATGGTCAGTGCCGTCCCTTGGACTTCTTGTGCTTGTCGTGTTTGCCGTGGTGCTTGCCGTGGTCGTGGTGGTCGTCGTCGTGATGCTCGTGCACGACGTGCTCCTCGCGGATGATGACCACCTCCCGCTCGCGCGGTGGCGGCGGCGGCGCGCCGATTCGCACCTCGACCCGGGGCACCGGCAGGTTCAGCCCGACCTGGAGGATGGGGCCGTGGTACTGGGGCGGCGGGGCCACCGTCACCACCGGACGCGGGACTTCCCAGCCGCGGTAGACCGTGTTGACGCGTCCGCGCCTCGGGCTGTCGCGCTTGTATTCGTCGGGGTATTCGCCCGCGTAGTAGTGGACGTCCTCCCGGTCCACGAACTCCTGGCGCGGCGGTGGCGCGTAGGCGTGGTAGTGCGGCCCGTCGTGGTAGCAGTACTCGACCACGTCCACGTCGACCTGGATGTACACGTTGAGGACCACCGGGTGGTGGCCATAGTAGGCGTGCCGGGGCCCCTCGTAGCCGAAGGGCGTCGGGTCCCCGATGAAGACGTGGACGTCATCGCGCGTGCGGTAGAGCGTCTCACCGTGCAGCGGCGCGGCGGTGTGCACGTGCATCGTCTCGATGTGGCACAGGCCGTCCGCGGGCTTTCCGGTGCGCGGATGCATGCCCGCGTGCTTCCACGGCTTCGCCTCCGCGACACCGGCGGTGACCAGCAGCAGCACAGCGGACAGGCCGGCCAGGGGCAGTGGTGACATGGTGGAGTCCTCCCTGAAGCGAAGGCTTCCCCCCTCTGACCCCGGCCGCACGGATTCGGCCACATGCGGGTGGGCGGATTTCGGGCGCCGTCGGCGCGGCGGCCTCGAACTCGACCCGGGCCGCCCCCTTCAGACCCCACTTTCCAGGCACCTTGTTATCGTGCGCGCGCCATGAACGAGCCCACTTCCGCTTCGGATCCACGCATCGGCTCGGTGTTGCAAGGGCGCTACCGCATCATCGAGCGACTCGCGGCGGGGGGCATGGGCATTGTCTACCGGGGCGAGCGGCTGGAGGTGGGCAAGTCCGTCGCCATCAAGTTCCTCCACGCCTGGGCGGCGCGGGAGGAGGATTTCCGCAAGCGGTTCCAGGTGGAGGCGCGCGCGATGAGCCGCCTCACCCATCCGTGCTGCGTGTCGGTGATGGACTTCGGCGTGGATGAGGAGTCGCCGTACATGGTGATGGACTTCGTCACCGGAGACACGCTGCGTGGGCTGCTGCGCGAGGGCCCGCTGCCATTGCCCCGGGCCCTCGGCGCCCTGCGGCAGGTGCTCGCGGGCCTGGCCCACGCACACGAGCAGGGCATCATCCACCGGGACATCAAGCCCGAGAACATCATCGTCACGCACGCGGTCGGGCTCGGGGAGCAGGTGCGCATCCTCGACTTCGGGCTCGCCAAGCTGCGCGACGAGGTGACGGGTATCACCTCCGGGATGATGCTCGGGACACCGGCATACATGGCTCCGGAGCAGATTCATGGCGAGCCGGTGGGTCCCCCCACGGACCTCTACGCAGCGGGCGTGTTGCTCTTTGAGTTGCTCACCGGCAAGAAGCCCTTCTCCGCGACAGGCAACGCGGAGCTCTTGCGCATGCACCGCGAGGTGACGCCGCCGCTGCTGCGCGCCGTGGCCCCCGAAGCCGGCTTCCGCGCGGAACTCGAAGCGGCGCTCGCGAAGGCGATGGCGAAGTCACCGGCGGAGCGCTTCCAATCCGCGACGGAGTTCCTGGCCGCGCTCGACGGGGCCGGGCCGGGTCCAGCGATGACCTACGCGGTGCCTTCGGCCGGCGACGCACCGACGCTGCCCCTCCCGGCCGCCCACACACCCGCCCGTCCCAGGCAGGAAGCGCTCGCGACCCGGAACGGCCGGGTACGCCCCCGCGTGACGCCGACGGACCTTCCGGCCGAAGTCCGGGTCCAGGCGCCAACGCCGGTGGCTTCGGCTGAAGCCGTGGCCACCCAGGAGCCCCAGGCCGCCGCCGAAGCCCCTGCTCGCTCCGTCCACGTCCCGCCCCCGGTCTCCCGGGGTCGCTCGCGAAGGACGTTGATGGGGGGCGCGGCGGTGCTCGCCCTGGTGGGGGCCAGCCTCGGAGGGTGGGCGATCTGGTCGACGTCCACGGGACCTTCGCCCGCGTCGGCGGAGCGGGCGGAGCGCCCGGCACCCGTTGTCCCGAAGGACGAACCTCCCCGGCCGGAGGCCCGCGTCTGGGAGCCTGTCGTGGAGCCCCTTCCGGGCATCGAGGAAGCCCAGCGGTTGATCCAGGCGCAGCGGAGGGACGCGGCCCTGGCGGCGCTGAAGAAGCTGGCCGTGAAACATCCGGCGAGCGCCTACGTCCGCTACCTGGAGGGCAACGTCAACTTCGACAACCTCCGCTGGGTGGATGGCGTGGCGGCCTACCGGGCGGCGCTGCGCAACGACGCCGCGTACCGCAACGCCCCCGTCCTCATCCAGAACGCCATCCGCTGCCTCGTCAGCGACCGGTTCCACCGCACCTGCCAGGACTTCATCCGCACGGAGTTGGGCGAGGCCTCGGTGCCCGCCCTGGAAGAGGCCGCGCGCACCAACCCCATGGCCAGCGTCCGGGCCCGGGCAACGGAGCTGCTCCGCCGCCGGGCAACCGACGCCACGTCCGGGGCTCGTTGAGCCCCGGACAGGGCTTGCTGCGGCAAGGACTGCTCAGCCCCGGCGTCGCCTGACCGCCATCAGCGCCAGGCCCACGAGGCCCGCCAGCATTCCGAACGGCACGCCCCCACCCGAGGACGAGCAGCTCAAGCCACCGCCCAGGGTCCGCGTGTCGGAGCCCAGGGACAGGCGCCAGGCGCGGGTTTCAGGTGAAGGGTCGACGTTGCCGGCACGGTCCCTAGCGCGCACCTGGAGGGAGTGGCCGCCCTCCAGCACATCGAAGGTGAGCTCCGCTGAGCACTGCGTGAACTCCGCGTTGTCCAGGCTGCACTCGAACGTCACGCCCTCCTCCGTCGAAGAGAACTGGAACGTCGCCAGGGTCTGCCGGACGCGGCCCTCGGGCCCCGCGACAATGGAGGTCTCCGGAGCCTGGGTGTCCACGGTGAAGAGGAAGTCCTCGGAGGTCGCGCCCTCGTTGCCCGCCGGGTCCTTCGCACGGACCGAGATCTTCCGCGCTCCCTCCGCCATCGTCAGCCCCAGGGTAAGACTCCAGCGCCCCGCATCGTTCACGGTCGCCGTACCGACCGGGACGTCATCCAGGGTCACGAACACGCTGCTGCCGGGCTCACCGCTGCCCTCCAGGGTCGGGGCGGCCGTCGCGACCAGCGCATCGGGGGCCGGGGCCGTCAGCGAGGGGGCCGGAGGAGCCATCGTATCCACCCTCCAGGCATAGGTGACGGGACTTGCGTCCATGTTTTCAGCGGCGTCCCAGGCGCGGATCTGGAGGGAGTGAGGCCCATCCGCGAAGTCGCGTGCGATGGGACTGTTGCATCCCACGAAGGCCTCCTCGTCCAGGCTGCACTCGAAGCGGCCTCCGACCTCCACGGCGTTGAGTTCATCAACGGCATCGAAGGTGAACTGCCCCAGCGAGACATTCACCAACGGCGCGGGTTGCGTGAGGAGACGCGGCGTGGGGCGTTGCGTGTCCACCTTCCACTGGGCCACGGCGGGATCGGGATCCTCCTTGTTCAGCACATCGCGCGCCTTGACCTTGAACCGTTGCTCACCATTGCCGATGACGGTCACGGTGTAGGGCGACGCACAGGTCACGAAGGTGCTGTCGTTGAGACTGCACAGGAAGGTGACATCGGGAAAGGCCAAGGGGTCCGTCACACTGAAGCTGAAGGTGGCGCTCAGCGTGTTGATCAACGACCCGGGCTGCTCAGTGATGACGGTGTCCGGGAGATTGAGGTTGATGTCCCAGAGCCAGACAGCGGGAGAGGTGTCATCATTGCCCGCGTCATCCACGGCCTTCACCTCGAACTTGTGGGGTTCCGATGACAGCCCCGACCAGACCTGACCGCTGCCACAGGTGGTGAAACCCGCTGGAGCGTCGTCCAACCGGCAGAGGAACACGCCCGGCTCCGTCGAACTGAAGGTGAACTGCGCGCTCACGCTGTTGGTCGTTCCACCCGAGGTCTCGGTCGGCCCCTTCAGGATGGTCGTCTCCGGCGCGGTACCGTCCACCCGCCATTCGTAGATGGCCGGGGTTGGATCCTCGTTGCCAGCGGTGTCGCGTGCTCGGACCACGATCTTGTGCGGGCCATCATTCAGGCTGTTCGTCGTGAACGGAGTGGAGCAGGAATTGTAGGGCGGGTTGGTGGTCGACACAGGGTCGACGCTGCAATCAAAGACAGCACCGAGCTTGTTGGACGAGAACTCGAACGTACCAACAGGCACCTTCGTCACCTTCGCCGGGCTCAGGGTGATCAACGTCTCCGGCAACGCCGAGTCCACGATCCATGAGAAGAGCAGTGGACTGTGGTCATGGTTCCCCGCGCGATCCCAGGCCCGGATCTGCATCGTGTGACTTCCGCCACCAAGGCCTGTCACCGTGTACTCGGCTGGGCAAGACACAAACGGTGCGTTGTCGAGACTGCACTCGTAGGGCTTCACCGGGTCGCCTGCTTCATCCGAGCTGACGTTGAAGGTGGCGGTATCCGCCTGCTGCGGACCTGAAGGACCGGAGATCCAAATTGTTTGAGGGTCCGTGACGTCCACCGTGAACGAGCGGGTCGCCGAATCCGGGCCCGTGTTCCCGGCCTTGTCCGTCGCCGTCGCCTTCACCGTGTAGGGGAGCAGTTCAGTGAGTGCGGTCGCGACCGTCAGGCTCCACTTGCCGTCCGCGGGCACCTCCGCCACCGTCCCCAGGATCCCACTCGTCGGTGCGGTCCGGACGACCGTCACCTTGCTGCCCGCCTCGGCCGTTCCGGTGATCGTCGGCAGTTGGGTGTTCACATAGGCATTGTTGAGCGGGGAGACCAGCACGGGCGCCGCCGGAGCCGTCGCGTCCACTTCCCAGCGATGCACGGCGGGAATCGGATCCACGTTCCCCGCCCTGTCCCTCGCACGCACGTAGAGGACATGCGCTCCGGTGGTGGTGCCGGTGAAGGTCGGTGACGCAGAGCACGACGTGAACTGGGTCTCGGCGTCGCGCAGGCATTCATACGTCACCCCCGCTTCCGTGGAGGTGAACGTGAAGCTCGCGGTCGTCCCTGTCACGTACGGTGCCGGGCCCGTCGCGATGGTCGTGTCCGGCGCCACCGTGTCCACCGTGAACGAGCGGGTCGCCGATTCCGGGCCCGTGTTCCCGGCCTTGTCCGTCGCCGTCGCCTTCACCGTGTAGAGGGTCGCTTCGTTGAGCACGGTCGCGACGGTCAGGCTCCAGTTACCGTCCGCCGGCACCTCGTTCACCGTTCCCACGGTCCCAGCCGTCGGGACGGTGCGCAGGATGATCACCTTGCTGCCCGCCTCCGCTGTTCCGGTGATCATCGGCATCTGGGTGGGCACATAGGCATTGTTGAGCGGGGAGACCAGCACGGGCGCCGCCGGAGCCGTCGCGTCCACTTCCCAGCGATGCACGGCGGGAACCGGATCCACGTTCCCCGCCCTGTCCCTCGCACGCACGTAGAGGACATGCGCTCCGGTGGTGGTGCCGGTGAAGGTCGGTGACGCAGAGCACGACGTGAACTGGGTCTCGGCGTCGCGCAGGCATTCATACGTCACCCCCGCTTCCGTGGAGGTGAATGTGAAGCTCGCGGTCGTCCCTGTCACGTACGGTGCCGGGCCCGTCGCGATGGTCGTGTCCGGCGCCACCGTGTCCACCGTGAACGAGCGGGTCGCCGATTCCGGGCCCGTGTTCCCGGCCTTGTCCGTCGCCGTCGCCTTCACCGTGTAGAGGGTCGCTTCGTTGAGCACGGTCGCGACGGTCAGGCTCCAGTTACCGTCCGCCGGCACCTCGTTCACCGTTCCCACGGTCCCAGCCGTCGGGACGGTGCGCAGGATGATCACCTTGCTGCCCGCCTCCGCTGTTCCGGTGATCGTCGGCATCTGGGTGGGCACATAGGCATTGGCGAGCGGCGTGCTGATCACGGGCGCCGCTGGAGCCAGCGTGTCCACCTCCCAGCGATGCACGGCGGGGGTCGGATCCACGTTCCCCGCCCTGTCCTTCGCACGCACATAGAGGACGTGAGGTCCGGCGCTCAGGCCAGTGAACGTCTGAGAAGCCGTGCAGGGTGAGAATTGCGCCTCGGCATCGCGCAGGCATTCGAACGTTCCCCCCGCTTCCGTGGAGGTGAACGTGAAGCTCGCGGCCGTCCCTGTCACGTACGGTGCCGGGCCCGTCGCGATGGTCGTGTCCGGCGCCACCGTGTCCACCGTGAACATGCGGTCGGTCGGGTCGCTGTCGTCCGGGCCCACGCTCGCCACGAAACGCAAGGTGATGGCGCCTTCCGGTAGCGAGGTTGCGGGAACCAGGCTCCAGCTTCCCTGGGCGCTGGCTGTCACCGAGCCCACCGTGTTGCCCCCCCGGGTGATTCGCACCGTGGCATTGGCTTCCGCGGTGCCCTGGAGAAGGGGCGTGGTCGTGTTGACAAAGGCGGCTGCCGCGGGCTGCGTCACGACCGGACTCGCGGGAGGAGCCAGGGTGTTATCGAGCTCGGTCCCCTGCCCCGAACGAGACACCCGCCCCTGTTCCGCGTCATCCATGGCCTTCGCATGGGTCAAGAGGCCGTGAACCACCTGTTGCTGGCCCGTCCCGCCCGTCTCGGTCGCCAGCGAAGCGCTTCCATCCGGCAGCGTCCCCGCCCTTCCCGCTTCGACACCCGGCGAACATCCGGACAGCGAGCCCGCCTGGAAGAACACACGACCACCGCCACCACCGCCACCCGGTCCCGTCTGGCTCGAACCGGAAGCACCGCCCGCCCCACCGCTCGCATCGAGCACCCCGCACACCGCAGCTCCCGTGAACCGCGCGACGATGGTTCCGCCCGCGCCACCACCCGCGCCAGCGCCCACCGCGCCAGGCTGCGCCGCGCGACCCGAAACCTGGATGGCCCCCGTCCCGCTCAGCTCACGGCCCCGGATGAAGACAATGCCGCCACCCCGTCCGCCCTCATGGGTGCCACTACCGCCGCCGCCGCCCAGCAACAACCGCTCGGACAACACCGGAGGGGTGAGCAGCTCACTGCCGCCAAGCCCACCCACACGCCCCGCCTGCGAAGGGCCGCCCCGTCCGCCCAGGCCACCCAGCCCACCGCCGCCACCACCCGACTGACGGCACCCACCACCGCCACCGCCGTTCGCGGGAGGAATCCACCCCAGGTCGAAGTCACCGTAACGGAGCGGATCCACACCCTCGCCCTGCCACGGCCCCAACCCCGTTGATGACCACTCCAGCGAGGAGCAGTCCGTCGCCCCGAAGCCCCCGGAAACGAACACGCCGCCTCGGAAGCCCTTGCCGCTCGCGTCGATCACGCCGTGGTTCGTCACCGTCCCCCGCGCCATGAACGCGAGGACACCACCGGTACTCCCATCCCACTCCCGAGCCACCAGCCCCGTGCCCCTGGGAATGATGACGTCTTCGTACTCCGGGACCCGGACCACCTGGGTGACGGCCTCCGCGTAGGCGTGGACCAGCGGCGCCCTCAACTCCAACGCCGCCTCCGTGCCGGAGCCCACGCGCTCGACCCGCGCCAGCTCCCACGTGCCCACCGGCCCGTCGGAAAGCTCGATGAAGAAGGGATCGCTCCCCTCCTGCGCGGCCCCCAGGCCCTGCATCTGGATCACCAACACCAGATCGCCCGCCGCGAAGCCCCGCGTGGACTGGACCGCGACCCGTGACGCGCCCGAGGCCACGGGCTTCGTCACCTGCGCATAGTCATTGATGACGGTGTCCGGACTCCGGGCGGAGTAGTGACTGCCGCCCGTGCCCAGGAAGAACAGGTCCGGCGTGGCCAGCACCGCGGTCCCGACCAGCACCACGCCAGCCATCAACGCCTTGAGGATCGAAGGCTTCATCATCGGGTCACTCCGGAGCCGGACTCACGCGTCGGGCCCGCAGGCTTCTCCGCCTGAGGGTCGACGATCACGAACTCCACGCGGCGGTTGTTCTCCCGGCCGACGGAGGTCAGGTTGCTGTCGATGGGGCGATCCTGTCCGTACCCGTAGGCCGCGAGGCGCTCGGGCGGGACCTTCTTGCCAATCAGGTACTGGCGCACCGCCGCTGCCCGTCCCTGCGACAGCTGGCGGTTCGCCTCCGGGAGCCCACGGTCGTCGGTGTGCGCTCCCACCGCGATCAGCGGAAACTCGGGGTGCTCCAGGATGACCTGCGCCACCCAGTCCAGCACCGCGAAGGAGCGCGAGCTGACGCGCGTCTGCGCGGGCTCGAAGTAGACCCTCCCGCGCGTCTCCAGCCGCGTCGCGTGCAGCACCACCAGCGGGTAGATGTGCTGCGGGCAGCCCAGGTTGTCGTACGGCCCGGCCTCGTTGGCGCAGCTGTCGATGCGGTTCGGCACCCCGTCCTTGTCCGTGTCCGTCTCCGGGCAGCCGTCGCGCTCGATGGGACCCGCCTCGTTCGGACACGCGTCCTTGTCGTTGTCGATGCCGTCCTTGTCCGCGTCGCGCACCGGGCAGCCCTGGTTCTCTGGCGGACCCGCTTCGTTCGGACACGTGTCCGAGTCGTCCTCCGTGCCGTCCTTGTCCGTGTCGCGCAGCGGGCAGCCCTGGGCAGAAGCCGGACCGGGCTCCACGGGGCACATGTCCAGCGCGTCCTCCAGACCGTCGGAGTCCGTGTCCATCTTCTCGCAGCCGTTGCGCTCCAGCGTGCCGGGCACCAGCGGACACCGGTCCAGGCCGTTGCGCACCCCATCGTGGTCCTCGTCCATCTCCGGGCACTCTTCAATGGTGTGCGCCAGCCCCGGCTCGCAGTTGACCGAGGACTCACCCGGCCCGCGCTCCGGCGTCACGTCGCCAAAGGCCCCACCCACCATCAACCGGAAGAGCGGCGTGCCCGGCGCGCTGCCCACGCCCATGCCCGCGAGCGCGAACAATTCGAAGGTCGGCTTCACCAGATAGCGCGCCCCCGGCAACAGCTCCACCGCCCCGGGCTGCGCCGTCAGCGGCACCATGCCCCGCACGTTCAGCTCCCAGCGCAGCCGCCGCCCCGTGGTCGCGAGCGCCGCGCCGATGCGCAGCTCGTTGCCCACCTCATCCACCAGGATTCCCGGCCGCTGCGTGAGCGCCTGTTGCGGCCGGCTCAGGAAGCCGACCTCCAACCCTCCGCGCAGGAAGCCGAAGTGCCGCCCCACCATCAGCCGGGGCGCCAGCCGCAGCGCACCGTCCCGCGTGAGCCCCTCCCGACTGCCGATAGGAAGCCCCACCCCCATCTCCAATGCCAGATCCACGCCCCCTTCATTGTCTTGCGTGAGGATCCCCACCCGGGCGCTGGCCGACGGCGTCCCCAACGCGAAGCTCGCGGGCCGCGTGATGTTCTCACCCGTCAGATCCGAGCCGCTCTGGAACGCGACCACCGGAAGCTGAAGGCCGAACTGAAGCCAATCTGTAACGGAATACGCTACAGCCAGATGCGTGGTCGCCCGACTCCCGACAATCCGGAAAGACTCACCATCCCGTTCAAAGAGCAGGGGATCGTGCGCGTACTGCATCGCCACGGTGGCTCGATAGTGGCCCGACGGCAGAAGCTGTCCCAGACTCACAACGAGTGAACCCTCGGCGCCAGGGTTCAGCTCCAGCCTCTCCAGCTCAATGCCGGGCAGCGGCGTCTGGGCGAAGGTGGTGGCGGAGAGCAGGATCAGGGACAGCACGTGCAGCCGGCACAGGAGGATCCTTCGTTTCATCGCGCTCCCGGAGGGAATTCCTGGCGGGGCCGCCCGAATCCATTCGCACTGTGATCCATGGCCCCCCGCCCGCGTCCAACACTACACCAGGACGCGAACCAACCAGGACCCTTCGTGAAGAAATGCTTTTTTCGCGCCCGCAAGCACTTGCGGACCCGGGCCGCCACGTGTTTCTAATTTGGCAGGCGATCACCCCTGCTTTCATCGCAGGCGTCTGGTGAGCCCGGGGGCTTCCATGGCGCGGGAGAGACAATGATCGCGAATGCTGCGCTGCTGGCGAACCAGACGGAATTCGACTTCCAGCTCGGGCCGCACACCGCGGACGATCTCAGCGTCCTGGGCTTCGAAGCGGATGAGACGCTGTCACAGCCCTACTCCGTTGAAGTCTCCCTGACGCCGAAGCCAGACGTGGAGCTGGACGATACGGCCCTGCTCGGCAAGGACGCGCGGCTCACCGTGCAGTTGGGGGATGGCACCGCCCGCTTCTTCCATGGCGTCGTCGCCCGCATCGACCGCCGGGACGAAGGCACCGGGCCCCAGCGCCGGCGCTACCGGGTGACGGTGGTGCCCCGCCTGTGGACGCTCCGGCACACCCGCCGCAGCCGCATCTTCCAGGAGCTGACCGTCCCGCAGATCGTGCACAAGGTGCTCGAACAGGGACAGGTGGAGCACCGGCTGGCGCTCTCCAGCACCTACCGCAAGCGCGACTACTGCGTGCAGTACCGCGAATCCGACCTCGCCTTCGTCTCCCGGCTCCTGGAGGAGGAAGGCATCTTCTACCTCTTCGAGCACGGCGAGGACGCGCACACGATGGTGCTCGGCGACGCCGCATCCGCCAATCCGGCCATGATGGGAGACCCCAAGCTCGTCTTCCGCGAGCGGTCCCGGATGGTCGCGCAGAAGGAGTTCATCCACTCGCTCTCCGCGAAGCTGGAGGTCCAGCCCGGCGCGGTGGCGATGCGGGACTTCAACTTCACCCGCCCCGCGCAGGACCTGGGCGCCACCACCTCCGCCGACGACGGCGAGTCCGCCCTGGAGATCTACGACTACCCGGGCCTCTACGAGGATGCCGGCGCGGGCAAGGCGCTCGCGAAGATCCGCCTGGAGGAGCTGCGCGCGCGGGTGGAGACCGTGTCCGGCGCCAGCTACAGCCGGCGCATCTGCGCGGGCCACACCTTCGAGCTGGCCGAACACCCGGACAGCGCCCTCAACCGCAAGTACCTGCCCCTCTCCGTGAAGCACACCGGCCACCAGATCGAGGCCCTGGTCGCGGAGCAGGCCTCGCTGGGCGCGAAGGAGGGCTACCTCAACGAGTTCCTCTGCCAGCCCGCCACGGTGCCCTTCCGGCCGCTGCGCAGCACGCCCCGCCCCGTCATCCCGGGCGCGCAGACGGCCATCGTCGTGGGCCCCTCTGGCGAAGAGATCCACACCGACGAGCACGGCCGCATCAAGGTCCAGTTCCACTGGGACCGCGAGGGCAAGAGCGACGACAAGAGCTCCTGCTGGATCCGCGTGAGCCAGGCGTGGGCGGGCCCCGGCTGGGGCGCCCTGTACCTGCCGCGCATCGGCCAGGAGGTCGTCGTCGAATTCCTGGAGGGGGATCCGGACCGGCCCATCATCACCGGCAGCGTCTACAACGGGCAGAACCCGCCGCCCATCGACCTGCCCGCGGAGAAGACGAAGAGCACGCTGCGCTCCAGCTCCAGCCCCGGTGGCGACGGCTTCAACGAGCTGCGATTCGAGGACGCCGCGGGCTCCGAGGAGGTCTACTTCCATGCCCAGAAGGACCTCAACATCGTCGTCGAGAACGACAAGACGCAGCTCGTGGGCGGCAACGAAACGCTCCTCGTCAAGAAGGACCGCAGCCGCACCATCGAAGGCAACCAGTCGCTCGAGGTGAAGAAGAACGACGACTCCGTGGTGGGCGGCAACCAGTCCCTGGCGGTGACGGGCAACCGCTCCACGACCGTGATGGGCAACCACAGCGAGGCTGTGACAGGCGACCAGTCGGTGGCGGTGAGCGGAAGCCAGAGCGTGTCCGTCACCCTGGCCTCCGCGGAGACGGTGGGGCTGGGAAAGATGCTCAACGTGGGCGGCGCGCTCGCCGTCACCGTGGGCGCGGCCTTCAACGAGCTGGTGGGCGGCCTCAAGTCCGAACAGGTCGGCGGCGCCAAGGTGGAAGTCGTTGGCGCCAAGAAGTCCGAGACCGTCAAAGGCTCACGCAGCCTCCAGGTCGGCGGTGACTTGTCCGAAGAGGTGCAGAAGTCCCGCACCCTCAAGGTGGAGAAAGATCTGCTGTTGAGCGTGGGCGGCAAGCTCAACCACGCCGTCAAGGATGCCTACACGCTCTCCGCCAAGGAGATCGCCCTGGTGGCCCAGGAGCAATTCACCTTGAAGGTCGGGTCCGCCACCCTCCAGGTGAAGAAGAACGGCGACGTGGTCATCAAGGGCGCGAAGATTGAAGTCACCGCGAGCGGCGACGTGATCATCAAGGGCTCGAAGATCTCCGAGAACTAGGCCGCCATTGCATTCCAGACGCAGCAGTTCCTCCATTCAATGATGCGCACCCAGGAATTCTTCACGCGCGCCATGTCGCTCTTCGTCTGCCTCCTGGCCTCGCTGACGGCCACGGGGTGCGTGAAACGCGTGGCGCAACAATGCGAGACGCCGCCCCCCTTCCACGTGGTGCTGAACGTCTCCGAACAGGTCAACCCGGATCCCCGGGGGCGCTCGCTGCCCACGGTGGTGCGGGTCATCCAGCTCAAGGACAGCGCCCGGCTGGAGCGCGCCAGCTTCCGCGACCTGTGGGGCCGCGCCGAGGAGTTGCTCAAGGATGATCTGCTTCAGTCCGCGGAGTTCGTCGTCGCGCCGGGCCAGACGAGCCAGCGCTGGTTGCAGCGCGACCCCAATGCGCACTTCGTGCTGACCATGGGCCACTTCCGCCAGCCGCTCGGCTACGCGTGGCGCACGGTGGCGGTGCTGCCGCCGGTGCCGGAGGAGCAGTGCGTGGAGCGTCCGGCGGGCGGCGACCTGGGGGCGCCCAAGCAGGGCGACCAGGAGCTGAGGTACCGCCTGCAGGGCTACCAGATCGACCTTCTACTCCAGCCGCCCATGTCCACCTGGGTGCCGGAGCCTTCGCAGCAGCCATCCCCCGGTGTGACGCCGGAGCCCCGGAGAGGTGCATGAAGTCCCCTCAACGCGTCGTGTGGTCGGAGGGCATGTTCATGAGCCCCCACCACCTCCAGCAGATGGACATCTACCACGAGGCCCTGCTGGACACGCGGCTGGGCTCGCTGGAGCCGTACCCGTGGGGCGTGGTGTCCCTGGCGTTCGACATGGAGTCGCTGCGCGCGGGCCTGGTGCAGCTGTCCAGCTTCACGGGCATCCTTCCGGACGGCCTGCCCGTGTCGCTCCAGAGCGGCGACCCGGAGGCCCCGGCCGCGCGCCCCGCGGACGGCGCGTTTCCTCCCGCCCAGCGCGTGCTGGACGTGTTCATCGGCGTGCCGCGCGAGCGCAGCGGCGTGGAGAGCTACGGCGGCACGGACAAGGTGGGCGGCAGCCCGCGCTACTCCCCTTCCACCCGGCCCATCAGCGACCTCACGTCGTCCACCTCCATCGTCCCGGTGTCCTTCGGACAGCGCAACGTGCGGCTGCTCTTCGGCACCGAACAGCGGGACGACTACGAGGCCATCAAGATCGCGGAGCTGGAGCGGGACAAGGCCGGCAACCTGACGCTGGTCCCGTCGTACATCCCGCCGTGCCTGCGCATCGACGCGTCCTCGTCCATCACGAACGAGCTGCGCACGCTCTTGCGGCTGCTGGTGTCCAAGCAGCGGCAGTTGTCCTCGCGCCGTCGGCACCGGGACGCGTCCGCGCTGGAGTTCACCGCGTCGGACGTGACGCTCTTCCTGGAGCTCAACGCGCTCAACGGCATCATCCCCGTGGTGCAGCACGCGCTGGACGCGGGCAACCTGCGGCCGCAGTCGCTGTACCTGCTGCTCAGCCAGTTCGCGGGGCAGTTGTGCACCTTCGCGGTGAACGCGGATCCGTCCACCCTGCCCGCCTTCCAGTTCATCAACCTGCGCGCCACCTTCGAGGAGCTGTTCCGGCGCATCGGGGAGCTGATGCACGCGGTGGCGCTGGAGCAGTGCCTCACCGTGACGATGGAGGCCGGAGCCGACCGGCTCTTCCGAGGGAAGCTGGAGGACGAGCGGCTGGAGCGGTGCGGCCAGTTCCTGCTCACCATCCGCAGCGACCTGCCGGAGAAGGTGGTCGCCGAACAGCTCCCGAAGCTGTCCAAGATGGCCAGTTGGGGTGACATCCAGGGCCTGGTGCAGGCCGCCGCGCCCGGTGTGCCTCTGGAGGTGACGTACCGCCCGCCGCCGGAGGTGCCGGTGCGGCCGGGGGTCGTCTACTTCACCCTCTCCATGCAGGACGGCTACTGGAAGAACGCCCTGCGCGACCGGACGCTCGCGCTCTACCTGCCGCAGCCCTTCGACGTGGGCACCACCAGCGTGGAACTGCTCGCCGTCCCCACCTCCAACCGCTAGCCCCTCTGGACGGGACGCTGCTTCAAGCGTCCCGGCCTGGCCGCCCTCCCATGGACCGAGTCAACGAAGCCACCAAGGATTGCCTCGATGCCGCCATCCAGCTCCGACGTTCGGACGCTGCCTCGGTGGCTCCGCCGGAGAAGCTGCACTTCCAGCTTCGAGGGGTCGTGGACGAACTGCTGCGCCGCTCCGCCGTGCTGGGCTTCAGCCACCAGGACGCGCAGGACATGGCCTACGCGCTCGTCGCGCTCCTGGATGAGGTGGTGCTGGGCAAGCCGGAGCCGTACCGGCAGTTCTGGATGAGCCACCTGCTCCAGTTGCACTACTTCAACGAGAACGTGGCCGGTGACGGCTTCTTCAGCCGGCTGCACGCGGTGCGCAAGGATCCGCACCGCGCGGACGTCCTCCGGGTCTACTACCTCTGCATGCTCTTCGGCTTCCAGGGCCGCTACCGCATCCGCGGCGGCGAGCTGGAGTTGATGACGCTCATCGACACCGTGCAGAAGGACCTCCAGCGCGCGCGCCCCTTCGACTTCGACGTGCTGTCACCGCACGGCGAGCGTCCCACCGAAGCGCTGTTCTCCGCGCGGAGGAAGGCCTCCATCGTGTCCATCGCCGCGGGGGCGCTGGTGACCGCGCTGCTGATGTACGGCGGGCTGCTCTTCAGCCTCGACAACACGCTGAAGATGCTCATGAAGGACATCGAGCTCCACGTGGCGAAGAACGCCAACAACGGAGGCGCGGCCCCGTGATCGCCTACCTCCTCTTCTTCCTGGCGCTGCTGGGCCTGGGCGGGGCCGCCATCCTCAAGCTGCACCTGCCGCCGCTCTGGGTGGCAATCGCCGTGGCGGGCGTGACGGTGCTGGTGCTGGGCGGCGCGTGGCTCATCAAGCGCATCCGGGCCCGGAAGGCGGCCAAGAACCTGGAGGGCGCCCTCCAGCAGCAGGCCGCGGAAGAGCTCAAGACGGTGCGGCCGGATCTCCAACCGGAGATCAAGGCGATGCAGGCGGAGTTCACCAAGGCGGTGGAGGCGCTCAAGACCTCCAAGCTGTCGCGCGGTGGCAAGGACGCGCTGGCGGTGCTGCCCTGGTACCTCATCGTGGGCCCGCCGGGCGCCGGCAAGAGCACGGCGCTGCGCAACTCCGGGCTGAAGTTCCCCTACCTGTCCTCCAGCAAGGGCGGCGGCGTCCGGGGCGTGGGCGGCACGCGCAACTGCGACTGGTGGCTCACCAACGAGGCCGTCATCCTCGACACGGCGGGCCGCTACGTCGCCAGCGAGGACGAGCGCCCGGAGTGGCTCGCCTTCCTCGACACGCTGATCAAACACCGCCCGCGCCGGCCCATCAACGGCCTCATCGTGGCGGTGAGCATCGACGAGCTGTTGACCATGGACCCGCAGGCGGCGGGCGAGCTGGGCCAGGGCATCCGCGAGCGCCTGGATGAAATCACCTCCCGGCTGCGCATGCTGGTGCCCGTCTACCTGATGGTCACCAAGTGCGACCTGCTGCCCGGCTTCGTGGAGATGTTCTCCGACCTGCCCCGCTCCGAGCGCGGTCAGCTCTGGGGCTTCACCATCCCCATGGACGCGCAGAAGGAGGCGTCCACGGAGCTGCTGCTCCAGCGCTTCGACGAGCTGACGGCGGTGCTGGAGCAGCGCTCCATCAAGCGCATCGGCGAGGAGCGCCAGCAGGAGACGCGCGAGCGCATCCACCAGTTCCCCCAGAAGTTCGACGCGCTCCGCAAGACGCTGTCGGAGTTCGTGCAGCCGCTCTTCCTGGAGAACATCTTCCAGGACACGCCGGTGTTCCGCGGCCTGTACTTCACCAGCGCCACCCAGGACGTGCGCTCGGTGGAGCTGGTGTCGCCCTCCGCGGGCGACGTGTTCGGAACAACGAACGGACGCCCCCAGGCGGAGACCACCGCCGAGGGCCGCAGCTACTTCCTCTGGGACGTCTTCACGAAGGTGATGTTCCTGGACCAGAAGGTCGCCGTTCGCAGCTCGGCGGAGGAGCTGCGGCTGCGCAAGCGGCGGCTCGTGCTGGCGGGCGCGGCCTTCGCGGCGACGGCGCTGGTGCTCTGCCTTCCCACGCTGTCCTTCTTCAAGAACCGCGAGCTGGCGCAGGAGGTGCGCGACGCCATCACGGTGGTGAACGCGGACCGCAAGGACGACATCAGCCGGGTGCAGGACCTCACGCCCCTGCGCAAGCAGCTCCAGGAGCTCACCTCGCACCGCACTGACGGCATCCCGGTGTGGATGCGCTTCGGCATGTACAAGGGCGACCAGCTCTTCCCCGTCGCGCAGTCCTTCTACAACGGGTCGCTGCGCCGGGTGCTCCTGGGGCTCCAGTACGAGCGCATCCAGCAGAGCCTGATGCTCTTCTCCCAGAACCAGGCGCGGCTGGACTGGAAGCCCAGTTCGGACGACTACCGCAAGCACTTCGAGGATTTGAAGATGTACCTGCTCATCACCCAGCCACGCGCGCAGGGTGAGCCGGAGCTCGACGAGGCCCACCGCGAGTGGCTGGTGCGCAAGATGGTGGAGCACTGGACCAACGTGAAGGGCACGTCGGGCCAGGTCGACCTCGAGCAGACCATCAGCCACCACGCCGCGACGTACATCCGCATGCTCGCGGAGGAGCCGGAGCGGCTGGCCTTCCCTCGCGATGACCGCGTGGTGCGCGCCGCTCGCAGGGCGCTCAACCGCGTGCCGCTCGCCACGCTGGAGCTGGAGCAGATCATCGCCGACGCCGGCCGCGAGTACCCCGACGTGTACCTGGAGGAGCTTGTGGGCGCGGTCCCCGCCTTCCAGACCAAGAAGAAGATCCGCGGCGCCTTCACGAAGAACGCCTGGGAGAACGTGGTGAGCCCCCGGCTCGCCAGCGCCTTCGAGAACCGGCAGACGTGGGTGCTCGACCGGGACTCGGCGGAGGACGAGAAGGCCACGCGCGCCCAGCTGCGCACGGACTACTTCGAGACATACATCCAGGAGTGGAACGAGTTCCTGCTCTCCATCCGCGTCCAGGAACCCAACAACCTGGACCAGACGCAGGAGCTCATCGACAGCCTGCTGCGCGGCAAGCCGACCGCGTACGGCCGCCTCTTCCAGTCCGTCGTGCACAACGTGCAGTTGGAGAAGAAGGCCCGGGGCGCCAAGGACGATGCGGAGCCGGGCCTGATGGAGAAGTTCTTCTCCTCGAAGAAGGACGCGGAGAACAAGGCTCCGCCCAAGCTCATCGATGCGCGCGCCACCAACGGCGGGGAGGAACTGAGGCCACGCGATGTCGAAGTGGCCTTCGCCCCCCTCATCCGCTTCGTCACGAAGCTGAACGCCACGGACGACATCCAGGAGAAGCAGACGGCGCTCCAGTTCTACGAGGACCACCTCCTGGTGGTGCAGGCCACGTTGCTCGCGGTGAAGGAGAAGCCCGCCGAGTCACGCCTGTTCCTGGACAAGATCAAATCCACGAAGCTGCTGGTGGAGGCGCTCATCCGCCAGCAGGAGGGGGCCGCGTCCATCCTCGAACGGCTGTTGATGCCGCCGCTGCGCAACGTGGACATCACCATCACCACCGGCGTGGCCAACGGCAAGAGCTCACTGTGGTGCGAGCAGATCGTCACGCCCTACGAGCAGCTCATGGCGGGCCGTTACCCGTTCGTCGCCACATCGCTGCTGGAGGCGCCGCTGCCGGAGATCGCGGAGTACCTGCGTCCTGAGGGAGGCACCATCCGCAAGTTCTACAAGGAGCAGCTGCTGGAGGACGTGGCGCCCAAGGGCCGCAAGTGGGACTTCATGGTGCCGCAGAGCGCCTCCAACTACCGGCCGGAGATGCTGACGTTCCTGGAGAAGAGCAGCGCGCTGGCCAGCACTCTCTTCGTGGGGGACTCCGTGGATCCGCTGGTGCGCTTCCAGGTGCGCATCCGGGCCGGCACGTCCGCGGACAACGCCGCGTCGGAGATCTCCGCCGTCTCCTTCACGCTCGACGGCACGGATGAGACGTACCGCAACGGCCCGGACACGGTGTGGAAGCCGATGACGTGGCCGGGCGCGGCCGGGAAGCTGGGGGCGCACATCCACGTGGAGCACGCCTCCGGGGCCACGGGCGACATCGACGAGCCCGGGGAGTGGGGCCTGTTCCGCCTGCTGGAGCGCGTGAAGCGCATCGAGCCCAGCGCGGACGGCCGCTACTTCACCGCCATCTGGGAGATCGAGGACATGAAGGGCGCGCTCATCTCCATCGACATCCGCCCGGAGCGCACCAGCAACCCGTTCTTCGGCCTGTCCGGCAACAAGGGCAAGCTGATGCAGATCTTCCGGGACCCCGGCCTCCAGCCGCCTCGGGGCATCGCGCGCGGCGACACCAACTGCGGCAGCGGCAAGCACCTCGTGGCACAGGACGGGCCTCCCTGATGAGGGTGGTCCCGCCCGCACACCGGATCGGCCTGCTCGGCAAGACGCCACGGCACGCGGAGTTCGTCCGGCACAACACGGCCAGCCCGCTCGCCCAGCAGCTCCACCGCTGGCTGGAGGAGGGCATGGCCCGCGTGCAGCGTGCGCGGGCGGAGCTGCCCGCGACGCCACACCGCTTCGTCTTCACCGCGCCGGGACATCCCACCGCGCTGGTGGGCGTGGTCACCGCGAGCGCGGACAGCGTGGGCCGGGGCTTCCCGCTGGCCGTCTTCACCGAGCTGCCCGCGGCGGAGCTGGCCGACCGGTACGCGCTGCTTCCAGAGGCCTACGAGTCCTTCCTCCGGATGGGCACCGAGCTGGTGCGGGACGCGCCCCGGCTGGGCATCCCCGAACTGCTGGAGCGGGCGGCGCAGCTTCAACTGCCCCGTCCTGGCGACTTCAAGCTGGCGGAGCGGCTGCGCGCCAGCGTCCTGTCGGAGCACTCCTGCGCGGAGCTGCTGAAGCCCGTGTGCGCGGACGCGCCGCCCGAAGGCCGCTACTACGCGCTGCACACCTTCCTCACCGCGTGCGAGGGCGAGCGCCACCGCGAGCAGGCACTGGCCCAGGTGGTGCTGGACTGCCCGCTGGACGGGCGACTGGGGCCGGTGGCGTGGCTGGAGCTGGCGTCGCGACTCTTGCGCTGGCCGTCGACGTCGCCGGGGTTCCTCTGGTCCGAAGGGGACCGGCCCCGGCTGCTCTTGTGCCTGGGCGCGCCGACCGCCGCCCTCCTCCTGTACGTGGCCCAGCCGGACCTCGCGAGCGCGCAGCTGTGGCCGCTCAAGACCCAGCGCACCGCCGCGCTCGCCAGCGCGAAGCGGGCCCTGAGCCCGGCACAGCGCGAGGTCCTCGACGCGTCCACCGCCTCCATCGAACAGCTCCTGCGCGCCGCCGCACGGAAGGTCTGACACCCGCCATGACCGCCTCCGCTGAACTCCTCCGCGCGCGCACCCGTCCCTGGCTGGAGCCCATCTCCGAGGACAAGCCGTCCGGCGTGCAGGCGAAGCACGACCCGGCCTACGAGGCCGTGTCCACGGAGGTCGCCAAGCTCGAATCGCCCGCCAGCGACGCGGTGGACTGGGCGGGCGTCGTGCGGGGCTCCGGCCAGTTGCTCCAGCACACCACCAAGGACCTCTGGCTCGCGTCCTACCTCGCGTACGGGATGTACATGACGGAGGGCCTGTCCGGCGCCCTCACCGGCATGGTCGTGCTGGCGGAAGTCACCGACCAGTACTGGCCCACCCTCTTCCCGGACGCGAAGCGTCTGCGAGGCCGGGCGAACGCGGTGACCTGGTTCGTGGAGCGAATGGGTCGTGTGCTCCCCTCCGTGAAGGTGACGGCCGCCGACAGCGACCTCCTGGGCCAGCTCTCGGAAGCCGCCGCGCGGCTCGCGGAGCTGTCACGCGCCCGCTTCGAGGGACAGGGCCCCGCCTTCGGACCACTGCTGGAAGGGGTGATGCGGCTGCGCGCCTCACTCCAGACTCCTGAACCCGCGCCGGCCCCCATCGCAGCGCCTTCGGTCGCCACGCCCGCTCAGCCGCAAGCCACCCCGTCGGCGCCAGCGCCCACCCTCTCCATGCCCCCGCCGTCCGCGGAGCTGGCGAGCCCCGAGGCCGCGACGGACTTCCTGCGCAACGTCGGCGCCTCGCTCGTGAGCGCCGCGGGCCTGGTCCGCCGCGCGAACACGGCGGATCCGCTCGCCTACCGGATGCTGCGCACGGGCCTGTGGCTGCACCTCTCACAGCCGCCCGCGCCGGGTGCCAACGCGCGCACGTCGCTGCCGCCCTTCCCTCCCGCGCTGCGCGAGCGGCTGGAGCGCATGGCCACCCACGCCCGGTGGGCGGAGCTGCTGGAAGAGGCCGAGTCCGCGCTGGTGCAGCACCGCTTCGCGCTGGAGCTTCAGCGCCAGGTCGCGAACGCGCTGGCGGGCCTGGGCGCGACCCACGCGGGCGCGCGCGAAGCGCTGATGCTGGAGCTGGCGGCGCTCCTTCGCCGGATGCCCGGGGTGGTGGACCTCGTGGCGTCGGACGGCACGCCCCTGACGGATGCCGCGACAAAGCAGTGGCTCCAGACCGAAGTGGTGCCCAGGGCCGCGCCCGCAACCCATGCCGCCAACGCGCCCCGGGCCCCGCGGATTGCCCTGCCACCGCTCCCATCCGAGACACCCACCCTCAGCACTGGCGTGGTCCTGGAGGAAGAAGCCCGCGTCCTGATCGAAGCGGGCAAACCGGAAGAGGCCCTCCAAAGGCTCCAGTCCGCGGTGAACGCGGCCACCACGGGCCGGGCCCGCTTCATCGCGCGCCTATCCCTGGCACGGATGTGCGCCAACTCCGGCAATCTCTTACTCGCACGGACGCTGTATGAGCTGCTCGATGAGGAATGCAGCGCACGGCAGTTGGATGCGTGGGATCCCGCGCTCGCGGCCGCGTGCCTGGAGGGATTCCTGACCTGCACCTTTGCCCAGACAAATTTCACTGGGCGTCTGGAAATGGACTTACACCTTCGTTATCGTCGCCTCGCGCAACTCGATGCACCGGCCGCGTTGCGCGTGCGCGTCGAACGATTGGAAGCGACTGCGGAGTCCGCTCCGGACACGACCGCGTCCTAACCGTTTCACCCCAGGAGAAAGCCGAAGATGAGCAAGGAAAACTCCGTCGCCCCGACCGAACGCGTCAACATCGTCTACAAGCCCGCCACCGGCAATGCGCAGGAGCAGGTGGAACTGCCGCTGAAGACTCTCGTGATGGGAGACTTCACCGGCCGCGAGGATGACCGTCCGCTGGAGCAGCGCGCGCCCATCAACGTCGACAAGAGCAACTTCAACGAGGTGATGGCGCAGCAGGATCTGCGCGTCACCCTCTCCGCGGCCGACAAGCTCTCCAGCGAGGCGGGCGCGACCCTGTCCGTCAATCTCCAGTTCAAGAACCTGTCTGACTTCGCGCCCGAAAGCGTCGTCAACCAGGTGCCCGAACTCAAGAAGCTGCTGGAGCTCAGAAACGCGCTCAACGCGCTCAAGGGCCCCCTGGGCAACCTCCCGGCCTTCCGCAAGAAGCTGCAGTCCATGCTCAACGATGAGGAAGGCCGCAAGAAGCTCATCGAGGAGCTGGGACTCAAGCCCGAAGACATCGCCGCCGCCTCCGCCCCGACCAAGTAATCCGAAACGAGCGCGAACATGAGCACACAAACCCAGCCCCAGACCCCCGCCGCGGACGCCGCGATCGCTCTCGGCTCCAACTCGTTGCTCGACGAAATCCTCTCCGAGGCGAAGCTCAAGCCCAAGGACGAGGGCTACGACATCGCCAAGAAGGGCGTGCAGGCCTTCATCACGGAGATGCTGGCGCCGGACCGCGGCGAGGAGCGCATCGACAAGGCGCTCGTGGACGCGATGATCGCGGAGATCGACCAGCGCATGAGCGCGCAGGTCAATGAGATCCTCCACGACAAGCAGTTCCAGACGCTGGAGTCGTCCTGGCGTTCGCTGAAGTTCCTGGTGGACCGCGTGGACTTCCGCGAGAACACCCGCGTGGAGATGCTCAACGTCTCCAAGGCGGACCTGCTCAAGGACTTCGACGACGCGCCGGAGGTCGTGAAGTCGGGCCTGTACCGCATCGCCTACTCCAACGAGTACGGCGTCTTCGGCGGCAAGCCCTACGGCCTCATCACCGGCAACTACGACTTCGGACCCGGCCCGCAGGACGTGGACCTCCTGCGCAAGTGCGCGTCCGTGGCGGCCATGGCGCACGCGCCGTTCATCGCCAACGCCAGCCCGGAGTTCTTCGGCGAGGAGAGCTTCCTCAACCTGCCGAACCTGAAGGACCTCAAGTCCTTCTTCGAAGGGCCCCAGTACGCGCGGTGGCACTCCTTCCGGGAGAGCGAGGACGCGCGCTACGTGGGCCTGTGCCTGCCGCGCTTCCTCCTGCGACTGCCGTACGGAGAGAAGACGGTGCCGGTGAAGGCGTTCAACTTCACCGAGGACGTCGTCGGCCACCATGATCGCTACCTGTGGGGCTACGCCTCCACGGCGTTCGCCACGCGCGTGACGGACTCGTTCGGCAAGTTCCGCTGGAGCCCGAACATCATCGGGCCGCAGTCCGGCGGCGCGGTGGAGACGCTGCCCCTGCACCAGTACGAGGCCATGGGGGAGATCCAGACGAAGATCCCCACGGAGGTCATGCTCACGGAGCGCCGCGAGTTCGAACTGTCCGAAGAGGGCTTCATCGGCCTGGTGTTCCGCAAGGACGCGGACAACGCGGCGTTCTTCTCCGCCAACTCCACGCAGAAGCCCAAGTTCTTCGGCTCGTCGCCGGAAGGCAAGGCGGCGGAGACGAACTACCGGCTGGGCACGCAGCTGCCGTACATGTTCATCATGACCCGGCTCGCGCACTACGTGAAGGTGCTGCAGCGCGAGCAGATTGGCAGCTGGAAGGAGCGCGCGGACCTGGAGCGCGAACTCAACCAGTGGATGAGCCAGTACATCGCGGACATGGATGATCCGGCCCCCGCGGTGCGCTCGCGCCGCCCGCTGCGCGCCGCGCGTGTGACGGTGGAGGACGTGGAGGGCCAGCCGGGCTGGTACCGCTGCAACCTCCAGGTGCGCCCGCATTTCAAATACATGGGCGTGTCCTTCACGCTGTCGTTGGTTGGAAAGCTCGACAAGGAGTGAGCCCCTCTCGCAGCTCAAAGATGCGCCTGTCGTAACGCCCAAGCAGTCGGGGGGCTCCATCACACCCGATCCGCCCTCCCGCGGGCCGGGTCCAACGCGCGGGCAGACAGCCGCGCACGAGGTGGCCGAAAATGGCTGAGACAGTACATCTGTACCTGAAGGCGAACGGCAGCGAAATCAAGGGCGAGAGCACCCAGACGAGCCTCGGTCGTGAAGGCTCCATCGAGTGCGTCTACTACGAGCAGGAGGTCATCACGGCCCGCGAGGCGGGCTCCGGCCTGGCCACGGGGCGCCGCCAGTACCCGCCCCTGCTCATCCGCAAGCGCATCGACAAGAGCTCGCCGCTGCTCATGAAGGCGCTCGCGGAGAACCAGGTGGTGGAAGGCGTGCTGAAGTTCTTCCGCCCCAACCCCACGGGTGACGGCACCACCGAGCAGTTCTACACGGTGGGCTTCGCCCAGGGCCGCATCGGCAGCATCAAGCAGACGGTGCCCAACACCATCATCCCCGCCACCTCCACCGAGCCGCCCCTGGAGGAGGTCACCTTCGTGTTCCACACCATCAACTGGACGTACACGAACGGTGGCGTGACGCACGAGGATTCCTGGGCGACGCAGCGCTAGTCACACCCTTTCGCGGGGCGCCCTTCCAACACATGGGAAGGGCGCTTCGCGTCCGCCCCGAGCCCGCCCGGAGCCCGCAAGACCCCATGGCTGAACGAGGATTGCTTTCCCGCATCGCGGCAGGCCAGGGCTCCCTGGTGTCCCAGGGGGACATCGTGGAGTCGGTGGCCGCGCACCTGCGCGTGCTGCTCAACACGCGTCGGGGTGAATCCGCCGCGGCGCCGAACTTCGGCATCCTCGACTTCAACGACGTCGTGCACATGTACCCGTCCGCCATCCCGAAGATGCAGCAGTCCATCCGCATGGCCATCCAGGAGTTCGAGCCGCGCCTGAAGAGCGTGGTGGTGATGCACCAGCCGAACGAGGATGATCCGACGGCGCTGATGTTCGACATCAGCGCGCAGCTGTCCTGGAAGGGCCAGCGCGGCGCCCTCCGGTTCCATACGCACATCCATCCCGGCGGCAAGGTGGACCTGTGGTGAGCGGGGTCAGCGGCGCAAGACGAGACGGGGGACGGGGATGTTCAGCAAGTACTACCTGAGCGAGTTGACCTACCTGCGGGAGATGGGCCGCGCCTTCGGGCTGGCGAACCCCAGCGTCGCGGGCCTGCTGGTGGAGCGCGGCGCGGACCCGGACGTGGAGCGCCTCCTGGAGGGCTTCGCCTTCCTCACCGCGCGCATCCGCGAGCGCCTGGACGACAACGTCCCGGAGATGGTGCACGGCCTCACGGAGCTGCTGCTGCCCCACTACCTGCGGCCCCTGCCCGCGACCACCATCGTGGAGTTCACGCCCCAGGTGAGGGCGCTGCGCGGGCGCTCGCGCATCCCCGCGGGCGCGGAGGTGGCGTCGCAGCCGTTGGACGGCACGTCCTGCGTCTTTCGCACCACGTCCGACGTGGACCTGATGCCGCTCACGCTCCAGGACGCGATGTTGGACCGTTCGTCCCTGACGTCGCCCGTGCTGCGGCTGTTCTTCCAGACGCACGAACAGGGCCGCGCGGAGGTGTTCCGCGCCGCGGGCGTGCGGCTCTTCATCCACGGGGAGCTGTCCGCCAGCTCGCTCGTGCTCTTGTGGCTCCTGCGCTACTGCAAGGCCGTGCGCGTGCGAGGGGCCTCCGACAGTGGACCGGGCCTCCGGCTGCCACCGGACGCGGTGCGCGCCACCGGCTTCGAGCGCGACTTCAAGCTGCTGCCCTGGCCCCGGGCCACGGAGGGCTACCGGCTGCTCCAGGAGTACTTCACGCTGCCGGAGAAGTTCCTCTTCTTCGACGTGCGCGGCCTGGACGCCGCGGCCTCCTTCGTCACGGAGGACAAGTTCGAGATCGCCTTCGAGCTGGAGCGTCCTCCGCCGATGGACGCGCGCATCACCCGGGAGATGTTCCGCTTGCACTGCGCGCCGGTCATCAACCTGTTCCAGGTGCCGGCGGACCCCATCCTCCACCACGCGTTGGACCGAGAGCACCTGCTGCGCGCCTCGGACCTGCCGCCGCAGCACGCGGAAATCTATTCGGTGGACGCGGTGACGGGCATGCAGGCCGGGCGCAACGAGCGCCGCGCGTACCATCCCTTCTTCGACTTCGAGCACACCCGGGGCGAGGGCGCGGAGACGTCCTTCTTCCGCATGCGGCGGGTGCACTCGCCCATCGACGACGGCATCGACACGTACCTCACGCTGGAGACGCCGCGCGACGTGGCGCCCCTGCTGGGTTCGGAGGAGGTGCTCTCCATCGACCTGACGTGCACCAACCGTTCGCTGCCTTCGCGGCTCCAGGTGGGCGACCTCACGGTGTCCACGTCGGCGTCGCCCACGCAGGCGAAGTTCAAGAACATCGCCCCGCTGAGCCGGCCCGCGCGGGCGCCGCTGGGTTCGGAGTTGCACTGGCGGCTGCTGTCGCACCTGGCCGTCAACCAGCGCTCCCTGTCGGACGCGGCGGCGCTGCGGCGGCTGCTCGACCTCTACAACTTCCAGGCGCTGGCGGACAACCTGGCCTCGCGCGCCAGCCGTCAGCGCGTGGACGCGGTGCAGGCCCTGAACGCGAAGCCGGTGACGCGCTTCCTGGAGGGTGCGCCGCTGCGCGGAAGCCTCACGACCATCGACGTGGACGAGAAGAACTTCCAGGGCGTGGGAGACGCCTTCCTCTTCGGATGCATCCTGGATGAGCTGCTGGCCTCGAACGTGACCATCAATTCGTTCAGCGAGTTGAACGTCCGTCTCCACCCCTCTCAGACGGAGTTCTCGTGGCGCCCGAGGAACGGCTCCCAGCGCATCTCGTAGCGGCCAGCCGCGAGCTGGAGGAGGCGGCGCCCCGGCTGGGGTTCTTTCAGCTCGTGTCCTACCTGGAGCGCCTGACGGAGGGCGCCGTGCGGGTGGGCGACGTGGGGCCGGTGAGCGAGGAGATGATCCGCTTCCGGCATGATCCGTCGCTGGGCTTCTCCTCCGGGGACGTGAGCAGCGTCACCCTGCGCGAGGTGCCCGTGCGCGCGGAGGATCCGCACGCGAGGAGGCCGCTCTTCGAGGTCGCCACGAGCTTCCTGGGGCTCACCGGCACGGTGAGTCCGCTGCCCATGTATCTGGCGGAAGAGGTGGCCCAGGAGGATCCGGACCACGCCGTGCGCAGGGAGTTCCTGGACCTCTTCCACCACCGGCTCCTGTCGCTGCTCTACCGGCTGGAGACGCGCTACCGCGTCACCAGTGAATCCAACACGGGCTTCACGGACCAGTGGTCCCGGCGGCTGCTCGCGCTGGCGGGGTTCGACACCTACGAGCAGCACTCCGACAGCAAGCTGCCCATCTCGCGGCTCTTGCGCATCGTGCCGCTGCTGGCCAGTCAGGTGCGCACCGCGGAGAAGCTGGAGGTCGCGCTCCAGGAGGCGCTGGGCGAGGACCTGGAGGGGGCTTCCGTCACGGTGCACCAGTTCGTGGGGCGCTGGGTGGACATCGACGCGCGAGCACGGCTGGGGCATTCCTTCAACCAACTGGGCCGCAACATGCTCCTGGGGGGCAAGGCGTTCGACAGAACGGGGAAGATGCGGATCGCCATCGCGCCGCTTCCGCCCCGGGCCTACAAGCGCCTGCTGCCGGACGGCAACCTCCTGCCGATGGTGCGCGAGGTGATGGCGCTCTTCCTGCGGGATCCGCTGGAGTACGAGTTGGAGCTGGGGCTCACCGAGAGCGTCAGCCAGACCTTCTTCCTGTCCATGTTCAACCACAAGGCCTCGCGGCTCGGCCGGGACACGTGGCTGGGCAATGGCCATCAGAACCGCTTGAGCGTTCCGGGCGCGTGAGCTTCGCGCCACCGGCGCTCCGGGGCTCACGGCCCCCGGGGAACCGGGACTTCCCATTCACGCCGTCGAGGAGGGTGTTCCCATTCGTGTCGATCCCAAGGCGCTCGTCCGTCGCCTGACGCCCACGTCCACCCGCCTGCTTGAGGCGGCCGTCGCCCGTGCGAGCACGGGACGCTTCTATGAAATCGTCGTCGAGCACCTGCTCGCGCAGTTGCTGGAGGCGGAGGACTCCGACGTCGCGCGCATCCTGAGCCACTTCCAGGTGGACCGCCGGAAGCTGGCGGCCAGCGTGGACCGCGCGCTCCAGGGTATGCGAGCGGGGACGCCGGGCCGGCCCGTCTTCTCCGAGACGCTCTTCCAGTGGATTGAAGACGCGTGGTTGCAGGCGTCGGTGGAACAGGGCGCTACGCGCCTGCGCTCCGGCGTGCTGTTCGCCCAGTTCATCACCCGGAGGAGCCGCTACACGGCGGAGACCTTCCCGGAGCTGGACGCCATCTCCCGCGACGAGCTGATGGACGCGCTGGAGGTGGTGCTGCGCCCGTCGGCGGAGACCGTGGAGGCCGCGCCCCCGGAAGGCACGGCAGCGGGCGCGTCCACGGCGGCGCAGTCGGGAGGACGCGGAGATGAGTCCCTCAAGCGCTTCACCACGTCGTTCACGGGCCGGGTGCGCGAGGGGAAGATCGACCCCATCTTCGGCAGGCACCGGGAGATCCGCCAGATGGTGGACATCCTCTCGCGGCGCCGGAAGAACAACCCCATCCTGGTGGGCGAACCGGGCGTGGGAAAAACGGCGCTGGTGGAGGGCCTCGCGTGGGCCATCGTGAAGGGCGAAGTGCCCGACGCGCTGAAGAACGTGGAGCTGCTGGGCCTGGACCTGGGTCTCCTGCAGGCCGGAGCGGGCGTGCGAGGTGAGTTCGAGAACCGCCTCAAGGCGGTCATCTCCGAAGTGAAGGCCTCCCCCACCCCCATCGTGCTCTTCATCGACGAGGCGCACACCATCATCGGCGCGGGAGGCTCCGCGGGCGGCAGCGACGCGGCGAACCTGCTCAAGCCAGCGCTCGCGCGAGGCGAGCTGCGCACGCTCGCGGCCACCACCTGGAGCGAATACAAGAAGTACTTCGAGAAGGACGCCGCGCTGGAGCGCCGCTTCCAGCCCGTGAAGGTGGAGGAGCCGGGCGTCGAGGACGCGGAGCTGATGCTGCGGGGCCTGAGGGCCACGTACGAGGCCGCGCACGGCGTCACCATCCGCGACGAGGCCGTGACGGCCGCCGTGCGACTGTCGCAGCGGTACATCTCCGGCCGGCAGCTTCCGGACAAGGCCGTGGACCTGCTCGACACCGCGGCGGCGCGCGTGAAGATTGAACAGTCGACGCGGCCCGACGAGCTGGTGGCCCTGGAGCAGCAGATCGCCGGCCTGGAGCGCGAACGCGACGCACGCAAGCGGGACCTGTCCGAAGGCCATCCCGGAGACGAGAGCGTGGTGGAACAGGTGGAGTCCCGGCTGGGCGCGGTGAGGGACCAGCTGGCCACGCTGCACGGGCGCTGGGAGACGGAGCGCGCGGGGGTGGCGCGGCTGTCGGCGGCGAGGAAGGCGCTCGCCACGTCGGCGCCGGACGCGGACCGGCAGGAGCTGAAGGCGGAGGTGGACGCGGCGTCGTTGGAGCTGGCGCGGGTGCGCGGCGAGGAGCCGCTGGTCCACGCGGACGTGGACGCGGACATCGTGGCGCGGGTCGTGTCCAGTTGGACGGGCGTGCCCGTGGGCAAGATGAGAAGCGACCTCATCGAAGCGGTGCTGAGCCTGGAGACGAAGCTCGCGTCGCGCGTGCGGGGGCAGGACGCGGCGGTGCGCAAGGTGGCGGAGATCATCCGCATCTCGCAGGCGGGCATCCGCAACCCGGACACGCCCATTGGCGTGGTGCTCTTCGTGGGACCCAGCGGCGTGGGCAAGACGGAGACGGCGCTGGCGCTGGCCGACAGCCTCTACGGCGGCGAGCGCTTCATGACGACGCTCAACATGAGCGAGTTCCAGGAGAAGCACACGGTGTCGCGGCTCATCGGTTCGCCGCCGGGCTACGTGGGCTACGGCGAGGGCGGCCTGTTGACGGAAGCCGTTCGCCAGCGGCCCTACTCCGTGGTGCTGCTCGACGAGTGCGAGAAGGCCGACCTGGAGGTGATGAACCTCTTCTACCAGGTGTTCGACAAGGGAATGCTGACGGACGGCGAGGGCCGCGCCGTGGACTTCCGCAACACGGTCATCATCCTGACGAGCAACCTGGCGTCGGACATCGTGATGCGGATGTTCGACAACGACGCGACGCCCACGTCGGACCAGGTGATGGCGGCGATCCGTCCGGCCTTGAGTCAGCACTTCAAGCCGGCGCTGCTGGCGCGCATGACCATCGTGCCCTTCGGTCCAGTGCAGCGCGACGTGATGCGGCAGATCGCGGAGATGAAGCTCGACAAGCTGGTGGGCCGCGTGCGCGCGGCGCACGGCGTGGAGACGACGCTGGCGCCGGAGCTGCTGGACGAGCTCGCCCGCCGCTGCACGGAATCCGAAACAGGCGCCCGCAACCTGGAGCAGATCCTCCAGGGCTCGCTGATGCCGGCGCTGTCCCGGGAGCTGTTGCAAAAGCTTGCCGGGGGCGAGGTTCCGCCCCGTCTGCACATCGCACTGACCGCCGAAGGAGACTGGTCGCTCCAGTTCTCCGGAGCCTGAGCCCCATGGCGACCTCCATGATGAAACAACTGGTGATGTTCGCAGGTGCCGCGCTGGCGCTGCAGACGGGCTGCGCCACGACGAAGCCCGCGCCCCAGCTCTGTCAGAAGGACGCGGACTTCAACGTGCGCTCCGCGCCCGCGCCGGACGTCTGGTTCGCGCTGCTGCTGCACGGCTACGACAAGGAGCGCAACGTGGTGCCCAGGCCCGCGGTGGACTGCTCGGGCGCGCCGGTCGTCTGGCAGGATCCGGTGCAGGACGAATGCCGTGAGGCAGGACCGCCCTCCGAGCCACTCCCTCCGGCGGAGAAGCTGACGGAGGAGGACCTGGTGATGGTGACGACCCAGGCCCGTGAGCGGCTCGTCTGGGTCATCACGCGCCGCTACACCAACGGAGAGGGCGTAGGCCCTGTCGCGAGGGTACTGACGACGGAGACCGGCTTCTCCGTGGAGGCCCTGGGCACGCTGCGAGCGCTGCCGCTGCGCGCGCAGTTGCGGATGGAGCGCGTTGCGGGCACGGAGGTGCTGGTGGCGGAGGGCGACGCCTGCACCACCGATGCGTCGGAGGAGCAGGTGTGCCGACGCGCGGTGCGCATCATGCCGCTGCGAAGCCACCGCTTCTTCGGGGAGGCGGTGTCGAGCAACGACAAGGCCTGCCTGGGCGCCGCCTGGTTCCCGCTCAGCCGGGAGCTGTCCTTCACGCTGCCCAGTGGCCTGCGCCGCACGTACGAGCTGGCCTCGACGGTGTCGTTCAAGGCGGACGGCATCACGGTGCAGGAGCAGGTGCAGGTGACGGATTCGGATCCGAAGCAGCCGGCCGTGGCGCCGCGCCTCTACCGCCGCGCACAGGACCACCGGGAGCTCACGGTGCAGGACAACGTCCTCCAGGGCAGCGCGCCCTCGCTGTGGGTGCGGATGATCGAACAGCAGCTCCTGGCGGGAGCGAAGCCGCTGCCGGAGCAGGAAGTGCTGCCGCGCACCCCACCGTCCGTCACGAAGGAAGCCGCGCCGAAGACCGCGTCCGGCGCGAAGCCCTGACCCTCGCCGCCCAGGAGCACATGCGCATGGAACACGTGCAGCGGTTGGTGGCACGGCGGGTCGAGAAGCTGTTGGAGCAACTGGCCTTGCTGGTGACGCGAGGCCGGACAGGAGAAGCCGTGCCGTCCATTGGCGTCACCTTGCACCTGACGCATGGCCATCAGGTGAGCGGCGAGCTGGTGGACTTCATCCCGAAGGAAGCGGTGTTGCTCGCGCTGAAGAAGGAGGGCCTCTTACGGTCCGAGTCGGTGACGTACGTGGACCTGGCATCGGTGGTGGCGGTGACGGTGACGGACGCGGGGAAGCTTGCGCAGGTGCCCGGCATGGTGCGGCCCCTGCCCACGCGGTCGGACCTGCAGAAGCTGGCGGAGCAGCTCGCCAAGGGCATCACGGAGCAGTTCTGGCCGAGCGAGGGGGCCCTGGGCGGGCAGGTGCTGCGCTTCGAGGTGGACTGGGTGGGGCTGGACGACGAGCCGGGACGGCTGGCGTTGGAGCTGGCGCTGAATGTCACCTCGCACGCGCTGAAGGAGTTGGGGCGGAGCGAGAAGCACGGCCGCGAAGCCATCCGGCGCATCGCGACCGTGCGCTTCGTCAAGGGCAAGGAGACGTCCGCGGAGCTGGAGGGTGACACCGGCACGGTGACGGTGGGCCCGGGCCCCACGCCGACGGTGCAGGGATTCCGCAAGGGCTTCACCGTGGAGCCGTGAGAGCCTCCAGGAATGGGACATCCCGCCATCGAGAACGAAACGCCGTTCGCCCAGGGCCTGATGGGGCTGGCGGATGAGGAAGGGCGTCCCCTGCTCCTGGTGGTCATCAAGGCCACGTACTCGCTGACCGGGACGGGGCTGCGGCTCGCGAAGCAGCAGGTGCCCGTCAACTGGAGTGGCGAACCGCTGGGCAAACCCGGTGAGTCGAGCGATCGCTACGAATCCGAAGGCGCCTTCATCAAGCCCGCGACGGACGTGGTGCTGCTCGGGCATGCGCATGCGCCCCGGAGCGGCGCGACGGAGACGCTGGTGGCGCTCCAGGTGGGCCCCTTGAAGAAGGCCGTGCGCGTGATGGGCGAGCGCACGTGGTTCAAGAGCCTGGGACGCGTGGGCGCGACGAAGCCCCTGCCCTTCGAACGGATTCCCCTCGCGTGGGAGCGCGCCTTCGGAGGCTGGGACAAGACGGATGCGCAGAAGCCCTCCTTCGAACCACGCAACCCCGTGGGCACGGGCTTCCGCGCCAGTCCGCGCCACTTCGAGGAAGGACTGGCGCTCCCCAACCTGGAGGATCCCGAGGATCCGCTGCGAGACTTCGGCCAGCAGGTGAGGCCCGCGGGGTTCGGCTTCACGTCGCCTCACTGGCACCCGCGCGCACGGTACGCGGGCACCTACGACGAGGCCTGGAACAAGACGCGCAAGCCGCTGTTGCCCCGGGACTTCGACCGGCGCTTCTTCAACGCGGGCGCGCCGGGGCTCATCGCTTCGGGATACTTGAAGGGCGATGAGCCCATCGTCATCGCCGGAGCGTCCGCGAAGGGCCGACTGTCCTTCGACCTTCCCGGACAGGCCGCGCCGAACGTGTTGGTAGAGCAGACGGGCGGAGAGGACATCCGGCCCGAGATGCACCTGGACACGGTCATCCTGGACACGGATGAGGACCAGGTGCTGCTGACGTGGCGTGGGCACGTGGTGCTGCGGGACGGGATCCACGACGTGCGCAGCCTGCGCATCACGGCGGGCCATGAATCTTGATTGGAGCTGAAGCATCAACACGCAAGGAAAACAATGTCGATCAACACCGGCGTGAACAAAATGTCAGTCGTAACCAAGAACAGTAATGGCACCACCGTAGCTTTTCCAGACGTGTGCAAGACGCCATCCCCGGCAGGCCCCATCCCCATCCCCTACCCCAATGTGGCGCAGTCCTCGGACACCGCCAAGGGCACCAAGACGGTGACAGTGGGAGGCAATCCCGTGTGCGTGAAGGACTCAAACTTCAGCACCAGCACAGGGGACGAAGCGGGCTCAGCGGGAGGAGGCATCGTGTCCGCCAAGACGAAGGGAAAGGCTGAGTTCGTCAATTTCTCGTTCGATGTGCAGATGGACGGCAAGAACGTGGCGCGCGCGATGGATTTGATGCTTCACAACGACAAGAACACGCCCCCGTCACCGCTCATGCAGCCTCCACTGATGGCAGCCGGGAAGGGCAAGGCTCAATGCAACTGCCTGGTCTGCGAGAAGGAGATCTAGGGCAGGACCAGAGCGAAGGATGGCGGACCTTCGCGTCACTTCGAAGACACTCGTCACGACACCTGGAAGGATGCGACCGATGGCAGCGCCCCCACCACACCATGCACTTCCGATTTCGTGGGAGATGCTGGAAACCCACCTTGATGAGTCCGGGTACCTCTGGGGCCGATGGAGACATGCCCTCGTCGCTCCGGACCATGTCTTGGAGGATGTCACTGGGCTGGAGGAACGACTGCTGGCCCACGTGGACGCGCTTGTCCTTGCCGGCCCCCCAGCGATGACACGACTGCTGGTGCCCGCGCTGCGCCAGGATGGGGATCCAGGCAGGTTCGAGGCCGCAGCGCTCGCGTTGCTGCTCCAGGAGACTTCGGAAGGGGTTCTCAAAAGCATCCTCGACAAACTGCAGGAAGAAGCAGGCAGCTTGGTAGGCAGCGTCCGCCAGGCACTTCGGCTCGCGGGAGGCAAGAGACTGGAACTCTGTCTGCGCACCCTTCTGACTCCAACGACGCCTCCGCCATTGCTTGCCGCAGCCCTCGATGCCTTGGGGACCTGGCGCGTGAAACTGGGACCGGAACTGAGCTCGAGCCTCAGACATGAAGTCCCCGAGGTCAGGGCGGCAGCATTTCGTTGCATGAAGGCCTTCTCGACCCACGTGCCCGATACTCTGCTGGAGGAGGGCTTGCGCTCCACGATTCCAGAGGTCTGTGAGGCCGCGTTGGAGGTGGGACTTATCGGAGGCAACCGTCTGGCGTGGCGGGAGTGCCGCCGGCAGGTAACAGGGCGTGGACCCCACCGGGGACTGGCATTGAAGGCCCTGGCCATCGCAGGCGGGGGCGACAACCAGCGCCTGTTGTTCGAGTCATTGGAACATCCCACCTCGCGTCGGGAGTGCATACGGGTGCTTGGGCTGCTCGGTACGGTGGACGCGGCAAGGACCTGCCTGGAACTGATGCGGCAGGAGCCGTGGACGGCACTCGCCGCAGAGGCCTTCTCGACGATTACGGGGCGGACGATGGAGCCTGCTGACGATGTGAGGGAGGCCACGGCAGAGGATGAAGACGACGACGCGCTGCATCCTGGTACTTCCACACCGGAAGCGACGCTTCCGGTGCCCGATGTTTCGGCGGTGGAGGCCTGGTGGAAGGAACAGGCCAGGGGCTTCAATCCCATGACCCGATACATCCATGGCCAGCCCTTCGGGCAGGCGGCATTGCTGGAGGCACTGCGGGAGGCGTCCATGTATCGACGCAACACACTGGCGCCTGTATTGGAACTGAGGACTCGTGGAGAGCTGGCCCTTGACCCATTCACCTGGACGCGGGTCCAACTCGCGCGGATGGAAGCCGCAAACAGGCTGCCTGCGATGCATTTCTCTCGTTCCCTTGACGGGACCGCGCATGGCTAAACCGCGAACGCCCGGCGCAAGGAATGAATCCGGAGGAAGACCGTGAAGGTGTTCGTCAGCGGACTGGGAATGGCCTCCTGCCTCGGCCCCGTCGTTCCAGCGTGTGCCGCCTTCCGGGCCAATCTGCAGCGCCCCTCTCCTGCGTTGGAAACCGACCTCTCCCTTCCGGGAGATGAAGTCCCGCAACCCATCACCGTCCGCACCCTGCCGGTGGCGACTTTTGGCTTCACGGGCGTTGGACGACTCGTTGCGCTTGCGTGTGAAGTGCTCAAAGACCTCTGGACGCGAGCGGACCTGGAGACACTCGGGGCTGAGACCGGCTTCTATCTGGCCCTGCCCGACCCCCTGGAGCGGGGGCTGGACCTGGGCGGACCGGATGACACGGTGGCGCAGCGTATTGAATCTCTGGGGACGCGGGTGCTTGAAGCCAGCCTGCGCAACCTGGGATTGGACTGGACGGGTCCATATCGCTTCTTCGGTGGAGGTCATGCGGCCTTTGCGCAGGCACTTCACGAAGCCCATGCCCAGTTGCAGCATTCAGGGTTTCGCTCGTGCGTGGTGATGGGACTGGATTGCCTGGTCGAGGAATCCACCCTCGAAGCGCTCCTGGAGGAACACCGCCTGAAGACGCCGGACCAGCCCGTAGGATTGACGCCCGGAGAAGCAGGCGCGGCATTGCTCCTCTCCCTCAACGAAGCAGCACCGTCGCCAGGGGTGCCCAACGTGTTACTTCGAGCGGTACGGCTGGGACGAGAGCCTCACCCGCGAGGCTCCGACAGACCGTCGGATGGCCGGGCCCTGGCGGGATGCGCCAGGGATGCATTTGCAACGGTCGGCCAGGCATGGTCGCCGCCGCTGCTCGTGAGTGACCACAATGGAGAGGAAGCACGTGCCCGGGAATGGGGAATGGTCCTGCTCCATCTGCGCGCACAGGACTCAATGGGGGCGGGCCCTCATGCCTGGTATCCAGCGCTCGGATTCGGCGATGTAGGGGCCGCATCAGGCGCGGTCGCGGTCTGTGTGGCCACCCGCGGATTGCAGCGGCGCTATGCACCGTCGTCCACATGCCTCATTCTCTCCAGCGCTGACGATTCAGGACGTGCCGCCATGCTGCTGGAGGCCGAGCCTTCATTTCCGTCCAAGGACGCCTCGCCATGACGACCCACGACGCACGGCACGAACCCAACTCCGAACTGGCCCGGCGGCTCAACGCCATCTATCAACGCAACCTGGAGCGCAAGGACGCAGCGCGGAAGGAAGCCAAGAGCGAAGCCAAGAAGTCGCCGAAGAAGAGCAAGAAGAAGGCGGAGCCTGTCTCCGAAGAGGGTCACCTCGATCCCAATGCTCCGCTCAACGGAGTGCTGTCCAAGGGCGACAACTACTCACGCCGAGGCTACACATACCTCAAGAGTCAGGACGGTCGGGGGGTCTACCGGAACTTCAGCCATGCCCACCTGAATGAGATTCGGGAGATGGTGAAGGAACGAGCGGAGTTCCCAGGAGGACCGAAGGAAAACTTCAATCCCTCCTTCACCCAGCAATTTCCGTATGAGTGGGCAGCCCATCACATCCTACCAGGCTCGGCTTTCTATTACGTGTTGAAGGACGGCCAACCAGCATTCACCTACAAGCAAATCCGCTTGCTGTTGATGTCCGACTACAACATCAACCATGGGCACAACCTCATCATGCTTCCCAGGGAGGACTGGGCAGTTCCAGTCCACTCCCTCATCTGCCATCCCAGCGATCATGAGGCCTATACGCTGCGGATCATGGAAGAAATGAGGAAGGTAGCCAAGCGCCTCCAGGAAGTCATCGACTCAGGCAAGCCCCATGGCACCCTGGCAGAATCGGCGTTCGAGGCGTTGAAGAAAATGGAGGAGCAATTCTGGAACCTCCTGACCGGCATCAGTCGCCGACTCGTGGCTGCCAAGGTCGCCGGAGTAAGGTACGTGGGACGCGGTTCCGAGCACGTGCGGTACGAAAACAAGAGTGGCACCCTCTACGAGTGGGGCAGCCTCTGGTAGGAAAGCAGCCAACATGAACTATTGGGTCTTGAAGGCGGAGTCACCGGATGGGGCCATCATCGACGCGATGCCCAAGGACAGTCCCACCAACTGGAAGCTCAGCAAGGGAGAGCCGCTCGCGCGCCAGTTCCCGATGGGGGGAAAGGTTTCGTTCTCCGACCACTTCCCAGATCGGAGGAAGGTGTACGACTTCGTTCGAAACACGGTGGGCGTCTTGTTGGTGTCCTCCCGGGTCAAGCAGGTACTGGAGGAGCTACAGGTGGACAACACGGAGTTCCTGCCCATCACCCTCTGCGATCACCAATGGAAGCCCGTGGGCAAGGACTATGGAATCCTCAATGTCCTGGGCTCGCAGGATGTCATTGACATGAAGAAGTCTGATTATGACATCGATCCCATCACCCAGAAGGAAATCACCCGCCTGGGAAATCTGGTGCTCACGAAGGACGGGATAGATCCGAAGGCGGAGGTGTTCCGGGCCAGGGACATGATGGAATTGATCCTCATCTCGGACCGGGTCCAAGAGGCCTTCGTCAACGCCGGACTGACCGGGTTCGTTGCCCATCCCGCTGAGGGCTTCGACGACATGTTCGCCTGAACGCCTCAGGACATCGCACGGAAAGGGAAACCGTGGTTCGGCTTGCTGCACTCAGGGAAGACTCGGGACGGGCGATCCAACGGATTCTTCGTCAAATCGAATCCGGGACCGGACGCGAAGCACTTGTTCGCGACGTGGATGAACTCTGCCTCCATTTCCACGTCGTCGCGGTCGCCACCTTGCTGGTGGACGGCAACCCCCAAGGATTCTTCGTCAACCTGTGCCGGGCCGCGGAGAACTGGCGACGACTGATGGTTCATCTGCGCCGCGAAGCGATTCCCATCCCTGCGTCCCGGAGCACCGTGCCCCTGCTCGGAGCCGCAGTTTCGGGGCATTGGGAACTGGCGCGACAGGTGGCGGAACTCGCGGAGACGCGCTGGTGCCCGGAGGGCGAATACCGCACCGAGCATGCATGGGCACAGGTCGTCCACACCCTGATTGCTCCGGGCACGAAGAATGCCCTGCTACCCAGGATCGAAGAGCTGGAGGCTGCGGAGGGAGAGACGAACAGTGGCCTCGCGGCGTGTGCCCGAGCCCTGATGGACGTAGATGGCGAGTCCTTCACCGAAGCGTTCCGCCATGCAGGGCAGGTCCACGGGGAGGATGTCGAGAGACGCGCCAAGCTCTTCACCACCCCCGTGACACGCTTCGCGCCCCGAAGAGCCATCTGGCTGGAGGGACTGGCCCTGCTCAGACTCGCGGAGCGCCTGGGCATCGCGCCCCATGAGGAGCACTTTCGCTATTGCCCCCCTCTGGCTCGCCTGCCCATGACGGAGACCTACCGCAGCGACTGGGTGGTCTCCCTGGCGGGATGATCCGGACACGCCAGCTCCGCTATCCAAGCGAATGTGCTGTTCGCCCGGACGAATGAATTGAGCGCGACGTCCCGGAACTCCTTCTTGTTGGCCACCGCCAGCGGCCGCTTGCGCTCCTTGGCGGGCAGCGGCTCCGCTGAGAAGGCTCCGGCGGCTGCCTGCTACCACTCCTTCAGCGTCTCCTCGTGCAGCCCCTCACAGCGGTGGCGGTCCGGCGCAGGGTTTCTGACGCGTCTATCCAGGCTTTGACACGTCAGAATACAAAGCTGACGTGTCAGCCAGCACAAATTGACTAAAGTCTGGATTTCCCTTCCCTCCCCGCGAAAGCCCTTGGTAAAGAAAGGACTTCCCTGAGGAGCCGTATGCACCGCCACCCGATCCAGTCATCACGAATCCCTTGTCACATCCGTCCAACCTCCTTCGCGCTCTTCGCGGCAGCTTCCCTGCTGGCGTCCTGTGTGACGACAGGAGGAGGTGGCGCTGGCGGGGCTGGCACCACCGTCTTCGTCGGCAAGATTGTCACCATGGATGACAAGGGGACGATCGCCGAGGCTGTCTCCGTGAACGGGCTCGGCCACATCGTGAAGGTGGGAACCGAGAAGGACGTGACGGCGGGCCTTGGATCCGGGGTGGAGATCGTCCGCCTGAAGCCAGAGCAGGTGCTGATGCCGGGATTCATCGACCCGCACATGCACCTGTTGCCGACGCTGACCCAGAGCATCCTGGGAAAGAACAATCTGGCGCCCTGCCTGCCTCCCCCCTACAGAGGCGCCGCCACGGACTGCGAAACCCGCGCGGATCTGCTGGGCGCGCTCGCGTCAATGCAGGTCCCCCCACCCGCCAAGGGCCAGAGCCATGAGTTCGTCCTGGGCATGAACCTGGACCCGTCGCGGCAGCAGTTCATCCCGGGAGGGTGCGGCGCGGGCGGGCCTGACTCCTTCATGAAGAAGCCGAAGTTCTTTCTCGATGCCTGTGTGAGCAAGGACCGTCCGGTGCTCATCCTGGACCAGTCTGGCCATCTGGCCTACGTGAACCAGAAGGCCTTCGCCGCCATCTGCTCGACCCCGGAGAAGTGCGATGCCCTCGCAGCGTCCGCCAAGAGCCAGGGCGGAACATGGGTCAAGGACGAGGACGGATACACCGGACTGCTTCAAGAGACGGCCGCCTTCGCGCCGTTCCTGGCGGCCATGGAAAAGAGCCTGCCCCTGGGGCTGGCGCACCAGAATCCGCTCCAGCTTTTCGAAACCTACGAGAAGGAGATCCAGCAGACCCTCCAGGAGATACGCGCAGCCGGACTCACGACCCTCGCGGATGGCGGACTGTCGGGCGTGTCGCAGATCCAACTGGATAAGGTCCTCGCGGAGCGGCAGGACTTCTCGCTGCGAATCACGGGCGTCGTGACATACGACACCGCGCTCAAGGAGAACCTCCAGCCGACGGGACCGTCTTGCGATCCCAGCAAGGATCCTGGGTGCAAGCTACCCAAGTGGCTGGGCGCTGGTGGCATCAAGCTCTGGGTGGATGGCTCGACGCAGGGCTGCACCGCGAAGCTCGCGGAGCCCTATCAGTACCTCTCTTCCGGGCACTGCCCGACGAGTGGTCATGGCCAGACGGACTTCAAGGACGCGAAGGCCATCGCCGACAAGTTGAGTTCGCTCTGGGAGACTTCCTCCTGGCGCGTCCAGATGCACGCCAACGGAAACGAAGCGAACCGGTGGGCTCTCGATGCGTTCGCACAGCTCCAGTTGCAGAAGCCCAATCCGCGCCGGGCGCTGCTCATCCACAACACGGTGGGTGAACAGGCCGTCTCCCAGGACATCGGCAAGATGCGAAAGGGAACCTTTGCCTGGGACAAGAAGCCGGTGCCGGCCCTGGACGTGCGGGTGACGCATCTCATCGGACATGTGGCGTATTGGGGCGACGCCTTCACGGAGATGTTGGGAGCAGACGCCGCGAAGAACATCGACCCGGTGTTGTTTGATCGCCAGAACGAAATCCCGTTCTCGTTCCACAGCGACTCAATGGTGACGCCGCTCCGCCCGCTCTGGTTCGTGGAGCAGGCCGTCACGCGGCGCACGTGGGCCTATCCTGAGTTCACGAAGAGCTACGAGCTCGGACCCGAGCACAAGGCGACCGTCGAGGAGGCGCTGCGAGCCGTCACCGTGGAGCCCGCCCGTCAGCACGAACTCGACGCGTGGCTGGGCTCCATCGAGCCGGGCAAGGTGGCGGACTTCGTCCTGCTGGGCGCCAACCCACTCGACTACGACCCGGCCAAGGGGGGAGACCCGACGCAGATCAGCAAGATCGCGGTGATTGAGACGTTCCTGAACGGCAAGCCCACCGGGGTCAGCCACTGACCTGTTTCGGAGGATGAGCCCTCCCGTGTCCCGGGTTGCTCCCTTGGCGGGCGGCACGGCGGGCACTCCCCCGGCCCCGGACGGGGTGGCCCCCCCTTCGAAGTGCTTGCGGCGCCGCGCCCCGCTCGATATACGGGCGGGGCTTCACGGCCAGGTAGCTCACCTGGTTAGAGCGGCGGTCTCATAATCCGCAGGTAGTCGGTTCAAGTCCGACCCTGGCCATCAAGCCCCCGGAGTCACTTTCCCAAGTGATTCCGGGGTTTTTCTTTATGGGCCCCCTCCCAAGCGCTCCCCTACCCCTGGGTAGCCACCGGGGCCGTCATCCCGCTGAAGTGCGCCTCGATGTGCCCTGCGAAGCGGTCCGCGGCCTCTGGGGCCAGTTGGGAGCACGTCTGCAGGTGCAGGCACCCGTCGAGGACGTAGCTGTAGACGGCCAGCGCCGGGATGTCCTGGAGCACCTTCACGCCCCTCAGCTTGAACCGCCCCAGCCCTGAGTCGAGCACCCCCAGGTTGACGATGAAGGCCCGCCCTGGCGCGGTGAACTGCTCCCACATCCCAGGCACCCAGAGCAGCTTCGCGACTGCTCCGAAGCCGCCCGCCAGCTTGCTGAAGTGCTCCGCATCCATCCCCGCATAGGTCCGCTGGTCGATGTAGGCCTGATTCTCGCGGTGGAAGTGGCGCGACAGGTCCCAGAAGCCGGTCGCGGGGCCGACATCCACCAGGAACTTCGGATAGGTGGCGTAGTACCCCAGCGTCTCCGTCGGCAGGTTCAGGAGCGGCCGCGCGTCGAACGAGCCCACGAGAATCATCCGGTGGGGCCTGGGCGCCGGGCAGAACAGCTCCCGCGCGACCAGACAGAGCGCCGCGGACAGGGCGCCCGTCAACGAGCTCTGCTGCCGCACCACGGCGCCCAGCATGTTCCGTGTCGCCTCCCGGCCCATCACGACCGAACGGGAAGCCCCCGCCACCGAGATCTCCGAGTCCCGCTTCTTCTGGACCCCGAACGGCGCCTTGAACTTGTTCGCCCGGAAGAGCTCCAGGCCGGAGAGGACTTCCTGTCCCGTCTTGGCGATGCCCGGATCCGGGTGCTGGACCGTGGGGCCCAGCCCCATCCCCGGCAGCCGGGAGAACAGCTCCTCCCGGGCCACCGGGAGCGGCTGTGGTTTCACGTCCACGGGCGTCCCGGCGATCAGCTGCTCGTGGAGTTCGAACAGCTCCCGGACCAGCCGCAGGAAGGCGTGAACCTCCAGGTAGCAATGCCAGAAGATGGGGATGACCTGGTGGGCTTCGGGTGAACCCTTCGCGCGGATGAACAGGATCTTCTTCTGTCCCGAATCCCGCAGATGCCGCGCCACCAGTTGCTCCAGGGACTCCGTCCCGGACTCCTCGACGAATACGAGCTCCAGATGGCGGCCCGGCTTGTACTCCAGGAAGAAGTCGCCCTTCTTCTTCTCGACGATGGAGGCCAGCAGATAGGGATGGCGCTTCTCCAACAGCGCCGCAGCTTCGCGCATCACCGAATGATCGACAGGGCCTTCCATGTCCACCACGGGGTTGATGTGCAGCAGGCCCCGGCGGTTGGCTTGATAGACCAGCGACTCGAAGCCACCGAGCCGCCGTTCCACCGTCGCGCTCCATGAAGACAGGAGCGCTTCGTTCAGGAGCGGTGGCGCCTCGTGGGGAGCCGGTGCGGCCGCCTGGGATTCGACCGGTGCCTGGGTAATCGCACGGGCGATCATCTCGATGGTGTTGTTTTGAACCAGGAAGTTCGGGTCCAGCTTGAGCTGGAATTCCTTTTCAAGTTCCCGGAGCAGCGTGAGGAACAGGATGGAATCCAATCCCAGGCTCCAGAGGGTCGCCGTGGTGGCCACCGGCCCCTCGTCCGACACACGGATGCCTTCGACGATCTTCAGGACGCGCTCGACGACCCCGGTCCGGGGACGGACGCGAACCACCGGCGCCTTTGCTCCGGTCGCAGTCGCTTCGCCCGTCCGTGCCTCCCGGCGCTTGAGGCGGAGCTTGTCCACCTTGAAGGTCCCGGTCATGGGCATCTCATCGATGAATTCCACCTCTGAGGGAACCTTGTAGCCAGCCAACTGCCCCCGGCAGAACGCGATGACCTCACGCGCTGTCAATGAATGCCCCGCACGAAGGCGGATGACCGCCTTGACCACCTCTCCGGCCGTCGGGTTCTCGATGCCGTAGACCGCCACCTGCTGGACCCCCGGGTGCGACCCCAGGGCCCGCTCGACCTCGCCCGGGTACACGTTCTCCCCGTATGAGATGATCATGTCCTTCTTGCGGCCCGCGATCGTCAGGTACCCGTCCGGCCGGATCGTCGCCAGGTCTCCCGTCTTGAACCAGCCGTCCTGGAAGGCCTCGCGGGTCGCGGTGTCGTCATTGAAGTAACCGCTGAAGACCGTGAGCCCGCGAATCCACACCTCGCCCATCGTCTGGTTGTCGCGCGCGACGTCCGCTCCTTGCTCATCGACAATCCGCACGTCCATGAGCTTGAACGGCCGACCTGACGTGGCGATCCGCTCGAACTGTTCGCCCTGGCTGAGTTGGCGGTGCTCGTCCGACAAGAGAGACATTGAAATCTTCCCGCAGCACTCCGTCATGCCGTACGACATGAAGATTTCGCAGCCGAAAATCTGGATCAGCCGTTCCACCGAACCGGCATCCAGGGCGGAGCCGCCGCAGGAGAGGATGCGCAACCGGCTGAAGTCGTGCGTCCCCAGGTCCGGGCTGTGGATGAGGAAATGCGCGGCCGCCGCGGCGAGGTTCGTGCAGGTGATGCGCTCGCTCGCGAGCAGGCTCAGGAAGTGGGTCGGATCCGGATCCGAAACCATCACATGCTGCCCGCCCAGCCAGGTCAGGGCGTAGATCGCGAAGGCATCCACGACATGATACATGGGCGAGAAGTGTCCCCAGACATCCTCGCCAGTGATGTGCATCTCCTCCGCGGTGGCGATCGCGTGATGGAAGACCTGGCGATGGGTGAGGCGGACTGCCTTCGGGAAGCCTGTCGTACCGCTCGTGTAATAGAGGTGGAACGCATCGAACTCGGAGCCGGTCGCCGGGACGAAGGGAGCCGTTGACGCGGTGAGGGCGCCCTCATAGTCGCGCGTCGTGCCTAACCTGTCCGTCAGTTCTGGAAGCACACGGGGCTCCTGGCCAGGGGCCACCCACAGCACGCCCCCCAGCCGCAGGTCCCCGATGGCGAGGGTTTCGGAGAGGGTCGGCGCGAAATCCGTCGAGGCGATGAGCCACTTCACGCCGGCCTGCTTGAAGATGTCCTTCAGCTCCGGCGCGGCGAGCCGGACGTTGATGTTCAACACGACGGCCCGGAGCCCCGCGGCGGCGAAGTGCGCTTCGACGACCTCCGACCGGTTGCGCAGCATCACCCCGACGACATCGCCCGGCCCCACGCCCTGCTCCCGAAGGAACTGCGCGAGCCGCGACACGCGGGCATGCACCTCGCCGTACCGGTACTGCCGGGCACCGTCGCGGAGCGCGACCCGCTCCGCGAAGCGGTCCTTCGCCCGCTCGATGACCTCCCAGAGGTCTCCAGGCGGACCTTCCACCGTGGGCAACCGGGGGACCCGCCGGGGCACGGGAACCGCCGCCGACGAGAGTGCCCCCTGGAAGAAGTAGGACTTCGTCTCGGGGTTGATCAGACACTCGATGAGCGTGCCCTGCCCCGCCTCCCATGCGACCCGCGCGGCCTGGACGCTTCGGGCCAACGCCTCGGACGTGGATACCGATTCGAAGCGCAGTCCCGGGCGTCTGTACTTGAAGGCCCCGAGGTCGAAATCGGAGAGCTGGGTGCAGACCTCCGGGCGGTTCGTCGCGCGCTGGATGTCTCCAATCATTCCCAGACGGCGGTCCCGCAGCACGACGGTGATGATGGGAGGGGCTTCGGGCTCTCCCAGCAGGGATTTGAGCCCGGTCATCAGGAACGCGCCGTCCCCCACGAAGGACACCACGGGCACCGACGGGTGCGCCCCCGCGGCGCCGAGCGCGGCAGGGACCGAATAACCCATGCTGTTGTAGTCCGCAGGACAGAGGAACCGATCCGGCGCGGTGAGCCGCAGTGCTTCCAGTGCGTGGATCGTTCCATTGCCTGAATCCGCGCAGAAGACCGTCTCAGGAGGAAGCCCGGCCTGGACCGTGCGGACGAGTTCATAGGGGTCGATCCCCCTGCCCTCTTCTCTCCGCTCGCGAACGTCCGCGTCCACCCAGGCACGGGCCGCCTGGAGCTGTTCGAGGAGGCCTTCCACCCGGCGCGGAAGGCTCTCGCGGTAGTGCCTGTCGAGGTGCTTCAGCAAGGCCTGGAGGAAGACCCTGGCATCCGCGGTGATGCCGATCGCGGAGGCAGCCTTGTTCGGCACCGCCGGATCGATGTCCACGTGAAAGCAATACGCCGGGAAGCGGGCGCGGTAGTGAGCGCCTCCCAGTTCACTGAGCCTCGCGCCGAGGATGAGCGCCCCGTCACACGCTTCCGCGAGGGCCTTCATGGGCGGAGGGGACAAGGGACCGAAGCCGCCCCACAGCCACAGGGGATCCGTTTCAGGAAACACGCCCTTGCCGGACAGCGTCGACGCGACGACAGCCCCCGTCCGGTGCGCCAGCTCCACGAGCTCGGCGGAGCCCTCGCGCGCGCCACGGCCCACGAAGATCACGGGCTGCTTCGAGCGAAGGAACATCTGCGCCACCGCATCCAGCTCCGCGTCCGTGGGAGCCCCCTGGGCGAGCGATGGCGCCGTCGGGGCACGTGTGGGCTGGGTTCCCGAGGAGGACGTCGCGAGGTTTGCGGGACAGACCAAGCAGACCGGGCCTGGAGCACCGGCACGGCTGAGCTGGGCCGCCTCCAGGATGGCACCCGCCATGTCTTCCACCGAGGCCACGACCGTCGCCGACTTCGACAGGTGTTTCAGAGTTCCGAGCCAGGGCCCGGGCGTCGTGGCGGCCACGATGAGCACCACGAGGGGAACCTGATCGAGGTGGGCCTCCCCCACTCCCGACAACACCGACGAGAGCGCCCATTCCTCGGGGAGGATGATGGCGGCGGGCCGCGCCGACGAGCGTGAAGCTCCGTCCGCGACGAACCCCAGGTTCTGATCATGCCGCACGCTCCGGACCGACACGCCATCCGAGGAAAGCGCATCAGCCACCGCGCTCAGCCTGCCATCCCCCGCGATGAAGACGGACCCAAGGCCGCTGCCCCGCACTCCCTGTTGGAAGGCTGCGAGCCACGACGTTTCGAGCGCCACGGGCTCGGGCGCGGCCACCGCGTCCCCTGCACGCTCAATCTCGCAGATGACCACCTCGGGGGTGCGCATCGCCTCCACGAGTTCACGGACCCATTCGGCCTCCCCCGTGGACCGGATGAGTCGAACCCCGGTGAGGTTCGCCACGAGGTCGAGGCTGGCGGCCTGAGCTGCATCCTGCTCGACCAGGATGATGAGGGGCAGACGCCGTGCGGTCGCCAGGGTGAGTTCTGGCGCGAACGCCACCAACGACTCGGCATCCGTGACGGCGACCGCGAGCTTGCGCGAAAACGCCGCGCCCAGCGCCAGCGGCACCGCGCCACGACGAGACGGGATCCGCTGATGCTCCCTGTCGCTGACAACATAAAGGCCGTCGCGGCCCAGGGCGACCGCACAGGACTCCAGCGCGCTGGCCAGCGCAGGAGGGAGGGCCGAGTTCCGCCACGCGGAGGGGACTTCAGCGGGCCGGAGGCGCGGCTCGCGCTCACGGAAGGTCGACACCCGCCGGAGCAGGTGCATGGGCACTTCCAGGGCGCACGGACCGGGCACCCCGCCGTGCGCGGCCTCGATGAGACGCGCCACGACTTCGTGCACGTCGTCCTCTTCGGTCAGCCGGTGGGTCGCCTTGCAGAGCGGTGCGAGGACTCCCAGGTTGTCGACATCGTGCAACTGATACGCACGGCCGTCGTCTCGCGCGCACCCCGTCGTGAGGACGAGGACGGGCGTGTGGGTGCGGAACGCGAACTCGATGCCCGGGAGCGCGTGCGTGATGCCCGGCCCGCCAATGACATTCACACAGCCGATCTGACCGGTGCTCTGGTATTGCCCGACCGCGAGGTAGGCCGCGCTCGCCTCGTTGGCGATGAGCACCGGATCCACCACGCCACGCCCGAGCATCTCGTACAGGCGCAGGTTCTGGACGCCCGGAATCCCGAAGCAGCGGGGGATCCCGGCGGCACGCAATGCCAACCCCAGAAGCTGACTGGTGTCGTGGGTCTCGTTGAGCCTGGGCTGATCGATCAATTCACTGAGTACACGCATGCTTCGCCTCACCTCCGCCGCGCTCCCGGCCCTGCCAGAAGCGGTCCCCGCGTACCGTCAGGGGACTTCTTGCAACACGAATCCCCGGAAGACACCCACGGGCCGACCCTGCCCGTCCCAGGAGACGACATGAAAGGCCTGACGGCCGCCGTGGACGCTCTGCCGCCGCGCGAAGACCTGCACCTGCCCCTCGGGGACGGCATACAGATCCGCGGCCTCCAGCTCCAGCGGGAGCAGGGTCCGCGCGCTCGACAACACCCCCAGGGAGAAACCGACATGGAGGATGGCATTGAGCAACGTCGACGGCCATCCCGGCGTGTCGCGGTCCTCGCGCCACCCACGCTGGGGCCCGCCAGGAGGAGCGATGACCGCGAGCAACTGGTCCGGTGCGTGGCGCTGATACTCCACCCCCGCCAGGAAGGCCGGCCCGTGCTGGATCTCCCTGGGAAGGGCATACAGCTCCGCGTAGTCCGCGGCGCCGGAGAAATCGATCCGCTGAAACCGCGCGGCCCGTTCCTTCGGCGCCCCCAGCCTCACCTTGCCGTGGGCATGGGTCCGAAGGATGCGCGGAGAGCCCTCCCTGGGCGGGGACATGCTGGAGGAGATCACGACCGGGATGTCGTCGGGCTCCGCCTCCTCCGGCTCCGCGGTGACCGCGAGCTGGAAGCCCCGGGTGCCCCTGAAGCGGGCCGCCTGGACGAACCGCACGTCACGCACGCCCACCACGCCCAGGTGCGGCCGGATGCGATGGGCGGCCTGGGTCATGAGTCCGACGAGGTACGCGGCGGGAAACACCGGCAGGCCCTCGACGACATGGTCCAGCAGGTACGGGTCGGTCCCGGTGTCGATGGGACGCTCGAAGCGCCACGCGCCCCGCTCCACGGAGACCTCTCCCAGTCTTGGCTCGTCATGTCTCATGCGGGTCTCGCCTCCGGAACGTGGAGCACCGCCAGCGCATATCCCCGGCCCAGGGCCAGCAAACCCGACAGTGTTTCACGGCCTGAACCGGTGGAGTTCAGGGTGATCCGCACGCAGAACGCGCCCGGTGCATCCGTGAGGCCAGGGATGGCAGCGGACATCGGGCCGTGCTCCTCCCATCCCGAGAAGCCCACCTGCTGGAGCGAGTCCCGCAGGCCATGGCCCGTGCGCTTCACCAGGGCCTCCTTGAGACACCAGCCCAGACTCCACAGCTCGTCCGGCTCGCGGCCATGGTGTCGATGACAGTGCATGAGCCAGTCCTGCTCGACGGAGGTGAAGACCTCGTCATGGAAGCCGGGCCCCCGGGGCCGCACGGCCTCCAGGTCGACGCCCACGCGCCCGCCGGTCGTGGCGACAGCCACCGCCAGGTCCTTTGAATGGGAAATCGACACATCACACGCGGGCGTCCCGGGCGGCACCTGCACCACGGGCCTCCCCTGCTCCGGGCCCGCCATGACCTGGGAAATGCCCAGCTCCTGCGCCACCAACCGGACGCCGGAAGCCCCCAGGTGGTGAAGCAGCGCGGACTTCGCGGCCACCCTTCCAGCCAGGTGCGCCACCCTGCGCTCGGGCACCCGGTGCATCCCGCTCACGGCCAGCTCCGCCTGCGTCAGTACGGTCCCGAGCATGCCCTCTGGATGCGACGCCCATGCGAGACGCACGGGCGCCAGCGGCACCACCGCGAGGGTGAGGCACGGGCCTCCCGGCAGGCTCACGCGGACCGGCTCCATTCGCGCGCCGTCAACCATCGCGTTGGGTGAGCAGCCGTTTCAGCGCCGGACCGATTCGACGGTGGAGCGAGAAGCGCAGCCCCTCGATCTCCGCGTACACCCGCCGGGTCTCCCCATCGAAGACCACCACCCGGACCCGGGCACTGTCCTCGGTGCCGCCCAGGGGGGTGCACAGCGCGCAGAGCTCCCGGCCGTAGGGCATGGGCGCATGGATCCGCAGTTCCTCGGCCCCGGCCGGCAAGGCGATCCGCTCATGGAGGGAGTACGTGAGGATTCCGCCAGCATGATGGATGGAGTCCATCGCCAGCGGTGCCATGCGGAAGCCAGGCTGCCGGGTGAACGCGAAGAACTCACCCTCGCGCTCCTGGAGGATCCACGCGGCCATCGAGCCGTCCTCCAGGAAACGCAGATGCCGGAACCCCTGCATGAGGGGGCCCAGGAACACGTCCTCGGTCGGGTTGTAGCCCTTCCGGGCATCGCTCCTGTCCGAGGTCGTGAACAGCGCCGCCGTCGCGGGCTCCACCATCGGGGCCACGGGAGGACGGGAGGAGAGCAGCACGGTCGCGGACGTCACCTTGCGGCGGATCGGGGCCACGTCCGCGCGCGGCCGCAACTCCATGTCCACCTCCACCGTGACGGGAAGCAGCCCGTCCGGGGTCGCCCCTCCAGCGCGGGCGGTGGCCACGAGGCGCGTGGAGCGTCCGGGCCAGACCTTCGCGGCGTGGTGGAACTGGATCTGCCGCAGCCCCACCACGTGCAACCCCGGCCGCAGCAACAGGCTGGCTTCCGCCATCATCTCCATGCCAAAGGAGCCCGGCAGCACGGAGACACCCTCCACCTGGTGCTCATGGAGGTAGGGGTCCGTGTCGAGGTTCAGGTTTCGCAGGGCCACCAGCGAGTCGGCGGTCCGGTCGAGGACCTCCTCGATCATCGGGTGGGAATCCCGTCCGGAAGCGGCTTCCTCCCGGGGCAGTTGTCGGCCCTGATACTCCTCCACGATCAGATGGTAGTTGGTCCCGCCCATCCCAAAGGCACTCATGCCGGCCCTGCGCGGACCACCCTCCGCCGGGGCAGGCCAGGGCCGCTTCTCGGTGTTCACCACGACGGGGATTTCAGCCCACTTGATGTCGGGGTTCGGTCGCTCGCAATGGATTTGCGGTGGCAGGACCTGATGTTCGAGGCTCTTGAGGACCTTGATGAGATTGACCACCCCCGCCGCGGAGTGGAGATGGCCAATCATCGATTTGACGGAGCCGATGACAACCGACCCGGGCGCCTGTCCCGCCAGCACATGGGTATAGGTGGAGACCTCCGTCACGTCGCCCACGGGCGTCGCCGTCCCGTGACACTCGATGTATTGGATGGACGCCGCCGGGACCTCGGCGTGCGCCAGGGCCTGCTGGACCGCGAGCTTCTGGCCCACCGGGTTGGGCGCCAGCAGGGACTTGCCCTTGCCATCACTGGAAGCGCCCAGGCCCTTGATGATTCCGAAGATCCGGTCGCCGTCGCGCTCCGCGTCCTTCAGCCGCTTGAGGACCACGACGCCCGCACCCTCTCCCGGAATGAAGCCGGAGGCGTCCGCGTCGAAAGGCCGGCTCCCCTTGGCGCTCAGCCCCTGGAAGGTGCAGTTCACGGTGTACAGCTCCGCCGTCATGTCCGCGAAGGCGCCGCCCGCCAGCACCGCTTCCGTCTCCCCGAGCTGGAGGCTTGCCACCCCCGCCCCGATGGCGGCCATGGATGAGGCACAGGTGCTTTCGAACGTGCCGGTGGCGCCCTTGAGCCCGTAGCGATGGGCGATCAACGAGGCCTCGGTACTCCCGGAGGAGCCCGCCAGCGAGAAGGGCGACAGGGGGGCGATGCCCTCCTTGAACTTCAGCTCGGCATCCCCCGCGATGAGAGCCGTCAGCTCTTCGGAGAGTCCACAGGCGAGGAGCGCCTTCTTGAGGCCCGCATCCATCTCCGCGTAGCCGACCCGCACCTCGACCTCGCGCTCGCGCATGCGCCAGGGCATGTCCGCCATGAAGACAGCGGTCCGTTCCGACGTGGCCTGGGAAAGCTTCGCCGTGCGCATCGCCTCGGCGGCGGCCGTCAACGCATACAGGTGCGTCCGGTCCAACTGGGGCACGAGCGACGACGGAAGGCGGAAGGCGCCCGCATCGAAGCTGAACCCATGCACGAAGCCGCCCAGCGGGCAGTAGATCTTCCCCACCCCGCGATTGGGATCGTAGTAACGCTCAAGCTCGAAGCGCTCGCGCGGAACACGCACGATCTGATCCTTCTTCGCCAGGACGTTCTCGAAGAAGGTGTCGCTGTCATTGGCTCCCGGCGTCAGTGAGCCGAACGCCACGATGGCGACAGGCTCCTTCGCGGCCCGAGGCCGGGCCTCCGCCACCAGCCGCGCGTGGAACTCCGGAACGTACTCCTCCAGCGTGAGGTGGTAGGCCTGTCCTCCGAGCGCCAGTGCGTTGACGCTGGCCCGGCGAGGCACACCCCGGGCGGGAGCCTCCCAGGGCACGGGCTTCGACAGCACGCGCAAGGGTGTCCCATCCGCCCGCAGCTCGGAACGCAGGTGACGCACGTTGCGCTGCGCCGGAAGCTCCCGGTGACGCAGGGCCATCAGGGTCCGGAGGAGCCCGGGCACGGCCGCCGCCGCGTGGAGCTCGCCGGACATCTCCTTCGCCGAACCGGCCGTCACGCTCCCCGCGGGCAGGCCCTTGAACACCTCTCCCATGGCCGCCAGCTCCGCGGTCTCATGGAAGGCCACGCCGTTGGCGTGACACTCGAGGAACTGCACGGAGTCAGGACCGTAGCCTGCTTGCGCATAGGCGCGCCGGGCCGCCCGCACCTGGGCCTGTGCTGGCGGGTCGAGCAAGGCGCCAGGGCTGCCCTGGTTCGCCCCGCTGATTCCGCGAAGCACCCCGTGGATGTCATCCCCGGCGGAGATCGCATCATCGAGCCGCCGCAAGGCGAAGAAGCCGACGCCCTCCCCCAGCAGGGTGCCACTGGCCCTGGCGTCGAACGGCCGGGGAAGCTCGTCCACCGTGAGCAGGCCCATGCGGTCGAACGAAACAAAGCTCGCGGGCGACAGATACGAACTGGTGGCCCCCACGAGCGCCACATCGTACTGGCCCAGCGCCAGCCCCCGGGAGGCATGTTCGAGCGCCGCCAGCAGGGAGGCGCTGGCGGAGTTCACCACATAGTGGGGCCCCTTCAAGTCGAACAGGGCACACGCCCGGCCCAATGCCAGACTCATCCCCGCGACGGTGCCACGGGTGACCTCCCGGTGGCTGATCCCTCTCAGCGCGCGGTCCGCCTCCGCGAGGACGTGCTGACGCTGCTGTTCGGAGAGCCCGGAGGTATCGAGCGCCTGCTGCACCGCATCCATCACCTGTGGCATGTAGCGGAGGTAGGGATGGGCAATCCGGAGATCCATACCAATCTCCGCGCCCCCCATGATGACGGCGGTCCGCTCCCGGGGAAACGGCCGCTGATGCAGACGGGCGTCCTCGATGGCCCGGCGGATCGCCTCCACCGTGTAGAACTCCCCACGGGGCAGCTCGTCGAGCATCTTCGGCCCCATCTTGTATTCCTGCCACGGCACCTCCAGGGGCTGGAAGAAGGAGCCACGCCATACGGAGCCCTTGTCGAAGTCCGCGGGGTTGTCGCTGTGGTAGGTCTTCCAGGCGAACCGGCTGGCCGGGACCTCGCAGAAGCCAGGGGTGCCACGGGAGAGGTGCTGCCAGAGCTGTTCCGGCGTCTCCGCGCCTCCCATCAGACACGAGGCCCCGATGATGGCGATGGGTGTCATTCCACGTACTCTTCCAGGACTGCGTGGTAGTTGATTCCGCCAAGTCCATACGAATTGACGGCGGCGCGGCGGGGCACGCCCTGGGCAGCCCAGGCTTGGGCTTGGGACGGGAAGGCGAGCTGGCCGTCCCACGGGACTCGCGGATTCAGCGGGCCCTGCGTGAGGCTGGGCGGCAGGGTCTGGTGCCGCAAGGCGAGCACCGTCCGGATGAGGCCCGCCGTGCCGGACGCGACGTAGGAATGCCCGATGATGGGCTTCAGCACACCGACCGATGCGGGGCCGTCCTTGCGGCCATAGACCTTGAGCAGGGCTCCCGCCTCGGGGATGTCCCCTTCTGGCATCCCCGAGCCATGCGCTTCGATGTATTGGATGCTCGAAGGTGGGAGACCTCCGTCCGCCAGGGCCCGCCGGATGGCCAGTTCCTGGCCCTGCTCCTGGCTTGCGAAGAGCGACCGGCTGAACCCATCGGAGGAACCACCGGCGCCTCGGATCAGCGCGTGGATCCGGTCACCGTCGCGGCGGGCGTCGGAGAGCCGCTTCAAGACGAGGAGGCCACAGCCTTCCCCATGCACGAACCCATCCGCGTCCCTGGAGAACGGCCGGGGCTGGCCCGTCGGAGAGATGACTCCGGCGTAACACATGCTCACGCAGAACGGCACGGTGATCTGGGACCACGCGCCGCCCGTCACCGCCAAGTCCCACCTGCCATCACGCAGCCCCTGCATGCTCAAAGACACGGCGTTGAGCGACGACGCGCAAGCTGACTCCACGGTGAAGGCCGGGCCGCGCGCATCCAGGGCCCGCGCAAGCCGCGTGGCCGGCGCGCTGGTGAGGATGCCCGGCAGCGTCTCCGATGTGCTGGGCGGGCTTGTCCGCTGGAAGGCCTCGCGCGCTTCTTCGATGAAGCGCTCCACCTGCTCCGAGGCAACCCCCGCTTCCAGGAGCGACCGGCGGTAGACGTCCGCGAACTCCGGATATGCCAGCCGGGCTTCAATCACAGTCTCCCGGTGGTTGCCGGGCGACACCGCCACGATCACAGCGGTGCGCTCCGACGGGAGCGCTCGTGACGGGCCATACCCCGCGTCACGCACGGCCTCCCTCGCGACCTCCAGGCACCACAGATGGGTGTGGTCCATCTGCGCGACCGCCGAGGGCGGCAGGCCGAAGTCCCGGTAGGCAAAGGGCCGGCTCTTCACCAGCGCGGCCTTCGGCGCATAGACCTTGAAGAACGACTCCCGGTTGCGGAACGCGACCTCGCCCGTCTGACGGTAGAGCGACACGGGCCAGCGCTCCTCGGGGAACGCGTCCACCGCGCTGAGGCCCTGGAGCGCGCGCTCCCAGAGGGCCTGCGGATCATCCGCGCCCGCGTACCGGCAGGCCATCCCCACGATGGCGATGGGCTCCGGCGCCCTGCGTGTCGCGCGGGCCGCGACGGCGACCACGGGCCGCGCGACCCTGGGAACGTACTCCTCCAGCACCGCGTGGTAGGCGATGCCCCCGAAGCCAGCGGCATGGATGGCCGCGAGCCGGGGTCCCTGCTCGGGCCAGGTCCGCGCCTCATTGATCCGGAACGGCGTTCCCTCCAACGGGAGCCCGGGATGCCGCGTCTGGAAGGTCCGCTGGGGCAACAACTCCCGGGTGCGCAACGAGTGGATGACCTTGAGCATCGCGGCGAAGCTCGACGCGGCCTGGAGGTCTCCCACGGATTCGGCGACCGCGCCCAGCGAGACCTGGCGCGCGCCCTGGTAGGCGCCCCCCAGCCCCTCGATGAGGTGGGCGTCCCACTCCGTCACGCCCGTAGCGCCCGTCTCCAGGTAGGCAATCGCATCCTGCTGTACACCGGCCCGCAGGAGCGCTTCCGACGCCGCGCGCTGGTGGACCGGGGCGTGCGTAGCCGTCATGACAGGACCGCTCCCCTGGTTGACGCCCGCGACCCCACGAAGGACGGCGTGGATGGTGTCCCCGTCTCGTTCTGCGTCCTCCAGCCGCTTGATCAGCAGCATCACCGCGCCCTCGCCCAGGGCCGTCCCATCCGCTCGGGCATCCAGAGGGAAGACACCGCGGGTGGACAGCCGACGCAGCTTGCTGTGAAGCACGCACTCCATGAGCGACAGCGCGGGGCTGGCGGCCCCCACGAGCGCCATGTCCCACTCACCACTCATGAGTCCCTGGACGCCCGTCTCCAGCGCGGCCAGTCCGGAGGCCGCATGCGCATCCACGCAGAAGTGCGGTCCCTGGAGCCCGAAGAAGCCGCAGATGCGGCCCAGCACCGGACTGACGAAGCCCCAGAAGGCCCAGTCGTCTGATTGGTCGATGTAGCGCTGGATGAACTCCTTCCGCACGGTGTCCAGGACCCGCTCGGCCTGCCCCGTGGAGAGTTGCTGCAACGCCGGAGACCGCCGGGCGGTATCGAGCAGCTCCGGCAGGCGCCACTTGAAGTTGAAACACTGGTTGCTCTTGCGACCCATGCCCGAGGAGCCAGCGATCACCGCGACCCGCTCCCGGGGGAATGTCCGCTCCGGCGTGTACCCGGCCCCCGTCATGGCCTGATGCGCCGCTTCGAGCAGCATCAACTCCATGGTGTGAAGCAGGCGGGTCTCGATGGGAGGCAGCCGGAATCGCTTCCAGTCGAGCTTCAGCTCACCGGCCGGTGCACCCAGCCTGGAATAGGTGCGGTCCACCGCCTCCGGATCCGAGCTGCCGTACCGGCTCCAATCCCAGCGGGGCTCCTTCAACTCCCGGACGGAGACATGCCCGGACTGGAGATTGCGAAAGAACGTCGGGACATCGTGCGCATCCGGAAGGATGCATCCCATCCCGATGATGGCGACCGGCTCTTGCCTGACGCTACCCATGGGCCGCCCTCCTCCGCGCACCCAGGAATCCGGACGGATCCAGTGCACTCACGAGGGAGGCCTTCTGCTCCGGGGTATAGGCATCCACGCTGATCGAGCAGTAATCCTCCGCCTCCAGGCAGAGGGCTCCCGCGTCATTCCAGACGGTGAAGTCGTAATAGAGGAGGTCTCCCTCCTCCCGCGTGAGCACCGCCCGGCACCAGAGCCGCTCGCCCGGCTTCGGGTCCTGCCCCAGGGACAACCGCCCGATCCCCTTGGGGACGGGGGCTCGCTGGTTGTGAAGAATCCCCAGGGTGCCCACCAATTGAAAACACCCATCGAGGAAGAACGGATCCATCCAGTACCGCGCGCGGGGAATGGATGCGAAGGAGCCCGTGGGCTCTGGCATCCGCAGACACCCGATGGCGTCCCGGGGCCCCAGGAAGCTGATCCAATCAACCCGGCGGAAGGCCTCCCCCACGTGGAAGTAGGCGTCCTGGACGTAGGAGCGGCTGAAGGGAATCTCGCCATCTGGACCCCGAACCGCTTCGGAGCCCGACTCCACGCGCCTGTCTGCCCTTGACCCCAGCCGGACCGCCGCCCGGTAGTGCAGCACGTCCGGACGCAACACGACTCCGCGTGGGTGATGGAGGTCCGCATAAGCGGAGACCTCCCAATGCCCGCCCTTCGGCTCGCACCGCACATGCGCCTGCGTTGGCCGGTCGGGCCGCACCCGGATGAACTTCTCCAGGGAGACATCGCGCAGTTCGGCCACCTCTCCTGCGCCCTCCAGCGCAGCCACTTCCGCGAGCCATTCGATGGCCGCGGCGCCGGGCAGCACGGGGGTGCCATTGACCAGATGCTCCCGGAGATAGTGATCCTCCTCCAGGACGAACGTGCGCTCCCGCCCTCCTTCCGCCCGCGCCGTCCCCAGCATGGGGAACTGGCCAGGCGGCTGGGAAGCCCGCCCCACCTCCGGAGCCCGATCCTGGAACAGTGGCCCCAATTCCAGCCGGCGCCTGCGCTCCAGGGCGGCCGGAATCTCTCCCGCCGCGAAGTCCATCGTCAGCGTCGCGGGCTCGTAGGCCATGCTGAGCACGTTATCCACCCGGCAGATCGTCTTCATCGACGGGGGTGCCCCGTCGGAGGGCTCGCCGCAATCCCGGAGGAACTCCACGGCGGTGTCCAGGCTGATGCGGCCCCACCGCGCCCCGATGAGTTGTTCCAGCCGGCGATAGCGGTGGATCGAGTCGTCCTGCATCTCCTGGAGCATCTCCAGCGCGACCGCCTCATGGCCCTTCGCCTGGCGGTACGCGACCGTGAGGTGATTGGTGGAGACCACGAAGTCCCGGCCCGCCCCGGCCGTGTACTGGCCGGAATGCGGACCGACCTGTTCCCAGACACGCGCGGCCCCCGAGCGGTGGGCCAGCATCAGGTTCCAGCTCCCACCACGAGGCAGGCTTTCGAGGATGCCAGCCGCCTCGTCCATGGTTCGCGCGCGGGAGAGCACCTCGCGGTTCTGGAATGTGAGCGGGTAGAACGGCCGGCGGTCCATGGGCGCCACCGGGACGTTGATGCCCAGGCTCAGCCCCTCCGCGTTCATCCCCGCGCACACGCCCAGCGACCCGGGCCAGAACGTGATCGAGGCATAGGGGATGCGCCCCGTCACCCGGTAGACGATGCAACACGGTCGCGTGAGCTTCGCCAGCGAGGGGTACGGCACATCCAGGTTGTGCCCATGGAGGACGTTGCCCGTGGCGGTCCCCTGCCCCAGGACCGCGAACTGGGAGCAGCCGATGGGCGCGCCCGACACGATGTCCAGGATGAGCGCGTGTTCGAGCAGCGCCTCCCGGGCGAGCCCGCTGGCATCGGACATCCCCTGGAGCTCTTCGTGAACATCGGACGGCAACCCGGCGGACAGCGCCGCCATCCGCTGCCTCACGTCCACGTCCTTCAACCCCAGCTTCGTCAGCAGGGGTTGGAGGGCGGGAGTTCCTTGCGACACGGCCTGTGCAAGCTCCTGCCGCATGAGGGCGCCATATTGCCTGCCCACCTCATACGCGCTGCCCGACAGCACCAGCAGCGGGAGTGACGCCGCCGGCTCAGATGGCATAACGGGTTCCACCCGCCTCCCGGGCGGTCACCTGGAGCGCCCCCTTCTCGTGGCGGGGCCACCCGCGTGAGGCGAACGTGGTGTCATCCGCGATGACGATCTCCCCGGCGGGCCCGCCGTGGAGAAGCTCTCCCACGAACCAGTACGCTCCTTCCGCCAGGTCGATGACGCAGACGCCCGCCTGCCCCAGCCGCTCCAGATAGTCCCGGTTGTTCTCCACGATGCCTGCGCCCACCCACACGGGCCAGTCAATCGTCACGCTTCGCACCCCGGGCCGCAGGGCGCCGTACACGAGCCCGGCCTTGGCCACCAGCGCGTTGGCCGCGGAGTAGTCCGTCTGCCCTTGATTGCCGTAGCGGCCACTGCCGGAGCCGAAGTTGATGAAGAACTGGAGCTCATCCTTCCAGGTCTCCTGCGCCAGCAATTGCCAGAGGTGTGCCTTGGAGGCCAGCGTGCGGACAACCACCTCCGCGGACTTCATGGGCAGGCTCTTGGACTCTTCAATCGTCGCGCCATGCACGATGCCGTCAATGCGACCGTATTGCTGGCGAACCCCCGCCAGCAGGCTTCGGACGGCGGCGGGCTCGGTCATGTCACAGACCTTGTAATCCAACCGGATCCCCAGGGACCGGCAGTCCTCCAGGTTGCGGTGCAGTTCCCGCCGACGCGCGATGTCCGAGTCAAAGGCTCGCATGCCCTGGACCGGCGTGGCCCCCGGGTGGGCGGCCATGTAGCGTTTGACGAAGCCCATCCGGTAGGCAGGCAGGTCCTTGTCGGCGACCGTCAGCCACTCCTCGTTCCCGTTCGGAGGCACCGTGCGGCCGGTGATGATCACGCGCGCGCCCGTCACCTGGGCCAGGAGCTTGGCGCAGTGGTAGACGACCCCGCGTCCTCCGCCCGAGACGAGCACCACCGAGCCGGGCTTGATGGACATCGCCGTCGTGTCGGTCACGAGCGGCGTCTCGATGTCCCGGAAGACATATCTCCGCCCGCCGCTGTAGGCGGTCTCTACGTCCTGATCGGCGCCAACCAGCTCCGTCCAGAGCTGCTCGACCCAGGCAGACGACTCGCGGGGATCCAGGTCCACGACCTTGCACCGCGCGTCCGGAAGCTCCCGCTTCAGGCACTTGACGAAGCCGCCCGCAGCTCCCGCGAGGGGGACATGCTGATGGGACTTGTCATGGCCGAAGAGGCCACCTCCCGCGGTCGCAACCAGATACCAACCGCCCCCTGCCATCGTGCCAATCCGGTCGTACACGGACAGGGCGCTGTAATAGAGCCCCAGCGTGAAGGCATTGACGGTGGAGGTCCACGCGCCGGCCTCCAGCCCCGCGAGCGCGGGGGTCGCCGCAGTGGTGTGCAGCAGGATCAACCCATCCAGCGGTTGGGTCGCCTGGAGCTCCCGCAGTCGCGTGCCGGCGACCTCCGGCTGCTTCCAATCCAGCGTCACCGCGCCGCTGGACACCGGCCCCGTCGGGAGGATGACCACGCGGGCACCGGCTGATTCCAACCGCTGCGCCAACTGCTTGTAGGCACCGTGGGCGTCGGGGGTGATGCCCAGCGTCTTGCCGCGCAGGTGGGCGATGTGCTCGCTCCGGGGCTGCGAGGACTGCTCGACGGGATGGACCTCGTACCGCTTCGCCGAGAACCGCGCAGGAGGGGTGAGCGGGTTCGCGGGAGCCTCCAGCTTGCCTCGGAGGTGCGCGGCCAACTGCTTCAGCGACTCCGCGTCCCCTGAGGCCTCGCACTGCGCCACGAACTGGCGGACCGCATCGAGATCCAGCGCGTCCGGGACGGCGGGCCGTGGCGCGGCCTCCGCAGCGGAGGGGAGCTGGCGGAACAGGTACGCCGCCAGCTTGCGCAGGGTGTTGTGGTCGCGCACGCGGAAGCCTTCGTCCCTGGGCACCCCGAAGGCGGCCCGGGCCATGGCGAAGGCTTCAATCTGGGTGATGGTGTCGATCCCCAGATCCACTTCCAGGTCGAAGTCAGGACCCAGGACCTCGATGTTGTAGCCCGTCTTCTCCTGGAACGCGTTGGAGAGGAACGCGAGGATCTTCTCCTCACTGGCGCCCTCGGCGGGGCGGGCCGTGCCCACGGAGGTGCGGCCCATCAGGTACGTCACCATCTTGTGAAGGGTGTTGTGGTCCCGCAGCCGGAAGTTCTCATCCTTCTCCACGCCCAGGTGGACCCGGACGAGTGCGAAGGCTTCGACCTGCTTGACGGTGTCGATCCCGAGATCCGCTTCCAGATCCAGGTCCGGCTCCAGCATGTCCTCCGGGTAGCCGGTCCGCTCCACCAATGCGCCCACCAACTGCTTGCGCACTGCTTCCGGCGTGGGGCCCGTCGGGGCCGGGGCCACCGTGGGAGCAGGCGGCGCGGCCTGCTTCACCAGGTACGCCACCATCTTGCGAAGGGTGTTGTAGTCCCGCAGCCGGAAGTTCTCGTCCCGCGCGATGCCCAGCGTCGTGCGGGCCAGGGCGAAGGCCTCGACCTGCTTCACCGTGTCGATGCCGAGGTCGGCCTCCAGGTCGAGGTCCAGTTCCAGCATGTCCTGGGGATAGCCGGTCCGCTCCACCAGCGCGGTCACCAGCATCCGCGTGACGGATTCGGACTGGGCAGACGGTGGGGCGATCGGAGTCGGAGCGGCGCTGACGGTGGCGGGCGTGGAACCAGAGGCCCTGCCGTCCAGGTACGCGGCCATCTTCCGAAGCGTGTTGTGGTAGCGGACCCGGAAGTTCTCGTCTCGTTCCACGCCAGCGTTCGTACGCACCGCCGCGAACACTTCAATCTGGGTGATGGTGTCGATGCCCAGATCGACCTCCAGGTCCAGGTCGGGCAGGAGGATGTCCAGGGCGTAGCCTGTCTTCTCCGCCATCGCGGCGCGAAGGGTCTCCAGCGTAGGGGTGGCCAAGACCGCCACGGGCACGACCGGGGCCGGCGCCACGGCAATGGCAGTCACTCCGTTCGACGCCCGCCCGACCAGATAGTCCACCATCTTCCGGAGCGTATTGAAGTCACGCAGGCGGAAGTTCTCGTCCTTGTCGACGTTCAGGTGGACCCGGGCCTGGGCGAAGGCCTCGACCTGCTTGACCGTATCAATGCCAAGATCCGCTTCCAGATCCAGGTCCGGCTCCAGCATGTCCACGGGGTAGCCCGTGCGCTCCACCAGGGCCTGGGTCAGCAGCTTCATCACGTCCGTGGAATGACTCGCAGCCACGGGTGCCACCGGCTTCGTCGCGGCGGCGTCCATGCGGGCCAGCGCGGCGTTCGTCTCCGCCAGGAGGGTCTCCAGGGGAGGCCGCTCCTGGCGCAGCGCACAGGCATCCACGAAGGCGAGGACCTGCGCGATCGTCAGCTTGCGACCCGAGGCCGCGGGCTCCTCCCGGTGGAGGTTCTTCAGGAGGCCCTGGGCGATGGTGGTGACGGTCGTATGTTGTTCGGGAGGGAGTGCCATGTCAGGGGGGATGCCAAGTTTGCGTTCGGCGGCGGTCACCGCGTCGTTGATTTCCGCCGGGGTCATTCCAAGGTCGTTCACCAGCTCCACGTCATGGCCGAAGAGCTCGGGCGGGTAGCCCACCCCGTGCACCAGGGCGGAGACCACCGCATCCCGGGCCGAGGCCAGGGTCTCAAGCGCCATGGGTGGACACCTCACCGCTCAGCAGGTGGTGGACGTGGCTGAAGGCCAACAAGCGGTGAAACTGCTCGGTCTCGCCCGTCTTGGGGTGGGTGCTTGCTTGCGCCATGTACGGTCTGCCTTTGAGCGTTGCCTGGATGAATGCCGTCAGGGACCACTTGGGTCCGGACTCGATGAAGATGCGGACCCCGTCGTCGTGAAGCTGCTGGACGTGCTGGCTGAACTGGAGCGGCAGCACGTATTGCAATGCCAGATGGCGCGCCATGATGTGGGGCTGCACCTCGGACGGGTAATAGCGGCCGTGCACGCTGGAGAGGACCGGCAGCTGGGGTGCGTTCCAGGTGAGCCGTTCCAGCTCCGCCCTGAACGGCGGGACGGCCTTCGCGATGAGCTGGGTATGGTAGGCGTGAGACACGGGCAGGGCCCTGGCCTCGAACCCGTTCGCGGCGCACCACCGGAGCACGTACTCGACCGCCGAAGTCTCTCCCGCGACGATCCCCTGCCCCGGCGCGTTCCGCGCGGCCACGGTGGCGTATCCGGGGGCTTCCCGGAGCACGCCCTCAAGCCTGTCGAAGTCCCCGCTGATGCTGGCCATCAAGCCTGGAGAGGCCATGGGCAGCCGGGTGACCGTGAGGGTGCGCTGGTAGATGGCACGCAGCGCCTGCTCGAATGACAGCATTCCGCTGGCGACCAGCGACGCGTACTCGCCAGCGCTCTGCCCCAACAGGACATCCACCCGGATGCCCCATGAGCGGATCAACCGGAAGAGCGCCACGTTCGCCAGGAAGACGGCCGCATGCGCCGTGTCGTCATCCTGGCGGTGCGTGCTCTCGGTTCCCGGAGGCGCCCAGAAGGTGTCCGACAGGCGGCGCCCGGCGATGGTTTCGAAGGCCGCATCCGCCTCCGCGAGCGTCCGGGCCACCACCGGATACTCCGCGGCCAGCTCCCGGAGCATGTTCACGTACTGCGGCCCCTGGCCCGGGAAGACCACCGCCACCTTGCCCGCGTGCAACTGCCTTGGGTCCCGCGTGTCGTAATAGAAGAGGCCCTGCTCCGGCAGGCTCGGCGATCCGGTGCCGGACAGGAGCCGCCGCGCACGCTCCAATGCCTTGCTGACCGGCTGGCCCTTCGGCAGCGTCATGGCGAACCGGCAGGGCGCCTGCGTGCGCTCCAGCGGCTTGCGGACATCCAGATGGGGCTCACGTTCCAATCGCTGGAGCAGCCCGTCCACCTGCTGGAGGATGTCCGCCGCGCTGTCGCCGCACAGGTGCAGGAACGGTGGACGCTCGGGCTCCACTCCGGTCACCCGGGCGGCGTGCGGCGGGCATTCCTCCACGATGGCGTGGAAGCTGGTGCCCCCCAGCCCGAACGACGACACCCCCGCCCTCCGCACGCCGTGGGCGGGCACGTCCCAGGGCTCCACCTCCGTGGGCACGCGGAACGGAATCCGATCCCAGGGGATGCGCGGATTGGGACGCTCGAAGCCCAGGTTCGGGGGGATCTGCTTGCGGTGCAGTGCCAGCGCGACCTTGGTGAGCGCGGCCGCGCCGGCCCCCGAGTTCAGGTGGCCGATGTTGGACTTGATGGACCCCAGGAAGATCTTCCCGCCCCGGGCCGCCTCGCCATAGACCGTTTGATAGGTCTCCACCTCGATGGGATCGCCCACGGGGGTGCCCGTGCCGTGTCCTTCCACGTACTGGATGTCGGAGGCGGACACGCCCGCCTTCTCCACCGCGCGCCGGACCGCCTGCACCTGGCCCTCCACACCGGGCGCCCAGATGGAGGCGTTCTTCGGATCCGTGGCGCCAGCGACCGCGCGGATCACCGCGTAGATGCGGTCGCCCGCGGCCCGTGCATCCGACAGGCGCTTCAGCACGAGCAGGGAGGCCCCTTCACTGGAGATGTAGCCATCCGCCCTGGCGTCGAACGGAAAGGAGCCCGTCTGCGACAAGCCACCAAACGAACAGCACTGACTGAGCGCGTCCACGCCCAAGGACGCATACATGCCGCCCGCGAGCATCATGTCGCACGCGCCCGTGCGCAGTTGGTGCATGGCGACATCCACCGCGACCAGACTGGAGGCGCAGGCGGACTCCACCATGAGCGCGGGCCCCTGGAAGTCCAGGTGGTGGGCGATGCGGCTCGAAGAGAGGCTGCCCAGGTAGCCCAGCAGGGTGTCCTCGGTGATGGGCGGCAGCTCGCTCTTGTAGCGCGCCTCCGTCTCTCCTCGGATCCGCGCCACTGTCGCCTCATCGAGGCCCCGCTTGCGCAGGTGCGCGGCCAGGCGGCCATCGAACTCCGCGTAGTACACGCGGGCCTGGGTCTGGAACTCACGCTCCAGGGGCGGCAGGTAGCCCATCACGACGCCCACGCGCCGGGGATCCACCGCCCCCGGGGTGTAGCCCGCGTCGTCCAGTGCCTGGAGCGCGGCCTTCATGCACCAACTGTGGCCCCGGTCGATCTGCGACGAGACCTTGGGAGGAACCCTGATCCGCTCCTGGGGCCACGAGCCGTCGACGATGGAGCCCGCGAGATCGGTATAGGGCCGGACCTTGCTCGTGCGGGTGGGATCCAGGTAGCGGGCGATGGGCGCGCGCTCCGGCGGGATGCCCGCGATGGCGCAGCGCTTGTCCAACAGGTTCCGCCACAGCGCCTCCGGACTGGAGGCCTCTGGGAAGACACCGCCCAGGCCGACGATCGCGATCGGCTCGGCGGACTCGAACACCGGCAGCGTCCTGGCCAACGCCGAGTGATACTCCGGCGCGTGCTCCTCCAGGGTCAGGTGGTAGCTGATCCCTCCGAAGCTGAAGGCGCTGACGCCGGCACGCCGAGGACCGCTGGCGACCGCCGGCCAGGGCCTGCCCTGCTTGGAGATGTAGAAGGGGGTGCCTTCGAACTCAATCCCTCTCGCGGGGGCCTGGAACGAGTGCTGGGGCGGCAGGAACCGGTGCGACAGCGCCAAGGTGGCCTTCATCAGCCCCGCCGCCCCCGCCGCCGCCTGCAGGTGGCCGGTCAGCTCCTTGACCCCGCCCAGCATGACGCTCCCGGCGGCCTGCTGGCGGCCGAACACTTCCTTCAGGCTCGCGATCTCCGTGAGGTCGCCCAGGGCGGTGCCCGTGGCGTGGCACTCCACGTACTGCACGTCCTCCGGGCCGTAGCCCGCCTGCTCGTAGGCCCGGCGCATCGCCAGCACCTGGCCCCGGGTGTTGGGTGCGAGCAGCGACTTGCCCTTGCCATCGGAGGCGGCGCCGACGCCCCGGATGACGGCGTGGATCTTCTCCCCGGCCGCCACGGCGTCGTCCAGGCGGCGCAGGACGAAGATGCCCACCCCTTCGCCCAGGAGCGTCCCATTCGCGCGCTGATCGAACGGGGTCAACGAGGAGACCGCCAGACCGCCCAGCTTGCTGAAGGCCACCAGATCATGCGGCGTGAGCAGTTGGCTGCATCCCCCCGCCAGCGCCACGTCGCAGTCGCCGGAGTTGAGCTGGTGGCTCGCGGTCTGGATGGCGGCGAGGCTGGAGGCGTAGCCCGCATCCACCGTGGTGTGGGGGCCCCGGATGTTGAAGATCTTCGCCGCCCGCCCGACCCACACACTGCTGAACGAGGCGATCGCTTCGTCCTCGGTGAGCCCCGCCATCTCGGACTCGAGCTGCTGGACGACCGCCGCGCGAACCTCCGCCGCGACCCCGGCGCCCAGGGCTGTCAGTGACCGCGATTCGGAGAGGCAGCGCTCCATGTCCAACAGGCGGGTCCGCACCCGGGTGTCCGGACGCAGGCCTCCGCCCAGCGAGCCAAGGACGAAGCTCACGCGTTCGGGAGCAATCCCCGCCATGAGCGTCCTGGCATCCTCGAGCGCTTGCGAGGTCGCATCCAGGAACGCCAACTGCGTCCTGTGCATGTCCTGGAACGTCTTGGGCGGGATCCGATACTTGCGGTAGTCGAGCTTCAGATCCTCCAGCAGCGCGGCGTGCTTGCAGTAGGTCCGGTCGGGAGACTCGGGGTCCGCGTCGTAATACCAGCCAGGAAGCGCCTGGGTCTCCCCCAGATCCCGAATGGCGGTGCGCCCCCCCAGCAACTGCTCCCAGAAGGCCTCGACACCCGTCGCCTTGGGAAAGACATTCCCAAGGCCCACAATGGCAATCGGCCTGAAACGTATGTCCGGCATGACTCTTTCATCACCAGAGCGAGATCAGGCCTCGTCTGGCTTCCGCAAGGAGATGTATGGGTTCTGTCGCGAACTACTCGCCCGGTCCCTGCGCCCCACCTTCACGCTCCGTCACGGCTGATGCATGGACACCGTATCATTCTACACATATTGTACGAGTCCCGCAAGGTCCGGTATTTACGGGGAGTGAGGTAGGTCACTACCCAGCAGGACTGGACCGACTTGAGCATGAACGACGTTTCAGCGTGGATTTTTCCAGGACAAGGCTCCCAACGGGTCGGCATGGGCCAGCAGCAGCTCGAGCGTTCCCGGGCCGCGCGGCGGGTGTTCGAAGAAGCCTCCGAAGCCGTGGGGATGGATCTCACCCGGCTGTGCCTGGAAGGGCCGTTGGAAAGGCTCACAGCCACGGAGAATGCCCAGCCTGCCATTGTCACATGCAGTGTCGCATGTCTGGCCATGCTGGAGGAGCAGGGGCTCCACCCCGCCGCGGTCGCGGGACACAGCGTGGGGGAGTTCTCGGCCCTGGTCGCGGCCCGCAGCCTGACGCTCGCGGCGGCGGTCCGGGCGGTCCGCAAGCGCGGAGAGCTGATGGCCCGTGTCACGGAGCCCGGGGGGATGCTCGCGGTCATGGGGCTCGATGCGCCGCGCGTCCAGGAACTCTGTGAGGCGGTGAAGCGGGACGACGTGCTCGTGGTGGCCCTCCACAACAGCCCGGGCCAGTTCGTCCTGTCGGGAAGCCCAGCAGCCCTGGAGCGCTTCCAGCAGCGCGCCCTGCCCGCGGGCGCCAGGGAGTGCGTGCGGCTCCAGGTCAGCCAGGCCTTCCATTCCCCGCTCATGGGTCGGATTCTGGAAGAGTGGCGCGCGGTGGTGGCCAGCATCCCGCTTCGCATGCCCCGGTATCCGGTGGTCCTCAACACCACGGCCCGGACCGTGAAGACACTGGTCTGCATCCGCCGGTCCATGGTGGATCAGCTCGTCGCCCCGGTCCTCTGGATGCAGTGTGTCCAGTCGCTCGTGGGCATGGGAATCACCCAGGTGCTGGAGGTGGGCGACAGCAAGGTCGTCTCCTCCCTGGCGAGGCGCACGGAGCCCTCCCTGCGGACTTCCACGACGCAGCTCGCCCCGTGACGGCGCGGGGCTGAAGCGCCCTTTCGTCAGGCGCCCCACGTCCACGTCCGAAAACGGCCAGACAGCCAGGGCCCGGCGTGGGAACTTCATCCCATGAACGGCCTGGACCCCGCCGCTTGTTACCGCGCGCTGACGACGCGGGACGCCCGCTTCGACGGGCGCTTCTTCACGGCGGTGAGGACGACGCGCATCTACTGCCGCCCCGTCTGCCCGGCGCGCGCGCCCCGCTTCGAGAACTGCGCCTTCTATCCCACCGCCGCCGCGGCCCAGGAGGCGGGCTTCCGCCCGTGCCTTCGCTGCCGGCCCGAGACGTCCCCCACGCTCGCCCCCTGGCGCGGCACCTCCGTCACCGTCTCCCGCGCCCTGGCCCTCATCGCCGACGGGCTGCTCGACGCCGACGACGGCGACGTCGAAGCGCTGGCGGCCCGGCTGGGCGTTGGCGACCGCCAACTGCGGCGGCTGTTCCAGCAACACCTGGGCGCCTCGCCCGTCGCCGTGGCGCAGACGCGCCGCGTCCTCTTCGCCCGCCAGCTCCTCCACGAAACGCACCTGTCCATGGCCGAAGTCGCCCTGGCCTCCGGCTTCGGCAGCGTCCGGCGCTTCAACGCCGTCTTCCAGGCCCTCTACCAGCGTCCCCCCGGAGCCCTGCGCCGCACCCGCTCGCCCGTCACCCCCGCCGCCTCCACGGTGCCCGTCGTCACCCTCTTCATCCCCTACCGGCCGCCCTATGACTGGGCCTCGATGGTGGCCCATCTGGAGGCCCGCGCGCTCACCGGCCTGGAGCTTGTCGAACCCGGGCGCTACCTGCGCACCGTGGTCCATGCGCTCGGTCGCGGCTCCGTGGAGATCGCGCCCGCGAAGGGGCTGGACGGACTGCGCGCCACCCTGCGCGTCAGCGACGTGAGGATGCTGCCGCCGGTCATCGCGCGGATCCGCCGCGTCTTCGACGTGGGCGCGGACGTGGACGCCATCCACGCGCACCTGTCACGAGACCCGCTGCTCGCGCCCCTCATCGCCGCCCGCCCCGGCCTGCGCGCCCCCGGCGGCTGGGACGGTTTCGAGCTGGCGGTCCGCGCCATCCTGGGCCAGCAGGTCACGGTCGCAGCGGCACGCGGCCTGGGCAACCGGCTCCTCGCGACCTTCGGGGAGCCCCTGGGCCCGGAGTCCACCGGGGACGCCCGCCTCCAGCGCGCCTTTCCCCTCCCCCAGGTCCTCGCCACCGCGGACCTCACCTGCCTGGGCATGCCGGCCGCACGGGCCCGCACGATCTCCAGTCTCGCGGCGGCGGCCATGGCGGACCCCACCCTCTTCCAGCCCGGCCCCTCGCTGGCGGACACCGTCGCCCGCTTCACGCGCCTGCCCGGCATTGGCGAATGGACCGCCCAGTACATCGCCCTGCGCGCCGTCCGGGAGACCGACGCCTTTCCCGCCTCCGACGTCGCCCTCCTCCGCGCCGCGACCGGGGCCGACGGCCAGCGACCCACCCCCGAAGCCCTGCTCCAGCGCGCCGAGTCCTGGAGCCCCTGGCGCGCCTATGCCGCCCAACACCTCTGGGCCGCCGACGCTGGCCGGACCCGAACCCCTTCCTCGCGAGACACCCATGAAGCCCCGCCAGCGCTTCTTCATTGATTCCACCCCCACGCCCACCGGACCCATGCTCATCGTCTGCGATGAGGCCGGTCAGCTGCGCGCCCTGGACTGGGAAGGCTACGAGGCCCGCATGCACCGGCTCCTGCGCTTGCACTATGGCGAGGACGGCTGCGTCCTGGAGCCCATGAAGGACCCCTCCGGCCGCACCTCCGCCCTCCAGGCCTACCTGCGCGGGGATATCAGCGCCATCAACGCCCTGCCCGTGGCGACCGCTGGCACTGCCTTCCAGCGCGAGGTCTGGCGCGCCCTGCGGGACATCCCCGCCGGCACCACCACCACCTACGCCCGGCTCGCCGAACGCATTGGTCGGCCCAGGGCGGTGCGCGCCGTGGGCGCGGCCAATGGCGCCAACCCCGTGGGCATCGTCGTGCCCTGCCACCGCGTCGTGGGTGCCAATGCCTCGCTGACAGGCTATGCCGGAGGAATCGAGCGCAAGCGCTGGCTGCTGGACCACGAACAGACCCACGCCCCCAGGGCCTGACCCCTTCAATCCCTCCCATCACCACTGAGAGCCTGCTCATGCCAGACACCACCGCCAGCACCTTCCGCGCGCTGCACCAGGGCAGCGAACTGCTCCTCCTGCCCAATGTCTGGGATGCCGGCAGCGCCCGGCTGTTCGAGAGCCTGGGCGCCCGCGCCATCGCCACCACCAGCGCCGGGATTGCCTGGGCGCTCGGCTACCCCGACGGCGACGTGCTCCCCATCGACCGGCTCGTCGCCACGGTGCAGGCCATCACCGGGGTCATCCGCGTGCCCCTCACCGTGGACGCGGAAGGCGGCTACTCGGACGACCCGGCCACCGTCGGGGAGAACGTGGCCCGGCTGCTGTCCGAGGGCGCCGTGGGCATCAACCTGGAGGACGGGAGCGGACCGCCGGAGCTGCTCGCGGCGAAGATTGAGCACGTGAAGCGGGCCAGTGCCCAGCGAGGCTTGGACGTCTTCGTCAATGCGCGCACGGATGTCTTCCTGCGCGGGCTCGTCCCGCCCGAGCGCCGCGTGGAGGAGACCCTGGCCCGGGCCGCCCGCTACCAGCAGGCCGGCGCGGACGGCCTCTTCGTTCCCGGCGCCACGAACGCGGCGGACCTTGAGGCCCTCACGCGCGGCACGCGGCTGCCGGTGAATGCCATGGCCCGGCCCGACCTTCCCAGCGTCCCAGAGTTGCAACGGCTGGGCGTGCGGCGCCTGAGCGCGGGCTCCGCCATCGCGCAAGCCCTCTGGGGCCGCGCGGGCGCGCTCGCCACCGCCTTCCTGCGCGAGGGCCACTCCGCGGCCCTGTTCGAGGAAGCCTCCAGCTACCCGTCCCTCAACGGACTGATGACCCGACGCTGACCGAGGCCCCATGTCCCAGGACGATCGCCAGCGCTGGAACGACCGCTACCAACGGGCCCCCGAGCAGCGGGAGCCGTCGGACTTCCTGCGCTCGCTCGCGGACCGGCTGCCCACCACGGGCCGGGCGCTCGACCTGGCCGGGGGACAGGGACATGACGCACGCTGGCTCGCGAAGCGCGGGCTGGACGTCACCCTGGTGGACCTCTCCGACGTGGCGCTGGAACAAGCGGGTGCGCTCGCGCGAGCGGAGGGATGGCCTCTCCAGCTCGCGCGCCTGGACCTGGAGGTGGATCCGCTGCCTCCCGGCCCGTTCGACCTCGTCGTGTGCCTGAACTACCTCTGGCGGCCGCTCTTCGCCGCGCTGCCCCGGGTGCTCACGCCGGGCGGGCTGTTCGTCTTCGCCCAGCCCACGCGGAGCAACCTGCAACGGCATCCACACCCGTCCGCCCGCTTCCTCCTGGAGGATGGAGAGCTGCCCACGCTCCTCCAGGAGTTCGAAACCCTCTCATCCTCCGAGGGCTGGACGGACGCAGGCCGTCATGAAGCATGCGTCCTCGTGCGGAGTCCTCGTCAATGACAGACAGGCGCGGACTCGCCGCCCCCCTCGGGGGAGTTAGAAGCTCCAGCAGGCGCCGTAGGCAGAGCGCCCACAGTAGGCATCGGCCGCGGCCTGGCACTGCCCATAGGCAATCTGGCCCGGGGCATACCAGAGCCACCCGCTGCCAGAGGTACACTTGAACGTGCACCGGTTCGCGCCGTTGTCCCACCCTTCACAGAGATTCTGCTCCGTGGTGGCCAGGCTCGGCGTCTCTTCGACCATTCCCTCCGTCTCCATCCCACCACAGGCGGCCAGGAGGGAGCCGAACGCGAGACTGACGAAAAGGGTCTTCATTTGCATGGGGTGTCTTCTCAGGGAGAACGCCGGCGAGATGCGCGGCATGTGAAGACATAACATGCCGAATGCAATCTTCCAAGAATAAGCCGCATTAGCAGTGATACCCGCCTTATCTGTCAACCATCCACCAGTCGACGTGCGTCATGCTCGGGGCTCCTCAGGCCCGTCGGCGGTACTGGATCTCGATGGCCTTCTGCGGCGCCTCACCGGGCTGGATGTTGAAGTGCGTGATGACGAGCGCGTCGGGCGAGGGCTGATCGATGTCCACGCGCCACCCCCAGCGCGGCGCATCGTCTCCCGCGAAGTAGGTGCCGGACACGGAGAACTTGTCGCTGACCCCGGCCTCCCCCAGCAGCGGCATGATGTCGGAGCCCACGTGGAAGGTGTCCACCCACGACATGGTGAACTGCCGCAAGTCCAGGTGGTGGCCCAGGGTGGCGATGCCCGACAGCGGCTTGCCGCCCATCGAGGACGTGTACTCGTGCACCACGAAGCGGCCGTCGAGCACGCTCCGGAAGGTGCCCGTGATGGGGGACTCATCCTCCACCTTGTCCGGTTCGAACCACGTGCGGGCGACGCCTTCCCAGCCGCCCACCAGGCGGGAGAGGAAGTGATGGGGACCACCGGGGGACTGGGACTGTTGCAGACGATCCTGGCTCATGGTGCCGGCCAGTCTCCCGGACACCCCCCTTCCGGGTCCACAACTCCCGCGCTTTCCCCAGCGGGGACAGCGCCGCTCCATTAGCTTCGCGCGTCGCGTCCAGGCCGTCCCGGACACGCCCAGCTTCGTCCTTCTCCCGGAGTCCTTCTTGCCGACCACCCACGCCTATTCCGCATCGAGCGCCAAGGCCGCGCTCGGTCCCTTCACCCTGGAGCGCCGCGAGCCGCGCCCCCAGGACGTGCTCATCGACATCCAGTACTGCGGGGTGTGCCACTCCGACATCCACCAGGCCCGCGACGAATGGGGCGGCGCCATTTTCCCCATGGTGCCGGGGCACGAAATCGTCGGGAAGGTGTCCCAGGTCGGCAGCGCCGTCACCGACTTCAAGGTCGGGGACAGCGTGGGCGTGGGCTGCTTCGTGGACTCGTGCCGCGAGTGCCCTCCCTGCCTCCAGGGAGACGAGCAGTACTGCGAGCGCGGCATGGTGAGCACCTACAACGGCCGGCAGAGGGACGGGACGCCCACCTACGGCGGCTACTCCACCCGCATCACCGTGGACTCCAAGTACGTGCTGCGCATCCCGGAGGGCATCCCCCTGGAGCGCGCCGCGCCGCTCCTGTGCGCGGGCATCACCACGTATTCACCCCTGCGCCACTACGGCCTGAAGCCCGGCGGCAAGCTGGCCGTTGTGGGCCTGGGCGGCCTGGGCCACATGGGCGTGAAGCTGGGCAAGGCGATGGGCGCCGAGGTGACGGTGCTCAGCACCTCCCCCTCCAAGCGCGACGACGCCCTGGCGCTGGGCGCCACGCACTTCGCCGCCACGTCGGACAAGAAGACCTTCAAGGCGCTGGCGAACCAGTTCGACCTCATCCTCGACACCGTCTCCGCGCCGCATGACTACAACGCGTACCTGGGCCTGCTGAAGCTGGACGGGACGATGATCCTCGTCGGCGTGCCCGAGGCCCCCACGCCGCTCGCCGCCTTCCCGCTCGTCATGAAGCGGCGCAAGCTGGGCGGGTCGCTCATCGGCGGCATCCGCGAGACGCAGGAGATGCTCGACTTCTGCGCGAAGCACCAGGTCGCCTCCGACGTGGAGGTCATCCCCATCCAGAAGATCAACGAGGCCTACGAGCGCATGATCAAGGGCGACGTGCGCTACCGCTTCGTCATCGACATCGCGAGCCTGAAGCAGGCTTAAGGCCGGTGCATCGCGGGCCCCGGGGCAGGCGCACCGGGGCTCGCGCGTCATCCGGGTGTCAGCTCCTCCAGGCCGTCCACAGCGACACGGCGCCGAAGATGAAGAAGAGCCCCGCGGTCACCCACCGCACCCACTTCATCTGCACCCGTCCCGCCAGCCGGTCGCCCAGGAAGACGGCGAGGCCGTCCGACACCAGCATCCCGGCCGTGCTGCCCAGCGTCACCATCACGGGCGCCTGGTAGCGCGCGGCCAGCGCCATGGTCGCAAGCTGCGTCTTGTCCCCCATCTCCGCCAGGAAGAAGAGCACCACGGTGGTGAGGAAGGCGCCAAAGCGCGGCAGCTTGCCTCCATCGTCGTCCAGCGTGTCGGGCTTCAGCGTCCACAGGCCGAAGCCCAGGAACAGCACCGCCAAGATCAACGCCATCACCCGCGCCGGCACGTGCGTGGCCACCCAGGTGCCCACCGACGACGCCAGCGCATGGTTGGCGATGGTGGCCACGAGGATGCCGGCCAGCACCACCCACGGCTTGCGGAACTTCGACGCCAGCGAGAACGCCAGCAATTGCGTCTTGTCCCCCATCTCACTGGCGGCGACCAAGACGAACGACCCGAGCACGGACTCCCACGACATCATGAAGGCTCCCCTTCCCAGTCCCTGGCGCGAAAGGTGTCGTGGTGAGAGCGCTTCAGGGGGAGCGCGCACGACGGACCTCGGCCAGGGAGCATTGAATCCCTGTCCGAAGGTCTCGTTCGTCTCGCGCGCTTCGCGAGGTGGGGGCCCGGGCTGTTTCCAGCCAGTGTGTCGAGCTTCCCGACGCCTCTTACAGCCGGCGTGAACTACTCCCCTTACGTGTCGTCGCAAGTAGCAGTGCGGCCCGGATGAGTCAACCCGACACATCCCCAGCGCCCGGGCGCTCCTACGTCTGGCGTCCCTTTTTTTGACGACACGAGAGGCTGCCCCCCTAATGCCGGGGACAGGTCGGTAGCGGCCTGTAGCAGCAGCAAAAGCCTGGAGGATGCCCCGATGCAGGATGGAAGCGCCAGCCCGCTGAGCCCCGACGCTCCGTCGTCCCAGTCTCCGGTGGAACCCGGTGAGGTCCGGAGCCCGGAGGCCGACATCGTCTCCACCCACGTCCTCGTGCCCGAGGAACAGGTCCACAAGCTGCGCGAACTGGCGCGGCGCACCCGCATCCACCAGAGCGAGTACCTGCGTGAGGCGGTCGAGGACCTGCTGTCCAAGTACGGCCGCATGCCCGCCAAGACGCAAGGCGAGTCGTGATGCGCCCGGCGCCCCTGCGGTACTCCCGCCGGAGCGCCCTGTCCCTGCGCGAACGGCTGCGGCGCTGGCTGGAGCAGGAGCTGTAGTCCTCCGCCCCGCCCTGGAGCGAGCCAGGAGGGAAACACGCTAGGTTCGGGTCCTTCCTTGTCTCCAGGAGCCCCTGACCTTGATGCGTCCCTCCCTGATGACCGCCGTCCTCGCGCTGGCCACCACCGGCTGCGCCACGTCCGGCTTCGAGCAGCTGTACCCCGGCATGACGCCCGCCCAGGTGGCGAACACCATGGGCAAGGGCCCGGCCCGGGCGCAGGAGTTCCAGGATGGCTCGTCGGCCTGGTACTTCGACGAGGACCACTGCGTGCTGATGCGCGACAACGTCCTCGTGGGCAAGGCGACCACGCAGACGCGCACGGCGGTGCACACGCCCGTGGGTTCGCTTAAGGATGAGGACAAGGCGTTCTGTGGCCCTCCGGGATCGGAGGGCAACGCCAACCGCGAGCAGACGCTCCAGACGCCCCTGGGCACCTTCAAGGGCACCGTGGACCCCGCCGCGGTCACCGAACAGGTGAAGAACAGCGTGCGCAACCAGAAGGTCCCGCCCCCGGCGCAGACCTCGCCGTCCGACGGTGCCACGCAGGCCACGCAGCCCACGCCGTAGACAGCCGCCCCGTCACCGCCGGGGCCGGCGTGCGGTACTCAGGCCGTGGTCGAACGGGTGACGGTGCCGTCGTCGCCGTCCTTCTTCATGTTCCCGGCCAACTCGCGGAAGGACATGTGGCTGATGGACAGCAGGATGAGTCCGAAGAGGATCTGCTGCGCCGTCTGACACAGCCACAGCACGTTGGCGTAGGCGAGCCCGTGGGCGTTCACCACGGCGGCGGGCAGGAACAGGCTCAAGCCCACCTTGATGGCGGCCTGGAAGGTGCCCGCCATGCCGGGCGCGGCGGGAATCATCGCGCCCACCACCAGCACGCACATCACGATGTACGACTGGAACAGCGACAGGCCCATGGGCTCGCAGGCGACGCCCGGTGAAGCGCCGGAGCAGTCGAACGCGCGGGCGAGCAGCGCCATGCCGAAGCCGTTCACGGCCCAGTACAGCACCGTGTAGAGGAAGAAGAGGGCGATGTGCCGGCCGTCGGGGAGCTGCCGCATGGCGCCCACGAAGGTGTCCACGATGTCGGCCACCTTGTCCGCGACCGAGGGCGAGAAGCGACCCACGGTGGCGCGCACGAGCCGCACGGTGGTCTCCTGGTGCCACAGGCCCAGGAGCAGGAACAGGAGCCCGCCGCCGAACACGCCGAACATCAGCCACGAGCCCAGCTTCACGTACCGCACGCCCTCCGTCTCCACCGGGACGAAGAAGAGCAGCACGCGGAAGAGGGCCGCGACGAAGAGGCCATCCACGATGCGCTCCAGCACCACGGACGTCATCGCCGCGCTGCGGCGGATGGAGCTGCGCTGGGCGATGAGGAAGGGCCGGGCGAACTCCCCCAGTCGGAACGGCAGCACCAGCAGCATCATGAAGCCGATGCCGGACGCTTCGTTGAGCTTGCCGAACGGCACGCGCTCCAGGCCCGACAGCAACGCACCCCAGCGCAGCGTGCGGAACACGTGCACGAGGGTCAGGCACAGGAAGTACGGCAGCACCCACGCGTAGTTGGCCGCCTTGAGGCTGGCGATCTGCGTGGACACGTCCGTGTCCCGGAAGGCCCACCACATGAAGGCGGCGGTGACGAGCAGGCTGGCAATCAGGTTGACGGCGCGTTTCACGGCGGCCGGGTATATCCTCCCTGCCTTTGCGACTCCAGCAGCACGGCCGGCCCCGGCCCCCGGGTCCGCACGCACGTGGGCCCCACGACGGCGCGCTCCCCTGCCCCGTCGCTCAACGTCCCGGAAGAATTCTTCAACCTCCCGAAGGTACGGCGCTCAGGCGTCGTGACCCCGGTTGGAGCCGTCGGGCGGCAGCTCGTCCTCCTGCTCATCCACCTGCCGGTCAGGCACGCGGTACTCCTCCCCCAGCCAGCGGCCCAGGTCGACGGCGCGGCAGCGGCGGGAGCAGAAGGGTTGGGAGGTGTTCTCCGGACGCGGAGGCACGGGCTTCTGACAGATGGGACACGGCGGAAGTGGCATGGCGGATGGAGTCCTAGATAAGCCTTGACGCTCCGGCGGGCCAGGACGTTTCGTGGTTCCGCCGTGCAGCCGACCCCCATGACCGCTCACACGCTTCGCGGAGTTCCCCCATGAAGGTCGTGCGCATCACCCAGCCGGGCGGTCCGGAAGTCCTCGCGTTCGACGAGCGGCCGGAGCCAGTCCCGGGTCCGAACGACGTCCAGGTGCGGGTGCGCGCGAGCGCGCTGAACCGGGCGGACCTGCTCCAGGTGCGGGGCGCCTATCCACCACCGCAGGATGTTCCGCAGGACGTGCCGGGCCTGGAGTACGCGGGCGAGGTGGTGGCGGTGGGGTCCCGGGCGCGGAAGTTCCAGGTGGGGGACCGGGTGATGGGGCTGGTGGGAGGGGGCGCGTGGAGCGAGGTGCTCACCACGCACGAGCGCGAGGTGCTGCGCATGCCGCAAGGGATGGACTTCGCGGACGCGGCGGCGCTGCCGGAGGCGTACCTGACGGCCTGGGACGCGCTGGTGCTCCAGGCGGACCTGCGGCCCGGGGAGACGGTGCTGGTGCACGCGGTGGCGAGCGGCGTGGGCTCCGCGGCGGCCCTGCTCTGCCGGGCGATGGGCGTGCGCGTGGTGGGCACGGGGCGCAATGCCTCCAAGCTGGCGCGGGCGTCGGAGTGGGGCGTGGCGCGGACGGTGCTCTGTGAATCATCGCCGCCCGTGTTCGCGGACGCGGTGCTGGCGGCGACGGGAGGCCGGGGCGCGGACGTGTGCCTGGACCTAGTGGGCGGCAACTACCTGCCGGAGTCACTGAAGGCGATGGCGCCCCGGGGCCGGCTGATGCAGGTGGGGGCCGTGGCGGGGAGCCGCGCGGACGTGGACCTGGGCGTGGTGATGCGCAAGCGGCTGCGGATCACGGGCACGGTGCTCCGGAGCCGGCCGGCCGAGGAGAAGATGGCCCTGACGCAGGCGGCGGAGCGGCAGTTGCTTCCGCTGTTCGAATCGGGCGCGCTGAAGGCCGTGGTGGACGAGGTGCTGCCCATGACGGACATCCGCTCCGGGTTGGAGCGGATGGCGGGCAACAGCACGGTGGGGAAGCTCGTGGTGCGCTGGGACGATTAGGTTTTCCGGACAGGGCTCCGCTTCCTGGCGGGGGCCTTCTTGACCGTTCGCGGCGCGGATGTTTCAGGCGAAGAAGACAGCTCGGCCTTGAGCACCTTGGCTGATGCGCACCGGCGCCACGCCTCCTTGAGCAGGGATTGCAGCAGGGGCCGCGTCACCGTGGTGAGCTGCACGATGACCATGGGCCAGTCCTGGTAGTGCGGCGTGACACGGAAGACGTCTGGCTGGGTTTGCAGCAGGGCCTCGCGGTGGTCGAAGTCCACCTTGATGACGATGGAGTCATCATCCAGCACGCGCGCGAAGAGCTTGTCGCTCACGCGGAATCCTGGCGTGCCGTAGGAAGGACGCTCTTCCGTCGCGGGCAGCGCCAGCGCCAGTTCCCGCACGTCGTCCACCGTGAGCCGGCCCTTGCGCTTCACCAGCTTTGCCTGCTTCGTCGCCATCTCACCCCTCCAGTCACCGCCTGAGGCCCGAACTGTAGCCCCAGGCCGCCAGGCAGCACGGAAGCCGTTGCACGCGGAAGGCGGAACCGTATCCTGCGCCGCCATGGCTACCCACTTCGACCCCGCCGCCGCCGCGCAGCCGGGCTCCGGCATCTTCGGCCTCCCCCACTCCCCCGACGAGGCACACGTCGTCGTCATCCCCGTGCCCTTCGAGGCCACCACCAGCTACGGCGGAGGCACGTCCGACGGGCCCGCCGCCCTGCTGGACGCCAGCCGTCAGGTGGACCTGTTCGACGTGGAGACCGGCCGGCCCTACGAGCGCGGCATCGCCATGCTGGAGGCCCCCGCCGAACTCCACGAATGGAACACCCAGGCCAAGGAGCGCGCCCAGATCGTCATCGAGGCCGGTGGCATCGAGGACGGCACGCCGGAACTCCTCGCCGCCGCGCGCGACGTCAACGCCTTCAGCGAGAAGCTCAACGACCACGTCTACCGCACCGCGAAGCACTGGTTGGAGCAGGGCAAGTGCGTGGCCGCCGTGGGCGGAGACCACGCCATCTCCTTCGGCATCATCCAGGCCCACGCGGAGAAGTACCCCGGCATGGGTGTGCTCCACCTGGATGCGCACGCCGACCTGCGCGTCGCCTACGAGGGCTTCACCTGGTCACACGCGTCCATCTTCTACAACGTCGTGGAGCGCATCCCCGGCGTGAAGACGCTCGTCCAGGTCGGCCTGCGCGACATGAGCGAGAACGAGCACCGCTACATCGAGAACTCCGGCGGGCGCATCCAGGCGTTCTTCGACGCCACCCTCCAGAACAACCGCTTCGACGGCCTGCCCTGGAACCAGCAGGTGAAGCAGATCGTCGACAAGCTTCCGCAGCAGGTCTACCTGTCGTTCGACATCGACGGGTTGGATCCCGTGCTGTGCCCGCACACCGGCACCCCCGTGCCCGGCGGCCTGTCCTTCCCGGAGGCCACCGCGCTCGTCGCGGGCGTCGTGCGTTCGGGCCGCACCATCGTCGGCTTCGACCTGACCGAAGTGGCCCCCGACCCCGAGGGCAGCGAGTGGGACGCCAACGTGGGCGCCCGCCTGCTCTACAAGATGATCGGCTGGATGCTGAAGTCGCAGAAGGCCTGAAGCCTCAGGCCCCTCGCGGCAGGGACACACTGAACGTCGCGCCCCGGCCGGGCACCGACTCGGCCGACAGCGCGCCGCCGTGCAGCTTCGCCAGCTCCGAGGCCACGTAGAGCCCCAGCGCATCCCCCCGGGCCGGTCCGTCCGGGAAGGGCTGGAACAGCCGGGGCAGCTCCGCTTCGGGGATGCCCGGCCCCGGGTCGCTCACGCACACCAACACCCGCGCGTCGGACACCCGCAGCTCCACGCGCACCCCACCCTGCCGGGCCGCGTTCGACAACAGCACGTCGAACACCCGCCCCAGGCGGGCCGCGTCGAAGCGCAGCGCCACCGGCTCCTCGGGCACCACCAGCTCCACCGGCACCCCGGGCCCCAGCGTGCGACACCGCTCCACCGAGGCCTCCAGGTGCGCTCTCAGCTCACCCTCCACCGGCTGCAACGTCAGGCTGCCCGCACTCAGGCTCGCCGCGTCCTGGAGGTGCTGGCCCATCCGCTCCAGTGACTGGAGCTGCGCGCCCAACGCGGTCACCGCGTCCTGGGTCGGGGGCGACAGGCCCTCCAGCTTCAGCAGTTGGACGCGCGCGGCCTCCAGCGGACCCTGGAGCGTGCGCGCCACCCACTGGCCCAGCGCCTCCACCGGCGTCGCGGGCGCGTGGGATGCCTCGGGGGCTTCCTCCAGCACGCGGCGGATCAGCGCTTCGAAGTCGTTGATCTCGAACGGCTTATTGAGGAACGCGGTCGAGTCCGGCGAGCCCTGCTGGAGCACCGCGCTCAACAGGATGATGGGCACCTCGCGCAGGCCGGGCTCCTGCTTCAGGCGGCTGCACAGCTCCATGCCACTCATGCGCGGCATCATGTGGTCCGTCACCACGAGCTGCGGCCTTCGCGAGCGCGCCAGCGCCAGCGCCTCCTCGCCATCCCGTGCGCGCACGACGTCGTGCCCCAGGTCCTCCACCACCTGGCTCAGCACCTCCAGCACCGCCGGTTCGTCATCCGCGACCAGGACGAGACTCATGTCAAAGGACTCCTACGCCCCCGCGGGCTTCAAGAAACACGCCGCGCCGGGACGCAGGCTCAGGTCCCCCTCACTCCCCCGGGTGCGCAATCAGGCGGGGACCGGGACGTTCTGCCTGAAAGTGCGTTCGCTCACGGTTGCACCTTCAGGTCCCTGGTCTATGAAGAGCCGGACGCCGCATCCAGACACCCCGGGAATGGCTGGGGCCTTCCCGACATTCAGACTGTCTTCCAGGAGACGCTTCCTGGCGGCGCACGGAGGAAGGACATGAGGGCAGGACACATCCGGTGGGGGCTCTTGCTGGTGGGATTCACCCTGGCGCTCCCCGCGCACGCGGACCTGTCGCGGCGCCGCAGCGACGTGGTGGAGGTCGTGCAGAAGGTCTCTCCCGCGGTCGTCTACATCGGCACCGAGCAGGAGGTGGAGTCGCGCTTCCGGGGCCGCGCCCGCTCGCCGCTGGAGGAGTTCTTCGGCCAGGGCATGGCGGAGCCGGAGACGCGCCAGCGCATCCAGGGCCTGGGCAGCGGCGCCATCATCGACGCGTCGGGCATCATCGTCACCAACGACCACGTCATCCGGGGCGCGTCCGCCATCCACGTGGTGCTCGCGGATGGGCGCACCTTCGACGCGGAGGTGGTGGGCAGTGATGCCAACAACGACCTGGCCGTGCTCAAGGTGAACGCGAAGCAGCCCCTGCCCACCGCGAAGCTGGGCACCAGCTCCGACCTGATGATTGGCGAGACGGTGGTGGCCATTGGCAGCCCGTTCGGCCTGAGCAAGACGGTGACGGCGGGCGTGGTGTCCGCCACCGGCCGCACCTTCCGCGCCGACGACCGCGTCTACAACGACTTCATCCAGACGGACGCGGCCATCAACCCGGGCAACTCCGGCGGGCCGCTGCTCAACGTGGACGGGGAGATCATCGGCATCAACACCGCCATCTACGCGAACGGTCAGGGCATCGGCTTCGCCATCCCCGCGGACAAGGTGCGGCGCATCGTGGAGGAGCTCACGCGCTTCGGGAAGGTGCGCCCCGCCTGGGTGGGCATGGACACGACGAACCTCCCCGCTCAGGTCGCCGCGCGGCTCGGGTGGGATCGCACCTACGGTGCGGTGGTGACGAACGTGGAGCCCGACAGTCCGGCCTCGCAGGCGGGCGTCCAACGCGGTGACGTGGTGGCCGAACTGGGGGGTTCACGCATCCAGGACGCCGAGGATTTCGACTCGCGCGTACGCGGCTATCCGGCCCGCTCGGTCTTCCCCCTGGTGCTCTTCCGAGCAGGCTCAAGCCGCACCGTGCAGGTGACGCCGATTGAATTTCCTGCCCGCCTGCTCGAAAACCTGGCGTGGGAACGGCTAGGACTCCGGGTGAAGGAGAATAAAAACGGGATGGCGATCTCCGCGGTGCGTCCGGGCTCCGCCGCGTCGGAGATTGGCCTGGAGTCGGGAGATGTGCTCTTGCGGATGAACAATCAGCCGGTTCCGACAGCTGACACTTTCCGTGAAGGCCTGCTCACAGCGCGACGGGGACGTAGCGTGCTGTTGCTCGTGCGTCGCGGTCGCTACGCGTACCACCTGACACTGCCGTTCGAAGGGCAGAGGCTGTAGTCGTTACGCGGGGATTCCAGGATCGACGGGAAGGGCACTAGCATGCCGTTCCCATGAGTTCGCCTCGCTACCAATCACTCGGTCCCCTCCTCGCCGGAGAGGGCTCGCGGGCCTTCCTCGGACTGGCGCTGGAGGATGGCGCCACGCCCCGTCCCGTGGTGCTCATCTGGGCACCGCCGGACATCGCCCAGAACCCGGAGCTGGTGGCGCGGCTGGAGCGCGAGACGAACCGCGCCATCGTCTTCGAGCACCCGAACATCCTGCGCGTCTACGGCCTGGAGAAGCTGGATGGAGGGCTCGCGCGTGTCACCGAGTTCGCCGACGGCGAGCCGCTGCGCCGCGTCCTGGAAGTCCATCCACGCATGTCGCCCGCGTTCGCCGCGCTCGTCGTCGCGGATGCGGCGATGGGCCTGCACTACGCGCACGTCGCGGGCAACGACGACGGTTCGCCGTTCGTGCACGGAGACATCCGGCCCGAGACGCTGATGGTGTCGTTCACCGGCTTCACGAAGGTGACCGGCTACGGCGCGCTGTCCGTGGCGCCCCGTGAGCGCGGCGGCAAGCGCGTGAAGAACCGCCGCGCGTACACGTCCCCGGAGCAACTGCTGGGCGGACGCGAAGCCGTCAACGTGCAGTCGGACGTGTTCCTTCTGGGGCTCACGCTGCACGAGTGCCTCACGGGGAAGATGCCCTTCAAGGAGTCGGCGGATCCGGACAAGGCGGTGCTCAACCGCGCGCTGCCGCCGATGCCGCCCGACGTGCCGCTCAAGCTGGACGCCATCGTGCGCCGGGCGACGAACAAGCGCGCGCTGGAGCGCTACCCTACGGCGCTCGCGTTCCGCGAGGCGGTGGTGGATGCCATCGGCAAGCTGCCGACGCATGAGTCCTTCGCGGAGCACCTGGCGAAGCTCTTCCCTCCGGAGAGCGATGCGCGCGCGGCGCGGCGCAAGACGATTGAGCTGGGCATCGCGGAGGCGCTCGCGAAGGCTGGCATGTCCGCGCCGCAGGTCGCGGAGATCCTGGCGCAGGGTGCGGGGCTCGCGGAGCCCGTGAAGAACCTGGTGCCGGAGGTGAACTCGGCGCCGGAGCCCACGGTGGCGGCGAGCACGGCGGCTTCCAGTGCACAGGCGACGGGTGCGGCGACCGCGACCGTGTCGTCCACGGCTTCGGCTTCCGCGTCACAGGGCACGGCTTCGCAGGCAGGGGCGCAGGGCACTTCGTCGAGCGCGCAGGGCACCGCGACCGCTCAGGGCGCTACGGGTGCTCAGGGCCCTGGTGCCACGCAGGGCATGAACTTGGCTGCACAGGGCGCGGCGGCATCGAAGGGCGCGAGCACTCAGGCGCAGGGTTCGAATGCGGCTCAGGGTGCGACCGCGACCGCCCCGTCCTCGACGTCCTCACAGGGCGCGGCGCCCAGCACGGACACCCGTCCCTCGGGCCCCATCTTCGGTGGTGCGGCGAGCCCCACGGCACAGGTGGCCGCACCGGCGCAGAAGCCCTCTCGTGCGTGGATTCCGTATGTCGTCGGTGGTCTGGCATTGACGCTCGGCGCGGGCGCGGTGGTCATCCAGCGCCAGTTGCAGGGCACCATGACGGTGGAGACCTTCGACGCGGGGATCCCCGCCGTCGTGGCCGCGCCCTTCGACGCGGGTGTCGAGGACGCGGGCGTGGATGCCGGCATCGTGGACGCAGGCCCCGTCATGGGCATGCTGGATCTCACGGTGGAGCCGCGCGTGGAGGTCACGCTCAACAGCACCACCACGCTGCTGGGCCGCACGCCGCTGTCCGTGCCGCTGCCCCCGGGCCGGCACCTGCTCACCTTCACCAACGGCGCGCTCGGCATCTCCGTGTCGCGCACCGTCACGGTGGCCGCCACCGGTCGCTCCGCGTTCCAGTTCTTCCTCAACAAGGCCTTCATCAACGTGCGAGGCCCCGCTGGCGCGAACGTCAGCATCGACGGGAAGCCCGCAGGCACCGTCCCCGTCGAGGAGTTGGACGTGTACGAGGGCTACCACCGCCTGCTCGTCACCGTGGGCCCGTCGCGCTGGCAGAAGACCTTCACCATCGAGCCCGGCCAGCGCGTCAACTTCGACGTGAACTTCGAGGAGCCCCAAGAAGCCGAGGAGTAATCCCCCGCCCCCGCGTCATCCGAAGCCCAGCGCCCTCGACGGGTGCTGGGTTTTCAGCAGTGTAGGAGGCCGGGACGTCGTCCCCGGCCCCCTCAATCACAACCGCATCAGTCCCAGCGGCTGTTCAGCTTCAGCTTCCACTCGCGCAGCTTGCCGTTGCCCACGCCCGACGGGTTGACGACGTGCAGCTTCCACAGCCCGTTGATGGTGCCGTCACGCGGGATGCCGCGCGTCACCGGGATGCGCTTGGGCGGCGTGCCTTCGTTCGGCCCGTCCCACAGGAGCGCCGTCTCACCACCCGGATCCTCCAACGTCAGCACCAGCTTGGACGGGTTGTTGTGCGCCAGGTCCAGCTCCACCGTGATGTCCTCCGGCACCGTCGCCAGCCCCACCACCGGCTGCGTTGACATCTGCGGCGTCGTGTTGCCTTGCAACGTCAGGTCCGAGTACGCCGTGAACTCGCCTTCCATCCACGCGGGCCGGCACCAGCCCTCCGTCGCGCCGGACGCCAGGCCGTGGCACGTCAGCCCCGACTGGCACGGCACGAACAGCGAACAGGACTCGCCGTCCCCCGGGGTCGGCGCGGTGGTGATGCAGCGGCCGTATGGGCTGGAGGCGTCGCCCGGAATGCCATTGCACGAAAGGCCCGACTGACACGTCGTCGCGCCGGTGCAGGGCTCACCTTCGGCCGCCTGCTGCGTCGCCGTCTTGAGGTTCTGCAGCGACGTGCCGTCCATGGCCGGCAGCCGCCCCAGCTTCAGGATGTGGAAGAACGGCCGCGCCGATACGATGGCGTTCGCCGCCGCCGCCGACACGCCGTAGCTCGCCTGCAACGCGCTCGCGCTCTGAGCATTCACCACCGCCAGCGCCCGGCGCGCCTCCGCCACGTTGAACGTCACGCCCTGGAACGTGCCCACCCAACCGTCCACCGGCAGCTCCACGCGGCCCGTGCCCCGCGCGTAGGTCTCCAGCGCCGCGAGCGCCGCCGGACCCACGTTGGGCACCGCGTCCACCTGCTCGATGGAGACGAAGCGCCGGTCATCCCCGGTGTGCAGGACGCCGTCCGGGCCCTCGCGCCAGTCCATCAGGCTCTGCGCGGCCAGGAGGTTCAACGGCACCTGCGTGTCCAACACCGCCAGCGTCGTCGAGTAATCGTTGAGGAACAGCACCACGCCGTTGCCGGCGGGCGTGCCCGTGGCCAGTTCCTGCCCCTGCGACACCAGCGCGGGAGCGGACCCGTCCGACACCGCGGCGGCGCCGCAGCTCAACAGGAGTGGAATCGAGGAAAACGACAGGAAACGTCGGAGTCTGGAGGTCATGGCCTCCATGTACTCCATGAAAGGGGGGCCTGTCGGTGACGTGTCAGGTTCCGCGCTGATACAAACCGATGACGCCGTGCACCTGGTCGGTGACGTGCTGGAGCGTGTCCGCCGCCTCGTGGGTGGCCTCCACCCGGGCCACCGACGCATCCATCATCTCGGTCAGGTCCGTGACGGCGGAGAAGATCTGCGACACGCCCGCCGACTGCTGGCTTACCGACGCTGAAATCTGGCGGACGGCATCCGCGTTGCCCTGCACCAGCCCGGACAACCTGCGCAGCCGGTCCCCTGATTCGCGGATGGTGTCGATGCCCCTCCCCATGCGCTCCCCTCCCTGGCGCGTGAGGTCCACCACCCCCTGGATGCGCGAGCGCGTGTCCTCCAGCACCGTGCGCACCTGCTGCGTGGCCGCCACCGACTGCGACGAGAGGTGGCGGATCTCGCGCGCCACCACCGCGAAGCCCCGGCCCGCATCGCCCACCCGCGCCGCCTCGATGGCCGCGTTGATGGCCAACACGTTGGACTGGTCCGCCAGGTCCTGAACCGTCCGCGTGATGCCGCCAATCTTCTCCGTGTACGCCGCGAGCCCCTGGATGCGCTCGGAGATGTCCCCCACCTGCGCGCGGATCTCCGCCAGGCCCTCCACGCTCCGGCCGATGGCGTCCTCCACCGCCGCGCCCACGTCCCCGGCCTCCTCCGTCGAGCGCAGCACCCGGGCCGCCTGTTCGGAGGCCACGAGCGACGTCTGGCGGATCTGCTCCGCCGTCACCTGCGTCTCGTTCAGCGCCCGGGCCTGACGGGTCAGGTCCTCGCGCTGCTGCTTCGTGGACTCGGACAGCGTCCGCATGGAGTCGCGCAGCGCGTCCGCGGAGCCCACCAGCGGCCGGACGACCCGCTCCTCCACCGCGTGCTGGGACAACTCCAACTGCGCCTCCCGCAACGCCGACGCCCTCAGGTCCCGCTGGCCCTGCACACAGGAGACGATGAGGAAGACATCCTCGAACACCACCCAGGCCGCGTGCTCCATCCACCTCCAGGACTCCTTCGCGTGCGCCCCGAAGATGGACTCCGGCCAGAGCGCACCGCGCAGGAAGTGGTCCGCCGCCACCACGCCGCTGAACGTGATGAGCACCCGCCAATCCCGGTAGATGGCCAGCAGCGCCAGCGAACCGAAGATGTGGAAGTGCGTCTCGATGCGGCCCCCCATCAGGTGGATGAGCAGCCCGGACATCAACGCCTGCCCTACCGCGATGACGTGCCGCGTGGACGCCCGTCCGGAGCGCGTCAGCGCGAGCACCACCGGCAGCCCTCCGAAGAGCAGCCCCATCCCCACCGCCGCCCACACGTGGAAGTGGACCGCGCTCTCCAGCCCGGCCCATGCCCGGGGCGACAGGAGCAGCGCCGCCGCGAGACCCGCCACCCACTGCAAAACCATCAGGACGATGAAGGTCCGGTCGGTGCGCTGGCTCAATGACAGACACTGCGCTTCGAAGAGCTGCCGCGCCCGCACGGCCACGTCGGCGTCGGACAGGTGGATTCTCATCACGGGGTCTCGCCGGACGGACGCTGGGGGGGTTCCAGGGCACAGCCAAAGACAGGCGCCGCGAGGCTCCCCGGCGCTTCGGCATCCACGAGCGCACGGATGGCGAGGTTGCCCGCGCTGTCCCCCTCGTGGCCTCGTGCGGGGGTGATGCCCCCGCTGAAGCGCTCCTCACCCTCCGGTGAGAACAGCACCACCTGACCGGACGTCCGCGCGCCCGCTTCGCGTGCCGCCTGCCCGTCCACGTCCGCCACCACCTCCACGCCGGGCAACGCCTGGGCGCGCGTCCACAGCTCCGAGCGCACGAAGTCCGCGGGCGCTTCGCTCGGAGCCCAGATGAACACGCGCGTGGCGAGCCGACCGCCCGCGTGGGCCGTGAGCTTCTCAAGCTCCGTGAGCGTCGCGCGCGAACAGGCACACTGGGGATGGAGGAAGACGAGCAGCGACCACGCCCCGGGGCCGCGCACGGGCGCGAGCGATTCCGGCAGGCGCGAGGGCGGCGTGGCGGCAGGGCCGGCCGCGCTCGCGTGCGACCACATCAGCCCCGAGCCCAGCGCGGAGGCCAGGAGCCACAGCGCCACGAACCACGGCAGGGCCACACGACGGAGCGCGTGAGGATGTTTCAGACCCTCGTCACGCGATACCCGGGCCGGGGTATCCAGGGGGCCATGGGCGACTACCGGGGTGGCCATGCCCGCTCATGCTGGTGAGTTCCCGTGGCATTGGCAACACGGTTTCAAGCAAGCAAGCCCTGTCGTTGGAACAGGAAGCAACACTCACTTTTGAGAAATTCACGGGCCTTGAGAAAACCGCCCACGCTCTTCCTTGAGAGCCTGGGCCTATGCCTTTGAATTCCTGTTATCACCGTTTCCAGAGCCGGATTTCGGTGCCTGCTCGTCGCACCAGCAAGGGACTCCAGACGCCGTCCACGGGCTCGATGCGGCCGGCAAGCGTCGAGGAGGTGACAACCTTCCAGCCGCGCTCGGCGAGCGCCGCGTGCACCTTCGCGCCAAAGCCCCCTCCGTAGGAGGTGAGCAGGTGGGAGGCGCGCACGCGGTCCAGGAGGTCCGCGCACGCGTCGTCGGACAGGTAGTAGAGGACTTCGGCGAGCAGCACGAGGTCGGCCTCCAGCGCCACGTCCTCCGCGGACGCCTCCACGACGCGCACGCGCGCATGGCCTCCCAGCCGTTCCCGCAGGCGGGCGGCGAAGCGGGGCTCGGACTCCACGGCCTGGACGCTCGCGTGGGGAAAGAGCGACAGCAGGTGTTCGGTCATCATTCCCTCGCAGGCGCCCACGTCCACCACGCGCCGGGGCGGAGGCGACGCGTGGCACAGCGACTCCAGCACCTTCGCGGTGAGCGCGAAGCGTTTCCCTTCGTAGCTGGAGCCGGCGAAGCCCCAGGGGTCCGCGAGCTCTGAGAAGATCTCCGGCTTGGTGAGGGACAGGGCGCGCACCATGTCCGTGGAGCGGACCTCGGTGAAGGCCTCGATGCCGGGGCCGTCTCGCAGCGGATCCGTGCAGGCACCACCCTGGGCCCCGTCGGGGCGTTCCCGGTACAGAGTGTTGAGCAGGCCGAGCTTCCGCTCGAAGGCCGCGTCGTCCAGCACCGTGCACACCGTGGGACGCGCGCCCGTGGAGGGCACCCACAGCCGCTCGAAGACGCGACTGACGAGCACCGCCACCTCGCGGTGCAACGGCGCCTCCTCCTGGGGGCTGTGCGTGAAAACTCTCGGGTTGCCCTGCTCGCGCTGCTCGCGGCACCAGGGGCCAATCTCCGATGGGGACAGGAGCAGGTGCGTGGTGCGTGCGCCCAGGGCCCTGCCCACCGCCTCCAGCTCCCGGCCGGCGCCGCCATCCTCCGTCACCACCGCGAGGTCCGCGCCCCCGGCGACGGTGCTGAACAGTCGGACCACGTCCTCGGGGTGGGCCACCACGATGAGCGTCGCGGCCTTCTGGGTCTCCGCCATGTCAGGCACTCCAGTCGGATCCCGCCGCCTCGCGGACCGGGAATCGGATGAGGGGAAGCAATTGCTCGCGGATGATGGGTTCCCAGCGCATCCGCTCGGCCAGGGCGCGGCCCGTCTCCATCAGCAGACGTGTTTCGTTCCCATCGCGCGGGAGGCGGCACAGCACCGCTTCCGCCACGCGCCGCGCGGTGCGCAGCTCCTGCTCCCGCAGCACGCCAGCGGGCAGGGCCTTCCACGTCTCCACCGAATGCGCGAGCCCCGCCTCCCGGGCGTCCGTCACGGGGTCCGCCACGACGAGGTTCGGGTGCGCGGACTCCGACAGCCCCAGGGCCTCGCACTGCTCGCGCAGGGTGCGCCGGGCGCCGCTGGCCCCGGAGATGACGCAGACGGCGCCACAGCCCAGCGCCTCCAGTTGCGCCAGCCCGTATGACTCGTACAGGGATTGGCCCAACGACACATCCGTGGCGCGGTGCAGGTCGTCCCGCGTGAAGTCCAGTCCCTCGGGCCAGGTGGGTTGGTTCACCAGCGCGATGTGCACACCCGTGGCCTTCGCGTTGAAGGCCTCCACCCGCGCCTTCACGTGGCGCAGGTTGTCGGACGGCTCCGCCTCGTTCCACTCGGTCACCATCACGAGCAGCGCGGGCCGTCGCTCCGCCGGCAGCACTTGCGCCAGGTGCTCGCAGACGTCCACGTCGCGCCAGAGCCCCTTGCAGACCTCGTCCCGGGAGATGTGCGTGAGCAGCAGGCGGAAGTCCTGGCCCCACTGCTTGCGTGCATGGCGCAGCACCCGGACGCGCGCGGCCTCCTTCGCGGCCCCTTTCGTTTCAATCGCCCGGTGCCCGTGTGGCACCACCGTCACGGGCTGGAGCGAATAGCGCGCATCGAGGAAGCGCAGCTCGTCCGCGACGGAGGCACTCACCGCGCCCACGCGTTCGCACAGATGGCCGTTGCGGAGGATCTGGAAGTTGGGCCAGGTGCCCACCGGATACACCTGGTCCAACGTCCGGCCCTGCTCCAGCCCCTGGCGCTGCACGTTGTAGAAGCGCGCATCGGACGCACCCTGCCCCGCCTCGCCGTACTCCACGAGCACCCGGGGCGTGCGCACCTCGCCCGCGTAGTAGACGGTGCGGCACCAGGCCTGTCCGTCGAGCAGCGCCTTGTACGCGAGCGGCAGCGACAGGTGCTCCTGCGCGAGGATGACAGCCCCCGCGCCGTCCGGGGAGCGCAGCCGCTCCAGTGCGTCGAAGACAGGCTCCGCGAGCGTGATGGCCAGCATCGCGTCGTGGTCCAGGGGCGGCGCATCCATGAGCCCGTGGTGCACCGCGCTCCGGAACAAGCGGTTGAGCCACGGCGCCGCGCCCAGCCTCGTGCCGAACACGCCGCGCCACACGCGCGAGAGCGCGCGCCATGGCGCCGGACGTCCGCCACGACAGTCGAACGGCAGGTCCACCCCGAGCAGCGTGTGCAGCCGCTGGAGGAACAGCGGCAGCGTGCCCAGCCGCACCCGGTAGCCCCGGAGCACATCGGTGAGGTCCACCAACAACACCTCCACCGGCCCGCCCGGCGCGTCGCGCCTGCCGTAGACGAACGACACGTCGTGCCGCGCCTCCACCGGCTGGAAGACCCGCGTCCACGCTTCCGGGTTGTGGCGGCGCAGGCCGCTGTAGAGCACCTCGCCGTGGGCCTCCAGGTCGCGAGCGAGCGATTCCTCCGGCGCATAGCTGCCCAGGCCGCACGGGCGCACCGTGGGGCTCACCAGCAGCGTGCGGGCGAAGGCTTCCCGGTATCCGGGCGCCGCCAGCAGGTGCTCCAGCACCACGCCCATTCCGCCCAGCGTGCGCGTGGCTTCGTAGGAGAGGTGCACCAGCAGCTCGCCGTTCATGGAGGGTTCCCCCACGCTCACGGGCCCACCGTCCAGACGCGCTCGCACAGCTTGCGGCCCGTGCCCAGCCGCCTCGCGTGCGCCTCCACCGCGGGCAGCGTCGCGGCTTCGAGCTGGCTTGCGTAGAAGGACAGGCCGCGCAGCTTCGCGGGCCACAGCGCCGTCAGGTCCAGACACCGGGGCGAAAGCCCCAGCGCCCACGCGTAGTCGACGATTTCATCATCCGGGTGGTGCGCGGAGTACGGCAGGTCCTCGTAGTAGACGATCCGCCCCCGGTCCCCCCGCAGGGCCCGCACCGCGTCGCGTACCAGCAGGTGGTCCACGTGGCTGCAGATGCCCAGCGGCACGTAGCAGACGGCGTCGTCGGAGACATGGGCCAGCACGTCGCCCAGCGCCTCCCGGACGCGCAGGGACAGCGCCGCCGTGGCCTCCTCCGACTCCGCCCGGCCTCCCGGGGGCGAGCGCAGGCTGGTGTCCCGGAAGCCCAGGTGCACCAGGTCCGCGCCATGCGCCCGCGCGAACCTCCGGTCCTCGCCCATCCGCAGGGAGGTCACCGCCAGCGCCCGCGTCGGATCCACCGGGAGCACGAACTCCCAGCAGCTCTGCGAGAAGACGGTGACGAGCGTGGGGACGATGCCCCGGGGCACGCCCAGCAGGCTCGCGTACGCCCCCAGCGCCACGTCGTCCGGATGCGGCGAGAAGAACACGTGCTCCGGGCCCCCTTCTTCGCGCTGCGCGTGCTCAGCCACGGGCACCTCCGAGGCGCGTCGGCGCGGGCCAGTCTTCCAGCGGCAGGTCGTGCAGATTCCCCTCGGGCGTCACGAAGCCGAGCACGACGACGCGCTCGCCGTCGTTGACCACCGTGTGACGGAACGCGCGCACCGGCGCCTCCAGCTCCCGCGTCAGCCCTTCGGAGAACCTGCCGGAGGTGACGAGCCAGTGCCCGGCGTCGTTGGGCATCAGGCGGGGCACGTCCCCGTCCAGCCACACGAGCCCCGGCCTCGACTCCCCCAGGTTGAAGGTGAAGAAGCTCTTGTCCGCGTGCGGCTCCGACGCGTGCGCCATCACCTCCCGCCGCCTCCGGGCGACGCTGGGCGCGTGGTACTTCACGAACCGCACCGCCCCTTCCGTGCGTCGGCGGAACAGGCGCGTGAGCCCTCCGGCGCGCAGGCCGTAGCCCAGCTCCAGCGCCTCCAGCAGCACGCTGCCCACCGCGTGACAGGCGAGGTACGCGTCCTCCGACGCCCCCAGCAGCTCCCGCACCGGCTCCGGCACGACGCGCCGGCGGAAGCTGCTCCACGTCACGGGCTTGGCCATGAAGGCCTCGATGGCCTGCCGCACCACCGTGGACTCCGGGTACCACGTGGAGTTGTAGCCCGTCTGGAACACCGTCTCCGCTGGCATCAGCGCGTGGAGGTACGGGTGCGCCAGGAGCGCGTGCTGGTACGTGGCCTCGTAGTGTTCGAACTGGCCGTCCAGATCGTGACGCGACAGCAGCGACTCGGGTCGCTCCAGGTAGAAGAAGCCGCGCTCGGACAGGTGCTCCACCAGCGTCCGGCAAAAGGCGTCCCGGCGCCGGGCAGAGCCCGACAGGAAGTCCTCCAGCCGCAGCGGCTGGATGTCCGTGAAGCGGGGTGTCTGGCTCCGGATGAGACCATCGCGCCCGGGGGCGAACAGCCTTCGGTGGGGGGAAGACGACGAAGTCCGGGGCGCGGTGTCGGGCAGTGGAGGTCGGGTCGTCATGGGCCGGGTTCGGGCTGGAATGCGTCGCAGATTACGGGCGCCGTCTGACATGCCTGGATCAGGATGGACCCCCTCCTGGCTCCAATTCCTCTCAATTCCTGTCACCTCCCAGGTCACCCCGCACGCACGCGCCGTCATGCGTGCCGGCACGCGGTGGGCGGCGGTTCGTCCACCGGGGGACATCCGCGTTTCCCACCCGGAAGACGACCTGGGCCGGTGGGTCGGGAAGACGCCTCCCCGGTTTGCGCTGTGCGGGCGGGAACAGCGGCCGCGACGTGGGGGCCGGTGCCTTGACGGAGGCCCCCGCGCTCGCGCTCCAATCCCTGACATGCCCCCGCACACGTCACGTCTGTTCATCGCGTTCCTGATGGCCGGGACCTGCTCCTGTGCGCGCCTCCCCAGCTACCCCCTGGTCCACGCCCAGGCCCTGCCGCTGCCGCTGTTGCGAATGGAGGTGGTGCTCCCGTCCGCGCCCCTGACCCGCGCGGTGCGGGTGGAGCGTGCGCGAGCGACGGGGCTGAAGTTCGACGTGATGCCGGAGAGCGCCCGCGTGTTCGTGGACGGCCGGGCGGTGGGGTTCGCCCGGCAGTTGGAATCGCTCGTCACCCTGGCGCCGGGCGTCCATCAGGTGAGCGTCCAGGCGGAGGGACATTCCACCTGGCGGGCCGAGGTGATGGTGGGCGACCGGCCGGAGCCCATCCAGGTGACGTTGAGCGCATCACCGTGAGGGATCGCCGGACGGGACGGGGCGCAGCGCCATTCGCAGGAAGGGGGAGCGGAGTGAAGCTGCCAGTCAGGAAGGGCCGGCTGTTCCGGCTGCCGTTCGCGGATGCACCGGAGTCGCGTGCGCGGCTGTGGAAGAGCATGTCGGAGCACGGCCTGTTCGTGCCCGCGGATGCGCCGCAGCCCCTGGGGACGGAGTTCCCGCTCCAGGTCGCCTTCCAGGGCGCGGGGCCGGTCGTCTCCGGTCGCGTGCGCGTGATGGAGCACGGGGTGTCCGGCTGGGTGCGCGGCTACTTCGTCAAGTTCGTCGCGTTGGACGAAGGAAGCCTTCCGCTGCCGGTGAGCCCTCGCGACGAAAGCCCGCCCCCCGTGCCGGTGGTGGCTCCCGTCGACGCGCCCGAGGCCTCCCCGTCGGGGAGCGCGGATTCCTGGCGGGAGGAGCCGACGCCGGTGGGCATCCGGCCCCGCTCGACGGTGGAGGGGGCCCCGGCGCTGCATGACTATTCGAACGTGGAGCTGCTGCACGCACGCGACCCGGAGGCGTGGCAGGGCGGGCTGCGGCCCTTCGACACGTTCGGTCCGTACCAGCTCCTCAAGCGCCTGGGGGCGGGCGGGATGGCGGAGGTCCTGCTCGCCCGGCGCACCATGGCCGAGGGCGTGGACAAGCTGGTGGCGCTCAAGCTGGTGTTCCAGGAGTACGCGCGACACCCGCGCCTGTCGGAGCTGTTCCTCACCGAGGCGCGCCTGAGCGCGACGCTCCAGCACCCCAACGTCATCCAGGTGTTCGACGTGGGCTCCGCCGCCGGCCGGCCCTTCATGGCGATGGAGTACGTGCACGGGTGCAATGGCGCGGACCTGATGGAGCGGCTGCGGGAGCGCGGGCGGCCTCCTCCGGTGGCGCTCGCGGTGACGCTCGCCATCGAGCTGGGCAAGGCGTTGGAGTACCTGCACGACCAGCGCGACCTGGATGGCCGCCCGCTGCACCTGGTCCACCGCGACGTGAGCCCGGGCAACCTCCTCATCGGGCTGCACGGCGAGGTGAAGCTGGTGGACATGGGCGTCGCGTCGGCCAGCATCGCCAGCGGCAACGACCTGCTGGTGGTGGGCAAGCGCGCGTACATGGCGCCGGAGCAGGCCGCGGGAGGACGCCCGGAGCCCGGCTGGGACATCCACGGCATGGGGCTGGTGCTCCATGAGCTGCTCACGCTGAAGCGCGCCTTCGGGGAGGTCGCGGAGGCGGAGCACGCCGGGCGCCTGCGTCCGTCGCGCTTCAATGCCCAGGTGACGCCGGAGCTGGAGCGTCTGGTGCAATGGGCCACCGCACCGGATCCCAAGGACCGGGCCCCCAGTGCCCAGGCCTTGCGACAGGCGCTGGAGCGCGTGCGCGGCACCCTGCCCCCCTTCGATGTGGTGCAGGCGATGCGCGAGCTGTTCGGGGAGTCGTTGGATCGGGTGCAGCGCGAGACGGAGGCGCTCATCGGCGTGGCTCGCGGCAGGGACCGGCCCCGGGGCTCCCGGCGGTGGCTGGGCTTCGTGGAGCGGCGGATCCCGGGAGCGTTGCAGTTGATGGCGTCGCGTCACCAGCAGGGGCTGCGGTGGGGCGCGATGGCGCTCACGGTCCTGGGCGCCTCGGGTGCGGCGCTCCTGTGGCCCCTGCATGCGCGGGAAGCGGCGCTGGGGGAACATCTGGTGAGGGCGGACCGGCTCATCGCGGTGGCGAAGTTGTCGGGTGCGGGAGAGGACACCGCGCTGGCGCAGCTCCAGGCGGCGCGGGCGCTGGGTCCGGAGGATCCGCGCGTGCTGGCACGGCTGGAGGCCCTGGCGGATGGCTTCGAGCTGCTGGCGACGGAGGCCGTGCAACGGGGCGACGTGGCGGAGGCGGTGGCGCATCTGCGCGCCGCGCTCGAAGCGGCGCCGGGGCGGAATGTCCCCCGGATGAAGCTCCAGTCCCTGGAGGACGAAGCACGCCGCGCTTCCACCGGATGGAGGAAGCCATGAGCACCCGTTCGCGTTCTTCGTTCGTTCTCCTGCTTCTGTCGCTGGCGGGCTGTTCGCGCACCTCGGGGGATGCCGGCGCCGTGGAAGCCGTGTCGCGGGAGCTGGAGGCCATCGTGGCTACGTGCGCGATGGCCCAGGGGCCCGTGGACACGATGCGCACCGCGCGCTCGTTCTGGGAGCCGTTCGAAGCAGGCGCCACCTTCCGCGCGGGTGACTGGGTGCGCACCGGGGTCGCGGCCTCCGCGCGCATCGAGCTGCGCGGTGGCGGTCGCTTCGAACTGGAAGAGCGCACCGCGGTGCTGGTGGAACGGCCCGCGCCGGTGGACGGAGGCGGCGCGGGCGGCGCGGTGGTCGCGCTGGAGTCGGGAACCGCTCGGGGCGTGCTCCCCGTGGATGCGCTGCGGGATGGCCCGCTCGTCCTGCGGGGAGATGACGGACGTCAGGTGGAGCTCACGGTGGACGCGCACGAGGGACCCGCGGAGTTCCGCGTCACCCGCACCGCGAACGGCATGCAGCTCAGCGTGTCCCGGGGACGGCTCATGCTTTCGGAAGGGCCCCACCGCCGCACGCTCGGCGCGGGAAGCTGGCTGGAGGTGGCTCGGGGCCTGGAGGACGCCGAACACGACGGGCCCCCCTTCCCCGCGAGCCTGTCGCCCGGAGTGGACGCCCGCATCGAGTGGAGCCAGGACCTGGGCATCCCCCTCGCCTGGAAGGCATTGGACGGAGCGCGGCGCTACCAGGTGCAGGTGGCGCGAGACCTGGGCTTCACCCAGCGCGTGGTGGACACGCAGGTGGACGGCCTGGGGTTCACGTTCAGTCCCCCCGAGCCCGGGATGTTCGTCTGGCGCGTGTCCGCGCTGGATGGCCAGGGTCTACCGGGCGAGTCCGGCTTCGCCCGCCGCATCTTCGTGGACCGCAAGCTCAAGCGCGCGCTGCTCATCGCGCCCCGGGATGACTACCAGGCCCCGGATGACGCGGCGGCGCAGGACATCGTCTTCGCGTGGCAGTCCGTCGGTGGCGAGCCCCGCTACCGGCTCGTCGTGGCGAGGGAGCGGAGCCTGCGCCACCCGGTGCTCGTGGTCGAAGGCAGCACGCAACAGGTGGTGCTGCCCGGCCTGGCTCCGGGCGAGTACTTCTGGGGCGTGTACGTGGCCGAGGATCCGCCCGCGCCCCTGTTCCAGAAGGCCCGGCGGCTCGTGGTGCCGGCGACATCCGTGCCCCGAGGGAAGGACTTGAGCAACCCGGCGGACCTGTGACGGACGGCGGGGAGGCTCAGGCGCTCTTGCGCTTGCGCATCATCGCCTCGTACGAGCGGCCCACGCTCTGGGAGAGGATGAGCAGTTCGCCCACGTCCGGCGGGGTGAGCTGATCCGGTCCGTTGTCCACGTAGAGCAGGTGGACCACCTTGCCGCGCACCAGCAGCGGGAGGATGACCGCCGTCGTGGGGAAGCCGCCGCCCAGCAGCCGGTAGAACATCCCCATCGCCGCGTCCCGCTTCACCGGGCCCACGTAGTGCGAGCGCGTGTCGCGCACGAGCCGGAAGGTGCTCTGGTCTCGCAAAGGCACACCGATGCGGCGCACCGCTTCGTCGCGCACGCCCTGCCCCATGCCGTGCCAGCCCGTGACGAGGTTGCCCTGCACCGACAGCAGCAGGGACCGGCGCCACTTGCCCAGCGCGAACCGGAGCACCGTGCGGGCCACGTCCTCGCGGTCCGAGCTGCGCGCCAGCTCCGCCTGGGCCTCCGGGAACGTCATCGGCTTCGGAGGCGGCGTGGGCGCGCGGACCTGCGGCGCGACGGGCCGCGCGGACGGCGCTTCCGGCCTCGCGGCCTGCTCCGCCTGCACCGGCAGGTCGTCGAAGGTCTGCAGCTCCGCGAAGCCCGGCAGCGCTCCCGCGTCCGACGCAGGCACCCCTCCCGTGCGCGCGGAGAAACCGGGAGCACCCGCGGGCGGCGGGCCCGTGACGACACCCGGAGGCGGCATGGGCATCCCCGGGCTCGCCGCCGTGGGCCGGGCCTGCGCGGCCACCTGCGCGGGCGCGCCGGGAACGGGGACCTGCGGCGCCACGTGCGCGGGGATGTTCACGCGCGGCTGCACGCCGGGGGGCACCGGACGCTGGGCCGAGGGGGGCGGCGCGGAAGGGGGCGACGCCGGAACGGACGCAGGCATCGCGGGACGGGCCTGCGGGGGCGGCGCCTGGGGCGGCCGGGCCACCGGCGCGAGGGGCACGGGCGTCTCCACCACCTCCACGCCGGTGATGATCTCCCCCTCCAGCACGGCCTCGTCGTCGGCGTCCGCGCCTCCGAGCGCCTGTGCATAGACGGACTGGAACTCCTCCTCGCTCATCAGGTCCGGAGGCCGCTCCTGCGCCTTCGCCAGCTCCGCCGCCGCGCCCTTCGCCGGCCGGGGACGGACCGCGTTCATGTCGATGGCGCGCAACTGCCGGAACGCCTTCGCGTGCCGGCGCAGCAGTTGGTTCATCCGGAACTCGGGGATGACCACCGGCACCACGCGCTTGCCCGTCTTGAACGCGATGGCGTCCAACGTCGGGAAGTCGTGCGGGTTCACCACCGCGACGCTCAACCGCGTCGCGTCCGAGCGCATCGGAAGGTATTCCTTGTCGTCCGCCTCGTTCGGGTTCACGAGCGCCACGGCCTTCGGGTCGGGCGCCATCTCCCCGGACGCGTAGGCACAGTTGTGGAGCTTGCCCAGCGCCTTGGCCAGGTCCGGTTCGGAGAGCAAGCCCAGCTCCACCAGGTTCGTCCCCAACCGACCGCCGTGCACGACCTGCGACTCCAGCGCCTCTTCGAGCGCCGCCGCCGACACCAGGCCGTCCTTCACGAGCAGTTCACCCAGGCGCATGGGGCCGCTTGTAGCCATGCCCCGTCACCCTCCGCAAGCCTCCGGCCGGACGCCCCCCGCCCGCCTGGGCCCCTAGTCCTCCGGATGGTGGCTCAGCCCCACCCGGTTGCCCTCCGGGTCCCGGACGTAGAGCGTCCAGCGCGTCTCATGCTCCAGCGGCACCCCCGCGCGGGCGAAGGTCTCCACCACCCCACCCCTCGCCTCCCGGGGGATGCGGAACACCAGCATCAGCAGGCCCGGCGTCGGGTGGCGGAACGGGGATTCCTCCGGAGTGCCGTCCACCGCCTCGATGGCCAGGAAGGAGCCCCCGGGGACGCCTACCCAGACGCTCCGCAGGGCGCCGTCCTCGCGCAGGTGGCGTTTGAGTTCAGGAAAGCCCAGCAGGTCCCGATAGAACGTGGTGACGCGCTCCACGTCCTTCGCTTGAATCGCCACGTGGTGGAAGCCCTGAACGTCCTTCATGGCGTTGATGGTAGGGTCTGCCCGCCCATGGCGCGACTGCTCATCGTCGAGGACAACCAGGAACTGGCCTCCCTCATCGCCACCGTGGCGCAGACCCGGGGTCACGACGCGCTCACCGTGTTCACGGGCGAGGCGGCGCTGGAGTCGCTGGGGCCCACGGCCCGCTTCGACGCCGCGCTGGTGGACCTGCTCCTGCCGGACATCCGGGGCAGCGAGGTGCTGGGCGCACTCCGGGCCCACGCCATTCCCGCCATCGCGGTCAGCGGCGTCTACAAGGGCGACCGCTTCGCCCAGGAAGCCATTCAAGTGCACGGCGCGCGCGCCTTCTTCGAGAAGCCCTTTGAACTGGACGCAGTGATGGACGCGCTGGAAGAGGCCGCGGGCGTGCCACCAGTGCCCCACACGGAGCTGCTCGACGAGGTGGACCTGCTCGTGCTGGAGGAGCTGGTGGAGGACGAAGGGGTGGAGGAGCTGACGGTGTCCGAGCCCTCCTCCGAGCCGTCCGTGGAAGCCGCGCCGGAGCCGGCCCCCGAGGACGACGAAATCTCCGAGTCCCTGCCCCTGCCCTTCGCCCGGCGCGACGCCGTCTGGACGGAAGCCGTGCCCGCCCAGGAGCGCCGCCGCCGACAGCTCCCCGAGTGGTCGCTGGGCGGAGACCTGAAGCACACCTCGGTGCCTCGGCTGCTCAACGCCTATTACGAGGCGCGCCACCACGGCGAGCTGAAGCTGCGCCAGGGCACGGTGCTGAAGGTCGTCTACTTCGAGGCGGGCCGCGTCGTGTACGCCGCGTCCAACCTGGCCCCGGAGCGCTTCGGCCGCTTCTGCCTGCGCAAGGGCGCGCTGACGGAGGCCCAGCTCGCGGAGGCCACCGCGTACGCGCGCGAGCACACGCTGCGCACCGGGGATGCGCTCTTGAAGCGCGGCCTGCTGAGCCCCTCGCAGCGCAGGCGGCTGCTGGAGGAGCAGGTGAAGGACATCCTCTGGTCCACCTTCACGTGGACGGAGGGCGGCTACGGCTTCAGCCCCATGCGGCCGCAGCGCGCGGACCTGGTGCCGCTGTCGCTCTTCCCCGGTGACCTCATCGTGGAGGGCGTGACGCGCACGGAGACGCTGGTGGCGCTGCGCCAGCGGATGGCGCCCGGGCGGCGGTTGTTCCCCACGGCGGATCCGCCCTACGGCCTGCACGAGCTGAAGCTGGCCGGGCCGCAGGCGCTGCTCCTGGCGTTCGCGGACGGCACGAAGACGGTGGAGGACCTGCTCGCGCTCACCGACCTGTCCGAGCGCGAGGCCCTGGCCACCCTGCGCGGCCTGGAGCTGTCGGGCGTGCTGGAAGAGCGTCAGCAGACGCCCAACCGCCGCCAGCGCATCAGCTTCGGGCTCTGACGCCGCGCCGTCGGCGCGCAATCCACGCGAGCGCCCCCAGCCCGAAGGCCGTCACGCCGGAGCCACTTCCGGAGCAGCCACAGCCCGACGTGGACGGGGGCGGCGCTTCGGTGCGGGACACCACGATTCCGCGCAGGGTCGCGGTGCCGGAGAACGTGGGCTCGCCCAGGAACGCGGGGCGGATGACGTACGTGAGGGTCGCGGTCTCGCCCCCCTCCAGCGGCACCGGCTCCACCGCGAAGCCTCCGCCTTCCAGCGCCGTGGCGATCACCGGCTGGCCGTTGAGCCTCACGCTGTCCTGCACCACCTCCGCGCCGGAGGGGACCTCTTCGTAGCGGATGGCGGACACGCCGCACCCGGTGTCGTTGCGCAGGAAGACGGAGACGCCCACCTGGCTGGAGTCGGAGCCCGGACCTGTTTCCGCGCGGCGCTCCACCGACACGAAGGGCCGGGCGCCAATCCGGACCGTGTGCTCGCGGGCCGCAGCGGAGGCCCCTTCGCCCGTGGCCGCCACGCTCACGGTGACGAACTCCCCCACCAGGGACTCCAACTGCTTGTCCTTCGTGGACAGCTCCGCCGAGTCGTCCGTGGACACAATCGGCTCCAGTTCCGGCCCCCCAGCGTGAGACCAGGCCAGTTTCACCGTCGTGCAGGCGCCCTCCGGGAAGGTCTGCCGCAACGTGCCCCGGGCGCCGTCTTCACACGTGGCGACGAGCTCTCCGTCCACGTCGCCCAGCTCCACGTCGCGCGCGTCGCGCGTCAGCGACTGGATCGACTCGGACGTCTCGGTGGCGCCACCCGCGACAATCTCCTGCACGCGGACGCGCACGTTGTAGGTCGCGCTCCCGCAGGTGAGAGGCAGGTCCAGTTCGATGTCACCCGAGGCGCCAGTGAACGTCTGGGTGGCAAGCACCTGGGCCGAAGCATCGGAGGACTCCAGCGTCACCACCGTGGTGATGCCGCGCGCGGAGACGCAGGTGAGGGCCGGTGTCACCAAGCGACCGCGCACCTTGCGCTCCTCCGGTGGGTCCAGCGTCAGGACGGGCGTCACGTTCTTCATGGGCACCCAACGCGGCTTCACCGTCACATCGACGATGGACTCCGGTCCCACCAGACGCTGGCCCGCCACCATGAGCTGGTTGACCGCACGCAGCTTCACCGAGGTGTCGGAGCACGCCCCCTGCGAATCAACCACGACGGCGGTTCCCTCGACGGGCGTCGCGCCGACCGGCGGTTGCGGTGCCCCCAGCGCCTGCACCGCGTTCACCGCCACTCCCGTGGAGGCGTCGAGACGCGACCACAGCGTCGTCACCGGAGGAAGGTCCGCGTTGGGAGCACAGAGGTGGAGCGACTGGGGCTGCAGGCTCTCTCCGCTGAAGCGCGGCATCGGAGGCGTGCTGAACGGTGCCTCCGGAGGTCCCCAGGGATGGAACGTCACCGGGACGCTCCTGGGTGCGGAGTCCACTTCACCGTCGTTCGCGCGCACGGTGTAGGTGAAGACGGTGCTGACGGGCTTGCACCGGTCTGCCTTGTCGAGGACCGGGTCGAGCGTGGCCACCATGTCCGTCACGGTGAGCTTGGGGGCCCTCGTGGGCGCTGTCGCCCAGAGGTACTTGACGGGTGCGCAGCCGGAAGCTCCCCGCACCGGCGTGAGGGTGCCCGCGGAACCGCCCGCGAAGAAGACCCCGCCCGGCACGTTCACGGTGACATCCAGGGGCGCGGCGGGCGGGACGGTGTGCTTCACCAGCAGCTCCACCGTCTTCGTCACGTCGTGCGCCGCCAGACCATCCGAGGCCACCACGTCGAGGAAGGCACGCTGGCTCGCGCAGAAGCCCGAGTCCGCCGTCAGCGACAGCGTCAGCCCGTTGTCACCCGCCGGAGGCGGTCCGGACTGGATGGAGAGCAGTCCGTTGGGGTCCCGGGGCGTGAACGTCACGCTCACGGCGTCCCCGTCGCCATCGCGCGGGTTGAGGACCAGCGACGTCGTCCTGCCCTCCTCGACGTCGAGGCGGTCGGGCGCGAGCCTCATGTCCGGAGTGCTCTCGTTCTGGTAGATGAGGATGTTCTGCACCGGCCCGTTGAGGATGGCGACGCAGTAGGACGCGCCCCAACACGACATCTGCACGCCGCTCTGGGTGATGCCCGTGGGGAAGCTGGTGTTCTCGCGCCAGATGGAGCCGGGCAGCGACGAGGGTGACACCGGCTCCGCGCTGTAGGCCCTCACCCTGCCGTCCTTCTTGGCGAGCATCAGGCCGAAGCCGACTCCCGCGGCGGAGCCGTTCGCCACGTCGAAGGCGAGCGCCTCCACCGACCCGACGCCCGTGAGCACCGGAGCAAAGGGCCACGACGTCCCCTCCAGGGTCCCGCGAAAGAGCGCTGAGTTGTTGCCGAAGAAGGCGAGCGGCTTCGCGGGCGTCAGTCCAGGAAGGAGGGCCATGGAGAGCGGCGAGGCCAACGGAGGAGAACCCGGCGCGAGGAAGGTCTGCCCTGCCGCCCCCCGGTACCAGACCAGGTTGGCCACGGCCGAGCTCACGGAGTACAGGGCGTGCGGCACACCGTCGGACTGAGGAGGCAGCACCGCCAACGGCGCCAGGGGCACTGCGTTGGGCTGCGGCATCGTCAGGAGTCCCCATTGCGCGGTGCCCTCCTTCGGAAGGACAGACGAGCGGAATTCGGGTCCCCCCACCGGGACCTGGGCGGCGGCGGCGTAGCCCACGCCACCATCCGCGGTGAGCCGCACTGCTCTCAGTTTGTAGTCGCTCGCGGTGGGGAACAGGGCCTTGCCCTCATCCGGCGAACACCCCGCGACGCTCTGGAGCGTGCCGTCCGCGAGGATGCCCACCACGCAGTCGCTCCCTTGAAGGAAGCTGCCCGCCATCTCCCCCGACAGGGCGGAGATCCCGCCGTCCCGGGAGATGAACAGCTGCTCGCCCGTGGCCACGGCGAAGTGGCCAGGCCGGAAGACCGTCACATCGATTGGGACGCCATTCTGGGTCTGGGTGACGGTCCAACCCCCACGTGCCACCCCAGCGACCAGCACCAGCCCCAGGCCGACCATCCAGACTCGCACGTTCAACGTTCCTTCCCAGGCGACTAGTAGGCCAGCTCCGCCCGCAGGTAGAGGCGATCCGGAGCATCCACTGAATCCGCCCCCAACCCCAAACCACTGAAGCCCAGCACCGTGTACCCCAGGGCGACCCGGAGGCGCTCATCCAGCCGGTACGCCACCTCCGTCCGGAAGGAGGACAGGCCCTGTCCATCCGCCGCGGACGTGCGACGCGCGCCTTCCACCGCGACCTCCAGCCCCCCCACCACCCGCACCGCCGGACGCAGCGTGCCCGTCCACACCCACCGGGCCGAATCCCCCAGGCTGGAGCGGCCGGCATGCAGTCCCGCCGCCACCGACAGCCGGTCGCCCACCCGCACCGCCGGCATCAGCGACAGCGTCTGGAGCGCCCGGTCACCGAAGGCCGAACGGACGCCAGGAGAAAGCTCCCGCGTGAGGCCATAGCGGGCCACCACCAGCCAGGGGCCCGGCCGCCAGGCGACCGCCGCGAAGCCCTCCGCGAACCGCGCCTCCAGCCCGTCCTGGCCCGCGGTGTGCGCGAAGTCCAACCGTCCAGAGGCCGTCACGTCGCGCGCGAGCAAAGCTTCGGCGGCCAGCGCCAGCACCACCTGGGTGCGGTCCACCGGCGCCGGAACCAACTGACCGGGAAGGAGGACGCCGCGCGCGGGAGTGCCCTCCTCGTGACGGACCTCCGCGCGCACGTCCGCGCGCACGCGCTCTTGCAGCCACTGCGCGGAGACGCTGGCCACGTCGCGCCGCAGGTCGCCGTCGATGTCCAGCGGGTGGCGCACGCCGCGCTCGTAACGGGCACCCACGCTGAACCCGTTCAGCACTGCTTGCTGGAAGCCCACCGCGCGCGCGAGCCGCATGGCCGTGGCGTCGTGCGCGCTCACGTCCTCCACGAACACCGTCGTGCCGTCGCCCACCTCCGTGCGAGCCCCCGTCACCGCGCGCGCCGCGCCGAAATCCGGTCCGTCCACGTCCACGGAGTAGCCGCCGTAGTAGACCTCCGGGCCGCGCCGCATCCGCGCATCCAGCCACGCCTGCGGGCCGAGCTGGGGGCCCCAGCCGCCCTTGACGCCCACGGCGGCGTCTTTTCCCAACTCAAGCTCCACGCCCGCGGAGGTGAAGGTGTCATCCCTCCGGCCTGGGCCCGCGCCACGCTCGAACAGCCGTTGCCGGTGGCCCGCGGACACCACCACGCCCGGGGCCACGGCGTAGTGCCCCGCCACGCCCGCGGAGGTGCGGCCCCCTTCGAGGACCTCGCCGCTACCGGCCAGATCGCTGGCGCGCAACCAACCGTCACGCACCTCCACGCGCACGCCCCAGTCGCCCTCCTCCTGATAGCCGACGGAGGCGCCCAGCGTTCGCGCGGCGAAGGGGACATCCTGGAAGGGCAGGCGCGGATCCGCCGAGCGTCGCTCATCGCCCAGGAGCGTGATGCCCAGGGGCCCCACCGGCTGCGTGGCGCGCAGCGAGAGCTGTCGGAAGCGCGCGGCCTCCTGGTGGGCACCGTCGGAGAAACCCTTCGAACGCTCGCGCCACGCGGCGTTCACGGTGCCGCCAGACAGGAAGGGCACGGATCCGCTCAGGCGCAGGCCCACGGCGCCGCCGTGATCATCCTGGGTGCCAACAGGACGCAGGAAGCTCAGACCGCCGTCGTCCGATACGCCGAAGACGCCCGGCTCCACCGCGAGGCCCCGGCTGCTCGCGGCCTCGGCGATCAGTGAGTAGGCGCCCAGTCGCGTCTTTCCGCGTCCGGACAGCAGTTGGAACGGCGCGCCCTGGCGACGTTCGCGCACGGCGGACAGGCCCACGGAAGAGTCGCGCCAGTTCGCCCAGGCCTCGCCTCCCACCGTGTCGCGCGGATCGCCCGAGCGCAGCACGGCGTAGTCCACGACGAGGACCGGCTCGGGTGCCTGGGTGAGCGCGTCCGTGCGAAGCAGCGAGGACCCCGTGAACATCGACAGCGGGCGCGCGAGCAGGATGCGGCCCGCGAGGTAGTCGATGTCGTAGTCGCGGCCGCGGATCAGGTGCTGCTCGCCAAGAGGCAGCCCGGTGACGCCGTCGCGAACCTCCACGCGCACCAGCTCTGAACCCTCCGCCACGGTGTTGCCGCCCAGGTAGTACAGGCTGCCGCCCGTGGCCCGCAGCTCCTCGTGCGCGGGGATCGCGGCCAGACCTCGCGTCGGATCCACGAGCCCTCCCGCGAACGCGTCCACACCCACGCGCAGCTCGCCCAGTTGCTTCTCCACCTCCGCGTACGGACCGAAGAGGGGGCGGTGGTAGCGGCCCACCTCCCGGTCCTGCTGGAGCGCGCGGTAGGTGCCGAAGCCGGCGCGACCATACTGCTCGTGCCGGGCCTCCAGGCGCAGGCGCCCGCCTGAGGGGTTGGGAGTGAGGGACAGAGAAGCATCCCCCCACTCCGCCGGAGCGAGGTCGGGATCGCGCCAGCGGTCGAAGCGCTCGGGATGTCGCGGACGCAGCCAGTCCACGAGGGGTGCATCACTCAACTGGCGCAGGTCCGTGTCCCGCAGGTCCAGCTCTCCCACCACCTGCACCGGCCCCACCTGTGCCTCGCCATGGACCGCGCCACGGCCCCGGAGCCGGAAGCCGCCGCCCGCGGGCGCGATGCTGGCCTCCAGGTCGAGCAGACCCACGGCGAAGGGCTGGGCGCGCGCTTCGAGCACCAGCGTCACGGCGCTCGCGGGCCGCCCTGGAGCTCGCAGGGAGAGGGCAAGCGTGTTGCGCCCCGTCACGAGCCGCACGGGCAGGCTCGCGCGGCCGTCGGGGCCCACCGTGAGCGCGATCCCGGTCGAGGTCACCTCGGTGCCGGGAAGCGCCTCCACCCACACGCGCGTGTCTCCGGTGGGCAGCGGCGCGGCGTCGGACGAAAGGCCCTTCACGGTGCCCAAGCGCGTCGCCTCGCGGGGAATGACGAGCCACCCGCGCTCTCCGCGTCGAACCACGTCGAAGAGGCGCTGGAAGAGGCCCACTTCCCCTCGTGGCGTCGCGGTGGTGACGGAGACAGCGTTGAGCCCCGGCTGGAGCGGCACCATCACCTGCCATGCGCCAGAAGCGTCCACGGCCACATCCACGTCGGCCACGCGAACCTGCTCACCAGCGGCGGCCTGGCCCGTGAGCAGGAAGCGGACGCCCTCGGGGACGACGCGGGCCTCGGGAGGCCGTGCGGCGGTGGTTGACGCCGGAGCGGGAGGCGGTGCGGGGGGCAGGCGGATGGCGAAGTCCTGGAGGACGGCGGCACCCCAGGGGACCTCCACGGTCGCGGCCTTCGGGGACACCTGACTGGCCGATGGCAGCCCTCGGGGATCCACCTTCAGCTGGTGGCGTCCGGGGCGCAGGTGGAGTCCGCCCGTCGTATCCGGAAGGCGTGAGTCCACACCGTTGAGGTGGTAGCGCCCTGCGGCGTCGGTGCGCACCTCACGGCCGGTGGCCAGCACCAGGCGCACGTTGGCGAGTCCCGGCTCGTCTGGGCCGCAGAGGCCATCGCCATCCACGTCCTGACAGACGCGGCCCGCGATCGTCGAAGCCTGGGTGGGCAGGTCCAGGGCCAGCGACTGGGCGAAAGCTTGCGACGACAGCAGGAGCACGGCGAAGGCGAGCCCCCTCGCGACGAGATGCACGGAGACGGAGGCGCCCCGCGCGGCCCACGCGATGAACGGCACGAAAGCGGCGTTCGCCGCCCACGAAGGCCTGCACGACGGCGAGGCAGGACACGGCGTACCCACGCCCGCGCTCCCGGGCACGGACGCCCGGGCTGATGCCGGACAGGGGCGACTCAAGGCCGCACCTCTTCGATGGCCGTCACGCCCGTGCGCACGTCCGCCACGGACACGCTCACGGGTCCCTTCGCGCCCCGCACCGTGAAGCGCGTGAGCCCATCGCGCACCGTCTCGTCACCCCGCTCACCTTCGGACAGGGCGACGTGCACCGGCCGGTCCACCAGCACGACACCCCGCGAGTCCTCCACCCAGCACGTCACGCGCGTGCCCTCCACGCGCACCCGCACGTTGACCGGCAACGCCGGCCCGACGTCCGCGCCCAACGTCACACGGCCAGGAACCAGCGGCGCCTGCTCCGGGAACACCGGGCCGTCGATACCCAGCACGTACACCGTGACATCGAGCCCCGGCCACACGCCGTGCGTCACGCGCACCGTGCCGGTCCGAAGGGGCCCCAGAACCACCGTGCCGTCCGTCCCCGTCGTCTTCTCCGCGCCCGCCACCCGCAGCGGCTGTCGAGGCACCGGCAACCCCGCGAGATCCACCACACCCGCGACCAGCTCCTGGCCCTGCCGCCACACCGCGAGCCGCGCGGGCTCCGTCCCCGGAGGCCCGAACGCATGAACGGACAGCTCCGTGCGGCCCTCCGCGCCGTCCTCCGGCACACGCCAGGGGACGGTGAACGTCCCCGGCGGCGACTCCACCGCCGGGCCCACCGTGCCCACGGGCGTGGAGAGCTCCACCTTCGCCTCCGCGCGCGGCTGCCCCGACGCATCGCGGGCCACCACCACCACCCGCCCCTCCGTGCCCCGGTGCACCAGCGGTTCGGCCAGGGACACCGTCACGTCCCGCACGGGCCCCTGCACCAACTGCATCGGCAGCGACTCGCGCGACCCCGGACCGCGCTGCGGCCAGGCCGCTTCGATGCGCTCATCCGACGCGAGCACGCGCGGCGCGGTGTAGCGCCACTCCAGCATGCCGTTCGCGTCGCGCTGGGGACCTTCCAACCGCCCGTGCTTCGCCTTCGCGGTGACGCGCGCGTCCGCCACCGGCAGGCCCTTCGGATCACTGGTGGCGCACAGCAGCCGGGCCTGCGACACGCCATCCGCGGGCAGCCGCTGCGGATTGAGCACGCACGCCAGCCCATCCGTCGGCGGCAACTGGAGGTCGATGGCGATGCGCTCCACGTTGCCCGCGTCGTCCTCCACCTCGCCCCGGGCCAGGGGATGGCCGGGGGGAACGATCAGCGGCAGCACGAAGCGTCCGTCCGGGCCCACCCGCACGGGCCCGAAGCGCTTGCCCGCGACCTCCAGGGACAGCATCGCCCCGGCCTCGCTCACCCCGGGCAGATCCACCGACGTCGCCAGCGGCACCAACAGCCGCCCGTAGGCGCCGTGCACCGACTGCGGATGCGGCCACGCGGACAGCGCCACCAGGATGGCCGCCTCGGGCAAGCGCGTCTGCGGCAACACATAGCGGGCCACGTACGTCCCGGGGCCCGTGTGCTTCAGCCCTTCCACCAGGCCGGTGCTCGCACGCAGCACCGGCGGGGCCCCGCTGTCATCCGGGGTGCCGTCTGGCAACAGGCGCCGTACGGTGAGCGTCGCATCCGTGTCGCGCCCCTTCACCGGCTGGGCGGGCTCCAACGAAAGCTCCATGCGGCTGGCGGGCGGTCCCACGGCGTAGCGCGCCTGGGCCTCGTCCCCGTCGCCCTTCACGCGCACCACCACCTCGCGCACCTGGGGCTTCGGAACCACGACGAAGGTGCGCAGCGGGGGCGCCTCCGGACCGGGCCGCACCTGCGCGCCCTCCACCGTCACCGTCGGCGGCGCGAACGTCACGGGCGCGCCCTTGGCGTCCCGGCGCACCACCGCCACCGTGAAGCCTTCCGGCGGCACGGCCGCAGCCGGTCCGAGCAGCTCCAGGGAAGCCGCCCAGACCGGGGCACACACCAACAACAGGGCGGGGATCAGACGTTCCAGGGCAACCCGACTCTACAAGGCCCACCGTCGGGACTGCACCTCTTTGCTGCTGCATCCCGCCGGAAGTGGCGGTCCCTCAGGCCCCGGAGCGCAGTACGTGGGTGGCGTGACCCTCCAGGTCAGGCGGGCACCGCAGGACCTCACGGCCCGGGTGATGGATCAGGGCGGAGCGCCCCCAGAGGTCTTCTCCCAGAGCGCCTTCGGGTTGACATCAATCACCGGCGGCGGCTTCACGGACGGCGGCTTCACGGGCGGCACCTTCACGGTCACCTTGGCCTGGTCCTTCCCGACGCCTCCCCCGACCCCCCTTGCGCGCACCTGCACGTCGTTGCTGCCTTCCGCGAGCGCCACCTTGCGCTCGAAGCGCCCGTTCACGTCCGCGGTCACCATGGCGCCATTGACCTCCACCTGGTTACCGGGATCCGTCTGTCCGATGACGATGAGCTCGCGCTCGGGCAGCGCCTTCGCGGGCCAGTTCACCTTCAGCAGGATGCTCGTCGGGACGGGGGTGGGTTCGGAAGGATCCTGCCCGGGGCGGACGATGGATTGCTGACCCGGGCGGACGATGACGGCCTTGCCCTCGCCGCGCAGCTCCACCTCGCCCTCACGCGTGCCCACGCTCACCGTGCCCGCGCCATTGTTGCTCATGGTGAAGGTACCGCCGCTGGTGCTCGCCTTCGCGTTGCTGTTCTTCGCGGTCAGCTCGAAGCTGTGGCGCTTGCCACCCCGCACCGTGGCGGTGGCCGAACCATTGTCGAGCAGCAGCCGCGACAGCGAGGTGGTCAGCTCCTCCACGGACACCGCGGTGCCGGCGTCCATGCGGACCTCGAAGGTCTCGCCATTCACCAGCACGGCGTAGGAGCCGTCGCCCGTACGCACCGCGTCCGTGGGACGCAGCGCCATGCCCTTCTCGGCGGGAACCCACTCCCCCCCCTCGCCATGCCGCACCTCCACGGCGCCCTCGAAGGTGCTCAGCTCCAGGTCCACGCGCTTCACCTGGACGGGCAGCTCGGTCCCCGCGTCCATGGGCGTGGGGGGTTGAGGCGGCGCGGGGGGCTCTCGAAGGAAGACGAACCAGCCCACCGGCAGCGCGGCGAGGATGAGGACGACGGCGACGAGGAACGGCACCTGTCGCGAACGGGAGGAGGAAGCAGCCATGCGTTGGGCCCTGCCTAGCACAGCGGCCCCGCTCACGCCCGGGGCAGCACGATGGTGAAGCGGGCTCCCTGCCCTGCCTCCGAGCGGACCTCCAGGGTCCCTCCGGCCTCGGTGATGATGCGCCACGCGACGCTCAGGCCCAGCCCCACGTTGGACCACACGTCCTTGGTGGTGAAGAAGGGCTCGAAGATGCGCGGCCGGATGTTCTCCGCGATGCCCCTGCCGGTGTCCTCCACCTCCAGGATGCACATGCCGTCGCGCTCCGCGGTGCGCAGGGCCAGCCGCTTCACCGGCGTCTTGATCATCGCGGTGCGCGCGTTGGACAGGAGCGCCAGCACCACCTGGGACAGGTGTCCGGGGTCTGCCTTCACTCGGGGCATCTCCGGACTCAGCTCCATCACCAGGTCGATGCCCTCGCCGCGCGTCTGGTGCTCCGTGAGGTCCAGCGCGTCGCGCACCACGGAGTTCAGGTCCACGGGCCGCAGGTCCGGGCGCTCGCGCTGCTGGGAGAAGCGCAGCAGGTTCTGGGTGATGTCCTTGCAGCGCTTGGCGCTCTGCTCAATCTTGCGCAGCGTCTCGAAGTCCGTGTCGTCGCTCGCCCGGTCCAGCAGCAGGAGCTGCACGTTGCCGAGGATGCCGGCCAGCGGGTTGTTGATTTCGTGCGCCACGCCCGCGCCCAGTTGTCCCACCGCCGCCAGCTTCTGCGCCTCCACAAGCTGGGCCTGCGCGGCCCGCAGGTCCGCGGTGGCTTCATCCACCCGGGTGCGCAGGTCGTCATTCCAGCGCAGCATCCGTCCGCGCGCCGCCTCCAGCTCCTCGCCCATGCGGTTGAAGGTGGACGCCAGCTCGCTCAATTCGTCCTGCCCCTCCACCTGCACGCGGCGCTCCAGCTCACCGCGTCCGTAGGCCTCCGCGCCCCGCATCACCGCCGCGAGTCGGTGGTTGATGCGTCGGGTGAAGAGGCCGCCCAGGGCGAGCAGCACGCCCAGCGCGCAAGCGACGGACACCAGCACGGTGCGCCGCAGCTCCCGCACGGGCGCCAGCGCCAGGGCCTCATCCACCATCACGACGACTTCCAGGCCCAGCACGCCCGGCACCCGGGCCACGCTCATCCGGCGCGCGGGGTTCTTCACCTGGAAGCTGCGCACGCCGTCCTGGCCCCGGGTGGGCGACAGCACGCCCACCAGCTCCGGCTCCAGCGGCTTCAGGTGGCGCTCGGGCAGGGAGCTGGCCAGCACGCGGCCCTCGCCGTCCACCACCTCCAGCCGGGTCAGCCCCTCGCCCGCGCGCCGCTCCAGCAGCGCCTCCAGGTCGAGCAGGACGACCTCCGCGACCGCGTACGGCGCATCCCATCCGTCCGCCAGCTTCACCGCCACGCCCATCGCGGTCTGGCCACTGGCCGCGTGTCGGTAGGCAGCGCCCAGCGCCGCCTGCCCCTTGCCTCCCTTGCGCAGCGACTGCACCGGCACCGCGTGCACCAGCGGCTCCAGCCCCGCCTCGACGAATTCGGGATGACCCGCCCCCTGCTGGTACACCGGCGCTCCCAGGGGCTGCCCCAGGGCATCCAACTCCAGCACCGCGCTCACCGTTGGCGACTGGCCGTACAGCAGCGCCAGTCCCCCGCGCAGTTCCTCGGGCGTGGCGCGCTCCCAGTCGATGAGTTCGGCGGAGCGGGCCAGACTGTTGACGACCTCCATGAGGTTCGTGCCCACGGCCTCGGCGGTGGCGGACGCGAGCGCGCGCTGCTGCTCGTCGATGTGCGAGGCGACCTCCGCCTCCGCGCGCGACAGGAGCAGGAAGCCCACGGCGGCCAGGGGCAGCACCGTGGCGGCGAGCATGAAGAGGATGAGCTGCTGGTAGAGCCTCATCCCGTGATGGACCGGACCACGCGCTCCACGTCGCTGCGAAGGAAGACGGAACCCGGGATGGCCTTGGCCTTCTTCTTCATGTCCGCGGCCCGGCGCGCCAGCTCCGCGTGATCATGCGCCACGCCGTCCGTCATCACCGCCACCACGGACACGCTCATGATGGGGAAGTGGCGCTTCTCCCCGAAGCGGTCCTCCGCCTCGATGTGGCCGCGCTCCCGGTCCTGCCTGTCGTAGTAGAGCGGGATGATCCGGTCGAATTCCTCGATGGCCCGCTGGCACACCCGGTCCACCGACTCCGTGGAGGTGATGAAGACGAAGTCGTCTCCCGCCACGTGGCCCAGGAAGTCCCCGACGGCGCCTTCCTGCTGGAAGACCTCCCGCATCAGGTCGCCCGTCTGGCGCACCACGCCGTCCGCCTTCGCGAAGCCGTAGTAGTCGTTGTAGGCCTTGAGGTTGTCCAGGTCCAGGTAGCAGAACGCGAACGGCTGGCGCGCGGACAACCGCCGCTGCACCTCGCGCTCGATGGCGGTGGAGCCCGGCAGTTGCGTGGTGGGCGACGAGGACAGCTCCTGCTCCTTGCGCCGCAGCAGGCTCTCCACGCGCGCGCCCAGCTCCAGCGCGTCGAAGGGCTTGGTGATGTAGTCGTCCCCGCCCAGCTTCAGCGCGCGCACCTTGGAGGACGTCTCCGTGCGCGCGGAGATGAAGATGACGGAGATGTGGCCACTGGCGCGCTCGGCCTTGATCTCCTCCAGGAACGCGAACCCGTCGCCATCCGGCAGGGACACTTCCAGCAGCACCGCGTCCGGTCGGCGCTCGCGCAGGGAACGGCGTCCCTCCTCGATGCTGTGCGCGACGCCCACCTCGAAGCCCATGCCCTCCAGTACCTCGCGGCAGATGGAGGCGATCTTCGCGTCGTCGTCCACCACCAGCACGCGGCCGTGCTGGGCGCCAGCGCGGCCCCGCGACAGCGAGTCCACCGTGGCCAGCAGCTTGTCCCCGGCCAGCGGGCGCACGAGGAACGCGTCGGCGCCAGCACGGAAGGCGCGCTGGCGCTCATCGAACGCGGAGGTGAGCAGCAGCGGCGCGCGGCGCGTCTCCGGATCATTCCGGAGGATCTCCGCCAGCCGAAGGCCGTCCACGGCCGGGTCCGGCAGGCGCACCGACACGAGCAGCACGTCCGGGTGCATGTTGCGGGCGGCGCTCAGGCCCTCTTCCGCGGACGACGCCAGCCGCACGCGGTAGCCCCGGGCGCCCAGCAGCGCCTTCATGATGTGGCCCACCTCGGGCTCGCCCTCGATGATGAGCAGCTTGCCGCGGGCCTCCGGGCGCACCGGCTGCGGGAAGGGCTGCATCTCCACGCCCTCCTGCGACAGCACCTCCTGGGGAGGTTCGGTGGGGAGCACGGCGATGAAGCGCACGCCGTCGTGGGACGGCTCGCACCAGATGCGACCGCCGTGGGCCTCCACGATGTTGCGGCAGATGGCCAGCCCCAGGCCGGTGCCGCGCACGGTGCGGTTGGCCTGCGTGCGGGCCTGCTCGAAGCGGTCGAAGATGCGCTCCAGGCTGTCCTCGGCGATGGGGTCGCCGCTGTTCCAGCAGGACAGCACCACGTAGCCGGGCAGGCTGGAGGTGGCGCGCAACTCCACGCGCACCTCGCCGCCTTCGGGCGTGAACTTCACCGCGTTGTTGAGCAGGTTGTTGAGGACCTGGTTCACGCGGTTCGGATCCAGCATGGCGCGCAGCGGGTGCTGCGGCAGCAGCGGCACCACGCGCACGCGGCGCTCCGCGAAGGCAGGGCCGTACTTCTCCACCACGCGCTGGACCAGCTCCTCCAGGTAGATGCGCTCGAAGCTCATCCGCAACCGGCCCTGCGCGAACTTCGACAGGTCCAACAGGTCGTCGACGATGCCGTTGAGCTTCTCGGCGGAGTCCTTGGCGAGCGACAGGTAGCGGTGCTGCCGCTCGTTGATGTCCCCCGCCATCCGGTTGAGCACCAGATCCAACGCCCCGGTGATGGAGGTGAGCGGCGTGCGCAGCTCGTGGCTCACCATGGAGACGAACGCGTCCTTGCGCTCCTCCAGCCGCTTCTGGTCGGTGATGTCGCGCAGCACCACGCACACGCCTCGCAATGTGCCGCGAGCGTCGTTGACGGGCGTCACGGTGGTCTGCACCGTGCGATCGAAGAGCTTCACGTCCTCGCGAAGGATCTGGTGGCCGCTGTACTCCAGGTTGCGCACCAGTTGGAACGGCTGGAAGCCCAGGCGGTCCTCCAGCAGGCGGCTGGAGTTGCCCTGCCCTTCCTCGCCCGCGCGCAGGAGCCGGCGCGCGGCGGGGTTCATCACCACGATGTCGTTCTTCTCGTCGGTGAGCACCACGCCGTCCGCCATGGACGCGACCATGCGCTCCATGCGGTGACGGGCCTCCTCCTCCGCCGAGCGCAGCGACTGGATGGCATCCGCCGTCTGGTTGGCGAGCACGTCCAGCAAGAGGCCGTCGTCCTCGGTGAACGCGTCCGCGCGGTGGGAGAACAGCGACAGCATGCCCACGGGCTTGCCCGCGGCGGTGAGGTTCACCGTGAGCTGGTTGGGGTAGACGACGGGCGAGGCCGCGTCCTGGGTGGTGGTGCCGGTGACGCGGGTGATGACCCGGTCCTCGGGCAGCGCAAGGCCACTGCTCTTGCGGTACGCGCCGAGCATGGACTCCTTGACGCCCAGCAGGGCCTGCTCGCCCACGTTGCCCACGCAGCGCAGGCGCAGCGTGGCGCCGCGCGAACCCTCTGGCGCGATGAGGGCGGCGCCGCAGTCGTAGGGCAGCACGCGGGCCACGGCGGTGAGCACGCGGTCGATGATGGCGTCGTAGCTTGCGGGGTCGTTGGCGCTGGCGCGGCTGACCTCGTAGAGGACGAAGAGGGCTTCCACCCGCTGGTGGAGCTGGCGGATGAGCCGCTCCTTGTCCTTCTTGAGCTGCGAGTACTCCACCGCGTTCTTCACGGTGATGAGCAGGTCATTCACGTCCCAGGGCTTGGTGACGTAGCGGTACACCTGCCCCTGGTTGATGGCCGCGATGATGTCCTGCGGGTCGGTGTAGGCGGTGAGCAGCAGCGTGGTGACATCCAGACCTTCCGCGCGGGCGGCGGTGACGAGCTCGATGCCCGTCATCTCCGGCATGCGCTGGTCGGTGACCAGGACGTCCACGGACTCGGTGCGCAGGATTTCCAGGGCTGCCCGGCCGGTAGGCGCCGTGAGGACGCGGTAACGCCGTTGGAACATCCGGCTGAGGATGTCGAGGACGTCAGCCTCATCGTCGACGAAGAGCAGCGTGTGGCGGAGGTCGGACACGGCAGCGCCAAGTGTACGCTGAGATCAACGCGCCTCCTCAAGTTGCGAGAAAGACGGGCCTCCGACAGCACACACGGTATGGGTGGGGGCACTGAACAGATTGACTCTACACGTATGTTCAGGGAGCATGGGGTACTGAAATTCTGTTGCCCGGTCGGCTCAAGCAGGCGGGCAAGCAAGCGAAGGAGTGCGGCCATGGAAGAACTCACGGAGCGCCAGCGCGAAATCCTGACCTTCATCGTGAAGGAGACGGAGAACCGAGGCTTCCCCCCCACCATCCGGGAGATTGGGGAGCACATGGACATCCGCTCGACCAACGGGGTGAACGACCACCTGAAGGCCCTGGAGCGCAAGGGCTACCTGACCCGGGGCGAGCAGCAGAGCCGCTCGCTGGTGCCCACCAAGCGGGCACGGCTGCTGCTGGGCCTGGGGATGAAGAGCCGGGACTCGGGGATGATTGAAATCCCGCTGCTGGGCAAGGTGGCGGCGGGTCTGCCGGCGCTCGCGCAGGAGAACATGGAGGACTCGGTCAAGATCGACAGCTTCCTCCTGGGTGGGGTGAACGGGCGTGAGGTGTTCGCGCTCCGGGTGAAGGGCCAGTCGATGATCGACGACGGCATCCACGACGGGGACTACCTGTTCGTGAAGAAGACGCCGTCGGCGCAGCCCGGGGAGATCGTCGTGGCGCTCATCGAGGACGAGGCCACGGTGAAGCGCTACTACCCGGAGGTGGACCGGATCCGCTTCCAGCCGGCGAACGCGACGATGCAGCCCATCTACGTGAACAAGACGGACTTCCGCTCCACGATGATCCTGGGCCAGGTCGTGGGCGTGTACCGCAAGCTCCAGGGCGGCCGGACCTAAGCCGTTGCCGTGAAGCCGCCCGGGCGGAGTTGGGCCCGGGTGGGCTACATGGGCCGTGAGCACCGCCTCATGATACGACTTCGCGGAGCCCGACGAGAATCGAGCCGCGAAGCATGACCGAGCACCTGCGCCCTGTCTTCCATCCCGAATGGGGACGCGTCCACCCGATGCGCGAGTCAAAACAGGCCACGCACGTCTGGCAACATCTTTATAACCCCGAGGAGCGTTGGGACGCCCTCGTGGGCACGGACATCCAGGTCCTCGCATCCGCGGCCGAACAGCAAGGCGCGCCCCCGCCGCCCAGGCTTCGTCCAGGGCAAGCCAGGCCGCAGCTACCCCGCGTTTCCAAGCGTTGCTACATCCTTCTGAAGGAGCACCACGACGCGTACTACGCGCCAGTCTACCTGCGCGAACTCGATGCGGCTCGAACCCAGTGGGCCGTCCAGACTCGCGAGACACGAAGCCTGCTGTGCTGCACCCCCCGGGGTGTCCTCATTGCGGTGAGCCACTCCCATCCCAGGGCCGTCCTGACGGCATATCGGCCTTCGCTTCCTGTCAGCGAGCCAGGGGATGGGAGTGACGCCGACTATCAGGTGATCGCCCGCAGTCATTGGGAAGGCCTCACGATGCCTGACGACTCCACCTGGAAGAGGGGTTTGCTCCGCGAACTGGAGGAGGCCGGTCGTCAGCAACCCCGTCGCGCGCTCGATGCTTGGCGGCTGGCCCGTGCCATCGGTCATGGTCGCGCTCTAGTGGTCAGGGCTCCGGGCATTGTGCCCCACCTCGATTCCGCCGAGGCCCTGCTGGCCCGCCATCGCCAGGACGTCATCTACCTGCTGGAAGGAAGACTGCGGTCCGATGCGAGTGTCGCGGGGCTGGACGCCGCACTGGAGGCTGCGGAACCTCACGAGGTTCAAGAGCAGTTGGTGTCCCTGGCGGACTTCTTGGTCGTCTTCGAAGTGCTCGACCAACAGGTGGAGAGCCACAGCCTCCAGGAGAGGATCCAGCGGATCCTGAAGTCCTGGCCACCGAAGTTGACCGGGTTCGACCTCCTGGCCCAGGCCTGGCTTGAAACTGCGGGCCCCACCGTCCGCCCGCTCTGGGCCTCTGTCCTCGCCGCGCAAACCACCCTCAGCGCACGGACCGGAGGCATGCTGGACCAGCCAGCCGACGCCCTGGGAACACGGGTGAGACGCCGCATCCAGGAAGCCATCTCCCTGACGCGGGTCTGGCCTGCCGCAGCCTACGCCAGCAGCGGTATCGACTTGGGACCCGAACCGCTTGAGCTTCACCGGTGGGATGAGGCAGTCCTCTCACTCACCCCAAGCGAGGATCTCCAGACACTGATGTTGCAGGTGTCCGGGTTGGGCCGCCGTGAGCTTCCGAGTGGCACCCGGGATGGAATCCCGCTTGAGTTCATCCGCGATGAGTTCGACGCATGGTTGACGGACGCTCTTCCCGGCGCGTACCTCATCACGCTCCGGGATACGGACCTTGAGTTCAACTTGGTAGGTTGAATCCATGAACCGCTCCGAAGTCCGTGACCGCCTTCAAGGATTCATGAGGCGCGGGCAGTTGCATCTCGCATGGGCCTTCGCGCTGAAACGAATCGAGAGCCCAGGGGACCCATCCCTGCGGCGAGGCCTGAAGCATCAGTTCCTCCGAGCGTTCCTGCTGCCCAGGCTCCCCGCGAGCTTCTGGAATGAGCACCGGCGCGAGGAGGCCCGGCGGTTGGGAGTGGTTCCCTTCGAGTCGCCACTGCGCGTCGGAGAGATGGCGTTCCCCGTCGTGTTCCCATCCTCCCAGGAAGGCTGTTTCGTCAGCGCCTCCGTGAGGTTTAGCGAAGGCGCTCGGGATGAGTTTCCGCAGGAAGGGGAGGCCATGGACGCCTCAGCCCGCCGCGCCATGGAGGAAGCCTTGGAGGCAGCGCGGCGGCTCACGGGTGAGCAGCGGCGCTTTCGGGTGGTGCTCGACAGGCCGTTCGCCGAACCCATGCAGGGCGCTTCGTGCGGCCTCGCCGTGGCGCTCGCGGCCTTGTCCTGTATCGACGGGCTGGAACTCGATGACAGCCTCGCGGCCACCGGAGAGGTTTCTCGCGAGGGCTCCATCCGGCCCGTGAGGGATCTGGACAGGAAGTTGGCGATGCTCCTTGAGGCCAGGCCACTGGCACGGCTTCTGTGCCCGGTCGGGCACGCGGTCCAAAGCCCTCTGCTCCCGGTATTGCGCATCGAGGATGCCAGGACGATCGCGTGGAAGCCCAACCGCCGGATCCTTGAGAAGGCGCTGACAACGTTCAAGCACATGCGCATGCAAGACCCGGCCCTGTGCCGCCTCCAATTTCGAGGTCTGGCGAAGATCGCCCGGGGCGATGGCGCGGCCGAACTCCAATTGCTGGACTTCGCGGTTGCCCCTTCGCTGCGAAACGAGCGCACGGAGCACGTGGAGTCCGAAGCGGAGCTGCACAACCAACTGCGAAACCCGCGCATCCCGAAGGCGGCTCGCCACCAACTCGAGTCGAAGCTACGCCAACTGGAGCAACGATCCTGGAACTCGCGCAACGAAAGGGACGACGCTGCGCACTCCTTCGCCTGGGCACTCCACTGCGCTCGGCGCATGATTGTGATTGGCGATCCGGGCGCGGGCAAGAGCGTCCTCACCCGCTTGGCCTTCCTGGCGTGCGCTGAGGGAGAAACAGGCACAAAGGCACGGTCTCTGCTGGGCGCGGATGTCTGGTACAGACGCGAAGAGGCACGGGCCATCCGGTTCATGCGCTACCTGCTCCCGGTGCGCCTCGTGCTCGGAGAATTCGGTCAGGCGCTGATGGAAGAGGGGACATTGACCCTCGAACTGTTCATCCGCCGCCAGCTCCGGAAGGACGGAGCCGCCCCAGCGCTGATGAATGGTCTCGACAATCTGCTCCAGAGAGGGCGCCTGCTGCTGATGTGTGACGGACTCGATGAAGTTCCAGAGGGGGCGCGGGGGCGCGTCGTCGATGCGGTGTCGGCGCTCATCCGCAGCCACCCGAAGGTGCGGATGTTGGTGACCTCACGCCCTCATGGCTATGCCCCACGCGTCGCCGACTTCCAGCACTTCACACTCGCGCCACTCGACTACGGACAGCGGCGTACCCTCGTGGCGCGCATCCATCGCCTCGTCGAGGCCCGAGAACACCCCGGATCCGAGGGCGTCCGGCGTGCGCGGCGCCGCACGAGCGCGCTGCTCCAAGCGATCTCCCAACGGAAAGAGTGGGAGGAGCTCATCAGCAATCCGCTACTGCTCACCCTGTCCGCGCTTGCACGGCCCAACGCGAACGGTGTCCCCGAGCACCAGGTCGTCGTGTTCGAAGGGTTCATCCAAACGATCCTCCAGGAATGGCGCTCCGCGCTAAAGCGTCCGGCGGAGCAGGCCGAGCACCTCCTGGAAGCCTGGTACGCAGTCGCCTTCGATTTGGTGCAGGCGGAGCTTCGTCATGGCGTGGGAGAAGCAAGACTCCTCCAGATGCTCGCCGAGGCACTCGCGCCCCACGCATCCATCGATGCGAACCGCGCGCTTTTCCTGGCGCTCGAAGCAGGCCTCGTCCGGGAGACGGGGCGGAGCATCGCGTTCTGGCACTCCGCGTTCGCCGAGTTCCTGGCCGCGCGCTTCCTCGCCGCGCGAACGGAGGACACCGACGGGTACCTCCTGAAGCGTCAGTTGACCCCACTGACCCTGAAGTTTTCCGTGGCACTGCTCGACCACGTGTTCGAGGCACCTGCGAGGTGCGATGCGCTCGCCCGGGCAAAGCTGTCGCAGGATGAAGAGGGCGCGAACGTGTTGCTGCGGCCAGGGCTGCGCACCGTCTCGGACTGGATTGCCGACGGTATCCGTTTCGCACCCGATATCCAGGAGCGTGTCTGGGAAGCCTGGATCGAAATCCTCGAGAGCGCCCCACCCTCCCCGCTCTGGGTCGACTTCGGAAGGTTCGCGGATCGGGCGCAGCCGGAGTCCCTGGACTCCGGGCTCGTGGCACGTCTTGCCCGGGTGGATGCTCACCGCGTCCAGGAGGTCCGAGAAGGCATTGCCCAGATCGTCGCGCCGGCCGCCGCGAAAGAGCCTGCGGCCCGGGCCTCGTGCGAGCAATGGCTCCTGTCCTCCGAATACTCCCCTTTGAGGAGCCTTGGCGCATTCGGACTCGCGGTCACCGGGGATTGGAGTGATGCGGTAATCCGGGCGCTGAGCCGATTTGGGAGAACGACGAAACTCTCTCCCCAGGCATTGAGCAGGCTGGTGCAGGGGAGCGCAACCATGGCCCTCCCTCGACTCCAGAGCCTGGTGGGCCAGCGATTCGCCTCGGAGGCGCCAGGAAGCTCGTCCCAGGGAATCTCCCCTGAGGAAGCCCGACCTGAGACGGCATCCAAGGAACTGCGGCTCTCAGCGGCGTGCCTGCTCGCGGTCGCGGGAGAATGGAATGACGACGTCGCCTGGGTGATGAAAGCGGCCTTCAGTGACCCCCAAGGCGGGAGCATGGAAGAGGAACTTCAATCCGTGATGCGGTTCTGTTCCCACGAGAGCGTCGTACGCGAAGCCCTCCTGACGTGGCTCAGCGACGACTCGCCCCTGGGGGATCGCGCACGGAAGCTCGTCCGGGAGGTGGCTCCCCTGCATGAAGACATGCCCGAGAAGGTGCTGGAGCGCATGGCCGGGACCCAGGGCGCGAGGCGCGAGAAGCTGGAGGAACTCCTCGTCTCCATCGGAGGGGAATTGCACAACCTACCGGAGGTCCTGCGACAGGGCCTTGAGGATGCGCAATGGGGAGAACGGCGGCTTTGTACCGCCCAGGTCCTGATCCAGCTCTCAGGACAGGATCCCCTTCTGCATGAGTCCCTGCGACGAGGCATGCGGTCCGGCGAGCCCATGGATCGCGCACGATGGGCCCATCTGGCGCGGCGACTGGAGACGCTCACGCCCATGGCGCTGGAGACGCTCGCGGACTGCTCACGCTCACCTGACGTTCACGTCCGCGCCATGGTGTATGGCCCGGAACCGAGCCAGCTGAAATGGCAACTGCGCACGGAGCGGCTTGAAGGGTGGCTCGCGGTCGCTTCCGATCCCGGAGTGGTGGCCCAGGCCCGGCTCGATGCACTCCATGCCGTGGAGCGGGTGACTGAACTCCACTCGCAGGTAGGGCCCATCCTCCGGGAGTTGCTCTTCGTCGAGGATGCGAGGGTGCGCTGGTCAGCGGCGCAAAGCCTCTTCTGGCGAGAAGAATTCCTCCCGGAGGCGGCTGTGATCCTGACGCAGGAGGCCGTGCGTGGGGGGAGGGACAGCTATGTACATCTTCGTGAGCTGCGGAAGGGGACGCCTGTCGCGGGCGTGGTGGTGCGAACACTCCTGCATGAGCTCTCAGGAGTCGCCCTCCCCGCCGATTCGCAGGGGCCCTTCCGGGAGGCTTCGAAGTGGGTCTACGTGCTGGAGGAGCTTGTAGAAGCGAAGCCCTCGTGCGTGCAAACCCTGCTGGAGGCCCTGGATCTGCCTGGGCTCGCCGGCAGGGTTTCCTGGAGCACGCTGGGAAGTCTCATGAGGAAGCACGCGCTGGTAAGAGACATGGTGCGCGCAGCCCTGGGCGAGACGATGACGGCAAGAAGCGCCATCACACGGTTCCACCTCATCCAGCTCGGACTCCAGGAAGAGGAGACGCGTCCCGAAGCCATCGCGTTGAGCCGGTATCTAGACCCTGGCTCCCTGCCACAGGAGAGCATCGGCAGTCTGGCGTACTTGCTCCACCAAGCGGGTGAACCCCGCGAGGCCGCTCGGTTATGGAGGCACGACCTGGAGGGGACAAATCCTCAATGGGTGCTGAACGCAGCCGACATGCTCCTTCTTCACTTCCCCGAAGAAGCCCTGAGTCAGGTCCAGGCCGTGATCCACCGCGTGCTGGACTCGCCGACCCCCGAGCACCGGGTTGGCGCAGGGCGCTTCGCACTCCGTGTCGGCGTCCATGAGGAGGAGGCTTGCAAGGCATTGATTGAATGCCTCAAGACAAAGGAACGACACGTCGACATGCTCTGGGGCAGGGACTGGTTCCGATATCTCCCCATCTCTCGCCAAGCGTCACGAGCGATCAGGGACGAGGAACGACTCAAGCGAATACAGCCACACATGCGGCCACGCAACGACTTCGCCGCGATGGAGGAACTCTGTGCATTGCGGCCGGACACGGGCCTGCCGCTCCTCGCGGCATGGCTGGAAGATGAAGATTTCGAGCGTTTCTCGTACGCCTCGGAGCTCCTCGCGGAAGATGAGACATACCGGGCGCAGGTGCGCTCCGCCATGGCGCATCGCCTGCGTTCAGATCCTCCCGCCGTGTTCCAGAGAGTCATCCAGTTCATCGAGGCCCGCGGCTTCTATTCGGAGCATCTGGTGGAGGAGTTCCTCAACCGGTACGACGAGGTCGAAGAGTCGGCGCGATACAGGTTCGACTCCTCCATCAGCGATTGGCTTCGGATGCGTCCCGGAATCTGGACCGTGCTCCGGAAACAAGCGTCTCCACGACGGAGCAAGGTGATGCAATGGCTTGAATTCTCTCCCCCCCTCCATCGCCACATGGTCGCGTTCGCGGTGGAGTTCGTCCTTGAGCACACACCCGACAGCGAGGCCAGGTACACGGAATCCATCCTTGAGCGCTGGTGCACCCGATTGCCGGAGCAGAAGGAGGACGCGCAGGAAGAGTCCCAGGAACCTCGCCCTCCCTCATGGGTGCCGGAACAGGTGCGCGGATGGATGCATGAGGTGCTCCAGGAGCAGAAGTCTCCCGGCAACCTCTTCGTGGCCAGCGCGTTCGACAGGCTCGCTGCGACGGCGGACCTGCCTGCGGGTGAGCGCATCCCAAGGCTACGCCAGACACTCAGCATGGATGTCTCCTTGATTGAAGGAGAGGACGATAGGTTCCAGTATTTCCAAGGACTCGCCGCGCTCCAGTTGCTGGAGTTGGGGGACCAGGATCCACACATCTTCCAGAGCCTGGAAACCACGGTGCACACCCTGGCGAAAGGCCGCTATGCGGAAACCCTCCAGTTCGCGACGGCCCTGTTGAGTCAGCGGCCTCCCGATGATGCGCTGCGAAGTTGTTTGCTTAAGTGGGTGTCTCACACCTACTGGATCTCCTTGAATCAGATACTCGACCTGCTCAAAGGGATGGGGCTGACCGTGCAGGAGCGGATCAAGTTCCTGTCTGTCCGCATGCAGAACGAATCAGCACGGACGGATCCCCTTGGCATCCTCGATGCGCTCGCGGAACTCGGATGCCCGCCTGAACATCGCGCGAAGCTGCTCCTCACGCACATCAACGAACTCCCAGAGAGGCGGTCGACACAGACGCTGCTGGAACTGGCCAGCCGCCCAGAACTCACTGTCATAGACCATGCGAAGCTGGCACTGACCGCCCTTGCACCCTCGAAGGACCGAGGCAGCAATGGAGCGGTGGGCCACTGGGTCGCGCGATTCGCGTCCCAGGCGCACCTCAGCACCGAGGACCATTGGTCGTCCTACGCAGATTCGGTCTACTTGGTCCTGCGCCAGCGCACGCTAGCAAAACTGTCGAAGGTAGATGATCCGGCGTTGGTGGACCAAGCCCTCGCCGAGCTCTCGACGTCTCACTCCGAAGCGTTGCTCTCCCTCTACCGCCCCGCTCGCAAAGGCGGCGACCTCTCCAACAAGGACTGGGGGGCATTGAAGACACTCCTCGCCACCGGGCCACCCGACTCGGAGGTCACGCTCTTCGCCAAGGAGTGGTTGATGCTGGGGCTCTGGCAGACCCTGGAGCCCGAAACGATCCACCGCTGGCACCACTCGTGATGCAGAAGCCCGGCGCGCGATCGAGTTCGACCGGCGAGGGGCCCACTACGGGCACTTCGCCACGCCACCGTCCGTCGAAGCCAACGCCACCCGGGCACACGCGGCCTGCACCGTGGCGGTGTCCTTCAACTCGCGCGCCAGCCGCGCCGTGGCGAGTTGCAGCTCCACGTCCTTCGCGTGGTCCGGCTCCGAGCCCAGGCTCGTCAGGATGCGCAGTGCATCGGGCTTGCGCCCCAGCGTCGTCAGCAGGCCCGCGACCTCCTGCATCTCCCGCACGTCCGAACCCGACACTGTGTCCAACGCCTTCTGCAGCTCCCCTTCCGCCGCCGCCTTGTCCTCCGCCGTCAGGTGCGCCCTCGCGAGCGCCACGTGGACGATGGCCCGGTCCTTCACCTTCAGGGACTCGCGGTAGGCCGCCAGCGCTTCGTCGCGCTTGCCGAGCTTGAGCTGGATCTCCCCCACCAGCTCCCACAGCGTCGGATCCTTGGGCGACTTCTTCGCGGCCTCCTGGTACGCCGTGGCCGCTTCCGGCAACTGGCCCGCGCGCACCTCCGCGTCGCCCAGCGCCGTCAGCAACTCCGGTGAGCTCAGGCCCTGCGCCGTCGCCTTGCGCAGCAACACCCGCACATCCTCCTGCCGACCCTGCGTCGTCAGGATCTCCACCGCGCGCAGCGTCAGGTCGGCCTTCGACGCGTCCGGCGCGGCCTCCGCGGCCTGCGTGAGCCGGGCCACCGCCTCGTCGTGCTCGCCCCGCTCCTCCGCCAGTTCGCCCAACTGCTCCAGCGCGTTGAAGTCGCGCGGATGCAGTTCCAGCGCCTTCTGGAGCGACTTGCGCGCCTCGTCCGCCTTGCCCAACTGCGCCTGGATGAAGCCCAGCCGGCTCCAGTTGGTGGAGCGCTTCGGATCCAACCGCAGCGCGGCCTCGAACTCCTTCGCCGCTTCCTCCAGCCGGCTCATGGACAACAACACCTCGCCGCGCGCGGCGGGCAGGCGCGGATCCGCGGGCATCAGGCCCTTCATCTCGTCGAAGGACTTGAGCGCGGCGTCGAAGTTGCCCTGGAGGTACTCGGAGTTGCCCCGGATGTAGAGCCCCTCCGCCTGGTCCTTCGGATCGAGCTTCGGCGTTTCGGTGCAGGCACCGGAGGCCAGCAGGGCAAGGAGCGGCAGGGCACGCAGGCGCGACGACATGGAAGGCTCCGGAAGACTCAGAAGTGGTACGCGATGCCAGCGGTGACGTCGAGGTTGAGGCCGTCGCCCTCGCCATCCTGCGCGAGCCCCAGCACGGCCTGCGCGATGTTCGTTCCCAGCTCCAACTGGAAGCCGACATGGCCCGCCAGCAGGTACTCCAACCCGGCGAAGCCCACGACCGACGGAAGCGGGCCCGTGCTCTGGAAGATGCCGAAGTCGCCGAACGACAACTGCACGCCCAGGCCGAAGCCCCAGTAGGGCCGCAGGGACTTGTCCAGACGGTGGTAGTGCCGCGCCCCCACGATGCTGGGCAGCACGTTGAGCTTGCCCTCGCCGCTGTCGCCGTTCGTGCGCACCAGCGTGAAGCCCACCTGGAGGAAGCCCTGCCACTCCGGGTGGAACCAGTAGCCCAGCTCCAGGTCCAGGCCCGGGTTCAACGAGGACAGCTTGTCGATGAAGCTGTTGTTGAAGCGCAGCCCCAGCGTGAGGCCACCGCCCGGCGAGGACGCGACCGCACCGCCCAGCAACGGCCGCGCCTTGACCGCGTCCCCGGACGACGACACCACCGACAGCAATTCGTCCGACACGGCGACAGCGGTGCGCAGCAACTCGTCATCTTCGGAGACCTCCGCTCGCGGCCGAGCGAGGTTTCGGCCATCGCGCGTGTCCACGAGGCTCGCGGTGAGCAGGTACTGACCCCCGAAGCGATCCAGGCGCCCGGTGAGGATGTAACGGGCCCCCGTGATCGAGGACAACTCCCGGAGGCAGTCCTCCTCCTCACAGCCGGAGTCGCCCAGCAGTCGCTGTTGCTGCTCGGTGTCGAGCATCGTCTGGATGTCCCGCCGGGACTGCACGCGCAGGAGCGGAGACTCCGCGAGGCGGCTCGCGATGATCAACGTGATGCCCGGCGCGGCCTCCTTGCCCGCCGCATTGGACTCCAACGGCAGCACCAACACGACGGCGGGCGCGGGCTTCGCGTCAGCGGACGGAGCCTTCAGGGAGGCCGGCGACGAGGTCGGGCTCGCGGTGGTCGTGCCAGGAACGGGTCCCGGAGGATTCTCCACCGTTCCCGCCCCAGGTCCCGGAGGCGGGGGAGCCATCCGCGAAGGGGCGGAAGGAGGTGCTTCAGAATCCACCTGCGTCCCGGCGGAGGCAGGAGCCGCCACGGGGGCCGGAGCCGTCCCATCCTGCGCGAAGGCGGACGTGGCCAGCGATACAAGGCACGAGGTGAGGAGGAACCAGGGGGTGCGTGACACGCGCGACACTCTACCCTCCTCCCGGCCCACGCCCAGCGTCCTGCGTGGCGCGGGGCCAGGGCCCCCGTAGTCGTGCCCGCCTCCTTGCCCCCTCACGCCTGCTGGTTCAGCTTCGCCGTGACGAAACGGACCGCGGCACGCGGGCTGAAGCGGAGCGAGAAGGCCGCCGCCCAGTTGAGGAGCCCGTGCACGGAGAGCACCCGGCCCTTCATCATCGCCGAGTAGGCATGCGCGACCACGTCCTGGGACGTCGCCACCCCCGAGCGCTTGAACAGCCGCGACTCCGCGTTGCCCGCGCGTGAGGCGAACTCCGTCTTGGTGGCGCCCGGACAGTGACACGTCACCGTCACGCCCGTGCCCTGCAACTCGAACGCGAGCGCCTCCGAGAACGACATCACGAAGGCCTTCGACGCGTAGTACGTCGACATGTACGGCCCCGGCTGGAAGCCCGCCGTGGACGCGATGTTGAGGATGCGCCCCTGCCCCCGCTCCCGCATGGGCCGCGCGAACAGGTGCGTCAGCTTCAGGAGCGCGGTGCAGTTGACCTCCACCATCTCCGCCTCGCGGGCCAGCTCCTGTTCGAGGAACGGCCCGGAGGATCCGAACCCCGCGTTGTTGACGAGGAAGTCCACCGTGAGCCCCAGCGCCTGCACCTGCGCGAAGAGCTGCTCGGGCGCCGACGGCTGCCCCAGGTCCGCCGGCAGCACGTGGGCCTTCACCTTGTGCGCCTGCTCCAGCCGAGAGGCCAGCGCCTCCAGCTTCGCCACGCCGCGCGCCACCAGGATGACGTCGTGACCCTCCCGGGCGAAACGCTCCGCGAACTGCTCTCCGAGTCCCGCCGACGCGCCGGTGATGAGCGCCACTTTTCGCGACATGGTGAAGCCTCCCCGGCCCGATATAGCAGGTCGCCTCTGCCCTGTTTCCGGGAGCCGGTCCACGTCGGCTCGTCCCTCGACGAGGAGGAGGCGCGCTACGTCTTCGGAGAGGTTGTCCCTCCCGCCCTCGGTCCGACGGCCAGCCCTCCAGAGAGCGGAGTCCCTTTCCAAAAAACGGGAGCAGGCAGACACGATGCGGTTGCACCCCGAGGACGCAGGCCCTATCCGGAACAGGGAGGCGCATGGCCATGGAGCGAACGAACACCCTGGCAGCACTGCTCGCACGAGGACGCACGGAGGACGTGGCGCTCAGCGCCCCTGGGCGTTCGGGGCTGACATACGGCGCCCTGCGGGAGCTCATCACCCAGGTCCGCGCTAGCCTGCGGGAGTGGGGACTGGGACCGGAGGACCGCATCGCGCTGGTGCTGCCCAACGGGCCGGAGATGGCCGCCGCGTTCCTCGCCGTCGCCAGCGCCGCCACCACCGCGCCGCTCAATCCCGCCTACCGCGCGGACGAGTTCACCTTCTACCTGGACGACCTCCAGGCCCGGGCCATCGTCCTGCTCGAAGGAATGGACGGCCCAGCCCGCCTGGTGGCGCGCGAGCGGAACCTTCCCATCATCGAGCTGAGCCCCACCTCGAACGGATCCGCCGGACACTTCACGTTGAAGTGCGAGCAGCCCCCTCCCCCCATCGCGCCTCACTCCGATGAGGCCCGCGAAGGAGACGTCGCGCTCGTGCTGCACACGTCCGGGACGACGGCGCGACCAAAGCTCGTCCCGCTGACGCACGCGAACCTCACCGCCTCCGCGCGGCACATCGGCGCGCTGCTGGGGTTGGGCCCTGAGGACACCTGCCTCAACATCATGCCGCTGTTCCACATCCACGGACTCGTGGCCGCGGTGCTGTCCAGCCTGGGCGCGGGAGGCCGCGTGGTGTGCACGCCGGGCTTCAACGCCCTGCGCTTCTTCTCCTGGTTCGAGGAAGCCCGCCCCACCTGGTACACCGCCGTCCCCACCATGCATCAGGCGCTTTTGGAGCGCGCCCGCCGCAACGTGGAGAGCCTGAAGTCAAACCGCCTGCGCTTCATCCGCTCCTCGTCCGCGTCGCTGCCGCCACAGGTCATGGAGGAACTGGAGCGCGTCTTCGGCGTGCCCGTCATCGAAAGCTACGGCATGACCGAGGCCGCGCATCAGATGGCCTCCAATCCGCTGCCACCCCACCCCCGTCACGCGGGCTCGGTGGGACTCGCCGCGGGCCCCGAGGTCGCCATCATGGACGACGCGGGCGCGATGCTGACTCCAGGTGGACTGGGAGAAGTCGTCATCCGGGGCCCCAACGTGATGACGGGCTACGTGAACAACCCCGAAGCCAATGCGCGCGCCTTCACGCACGGATGGTTTCGCACGGGGGACCAGGGCACGCTCGACGCGGAGGGCTACCTGCGCCTCACCGGCCGGCTCAAGGAATTGATCAATCGCGGCGGGGAGAAGGTGAGCCCGCTGGAGGTGGACACCGTGCTGTGTGATCATCCCGCAGTGCAGCAGGCCGTGACGTTCGCCCTGCCCCATCCGAAACTCGGTGAGGACGTGGCCGCCGCCGTCGTGCTGCGCGAGGGCCTGCAAGCCACCGAGCGCGAGCTGCGCGACTTCGTCTCCGCGCGCGTGGCCGACTTCAAGGTCCCCCGCCGCATCGTGGTCCTCACGGAGCTGCCCAAGGGCCCCACCGGCAAGGTGCAGCGCATCGGGTTGGCGGAGCGACTGGGGCTCACGTCATGAGGATCGCCATCTTCGGCGCGGGCGCCATCGGCGGCTTCCTCGGCGTCAAGCTGCTCCAGGCCGGCGCGGACGTGACCTTCATCGCACGAGGCGCCCACCTGGAGGCGATGCGCGCGAACGGCGTCACCCTCACGAGCGGCGGCGAGACGGTCACCGTGCGCCCGCACTGCACTGACTCCCCCGACGACGCGGGGCCGCAGGATTACGTGTTCCTCACGATGAAGGCCCACGCCCTGCCCGCCGCCGCGCCGCAGGTGGCCCGCCTGCTGGGCCCGGAGACGGCGCTCGTCACCGGCATCAACGGCGTGCCCTACTGGTACTTCCACGGGCTCGAAGGCCCCTACGCGGGCCGCCACGTGGAGAGCGTGGATCCGGGCGGCGTGCTGCTGCGCACCCTGCCCCCGGAGCGCGTCATCGCCACGGTGGTGTATCCGGCCGCGGAGGTCGTCGCGCCCGGCGTCATCGTCCACACGTACAACGATCGCGTCACGTTGGGTGAACCGGACGGCAGCAAGAGCCCGCGCGTCCAGGCCCTGTCGCAGCTCATGATGAAGGCGGGCCTGAAATCCCCGGTGCGCCCACGCATCCGCGATGAAATCTGGGTGAAGCTCTGGGGCAACCTCGCCTTCAACCCGCTGTCCGTGCTCACCGGCGCCACGCTCGACGTGCTCTCCCGCCAGCCGGACCTGCGCGCCGTGGCCCGCGCGATGATGGTGGAAGCCCAGGCCGTCGCCGAAGCCCTGGGCACCCGCTTCCTCATCGACGTGGAGCAACGCATCCAGGGCGCCTCCCAGGTCGGCGCGCACAAGACCTCCATGCTCCAGGACCTGGAGCGTGGCCGCCCGATGGAGATCGATGCCCTGCTCGGCGCCGTCGTGGAACTGGGACAGCTCGTCGGCAAGCCCATGCCCGCGTGCGAGAGCACCCTCGCCCTGGTGCGGGAGCGCGCACGCCAGGCCGGTGGCTACCCGGCCCGGGCGACGCCGGAAGCCACTTAAGCCGGAGGCATCACGCCCAGGTATTCGAGCGGATCCACCGGCTTGCCATCCACGCGCACCTCGAAGTGCACGTGCGGGCCGGACGTGCGGCCGGACTCGCCCACCGTGGCGATCACTTGCTCACGGCGCACCTTCTGCCCCGTGCGCACGCGCAGGTCGCGGTTGTGCGCGTACAGGGTGATCAACGTGGACGAGTGCTCCACGATGACGATGAGGCCATAGCCCTTCTGCTCGCCCGCGTAGAGGACCGTGCCCGCCTGCGCCGTCTTGATGGGCGTGCCCGCGGGCGCCGCCAGGTCGATGCCGTCGTGCGGCTCGCGGCCCTTCTTGCCGAAGCGGCCATACAGCACGCCACGCAACGGCCAGTCGAGCAGCCCCTGCGTGGCCAGCTTCGGGCGCGAAGGCGCACCCGGACGCCCCGACACCACCCGCGCGCGCGGCGGATCCTCCTTGCGCGTCACCGCCGGCACGGAGCGGCGCGGCGTGGACACCGGAGCCTGCCCCGGCTTCGTCAACACCAGCTCCGGCTCCTCGTCGGACAGCGGACCCGGGTCTCCGTACTGCGGCCGCTCGCTGCCGGGAATCAACAGCTCCCGGCCCACCGACAGCTCCTTCGGGTCCTTGATGCCGTTGGCCAGGGACAGCTCTTCCACCGTGATGCCGTACGTCTTGGCGATGCGGTACATCGTCTCGCCCGCGGCCACGCGGTGGCGCACGGACACCAGCTCCGGCTCCTCGTGAGAAGGCCGCAGCGCGAACGCCAGCGGCTTTCCGGTGCCGGGAGACTCCGGCAGGGCCCCCGCTGTCTCCAGGCCGGAGGAGGACGCCCGGGTGCCCACGCAGCCGCCCAACAGCACGGCCGCGAGCAACACCCAGAGCGCCCTACCCGCTCGGCTGGAGCCGCGTGTCTCCAACCTCAGGCACCGCCCGACTCGTGCCGGGTGAAGCCCTTCAGGCTCCAACCCGACAGCTCGGGGATGCGACCGTGGTCGGTCATCTCGAAGTGCAGCGGCGTCACCGACACGCGCTTCTCGTCGAGCACGGCGTTGCAGTCACTGCCCGGAATGTCCTGGTGGGCGTACTCCGTCCCACCAATCCAGTAGTACTTGCGACCGCGCGGGTCTTCCTTCTCCACGACGTTGTTGCCGTAGGAGTGCCGCCCCTGCCGGGTGATGACGTAGCCGTCCGGCTCCACGCCCCCCGGGATGTTCACGTTGAGGAGCATCCGGGGAGGCAGGGGCTGCGACAGCGCCTCCGTCACCAGCGCGCGCACGAAGCGGCCCGCCGGCTTGAAGTCGAACGGACCGCGCGACACCAGGCTGAACGCGATGGCGGGCACGCCCAGGAACGCCGCCTCCATGGCCGCCGCCACCGTACCGGAGTACATGACGTCGTCCGCGAGGTTCGCGCCGTGATTGATGCCGGAGACCATGAGCTGGGGACGATTGTCCTTCAGCAAGTGGTTCATCGCCAGATACGAGCAATCCGTGGGGGTGCCGTCCACGGAGAACCACCGCTCGCGCACCTCCTTGATGCGCAGCGGCCGGTGCAGGCTGATGGAGTGGGAGGCGGCGCTCTGCTCCCTGTCGGGCGCCACCACCCACACCTCGCCCAGGGGGCTCACCGCCTCCACGAGCGTCTGGAGCCCTTCGGAGAAGTAGCCGTCGTCGTTGGAGACGAGGATGCGGGGGCGGGAGGTGCTCACGGTCACTTCTTCTTCGCGTAGGAGCGGAAGGCGGACATGCCCGCGTAACGCGCGCCGGCCCCCAGCTCTTCCTCGATGCGAAGCAGCTGGTTGTACTTGGCCACGCGGTCGGAACGCGACGCCGAGCCCGTCTTGATCTGCCCGCAGTCCAGGCCCACCGCGAGGTCCGCGATGGTGGTGTCCTCGGACTCGCCGGAGCGGTGGCTCATGATGGACGTCATCCCCGCCTTGTGCGCCATGCGCACGGCGTCGAACGTCTCCGTCAGCGTGCCAATCTGGTTCACCTTCACCAGGATGGAGTTCGCCGTGCCCGTCTGGATGCCGCGACCCAGGCGCTCCACGTTGGTGACGAAGAGGTCGTCGCCCACCAACTGCACCTGGTTGCCCAGCGCGTCGGTGAGCTTCTTCCAGCCCTCCCAGTCATCCTCCGCCATCCCGTCCTCGATGGAGATGATGGGGTACTTCTGCGCGAGGCCCCGGTAGTACTCCAGCAGGCCCTGCGAGTCGTACTCCTTGCCCTCGCCCTTGAGCTTGTACTTCTTGGAGCCCTTGTCGAAGAACTCGCTGGCCGCCACGTCCAGCGCCAGGAACAGCTGCTCGCCCGCCTTGAAGCCCGCCGCGTCGATGGCCTCCATGATGAGCTTGAGCGCCTCCTCGTTGGCCGGCAGGTCCGGGGCGTAGCCGCCCTCGTCGCCCACGCCCGTGGCGAGCTTGCGGTTCTTCAGGATCTTCTTGAGCGCGTGGAACACCTCCGCGCCCCAGCGCAGGCCTTCCGCGAAGGACTTCGCGCCGGCGGGCACCACCATGAACTCCTGCACGTCCACGCGGGTGTCCGCGTGCGCGCCGCCGTTGAGGATGTTCATCAACGGCACGGGCAGCGTGCGCGCCTGGAGGCCACCCACGTAGCGGTACAGGGGCAGGGCGTGCGCATCCGCCGCGGCGCGCGCGGCGGCCATGGAGACGGCGAGGATGGCGTTGGCGCCGAGCTTCGCCTTGGTGGGCGTGCCGTCCAGCTCAATCATCCGCGCGTCCAGGGCCACCTGGTCCACGGCGTCCATGCCCACGAGCGCGGGGCCAATCGTGTCGCGCACGTGGTCCACGGCCTTGAGCACGCCCTTGCCCAGGTAGCGCTGCTTGTCCCCGTCCCGCAGCTCGTGCGCTTCGTGCTCGCCGGTGGAGGCGCCGGAGGGCACCGTCGCACGACCACGAGAGCCGCTCACGAGGAGGACCTCGGCCTCCACGGTCGGGTTGCCACGGGAATCGAGCACTTCACGCGCCAGGATTTGAGCGATCTCGGTCATAGGGCGCCGGTTCTATGAGGCACGGCGGGAACGGGCAAGCGCGCTCGTATTCCAGACTGCTACAGTGTCCAGCCGCCGAATGCCTCCTCCTCCCAAGCGCCGCCTCACGGGCCCGGACCCGCTTCCCGGCCAGCGTGCCCGGGGCGCCCTCATGGGCCTGGCCGTGGGCAACGCCCTGGCCATCCCCACGGCGGGCCGCCCCTTCTACGCGCCGGCCTTCCCCGAGCTCGCCGTGGGCCCCTACCAGGACCTGCACGGCGGCGGCCCCCATGAGCTGAAAAAGGGACAGGTGAGCGAACCCACCCAGCTCGCCGTGGCGCTGACGCTCAGCCTGCGCGACATGAAGCGCTATGACGCGGCGGACGCGCTGCGCCGCTACCGGGCCTGGCAGCCAAACGCCTTCGCCGTCACGGACCCCATGAAGGAGGTCCTGGAGGAGTGCGACACGGGGCTGGCCAACGCCGTCCGGGGGGCCGGCAAGCGCGTCTGGCTGAAGAACTTCCGGCGCGTGGCGAACGCCGGGGCGCTCGCCCGGGTGGTGCCCTTGGGCGTCCTGCTGGCCAAGGACCCCTTCGCCCTGGCGCAGGCGGCCATGGAGGACACCGCCCTCACCCACTTCGACCCGCGCAGCCAGCTCGCCAGCGCCGGGCTGTGCGCCGCCATCGCCAAGGCGGTGACGGGCGGCCCCAACCTCAAGGTGGAGGACCTGCTGCCCGCCGCCGAGACGGGCATCTCCCTGGCCGGCGCCACCCTGGCGCGGCAGGAGCCGGACTTCGTCCAGGAGGTGGCACGCGCCTCCATGCTCCTGCGCGAGGACCTGGCCCTGGCGGCCCAGAAGGACCCGCAGCTCTATGGCCCGGAGCTGCACATGCACCGCCCCGGCAACAACGCGGTCCGGGCCGCCTTCCGGCTGGCCTTCTGGGAACTGATTCACGTGCCCACGCCGCAAGCGGCGCTCCTGGACGTCATCCACCGGGGCGGCGACACGGAGCTGCACGCCGCCGTCACCGGAGCGCTGGTGGGCGCCTTCCACGGCGAGGGCGCGCTGCCCGAGGAGTGGCGCCAGAAGGTCCTCCTGGCGTGCCAGCCCTACAACCCGTACCAGAAGGGAACGGTGATGTGGGAGGTGTACCACCCCCGGCACCTGCTGCTGCTGGCGCCGGGTTAGGTACTGCGCGGCGTCATCCCAGGCCCGCAAGCAAGAAGCCCGCGGAAGGCCACCTTGAGGGCGACCTGACCGTGGGCTTCGGGACACGCCGTGGCTGGAAGGCCACGGGAATGGGTGTGCGTCTCAGAGGTCGATGACGACGACGCCTCGTGACGGCTTGTCTTCCTCGGTGTCCGTCCGCCGGTGGGGACGGTCATCGGGAACAGGCAGTGGGAGTTCCACCACCGGGCGCTCGTAGTTCTCGCGGCGGAGCCGCTCGCGGCGCTTGATCTCTTCGATAATGAAAGCGTCGAGCATGGGTTCGGTCTCTCCCTCAGCCTACGTACCCCGATGTACGCCCGCCGTCCCGCCCCCTTACCACTTCCACTTCCATTTGATGCAAATTAAGAACCCCGGTTCCTTTCTGGGTGCGCCGCCATGATTCTGCATGGCTGCTCGTCCACCTCCCGACATCCCAGCCAGAGCAACCGTGGCGCGGATGTCATGGGAAACCCAGCGGACGTTCAAAATTTGCCTGATCCTAATGCGGCCGCGCCGCGCCGCAACCCAACCCGTCTCAGGTGACCCTCGCGGGCATTCGCGGCACGTTCCCGGCCAAAAAGCGCCCGCCTGCCTCCCTGCCCCTTGCACGACGAAAGTCGCACCGGGAAACAGACAGACAGGCGGACTTTGACGCGAGCCGTCAGAGGCCCACGGACATCAGAGCGATTCAGCGCGGCGCTTGAACGCCTCCAGCATCTTGGGGAGCTGGTTGTCCACGAGTCCGTTGACGATGGCCTTGGGGACCAGCATGCCCAGCGCCATCTCCACGTTGTAGGTCGCGCGCGTCTTGCCCTCGCCTTCGGGCTCCAGGGTCCAGCTGCCCTTGTTGTCCTTCATGACCTCGCCGTTCACGAAGGTCCAGGACATGCGCTTGGGGCGCTCCTCGGTGACCTTGATGGTGTAGCGGATGGTCTTCACCACATCGACCTCGTAGTGGACCTGGACGATGTTGCCCTGGCGCTGCGAGGTGGAGACCTTCTTCACCTCCGACAGGAACTCCGCGTAGCGATCGTAGTCGGTGATGATGTCGAAGACCTTCTCGACGGGAGCATTGATGGTGATGGTGCGCGTGGCGCCGGCCATGAGGGTGTCTCCGGGTGAGAGGGAAGGCTACAGCGCGTAGCCCGGCTTCTTGTCGAACTTGTGCACGGACTGGATGAAGCGGACGGTGCCCGTCTTGCTGCGCATGACGACGGAGTGCGTCTCACAGCCGCCGCCGAAGAAGCGCACGCCCTTGAGGAAGTCACCGGTGGTGACGCCCGTCGCGGCGAACATCACCTCACCCTTCGCCAGCTCCTCGGCGGTGTAGATCTTGTGGATGTCGGTGATGCCCATCTTCTTCGCGCGCTCGATTTCGCCCTGGTTGCGCGGCACCAGCCGGCCCTGCATGTCGCCGCCGGTGGCGCGGATGGCCGCCGCGGCGATGACGCCTTCGGGCGCGCCGCCAATGCCCATCAGCACGTCCACGCCGGTGCCCTCGAAGCAGGTGGCGATGGCACCCGCCACGTCGCCGTCCTCGATGAGCCGGACGCGGGCGCCCGCGGCGCGGACCTCCTTGATGAGGTCGGCGTGGCGCTCACGGTCGAGCGTCATCACGGTCAGGTCCTCCACGTAGACCTTCATGCGCTCCGCGATGGCGCGCAGGTTCTCCGTGGGCGACTTGGTCAGGTCGATGGCGCCCTTCGCGCGCGGCCCCACGGCGAGCTTCTCCATGTACGTGTCGGGCGCGTTGAGCAGGCCACCATGGCTGGACATGGCCACGACGGAGATGGAGCCCGGACGGCCGTAGGCACAGAGGTTCGTGCCCTCCAGCGGGTCCAGGGCGATGTCGACCTCCGGGGCGCCCGGCTCACGGCGGCCCACGCGCTCGCCGATGTAGAGCATGGGCGCCTCGTCGCGCTCGCCCTCCCCGATGACGACGGTGCCGTCGATGTTCAGCGCGTCGAAGGCGCGCCGCATCGCGTCCACGGCCACCTGATCCGACTCGTTCTTGTTGCCGCGGCCCATGAGGCGGGCGGAGGCGATGGCCGCCATCTCGGTGACGCGCACGACCTCCATTGCCAGGTTGCGATCCATTGTGGTGCTCCTCGTTCGGGAAATTCGGGATGGGGAATCAGAGAGGGGCCCGGGCTCAGCCGGCGTCCAGGGCCTTCAGGCGGGAGATGGCTTCGGGCATGCGCCGGGGCTTGCCGTCACGCCCCACGCAGGCGTGCATCGTGCGGCCGGTGCACAGGAGCGTGGGGGATTCGCCGTCGCGCAGCAACTCGTAGGTGAACACGAGGGACGCATGACGCAACTCGCTGAGCGTGGTGCGGACGACGAGCAGGTCGTCGTAGCGCGCGGAGGCCTTGTAGTGGGCGCTCGCCTCCACCACGGGCAGCAGCAGGCCGGTGCTCTCCAGTTCGCGGTAGCTGCCACCGTGGGCCCGGAAGAACTCGCTGCGCGCGAACTCGAAGTAGCGGAAGTAGTTCGCGTAGTACACGACCCCCATCTGATCCGTGTCGCCGTAGATGACGCGCAGCCGTGCCTCGACCATTGGGCCGCCCATATCAGGGCGGGGTGACGGGTCCAAGCGGCGGGGACGCATGTTGGTTGCTTCTGACCATCCGGCCGGAGAGGCTGTCCGCCATGTCGCGTCTGCTCCCCACCCTGGCCGTCCTGTCCGCCCTGTCCGCCCTGCCCGCCTCGGCCAAGGCCCCGAAGCTCACGCTGTTCATCAGCGTGGATGCGCTGGGCAGCGACCTGCTGCTGCGCAACCGTCCGCGTCTCACGGGCGGTCTGGGAAAGTTGCTCGACACGGGGGCGTACTACCCCTACGCCCGGTATGCCTACGCGAAGGCCCGTACCGCACCGGGTCATGCCACGCTGGCCACTGGCGCGAACCCCTGGCGCCACGGCATCGTGGACAACGACGTCCAGGACCGGGCGACGGGCCAGAGCGTGCAGGTCTACATGGACCCGACGCATCAAATCCTGGGAGGCGTCACCGTCCCCACGGCCGACGCCAGTCCGGCGAACCTGATGGCGGAGACGCTGGCGGACCGGCTGCTCGGGGCCACGCAGGGAAGGGGCAAGGTGGTGGCGCTGTCGTTCAAGGCGCGCGCGGCCATTCCCCTCGCGGGACGGACGGGGCAGGCGTGGTGGTTCGACGGAGCCACGGGGCAGATGGTGACGAGCACCTGGTACGCGAAGTCCGTGCCCGCGTGGGTGCAGGCGCTCAACGCGCGCAAGCTGGCGGACGCGTCCTTTGGCAAGACGTGGGAGCTGCTGCGTCCGCGCGCGGAGTACGTCGGTGAGGATGATCGCGCCACGGAGCCCGACGCCTACGGCATGGGCCGCGCGTTCCCCCATTCCCTGCGCAACGGGCTCACGGCGCCTGGCCCCCAGTCCTACAAGGCCTTCGCCGTGTCGCCCTTCTCGCATGACCTGCTGGTCCAGGCGGCGAAGGCGGCGCTGGAGGGCGAGGGCCTTGGCAAGGACGGCATCCCCGACCTGCTCGCGGTGAGCTTCAGCGGCACGGACGAGACGTTCCACGCCTTCGGTCCGTATTCGTGGGAGATGCAGGACTCGTTGCTGCGGTTGGATCAGGCGCTGGGCGAACTCATCGCCGCCGCCGAGCGAGCGGCAGGAGGGCGGGCGAACCTGCTCATCGCGCTGTCGGCGGACCATGGGGGCGCGGAGATCCCGGAGGCCTGGGCCGCGTCGGGCGTCCCCGCGGCGCGCATCAACCCCGTGGAGGTGTCCAAGGCGCTGGCGAAGGAGCTGCGCACGAAGTTCGGCGTCGACGTGACGGTGAGCATCCTGGGCCTGGACGCGTACCTGGGGGGCAAGGCGCTGGAGTCAGGTCAGGTGGATGGCGTCGCGGTCCGGCGCACAGCGGCGGCGTGGCTCGCGAAGCAGCCCTTCGCGGTGACCGCGGTGGCCCGCGACGACCTGGACATGGCGCAGGACACCGCGGGCCTCGTGGCGCCGATGCGGCGCGGCTACTACCCGGAGCGCAGCGGGGACGTGCTCTTCATGCCGAAGCCGTTCCAGGTCGTGACCGACTATCCGCGTGGCACCAACCACTCGGTGCCCTACTCCTATGAGTCACAGGTGCCGGTGGTGTTCTCAGGCCGGGGTGTGAAGCCTGGAATGTACTTCCAGGAGATCGACCCGGTGGACGTGGCGCCCACGCTGTCCGCGCTGCTGGAGATGGGCATGCCTGCGTCGGCGGAAGGCAAGCCGCGCGCGGAGGCGCTGGTGAAATGAAGGCGCTCTGGAGGAGCACCTTCATGTCCAATTCTCGGGAAACACCTCGACCTGTTTGACCTCCCCAGTCGAGACATCCAGGACAGCCCGTGCGATGAAGAGCGCATCCTCGGGCCGCTCTCCAGCGTTGTAGAGGATGAAGACACGCTCATCACCGGCGATCTCCACGCCGAGCGTCAACTCCTGCCGGAGGCGTGCGGGGACCGGCGGGCAGCGCGTCAAAGCCTCTCGGACCGCGACGCGTGCCACCTCTCGTAGCTTCTCCAAGCGAATCTTCAAGAAGCCGGCCCCCAGGACTGCCCTTCACTTCGTCCAATGAGGAACCGCGTCAGCCCTGCGCCGTCGCACGAGGCTTGCGCGGGGACTTCTTCGTCGTCTGGATCTCCAGCGACAGGTCCATGGCCCGCGCCGAGTGCGTCAGCGCGCCCATCGACACGAAGTCCACGCCCAGCTTCGCCAGCCGGGGCAGCCGGTCCAACGTGACGCCGCCGGAGACCTCGATGGGGACCCGGCCGGCCGCCAGCTTCACGGCTTCGCGGATCTGCGCGTCGTCCATGTTGTCCAACATGACGACGTCCGCGCCCGCGGCGATGGCCTCCGCGAGCTGCTTGAAGTTGGTGACCTCCACTTCGATCTTCACCAGGCGGGGGCCGTTCAGCTTCGCGCGGCTGATGGCTTCGGTGATGTCACCGCCCACCGCCGCGATGTGGTTGTCCTTGATGAGGATGCCGTCGAAGAGGCCGAAGCGGTGGTTGGACGCCCCGCCCATGCGCACCGCGTGCTTCGCGAGTCCACGCATGCCCGGAGGCGTCTTGCGCGTGTCGAGCACCCGCAGCTTCGAGCCCCGCACGGACGTCATCGCCTGCTGGGCCAACGTCGCGATGCCGGCCGCGCGCTGCACCAGGTTGAGCGCGGTGCGCTCGGCAGCGAGCAGCGAGCGCAGCTTGCCGTGGACGCGCGCCGCGACCACCTTCGGTTTGATTTCGTTGCCGTCCTGCTTGAGGACCTCCACCTCCACTTCCGCGTCCACCATGTGGAAGACGCGGACGAAGGCGTCCAGGCCGGCGATGATCATCTGCTCCTTCGCGACCAGCTCCCCACTGCCCTCCGCATCGGCGGGGACCACCGCCAGCGAGGTGACGTCCCCCGCCGCGCCAAGGTCCTCGTCCAGGGACAGCGCGATGAGCCGATCGAGATAGTCCTGCTGCACTTCCGCCTCCTACCGACGGGCCTTGCGGGCCGCCGGCTTGCCCCGGGTGGTCTTCTTCGCCGGGGACTTCTTCGCCCCGGCCTTCTTGCCCGCCGTCTTCGCGGAGGTCTTCCGGGCCGGCGCCTTGCGGGCACCACCCTTCTTCACAGCGCTCTTCTTGCCCGCCGCCTTCCTCGCGGCCGGCTTGCCCCGGGTGGCCTTCTTCGCCGCGGCCTTCTTGCCCGCCGCCTTCTTCGCCGGAGCCTTCTTCGCCGCGCTCTTCTTGCCCGCGGCCTTCTTCGCCGGAGCCTTCTTCGCGGACGCGGCCTTCTTCGCCGGAGCCTTCTTCGCGGACGCGGCCTTCTTCGCCGGGGCCTTCTTCGCGGACGCGGCCTTCTTGCCCGCCAGCTTCTTCACGGTGCCTTCCGGAGCCTCGCGGGTGTCGCCACCCTCCTTGGCCCGGTCGAACTCGCGCATCGCATCGTCCACGAGGCCCATGCTCATGTACGCGACGCCCAGGTCGTGGTGATCCGCGGCGGACAGCCCTTCCTTGGTGCCTTCGCGCAGCTTGTTGAGCGCGTCCTCCACCACGGGGTCGGCGGTCTGGGCGACTTCCCCGGCGGCCTCCGCCTCCATCTCACCCTTCAGCTCCTGGCCCAGGTTCACGTCGTCCTTCGACGCCTTGGGTTCTGTGGCCACCTTCACGTGCGCGCTTTCGGACGCCGCGAGGGTGGAGGTCTCGGACTCGGTGCTGACCGGTAACGGCGACGGCGTCTCGGGCTCGGACATGGGGGGCTCCGGGGCGATGCGCTGGAGGTGATCCTGCAGCTTGACCGTGCGCTCCTGGAGCTCCTCGACCCGGGCCTTGTCCTTCGCCACCACGTCCGGCGGAGCACGGGCCACGAAGCTCGGGTTGTCCAGTTTGCGCTGCACACTGGTGAGTTCCTGCTCGGCGCGGGCGATCTCCTTCTTCAGGCGGTCGCGCTCCGCGTCCAGATCCACGAGACCCGCCAGCGGGACGTAGATCTCCAGATTGCCGCTGACGAACGCCGCCGCCTGCGGAGGCTTGGCGCCCGGCGGGCCCACGTGCACCTCCGACAGGCCAGCCAGCGGCATCAGGTACGCGCGCCAGCGCTCCAACAGATCGCGCGTCGTCGCGTCCGGGCTCTGCACCACCGCCTTCACCTTGGCGGACGGCGGCAGGTTGCTCTCACCGCGCAGCGTGCGCACGCCCTCGATGGCCGCGATGACCGGCGCCATCTGCGCTTCCGCGGACGCATCCACGCGCGCCGCGTCCAGCTCCGGATACGCCGCGATGCAGATGCTCTCCGTGGGCCGGGACATCGGCAGCTTCTGCCAGATCTCCTCGGTGATGAACGGCATGAACGGGTGCATCAGCCGCAGGATGCGATCCAGGCAGTACACCAGCACCGCGCGCGTGGTGTCCTTGGCCTCCGGGTCCTCGCCGTACAGCGAGCCCTTCGCCAGCTCGATGTACCAGTCGCAGAACTCCGCCCACAGGAACTGGTACAGCGTGGAGGCCGCCTCCGCGAAGCCGTACACCTCCAGCGATGCCCACGTCTCCTGCGTGGCCTTCTGCAACCGGGAGAGGATCCACCGGTCCGCCAGCGTCAGCGTGCGGCCCTCCAGCGGCGTCTTGTCCAGGCTGAAGTCGCCCATGTTCATCAGGGCGAAGCGGCTGGCGTTCCACAGCTTGTTGCAGAACGCCTTGTAGCCACCCAGCCGGTCCATGGACAGCTTGATGTCCCGGCCCTGCTGCGTCGCCGATGCCAGCGTGAAGCGCAGCGCATCCGCGCCAAACGCGGGCATGCCCTGCGGGAAGCGGTTGCGCAGCGACGGCTGGAGCGCGTCCACCTTCGCGCCAAGGATGACGTCCAGGGGATCGATGACGTTCCCCTTCACCTTGGACATCTTCTCGCCCTTCTCGTCGCGCACCATCGCGTGCAGGTACACGGTGCGGAAGGGCACATCGCCCATGAAGTGCAGGCCCATCATCATCATCCGGGCGACCCAGAAGAAGATGATGTCGTGGCCCGTCTCCATCACGGACGTCGGGTAGAACGTGGACAGCTCTGGCGTCTGGCGCGGCCAGCCCAGCGTGGAGAACGGCCACAGCGCGGACGAGAACCACGTGTCCAGCACGTCCAGGTCCTGCACCAGCTTCGTGCCGCCACACTTCGGGCAGGACTCCGGCGTGGTGCGCGACACGATGACCGCCGCGCTGTCCAGCGAACGCTCCTCGCCCGCGGGGCTGCACGCCTCGCAGTACCAGGCGGGGATCTGGTGGCCCCACCACAGCTGGCGGCTCACGCACCAGTCGTGGATGTTGCGCATCCAGTGGAAGTACGTGTTCGTCCAGGACTCGGGGACGAACTTCGTGCGGCCCTGCTCCACCGCCTCGATGGCCGGCTTCGCCAGCGGCTCAATCTTGATGAACCACTGCGGCGACAGGCGCGGTTCCACCACCGTGGTGCAGCGCTGGCAGGTGCCCACGCTCAGCTTGTGGGGCTCTTCCTTCTCCAGGAGGCCCAGCTCCGTCAGGTCCGCCAGCACCTGCGTGCGCGCCTCGGAGGACCCCAGCCCGGCGTACTTGCCGGTGTCCTTCGTCATCCGCGCCGCTTCGTCCAGGATGGACAGCATCGGCAGCTTGTGGCGCAGGCCCGTCTGGTAGTCGTTGAAGTCGTGCGCGGGCGTGACCTTCACCACGCCGGTGCCGAACTCCATGTTCACCAGCTCGCCGTCCGCGATGATCGGAATCTCACGGTCGGTGAGCGGCAGCGCCACGCTCTTGCCCACGAGATCCGCGTAGCGCGGGTCGTCCGGGTGCACGGCGACGGCGGTGTCACCCAGCAGCGTCTCCGGGCGCGTCGTCGCCACGGTGAGCGTGCGGTCCGTGCCCTTCACCGGGTAGCGGATGTGCCAGAGCGAGCCGTTCTTCTCCTCGTGCTCGACCTCCAGGTCGCTCAAGGCCGTGCGGCAGGACGGGCACCAGTTGATGAGCTTCTGGGCCCGGTACATCAGGCCCTCTTCGTACAGGCGGACGAAGACTTCGCGCACCGCAGCCGAGGACTGCTCGTCCATGGTGAAGCGCTCGCGGCTCCAGTCCAGCGACGCGCCCAGGTAGCGGTGCTGCTCACCGATGCGCGCGCCGTACTTGCCCTTCCACGTCCAGACGCGCTCGAGGAACGCCTCGCGGCCCAGGTCGTGGCGGCTCTTGCCTTCGGACTTCTTGAGCTCCTTCTCCACCACCATCTGCGTGGCGATGCCCGCGTGGTCCGTGCCCGGCAGCCAGAGCGCGTTGAAGCCGCTCATGCGCTTCCAGCGCGTGAGGATGTCCTGGATGGTCGCGGTGAGCGCGTGGCCGATGTGCAGGCTGCCCGTGACGTTGGGCGGCGGCAGCACGATGCTGAACGGCGGCTTGGCGGAAGTGGGCTCGGCGCGGAAGTAGTCGCGCTCCAGCCAGTGGTTGTACCACCGCGCCTCCACTTCGGAGGGCTCGTAGGCCTTGGACAGTTCAGTCGTGTCAGTCATTGAAGACGGCCGGCCCCCGACGGGGCCGGCGGGGAATCAGAGGGGACTGCGAATCAATGCTGGGTCTCGCGGTCCTTGATGAGCCGCTCGAGCTCCTGCCGGATGATGGTCTCCGCCAACTGCGGTACGACCTCCCAGGCGATCTTCTCGATGACCTCGCGGGAGGCCTTCGACAGGGCCTCGCGAAGCAGGGCCTCGCCCCCATCCGCGGGACGGCGCGAGGGCGCGGCGGCCGGCGTGGGCCCACCGATGTCGAGGGAGATCTCCTCCGCGCCGCTGTGCTCGGGCAGCGAGTCCTCGATGCGGATGCTCTCCTGGCGGGCCTGCACGGCGGCAGGCGCCGCGGCCGGAGCCCCCAGACCGAACGGATCCCGTGCACGGGCGGCCGGCGGAACCGCCGCGGGCGCGTGCGAGGGCGGCAGCGGCGTGCCCCCGGCGGGAGGACGCGGGAACCCACCCGGGATGTTCGGAGCGCCAGGGCCCGGAGGACGCGCGGCCATGCCCGGAGGCGGCGGCACGCCAGGACCCGGAGGACGCGCACCCGGAGGCGGTGCGCCCGGAGGCGGACGCGCCATGCCCGGAGGCGGCGGCACACCCGGCCCGGGAGGACGTGCACCCGGAGGCGGAGCGCCCGGAGGCGGACGCGCCATGCCCGGCGGAGGAGGCACACCCGGCCCGGGAGGACGCGCACCCGGAGGCGGAGCGCCCGGAGGCGGACGCGCCATGCCCGGAGGCGGAGGCACACCCGGCCCGGGAGGACGTGCACCCGGAGGCGGTGCGCCCGGAGGCGGACGCGCCATGCCCGGAGGCGGCGCACCCGGCCCGGGAGGACGCGCACCCGGAGGCGCGGCGGCAGGCGGCTGCGGCGCGGCGGCCTGGGGCGGCACGGGCGCGGTCGTCTGCGGGAAGACGCGCGTCGCGGCGGACGCAGGCATCGTGTTGGACTTCTGGCCCACCAGCGCCTTCACCTTGTCGAGGAGGATCTGGCTCTCGAAGGGCTTGGTGATGTGGTCATCCGCCCGGGCGGCCTTGGCGCGGTTCTCGTCGAACGCCTCGAAGGTTCCGGCCAGCAGCATCACCGGAATGGCCTGGGTGGAGGGGTCACTCTTGAGCGCCTCGCACACCTCGTAGCCGCTCTTTCCGGGCATCATCACGTCGGCGAGCACCACGTCCGGGCGCAGCTCACGCGTCCGCGTGATGGCGTCCAGCCCGTTGTCCACCGCGGTCACCTGGAAGTCTTCCGTCGCGAAGATCATCCCGATCACCTTGCGGATGGTGAGCGAGTCGTCAGCGATCAGTAGATTCTTGGGCATCGGCTCCGGCCTCGGGGGGCGCATACCCCCCTGAATTCGTTTGAGATTTCGGGCGAGCAAGCCTGCCTGCCGGCCCTGTGTCAATCGGAGAAGCTTAGGGTTCGCGCATCTGGCCGATCAAGAAAACATGCGCTGCAGATCCAGGAACATCACGGGATCCGGCAGACCCGGTGCCTTGAACGTGCCCATCAGCTCGGCGGGCTTGAATTTTTGCAGGACACCAAGCACCCGGGTGGCCGCCAGCCCCACGGTCCGCCCGGCCAGCTCCGTGAGGACGAACAATTCCTCCGCCAACGCAGGCGCGCCCAGGAGCGCCGGAACCGAACAGATGGGCCACAGGGCCTGCGCATGCGGGTAGACGCCGGCCACCGGCCCGCTCTGCACCGGCAGCACGCTGAAGGACACGCCCTTGGGCACCACCTGGGAGACGCTGCTCAATGGGACGCCGAACAGCACGCCCTGCGACTCCAGCACCAGCGCACGCTCCGGCGGCACGTCCGCCCAGTGCACGGGCCGGGGTTCGGGGGGCGCGGCCCGGGGGCCCACCCGGTGGGGCAGCGCCTCCACGATGAGCTCCAGGTACAGCCGGTCCTTGTGCAGCACCGCGCCCCGGCTCAAGGGCGCCAGCGAGTCCGCCAGACCCGGGGGCAGGAGGAAGAACGGATCCCGCGCCACGTCCGCGACCTCCACCACCGAACGCACCCGCACCGCGAGCGTGGGGCTGACGTCCAGCACCACCACCATGCCCGGCACGTCCTCCGGCGGCCCGCCGAGCAGCGCGGACAGGTCCTTCACCTCCAGCACGCCCCGCAGGCTGGTGCCTCGGGCGCCCGGCATGGCGACCTCCATCACGGAGGTGGCCTCCACGGCGTAGCGCGTCTCACCGGCCTCGACCAGAAGGCAGAGCCGGCGTCCGCTTTCAAAGGGGGACACGGGTGGGGACCCTAGCAGCGTTCCGGGGCTTGGTGCTAAGCCGTGAACAGTCATGGCGCGACTGCTCCTCGTCGACGACGAAAAGATCGCTCGCAATCTCTACGGCGACTACCTCACGGCCGCGGGACACATCGTCACGGCCGTTCCCACCGTGGCGGACGCGAAGGCCGCCCTCTCCGCGGAGCGGTTCGACGCGGTGGTGACCGACCTCATCCTGCCCGGCGGCGACGGCATGGAAGTGCTGCGCCACGTGCGCGAGCGCTACCCCGGCGTGGAGGTGGTGGTCATCACCGGCCTGGACAAGGTCGCCCCCGCCGTGCGCGCCATCAAGAGCGGCGCGGCGGAGTACCTGGTCAAGCCCGTGGCGCCGGAGGCCCTGCAACACGCCCTGCGCCGCGCGCTCACCACGCGCGACCTGATGCGCGAGAACGCCTCCCTGCGCCAGCACGTCGCGCTCCTGGAGGCGGGCCAGCGGATCGCCACCACGCTCGACCGCGAACGGCTGGCCACGGCCACCTCCGAGGCATTGGAGTCCATGGCCAACGCCTCCGCCGTGATGCTCCTGGAGCGCGCTCCCACCGCCGGCTTCCGCGCGCACGGCATGCGCGGCCTGCCGGAGGACCTGCACGACACGCTGTTGCCGGTGCTCATCGATCGGCTGTCCAACTCGCGCGAGCCCCTGGTGCTCGACGGGCTCCAGGTGCCCTGGCCGCGCACCCACACCTTCCCCGCCGTGGACGGCGACACGGTGCTGGGCCACGCGGTGCTCTTCCACGACAGCGCGCCCCCGGAGCACCACCCGGAGACGGTGAGCTTCCTCGTGCGCAACTGGGCGCTGGCCCTGCGCAACCTGGGGCGCTTCGCCGCCGTGGAGGACCTGGCGTACGTGGACGACCTCACCCGCCTGTTCAACACGCGCTACCTGCAGCTCGTGTTGGACCGCGAGGTGAACGAAGCCGTGCAGACGCAGCGGCCCTTCTCCCTGCTGTTCCTGGACCTGGACCGCTTCAAGTCCATCAACGACACGCACGGGCACCTGGTGGGCTCGCGGGTGCTGGTGGAGGCCGCGCGCGTGCTCAAGGGCTGCGTGCGCGACCCGGACGTGGTGGCGCGCTTCGGCGGCGATGAATACGTGGTGCTGCTGCGAGGCACCGACTCCGGAGGCGCCCTCAAGGTGGCCGAACGCATCCGGCGCACCATGGAGACCCACCAGTTCCTGGGTCGCGAAGGGCTGGCCCTCAAGCTCACCACCTGCATCGGCGTGGCCAGCTTCCCCGAACACGCCCAGGACAAGGACACCCTCTTGGACCTGTCCGACCGGGCGATGTACCGGGGCAAGCGCGGCAGCCGGAACGTCGTCTACATGGCGGCGCAGGACCTTGAGGCCACCCCGGCCGAGCGTCGCCAGGGCCCGCCGACTCCGAACCCGCAGGGCTGAAGGTGCCCGGACCGCCCGGGCCTCATCCCGCCCGGGGGCCACGCGGGGACGCTTCCGGCCCCACGGCGCCTACTTGCGCAGGCTGCCCACGGTGAGGCGCTTGGGCAGCTCCGGATCCACTTCCGCGACGCTGCCACCCTCGCCCACCGCCTCCACCTCCTCGTGGGACGCGCCGGTGGTGATGAGGCGGTACTTCTGCGAAGCGTCGCGGTCGTGCTGGGCCTGCGCGGGATCCAGCCGGGCGATGAGCTGCCAGAACAGGGCCGCGTGCTCGCGCTCCTCGTCCATGACGTGGCGCAGGATCGCCTTGGCCTCCTCGTTGTCCGTCGCATCCAGGTGCGCGGCGTAGAGGTTGATGGCGTCCAGCTCCGCCTCGATGTTGAGCCGGATGGAGCGGGCCAGTTCGGAGTCCGTCAGCTTCCGGGGCACCAACGAGTGGAACGGGTTCGTCTGCGGCATGCGGACCTCAGCGACAGGGGGACCGGCCACCCGGGCGCGCGCAACGTCGCCGTCCGGACCCCGGTTTGGAAGGTGGCCGCGAGCATCCGTGCGAGCGAGGACGGGGTCAACCGATTCCCGCCGGGGGTGCGTTGCACGTGAACACCTGCCTCCGCCATGCTCCCCGGCATGGAGACCCCCTCGCCGCTCGCGCAACTGCTCCAGGCCCTGGAAGCAGGAGATCTGCCCGCGGCCAGACTCGCGGCGGTGGCCTTGCAGCGCGCCAACGCCCATACCCATCAGGTCGCCGCGGAGGTCCTCCATGAGCTGCGCCAGCCCCTGCTGGGCGCCAAGGCGTACGCTCAGCTGCTCGCCGAGGAGGGGGGCTCCAGCGGCCCCCTGAAGCTGCTGCTCGCGCAGGTGGAGCGGATGGAGCAGATCGTCTCCGACTTCATCCGCCTGGCCAGCGAGCGACCCGCCCCGCAGCAGAAGCAGTCCCTGGCCGCGCCCATCTGGGCGGCGGCGAAGGTGTTCAGCGTCAACCCGGACTCGGCGCGCATCTCCCTGGAGGTGGAGGCGCCCGAGGACATCACCATCCTGGGCAACGCGCGACTCATCGAACAGCTCACGCTCAACCTGCTCAACAACGCGCGCGACGCCATGGCCGGCCGGGGCCGGGTGAAGGTGCGGCTGGCGCACGAGGGCGCATCTCCCGCCCTGTACGTGGCGGACTGGGGTCCGGGCATCCCCCAGGAGCTGCGAGCGCGCATCTTCGAGCCCTACGTCACCGCCAACAAGCGCGGCACCGGCCTGGGCCTCGCCGTGTGTCGGCGCATCGCGCACGAGCACCACGCGCAGATAACGCTCGCGCCCCCGTCCGCGATGCACGAGGTGCCGCCGCCGGCCACGGTGTTCCGCGTGCTCTTTCCGCCCACGGACGCGCCGCTCCCGCAGCGCAAGCGCCTGCTGGTGGTGGACGACGAGGGCATCATCCGGATGGTCTTCAAGGACCTGATGGACAAGGAGTGCGAAGTCATTGAAGCGGCCACCGGCGAGGCCGCGCTGGAGCTGCTGCGCTCCACCCCGGTGGACCTCATCGTCACGGACAAGAACCTGCCGGGCATCTCCGGCCTGGAGCTGGCCCAGCACGCGCGGCGGCTCAACCCCGCCTCGCGCGTCATCCTGATGACGGGCTACCCGTCGCTGGTGACGACGCAGCAGGCGCTGCAACTGGGCGTGGTGGACTACCTGCTCAAGCCCTTCGACGACATCCGCCAGGTGCGAACGCTCCTGCGCCAGGGCCTGTACGCGCCCCCGGCCGCGCCCGCCCCCGTCCCGAGCCCCACGACGCGCCGGGTGGACGTGCTGGAGGACAACCCCGCTACGGCGCGGCAGATTTCAGAGGCCCTGGCCCTGCTGGGGCTGGAGGCGCGCATCATCGTGAGCGCTGAGATGGCCGCGCTGGAGCCGCCCGTAGGCGTGGTGGTGTCATGGGACTTCGCGCCCGCGTACGGCAAGAAGGCGCTGGAGTTGGGCCGCGCGCTCAGCCAGGGCACGCCCTTCGTGGTGCTGGCCGAACACCTCACGATGGAGACCGCGCTGGCGTCCCTGCGCGCCGGAGCCTCCGCGTGCCTGCCCAAGCTGCTCTCCGACACCACGGCGCTCAGCCGGGAGCTGGGGCTCGCGTTCAAGAAGTCCGCGCCCTGAAAATGCCCCGGCCCCGGGCGCCTCGCAGTGCGCGAGGCCCACCGGGGCCGGAAGCTCACGAAGGAGCGGACCTTCAAGGCCCGCCCCGAGTGGGATTCACTGAGCGCGGGGCTCAGTAGTCCATGTCGTCGCCGCCGTAGTCCGGCGTGCCGCCGCCGGAACCACCGCCGCCGCCCTTGCCCTTCTTCTTCGGGCGCTCGGCGATCATCGCCTCGGTGGTGAGCAGCAGGGACGCCACGGAGGCGGCGTTCTGCAGCGCGGTGCGCTCGACCTTGGTCGGGTCGATGACGCCCGCCTTCTCCAGGTCCTCGTAGGTCTCCGTGCGGGCGTTGAAGCCGAACGCGCCGGTGCCTTCCTTGACCTTGTTGATGACGACCGCGCCCTCGACGCCGGCGTTGCTGGCGATCTTGCGCAGGGGCTCCGTCAGGGCCTTGCGGATGATCTCCACGCCGAAGTCCAGCTCGCCGCCCAGCTTCAGGCCATCCAGCGCCTTGAGGCTGCGGATGTAGGCGACACCGCCGCCGGGGACGATGCCCTCTTCGACGGCCGCGCGGGTCGCGTGCAGCGCGTCCTCGACGCGGGCCTTCTTCTCCTTCATCTCCACTTCGGTCGCCGCGCCGACGTTGATGACCGCCACGCCGCCCACGAGCTTCGCCATCCGCTCCTGGAGCTTCTCGCGGTCGTAGTCGCTGGTGACCGTCTCAATCTGGGTGCGGATGAGCTTGATGCGGCCCTCGATGTCCGCCTTCTGCCCGCTGCCGTCCACGATGGTGGTGTTGTCCTTGTCCACCGTGATGCGCTTGGCGCGGCCCAGGTCCGTGAGGTTCAGGTTCTCGTACTTGTGACCCAGCTCCTCGCTCACCACCATGCCGCCCGTCAGCGTGGCGATGTCCTTGAGCATCTCCTTGCGGCGGTCACCGAAGCCCGGCGCCTTCACCGCGGCCACGTTCAGCACGCCGCGGATCTTGTTCACCACGAGCGTGGCCAGCGCCTCGCCCTCGATGTCGTCCGCGATGATGAGCAGCGGCTTGCCCGAGCGCGCGACCTGCTCCAGCACGGGGATCATGTCCTGCATCGACGAGACCTTCTTCTCGCTGATGAGGATGTAGGGGTCGTCCATGACGACCTCCATGCGGTCGCGGTTCGTCACGAAGTACGGAGACACGTACCCGCGGTCGAACTGCATGCCCTCGACGACGTCCAGGGTCGTCTCCAGGCCCTTGGCCTCCTCGACCGTGATGACGCCCTCCTTGCCGACCTTCTCCATCGCGTCCGCGATGGTCTGGCCGATGGTCTCATCCCCGTTCGCGGAGATGGTGCCCACCTGCGCGATGGCCTGCTTGTCCGTGGTCGTCTTGGACATCTTCTTCAGCTCGGCGACCACCACCTCCACGGCCTTGTCGATGCCGCGCTTGAGGTCCATGGGGCTGTGGCCGGCGGCCACCAGCTTCAGGCCCTCCTCATAGATGGCCCGCGCCAGCACGGTGGCCGTCGTGGTGCCGTCGCCCGCCTTGTCGGAGGTCTTGGACGCGACCTCCTTCACCATCTGGGCGCCCATGTTCTCGAAGCGGTTCTCGAGATCGATCTCCTTGGCGACGGTGACGCCGTCCTTGGTGATGGTGGGCGAGCCAAAGCTCTTCTCGATGACCACGTTGCGGCCCTTGGGCCCCAGGGTCACCGCGACCGCATCCGCCAGGATCCTTACGCCGCGCAGGATGGAATCACGCGCGTTCTGGTGGAAGAAGATTTCCTTCGCTGCCATCGCAACCTCCGATAATACTTGGGGAATTTCTTTGAATGGGGATGGCCGTTAGCACTCGGCCATGTCGAGCGCCAACATAAGGGTCGCATCGACGATGTCAACGGAAAGGGGCAAACGTGTGGCCCCGCGGACGCCTTCCAGCCCGCCCGGACGGGGGGCTCGGGCGACCTGCCGGGCGCTACTCGGCGAAGCGCACGAGGTTCAGCAACTGACCCATGTCCAGGGGCTTCTGGAGGGTGATGGCCACGCCCTTGCGCAGGCCCCGGTCGGAGATGTTGGCGTCGTTGCTGGCCGTCATCATCAGGACGGAGATGGACTGGAAGCGCGGGTCCGCCTTGAGCATGCCCGTGAAGGAGATGCCGTCCAGGTGGGGCATGAGGTAGTCGGTGATGACCAGCCCCACGGGGTGCCGCTCCATGATGTCCAGCGCCTGCAGGGCGTCCGACGCCGAGAACACGGTGTAGCCATGCATCTCCAGATAGCGAGAGAGCATGGTGCACAGCTCGTAATCATCGTCTACGACCAGGATGTTCACGGTGACTTGGGCAAAACGGGGCGCTGGAAGGTAACAGCCACGCCGGTCGTTGACAACGCGAAGCACGGCTTCTTAGCTGCCCGCCCGAATGGTGAAGCGCACGGCGAAGCAAGGGGAGGCGCAGGGCGTGGACGCGCGACTGGACCAGGTGGCGGACGCCTTCGAGGCCACGGACTTCGAAGCCGCGCTTTCCCGGGCCGAAGCGCTCCTCAAGGACGTCCCGGAGTCACCAGAAGCCCTGCACTACCGGGCTGCGGCGCTGGTGGAGGTGGGTCGGCTGGAGGACGCGGGCCGGGCCTATGGGGCCGCCCTGAAGGTGGCGCCGGAGGACCTGGAGATCCTTTTTGGCGCGGCCGAGTTCCTGGTCTGCCGCACGGGCGAGGACCGGGAGGCGGTGGAGGAAGGCCTGGAGTGGTGCGCCCGGGGCCGGAAGCTGGCGCAGAAGGCCGACGACGTGGAGCTCGTCTACGAGTTCCTTCTGCTGGAGGGTTTGGGCCTCAACCAGTTGGGTGAGTGCGAGGCCGCGCTGAAGAGCCTGGACGCGGCGCTGGAGCACATGCCGCGCTCGCCAGACGCGCAGTTGGAGCGGGGCATCGCGCTGTTCGAGCTGTGCCGCTTCCCGCCCGCGCAGGAAGCCTTCGAGCGGGTCCTGAAGGACACGCCGGAGGAGGCGTGGGCACACCACTACCTGGGGCTCATCGCGGAGCGGAAGGGCGATGCGCGCGAGGCGAAGAAGCGCTTCGGCCGCGCGCAGGTGCTGGCGCCCGAGGAGCTTCCGCCCCCGGTGGCATTGGAGGAGGCGGCGTTCGACCGGGCGGTGGAGGACGCGATGCGCGCCCTGCCCGCGCAGGTGAAGCAGTACATGGACAACGTCACGCTGGCGGTGGAGGACCTGCCGTCTGACGAGGATCTGCTGGGGCAGCAGCCGCCCCTGTCGCCGTGCATCCTGGGCGTGTTCCGGGGCACGCCGGTGGGCGAGCGCAGCGTGACGGACGCGGCGGATCACTTCCCGGCGTCCATCGTGCTGTACCAGCGCAACCTGGAGCGCTTCGCGCGCACGCGTGAGGAGCTGATCGAACAGATTGGCATCACGGTGATGCACGAGGTCGGGCACCTGATGGGTCTGGATGAGGACGACCTTTGGGAGCGGGGGCTGGACTAGCGCCGCCCTCCCCTGCCCTGATGTCCGCCATGCGAACCTGGATGAAGCTGGGGTTGATGGCAGTGGCGGTGTTGGGGCTTGGGGCGTGCACGGGGGACGGAGAGGAAGAGCCAATCATCTGTCCGCAGGTGGTGGTGTTCGCGCGCTCCTCGACGGGGACGTGCGAGAGCTTCTCGACGTCGTGCGACGTGCCCCAGGGATACCTCCGGTGTTGCGGCGGGCTCTTCGGCGGTTGCGCGACGGGGACGAGCTGCGTGGATGATCCGTCCGATACGTGCGCACCCGGGGCGAGCGCGGACTGTCCGGGCATCTGTCAGTGAAGCCATGGGGCCCATCAGGTGGATTGACGGGGCCCGGTCCGAAAAGCAGTAATCGTGCGCGGTAGGGCCTCCGGACCTGGTGGCCGGCCCGGTCTTCAAAACCGGTGAGGGGCTGCGAGAGCAGTCCCTGGCGAGTTCGATTCCCGTGCCCTACCGCCAATGCTTCCGAGGGGTTACGCCCCACCTGCCCCATGGAAACCGTACCCTGCTGCGTCCAGGCGCGTCCAGACCAGTCCACTCGACTGCGTTACCGCTGCGTTACTGCGCAGCATGTAACGGCGAGGACTGAGGCAGCAAAACTCGCCGTCAGGGACGACGAGGAATCAGCAACGGGCTCCCTAGGGGAACATCACGTTGCCGAACACGACTGTGCGCCGCCCGTCTTCCTCCCAGAGCTTGAGTGTGAAGGGCCCTCGGGTTGTTTCTGGTGAGGCCTCGGCTTCCACGACAACTCGACCGTCGTTTCCTCCTGGAATTGGCGTGCGTTGCCACACGCGGATCACCTTCAACTCCACGCCGGCCTTGCCCTTGAGAGTTGCGCCCTGCGCGAGCCATGGCTGAGCCCCAGTCTTCACGTCCAACTTGATGTCCACCGCCATGCCCGTAGTGGAGCGGTAGCTCGTGACGTAAGAGGCCGTCAGGTCACTCCCAGGTAATTGGGAGATGTCCTTGATCACGACTCGCCCGGTTACACCATGCTCGTCCATTCCTCCGGTGGAGATGAGGCCTGCCAGCCCTCCCGGAGAATCGTGCTCAGCCATCAATCTTGCGTTCTCAGTTTGGCAGCGCAGCAATTCCGCATGAGCCTCGCGGGCTTCCTGCTGGTACGTCTCAATCGTCCGCTTCACGCGATAGACCTCAATGAGAGACTCTGCCTTTGCCGGATGGATTCGAAGAAGGAAGAATGCGCTCAAGGGGGCTGCGCCATCCCTGAATCGCACGACCAGACGAAACCGCTCGCCTGGAGTTACACGCGACGAAGGCACCAGGCGGATGGTGGCTTGCCCCACATCCACGAGTGTGAAGCGATCCCGCCCCTCTAGCTCGACACTGTCGCGCATCAAGTCGGAATCGAAGAAGAGTGCCGTCGAGAGCCCCGAGCTGATCGCGATTTCGGGTGCGAATTGAACGTCATCCGACGGTAGTTCAATGCGGCGTGCGCCCGGCACCGACGCTGTCCCCTCTGCCTGAGCGACTGCCGTATCAGCTACGAACAGCAACCCTAGGAGCACGACGAAAGAATAAGATGGCACTCGACAATTACTCCCAGGTGGTGCTGCTACTCAAACTCGCTCACCGCCTTCACGCGTTCGCTCGTGAAGATACGGGCACTGGAGGGTGAGTCGTTTCCGGGCTCGCGTGCCATTCCTCGTTCCCCGTCTTGCACGTCGTAGACCTCCAGGCAGACAGGAAAACTGTCGCCCTTCGGCGTTGTCGCCAAGGTGAGTCGCCCGTAAACGCGGTCCCGCACGATTAGCCGGCCAGCCAGAACTGTCCCTTTCGGCATTTCCTCCCAATCGCCGTACAAGGTCACCTGGGCAGGGCCTTCTCGAACAGAGATGAACTGCGGGCGGTCACGGGTGAAAACAGCTTCGTGCTTGTCACCGATGTCGATGCCCAGCTTCGCCATGGCCTTCAGAGCACCCTTTGGACACGGCTCCGGAGGAGGTGCCGGACGCACCTGCGGACCTGGGCACGCGAGCGCCGTGCATGCCGCCACCGTGCCGACAGCACGGGCCATGACGCCCATGCCCTTCTTCGCGGGCTTCGAGGGGAACAGAAGGGGCTGCGTCTCTTTCGGCTGCGTCATCACGGTGGCTGAAACCTCCTGAAGCGTCGCGGGGAGAGCGACGGCCGCAGCGATGGCCTCGGGCCGGATGGGAGCTGCGGCCAAACCAGCTTGAGGCGACTTGCCAGAGGGCGCTACTTCCTGACGGGTGGGCTCGGGACGCGAAACGCGCGGCGTCCACCGCATCAGCACCGCGCCCATGGCGACAAGCACCACGGCCAGCGCCAGCGCCGCCCAGGCACGCGGACGACGGATCCTCCGCGGTGACACGCGCACGGTCGTCACGTGAGGCGATGCAGCCGCCACCGCGTCCGGCTCTACGTCGGCAGGCGGAGCTGGCCGCTTCTCCCGTGCCGCACGCTTGCCCCGGCGTGGCCGATGCCGTGGTCGATGGCGCCACTTCTCGAAGCTGTCCCCGTCCCCTTCCGTGGTCGCTGATCCTTCGTCGTAGGCCTCGCACAGAGGCACATCCCACATCGGGTCGGCGCCGCGTAGCGCCTCTTCCAGCGACGCGCAAACGGCCTGGGCACTCGACGTCCGCACCTCGGGCGTCTTCTCCAACAGCCGCAGGCACACGGCGCTCAGCACCGAGGGCACGCGCTCATTCACCTCGTGGGGCGGCGTTGGCGCGCTGGAGAGGATGGCCTCCGTCAACGTGTTCGCATCCGGGCCATCGAAGGGGAAACGAGCCGTCAGCAGCCGGTAGAAGACGAGGCCCAGCGCCCACAAATCGTCCGAAGGGCCGGCCGTGAAGCGGGCACCCGGCACGTCCCGTTGGCTTCGCAAGAAGCGCCACGCCTCCGGAGAGCGGTAGTCCGGCGTCCCTGGCGGCAGGATGTCCTGCGTCAGGGAGCGCGCGCCCTCGTAGTCGCCGATGCCGAAGTCCACAAGCTTGGCCAGGCCGTCGGCGGTGCGCACCATGACGTTGGCTTCCTTCACGTCCCGGTGCACCACCCCGTCCGCGTGCGCAGCGGCGAGCGCCCGCGCCACGTCCAGCGCCACGCGCGCCGCCTGCCGCCCGGTGGGGTTCTCCTCATCGGCCCATGTGTCCAACTGGCGCCCGGCGACGTACTCCATCGCGATGACGGCGAACTGAGGCTCCGCCACCGGCCAGTAGCCATGTCCCAGAATCCCCACCACGTTGGGATGGCGCAGGCGGGTGAGGATGGAGACTTCACGCTCCGCGCGCTCACCCACCCGCTTCAGGTGCAACAGCTTCAGCGCGCACGACTGGCCCTCGCACCGCGCGAGGTACACCGTGCCGAAGCCGCCCTGCCCCAGTTGCCTCTCCACCGTGTAGCCCAGCACCTGGGCCCCAGGCGCCCAGATGGCGGGCGGCGGCCTCATGGCGTCCTACTTTCGGGGTTGCCGGCCACTCGCATGCGACGTCCTCCCTACGGCGTGCGCACGCTACCAGAGGCGCGAGAAACCCGGGAATCCCTCCTCGCGGGCGAGGCCTCTTATGGACTCGCAGCATCCATTCATTTTCACCCAACCTCCAGCATTCACCCTTGGCCTGCCATGCGCTACCCTCGCGCCATGCCAGCCCCGTCCCCGCTGCCCGCCGTTTCCCAGCCACTCGCCAGCACCATCGGAAACGCGGCGCGGGCCGCTCGCGCCCGGTTGGGCCTCACCCAGGCCGAAGTCGCCTTGCGCGTGGGGCTCGCCGCCGCCGTCTACAGCCGCATGGAGCGAGGCCTCATCCATCCCAGCGTCTCCACCCTCCAACGCCTGTGCGCCGCGCTGGGCGCCTCTCCGGACGAGTTGATGGGCCACGGGCCCTCCGTAGCTGCCCGCAGCGAGTTCCCCGCCCGGCACCAACTCCTCCTTCGCATCCGCCACCTGAAGGACTCCCAGGTGCGTGCCCTTCTCCACCTCCTCCCCAGGCCCAGGTAGCGCGGACCGGGCGCGGGCTTCTCGGATACGCTCCGCACCCTCCATGAACGAAGAACTGGCCATCACCATTGGCACCGCGGCACGCGCCGCCCGCGAGCACCTGGGACTGACGCAGGCCGAAGTCGCCGAGCGCATCGGGCTGGTGCACGCCGTCTACAGCCGACTGGAGCGCGGGAAGATGCTGCCCAGTGTCCCCTCCCTCTACCGACTTTGCGGAGAGCTGCGGGTGTCACCCGAAACGTTGATGGGCCTGACGCCGAAAGCCAGCGGGCGGAAGTCTCAGCGCTCCCAGGAGGAAGAGGGGCCGAAGCTGCGCCGCCTCCTCCACCTCGCCCAGAAGCTGGAGGAGGAGGATCTGGACGCCCTCCTCCACGTCGCCTCCGCGCTGGCGCGTTGAGGCACTACTTCTTCACGAGCGCCTTCAGCTCGTGCTCCTCCAGGCCCTCTTGGAAAAAACCACCCTCGCCGAACTCCACCGCGTCACGAAGGACGCTGCCTTCGGCCAGCACCTGGGCCCATTCCGCAGCGGCCTCCTGCCGCCCGTAGCCCGGGTGTCGCCGCGCCAGGGCCACGCGCAGGACGTCGCGCATGTCCGCCGCCGTGGCGAAGCGCTCCTCCGGATTGGCGCGAAGGGCCGCGTGCAGCAGTTGCTTCACGTCGGGCGAAAGCTTCTCCACCGCCGCTTCGACGTCCGCTGGACTGAAGCTCGCGAGCAGTATCCGCATCTGCGTCAGCGGCAGGGAGGGAAGGATCTCCGAGTGGAGAGGGCTCATCCCCTCGGATTGACGGGGGATGTCCTGCACGTCGAAGGGGTGCTTGCCGGTGAAGAGCTCCACCAGCAGCACGCCCAAACTGAAGACGTCGGAGCGCGGTGTGAGCGGCAACCGCTCCAGGTACTCGGGCGAGGCATAGGCCACATCGCCCCGGACGAGGCTCGCGGGCGACTCCTCTCGCCCCACCACCAGCGAATAGGCCGCGCCGAAGTTCACCAGCTTCACCTCGCCGTGAGTCCCCACGTACACATGCCGGGGGTTGACGTCCCGGTGGATGATGCCCAGCCCCTTGCCATCCTCGTCCGTCAGCGTGTGCGCGTGGTGCAGCGCCTCCGCGAGTTCCGCGCCGACGTAGAGGGCGAAGGCTTCGGAGACAGGCTTGCCGCGCGCCACGCCCGCACTCACCAGCGTCTCCAGTGAGGGGCCGTCCACGTACTCCATGACGACGTGCAGCGCGTCCTGGTGCACCTTGCGGTGGAACACCTGGGCGATGGCGGGATGGCGGAGGCGGAAGGCCAGTTGAATCTCCTCCCCCAGCCGCGTGCGACGCATGAAGGTGGAGGGGTTGGCCAACCGTCGCACGAAGCAGAGCCCGGGAAGTGCGTTGCCCTGCCCCGAGAAGCGTCGGGCGAGCATCAGCAACTCCCCTGTCTGCATCAGCACCAGCTCGCGGATCGCCTCGAAGCGAACCCCGTCAATGGTGAAGAGGGAGCGGGGCCGCTCGGGCGTGGGCGGGGAGGCCCTTCGGCGCGACGACTCCCGGGTGCTCACCAGGTCATCGGTGGTGGACGTGGACATGACTCCTCGGGGGCAAGGGGGACGGCGCGACGGCGCCACCCAAGGAGTCTGGACGCAACGAACCTTAAAAGTCCATACATCTAGGACTTAAAAGGTCATCAGCGCAGCAGTCGCGCCGCCGTGAAGCCCACCCCGACACCCAGCGCCACGGCCATCACCACGGCCACCACAGGAACGGGACGCGGCTGCTGGCGTAGCACCTCGTTCTCGGCCTGGAGGCGGCGCAACTCGCGAGCCGTGAGGATGCAGCGCTCCGTGGAGAGCCAGCAACCCTCGGACACCGCCACCGTGCGTCCGTCCTGAAGCGTCACGGTGGCGCGGGCCACGTCCAGCACCTCGCCCTCGGCACGCGCTGGCCCCGCCACAACCAAGGCCAGCGCAATCACCAGGGGCCTCATCGCCCGTCGCCCGGACGCAGGGCATCGAGCGCCGCCACCGCTGCCGCCTTGCCGGCAATCTCCCCGGCCGCCGCCTCCCCGGCCTTCTCGGCGGCCTCCACCTGGGCGTCACCGAAGACGAGCGTCTTCATGACTGTGAAGCCACCCGCCGCACCGAGGCCAATGGCGAGCGCCTTCAGCAGCAGCGCCACGGTGAAGCCCTCGCCCGCGATCAGCGCGTTGGCCACCGCGCCGGCTACGGCCACCAGCACCGCGAGCACCGCCCCCGCCCGCGCCGTGCGCAGCAGCGGCCACCACGCACCCGCGAAGCGTCGCAGCACGTAAACGAGGCCGACGACGACCAGCGAAGCGACAAGGGCCCAGTTGCGGTCCGTCACCGCGTCGAGGACGAGTCGCGCGAAGGACTCGACGTTGCCGGGGTCGGGCGACGTGGCCACCTGCGCGAAAGCGATGGAGGGGAAGACGAGGCAAAGGGAGAGGACAGCGAGACGTCGCAGCATGGGCATGCCTTTCGTGGGTGACGCGCGGCGAAGCGCCGCACGGGAAGTCAGAAGCCGAGTCGTGCCAACGAAGTGACCAGGGCCGGGTGCATGGCGCGCCACTCAGGCAGCGAGCGCACCGTGTCGAGGAAGCGCCAGACGGCGGCGAGCCGCTGCGCATCCGTGCTGTCCACTGGCTCCGAGAGGTAGAGGCCGCGCACGGGCTCCAACTGGCTGCCGCTCACGAGGCCCGGCCACTGGCAGTGCGGTGCGTCGCCAAAGGAGCCACCCCAGACGAGTCCTGCGCGCCGCGTCTCCTCGCCCAGAATGGCGTAGGCAGGCCCGTCCCAGCGCGGTTGCAGTCCGGGCCGATCCAGGTCGGCATCGCGGCAGAAGTCGTTGGCCAGGCCGTAGTTGTGCGCGGAGAGCCCCTCGGGCGCCGCGCGTCCGCCCTCCCCTCGCAGGTAGCGCGCGTGGAGCGTTCCCTGCTCCGCGAAGGTGGCGAAGCCGCGCGTGGCGACGTAGTCCGCGCCTCGCGTGCGACAGCGGGAGATGACTTCGCCCATCACCGCCTGGAAGGGCGGGTAGAGGAGCTGCAAGTCGATGCGTGAGAAGAGGCTAGGGTTGGGAATCATCCCCCACTGAATGGGGGCGGGTTTTGACGGGTGGCGTGCGTGCTACTGCTCCACGCGGAAGCGCACCGTGTCGAAGCCCACCCAGCCTGTCCCCGCAGGTACGCTGTAGACCTGAAGGGCTCCGTCCAGCAGCAGTTGCGCCATCCCCAGCCCGTGACTCGTCGGCACCGTGAAGATGCGAGCGCTACTCGGGCGAGAGCCGCTCGGGAAGCGATAGGCCGTCACGTAACCCACCGTGCCGGGCCGGAGGAGGCCCCGCATGGACAGCTCGTTGTCGCTGTTGCGGTAGAAGCCCAAGGGCCAGCCTGCGTCCCACGCCGTCCAGCCATTCTCCAGGTCGCTGATCTGCCCGGTGCGGATGGCCGTCCAGGGCTCCACAAGGCCGCCGATGCGCTCCAGCCGCACCGAATCGACGTACAACCACGGCGCCCCCTGCGTGATGTTGGCCAGCAGGCGCACCTGCACGTAGCGAGTGCCAGCGGGCGCGTTGTGGAAGCCTGTGAGTCGCTCCCAGCCGCTCACGGACAAGACCCGCGTCGTATTCACCACACCCAACACGTTGAAAGCGCCGTCGTACCAGACGAGTTGGACGGACAGTGCCGTGCCCAACTGCGTCGCCGTCGCAAGCGCGTCCACGCTGTACCTGTCGCCCGGCCGCGCAATCATCGCCTGCGAGTCGAGGCGCGTGCCGTTCGCCACCAACCGAATGGCTCGCGCGCCCGTGTACGCGTCGGTCGTCACCTGGGCATGCGCGCCCCAGAGGCCCGTGCCCATCGTCCACGCGTCCGGGGGCAGCTCCTCGAAGGAGTGTGCCTCGAAGTCCGGATTGGGAGGCGACTCGCCGAAGGCCACGCCGGGCTGCAACGTGGCGGGCGTCAGGTAGCCCGTGGTGACGGATACTTCGGCTGAAGGCGCACCCAGATTGCCCTTCGCGTCGCGTCCCACCACCCGGCAGTAGTAGGTGGCGCCCGGGCGCAACTCGGAGAGCGGAACGCGCGTCGTCTTCCCTCGCGACTGGAAGGTGTCCTGCGACGGCAGGAAGCCCGGCGTCCGCGAGGCGTGCACCTCGTATTCGTCCCACGCGGGGCCGGACACGGCGGGCGTCCACGACACCACGAAGCCGTTGACGGTCGGCGTCGCCCTCACCTGCTGCGGCGCCGCGGGGCCGGTAAACGGGGCGCTGGGGGCGATGCCCGGCCGGCTGTCGCGCTCCAGCCACTCGCGCACCGAGGTAGATGGCTGGCCGCGCAGCACCAACTGCATGCGCGCCGTGCCGTCCGTGGCGCACTGGTGCTCCAGTTCCTGCACCGCGAGCCGCTGCGGCGTGTCCAGGCGGACGCCATCCGGCTGCACGAGCACCAGGTCCGCGAGCTCCAGGCCCGGGTGCGGATCCACCGTCAGCGTCACGGTGAGCGGCGACACGGAGAGGTCCGCGATGGCGGCATCCGCCAGCCGTTGCGCCTCCGCCGCAGTGTCGATGTTGCTGGAGGCGTCCTCCGTTACCTGCATCCAGCGGCGTCCCACCTGGGCACGAGCCGTGGGGTTGCTGGCCTTCACCTTCTTGCGCTTCGGCACGCCCGAGGCGTCGAGGTCGTACCTGTCGCTGTAGATGACCTCCACGTCCGTGCGGATGTCCGCCAACTGGCGCGTCACGCTATCGAGGCTGCCGTACTCGTCCGGGCCATAGCTCCAGTCCTCCTCCACCTGGAGCCTGTCCGGAGCAGCCAGGGTGAGCGCGTAGCCGCTCACGGAGGGCTGCCAGCGCATGCGGCAGTCCCATCCAATCTGCTGCGCCAGGGCACGAGCCGCATCCAGCACCGGCTCCACCTGCTGCACGTACCGGCCGCGCTGGGACATCGGATCCACGGGCGTGATGAGGCCGAAGGAGGCCATGCCGTTGTCGTTGAGGAGGGCCTGGATGATGGACTGCACGGCCACGCCCGCCGTGTCGTTGCCATACTCGCGCTCGACTTCGATGGTGATGTCCTGGAGCAAACCGCCCAGGTCGCGCCCCGCGATTCGCAGCTCCTCGGGCCCGGCGTCCACCTCGTCAATGCGGCCCCGGAAGACCTCGAAGTAGTCCTCCGCCTTCGGCACGGTGGAAAGAGGAGCAAGGCCCAACTCCACGCGGAAGTAGGCGCCCTCCACGAGCAACGGCGCGAAGCTGCCGGCAGCGGACGTGTTGACGAGGGAGTGCACCACCAGCGGAGACAGGGAGAGGCGCTGGCCAGCGGATCCGCTGCGCAGGAGGGACACCTCGGCCTCCGCGACGGGCGCGTCCAGCTTCTCGTTGACGCGCACGCCCAGCACCCAGTCGAAGCCCAGGAGGGTTTGCAGGTTGCGCCACGCCCCTGCCCCGTCGCGCACCCAGACGCGCGGATGGGTGGAGTAGCCGGAAGGACTGCCCAAGAGGGCGGCCTGGAAGGACGTCAACGGACGCATGCGTCAGCGCTCCTGCAACTCGAAGTCGAACTCCTGCCCCAGGACGAGGACGCCGCCCTCCCACCACTGCACCGCGCGGCCTGCCCCAATCCGCCCCAGCACGGGCAACGGCTCGTAGAGGGCGGCACCTGAAGCCCGGTGGTATGGGTACGGCGCGCCGAAGGGCTCTCCAGCGACGTACCAGGGCGACACCCAGGCGGCGGGCACCACCCACGGCAGCACCACCAGCTCGTCCACCAGCAACTCCTCCCCAGCGGGGTTGCGCAGCGTCACCGCGCCCTGGGGAAGGGTCGCCAGTCCCTCCGTGACGAGGAAGCCGTCCGCGTGGGGGCTTGTCCCTGGAATGCCGTTGACGCTGAGCCCCACGCCCGCACGGTGGATGTGGTGTCTCCATCGGTCCTTCGTCCCCTCGCGCTTCCACCAGTAGGCCACCGTCCACTTCGGCCCGAGGCCCGTGGGGAACGTGACGCTCGCCCCGGAGTCCATGCGCATGCATCCGCCAAAGCGGCCCGCCGACTCCACCGCCCAGACGTTGCCCTCGGTGGCGCTCGGCGAGAGGAAGGCGTGGCTGCGAAGCCCCTCCTCGAAGCTCCACACCTGGCCCTCGCCCTTGAGGAGCCCGCGGTAGGCGCGAGCCTCTTCCTGGGTGAGCGGGCCCGTGTTGCCCGCCAGGGTGAAGACTTCGCGCCGCTCGCTGCTGCGAAGCCACCCGGAGAAGGCGCGGCGGTGCTCGCCCAGCAACGTCGGCGTGTACGTGAGGCCCCGCTCCGCAGAGACGGGCAAGGGGATGCCAGAAAGGGACAAGGCAGAAGTCATGGGAAGGTGGCCTCAGAAGGAGGAGAAGCGCGTCGCGAGACGCACGCGGCTGCCGACGGTGCGCACGCCCGCGCGCTGCTGGCGCAGCGACTCGTCCCGACGCGTCGCCTCGATGGCGGCGTCGATGTCGTAGCCCGTGATGTTGTAGGTGACGGGCGCGGCCATGGCGGAGGCGTTGCCCGTCTCCGGCGCACGCACCTGCCCACCACCGCCAGTCAGCCAGGGCGGCAGGCCGAGCCATCCCGGCACCGTCGGATTCGCGGGCATTTGCCCCTGGAGCATTTGCTGGAGGGCGGGCGGGAACATGCCCAGCAGCCACTTCGGAATCGTCCCCTGCGCAGCGGGCGATTCCTCGGATTCTTCCGGCTCGCCGTCGTCCGTCTTCCCGGGCGTGGGCTTCGGCTTGGGCGGCACGGTGGGGCCGTCCTGCGTGTCCTCCGACTCGAAGCGACGCAGCGCCACCTTCCACGCGGAGGGCACGTTGGTAAGCGCCGCCGTGGCGCGGGCCACGGCTTCCGTGTGCTCGTCTACCTGGGCTGTTTCCTCGGCGCGCGCCTTCGCGGAGTCCCACGTCGCGTCCTCCAGCACCTGGAGGGACTCGCCCATGCTGTCCGTGTCCACCTTCAGCTTGTTGAGCGAGCGCGCGAGGCTCTTCAGCCCGTCGAAACCCGTCCACTCGACGAGGGAGGAGATGGCCCGGATGACGGTCTGCACCGCGCCGACGACTGCATTCCACACCGCGCCGATGGCCTTCGCGATGGTGAGGATGACGGTGCCGACGAACTTCAGGACGGTGAAGAGGCCCTTCATGACGGGCCCGCCCAGCATGCTGAGCGGCGCCATAATCAGCATGAAGACCTTGGCCACGATCTCGAAGAGGGGCGCCAGGCCCTTGACGATGTCGCCCAGCAGCATGAGCGGCGGCACCAGGGGCTCGATGGCTTCGCCGAGCATCTCGAAAACGGGCGTGAGGACGGAGAGGAAGCCGTCGATGATGACCGTGATTGCGGCCAGCAGGGGCTGAAGCGGCTCCAGCAACGTGCCCAGCGAGTCGGCCACCATCTGGATGATGGTGTTGACGGATTCGATAACGCCCCTGAAACCCTCGGACTGCATGAGCAGCTCGCCCACCACGGCGATGATGGCGCCGTAGATGCCGCCCGACTGCATGCCCTGGACGGCGGCGTTGATGAGGTCGCCCAGTTGGCCCAGGCCGCCGATGAACCTATCCACCAGCGCCGAGCGCGCGGACTCCATCGCCTGCTCCGCCGCAGCGGCGAGGCCTTCCGCCTCCAGGCGCATCTCGTGGAAGGCAGCGGCGCCAGCGGCTTCATCCGCGCGCACGCTGGCCAGGTACTCCCGGCGCGACTCCTCGTTGGCCTGGGCCTGGAGCTTCGTCATGGCGGCGAGTTCCGCCGCCTCCTGCTTCTGGGCGGCCTCCAGGGCGGCCTTGTCCGTGGGCTTGCGGATCCGCGCCTTGCCCTGTGCGCCGCTCCCACCCATCAGCTTCGCTAAGAGGGCTTGAATCTGAGACGTGACGCCCTCCAGGTTGAGGGCCCGAGCGAGGTCCGCGCCGAGCTTCTTCGCCCCCGCCGCGCTAGTGCGCAGGCCGTAGGCGACGCTCTCCTCCAGCTCGCGCCCTGCCCCGGCCACTGCGTCTCCCACCGCCGCCGCTGTCTGCCGCGTGCCGTCCCAAAGCACCTGGGCGCCCTGCCCCAGCGTGTCCAGCAGCTCCCGGCCCGTGAGGGTGGAGACCTGCTGGAAGGTAGCCGCCAGCTCCGGGAAGCCCGCCTGACGTGCCACGGGCTCCAGGAGGCGGGAGACGCCGCGCACCAGCGCCGCGACGCCATCCAGGACGGACAGGGCAGCCTGCTTCACGAAGTCACCCATAGCCACGAAGGCACGAGAGAAGCCGTCCGCGATGCGGCTCGCCCACTTCGCCAGTTGCTCGCCAATGCTCCGGAAGAAGTCAGCCAGGCCCGTGCTGCTGTCTTCCCAGGCGGCGTAGACGCTGCCCGCCAGCAGCACCAGGGCAGCCACGGCGGCGGCCACCGCTGCGAGCGGCACCAGCAAGCCTCCAGCGGACAGGGCCATGCGCCCCAGGCTGCCGGTGACGGACGGTGTGCTCGCCACCATGCCGCCCATGGAAGCTGTCACCTTGTCCACGGAGGCCGCGAGGGAGGCCAGGGCCACGGACTTGTTGAGGGCGCCCAGCACCTTCACCAGCAGCCCCGCGCCGCCCGCCACGGCCTCCACCACCCCAGCCACCTTGCCCAGCATCCCGACGGCGAGGCCCGCTCCAGCGACCCACACCAGCATGTTGGAGGCGGCGGCCTTCACGTCCGGGGAGAGGGACTGGAAGCTCGCCACCACGCGCTCGACGCCATCCGCGACGTGCTGCACCACCGGGAGGAAGGCATCACCGATGTCCGCCGCCAGCGTGTAGAGGAGCGCGGTTATCCGCTCCGTCTCCCGCGCCATGTCCGCGTTGGACGTGGCCGCCGCCGCGACGGCGCCGGCAATTCCCGCCGACACCGCCGCGCCGATTTCACCCAGGCCCTTCGACTTCTCCTTCACCTGCTTGGCGGACTTCTCGACGGCCTCCACCACCTTGCCGAGGTTGGACAGGGCCTCGCCAATGGAGGCTGTGACAGCCACATAAAGTCCTCCAACTTTCAAGGCACCGGACATGCATCACCTCTTGGGACGCTTCTTGAAAACCGTCGTCGTTATCTGAGGGCCGGAAGGGGCGGCGGGCCCATGCGTCCGGGCGCCGCGCGTCTCATCGGCCTCCAGCGCACAGAGCGCCAGGAGGTGGACGACGTCCTCCCAATCCCAGCCGCGCACCGCCTCGGGCGACTGACCCGTCAGCTTCACCACCCCGTGCAGCGCTCTCAGCTCGGGGTGGTCTCGGAGTTTCCCTTGGCGGTCTCCAGTGTCGGCCCCGCGAAGGCCTGGGCGAGCGCGCCCTGGATTTCCTCCAGCCAGGGCTCGTTCTTCACCTGGCCCGCGTCGTCCTCCGTGAAGACGCGTGTAGCGGTGCCCGGGTGGTAGAGGCAGGCCACGGCGATGCGAGCGATCATCATCATCCCCGCGGGCTCATCCACGGGCTGCCGGTCCGGCCCCAACTCGCGGGCCGCCTTCGCGGCGGAGAGGACGTCGAGCTTCTCGCCGAGCGTCGGGCGGCAGAGATCGTAATCGGCGCCGTCGAGGGTGACGCGCTGGTGGAGGGTACGGCGGGAGCCCAGGGGCTTTCGGTGCGTGATGGGTGCGGTCATAGCGATACCTCGGGTGTGAAGAAGAAGGGGCCGGCTACACCGCGACGGGCGCGCCCTGGCCAGCGAGGGTGGCGGAGAAGGTGACGACGTCCGAGGCGCTACGGCCCTCCTCGTAGGACGTCACCTTCACCGGGTAGCGGAAGCCCTGCGTGCCCACAGGCGCCGTCTCGTCCTCCACGACGGTGAAGAACACCGTGGCGTCGCTCTCGAAGGCATCGCGCAGGACCTGCTGCGGCGAACTGCTCATGAAGACGTGGCCGGACAGCGGGATGGAGAAGGATTTCCAGGTGCCCTTCGAGCGCTTCCACCCATCGCTGCCGAAGTAGTTGGCGTCCACGGTGTCCTTGGCGCGGTTGACGGGCGCCTCAAGGACGCCTTCCAGCGCATCCGCCTCGACGGGCGCGGTGTCAGTGGCGCGGATGTAGAGCTTGTCGAAGAAGGCCTCTCGGGGTTCGGGCATGGTGGTAGCTCCAGTCAGTGGTAGGGGAAGCGCTGCGTCAGGAAGTCTTTAAGGACGGCGGCCACGCGACGGCGAGCGCTGCCCCTGGCGCGACGGAAGGACTTGCGGAGGAAGTGTGGCGGTGGGTTGAAGAGCTGCGCGCCCCAGTGCCAGCCCTCGTGAATGGAACCAGCGGACGGATGCGCGTAGCCCGCAGTCCACGTCGTGGAGAGGCGCCGGCTCAGGTTGTGGAGGGGGCCACTCAGGAAGGCGCTGTCGCGCAGGTGGCCGTCTCCCACCGGCACGAGGAACAGGGAGTAGTCCAGGGCGAGGCGGGCGATGTCCCGGCAAGGGCCGTCCAGCACGCGCAGCACCTCAACAGGCGAACGGCGCAGTCGCTCCAGCTTCAGGACATCCATTTTGACTCGAAGAGGCATTCACCTCTTCAATGGGGATGTTGTTTGGCGCTGGCGAAGATTTCGCTACTGCAGCACATAGGGGAAGCGATGATTGAGGCGAAGGCAAAGGCGTTGGACGCACTACTGAGGGCTGCTGCCAATGAACTGCCGTTTATTCAACTGGTAGCGAAGCGCCATCCACTCTGGTCGCACAAGTGGCTTAAGGACAAGAAGCACAGAGCGGCGGTCCGTATTGCATCGGATGTCCCAGAAGATAGCGCGCTCCTTTTAGTCACCGTAGAGTGGCTTCCACGATCGCGCCCTGGCGACTGGTATCTCGTTGGGGTGGCAGAAAAAGCCCTAGGAACAACAGAAATCGAGTTCCATCACACCGCGCAAAACGGAACAGCCCTCCGCTGGAACTACCCGCCTAGGAAACATGATGGCCTGAATGCCAAGCGAGCAAAACGATTCGCCGCAAAGTATCCGCTAGGCCAAGCCCACATAGCGTTCCCAACATCGGTCGATGCTGTCTCCATCTTCGTTGAAGAAATCCAGGAACTAGTAGCAGACCGCAGACGTGCCGACGCACTGGGTACGCTAGAGGGCGCGAAGCATATCCCCCCTGACTCAGCAAACAATGACGCTGGATTTCCTGAAGGCGAAGAATTCCAGCGATACATTGTCCACCGACACAGGGAGCGCAAGCTTCGCATGGCCAAGATTAACGAAGTCCTGGAGAGCACCGGCGGGCTTGCATGCGAAGTCCCAGGATGCACATTTGACTTCAAGAAAACTTATGGCGCACTAGGGGATGGATTTGCGCATGTTCATCACATTACGCCACTCAGCTCCCTCAAAGGCATACGCATTACAAAGCTCGACGACTTGGCCATCGTTTGCGCAAACTGTCACGCGATGATTCATCTTGGTGGCAAGAGCCGCAGCCTGATTGAGGTCAGCCCTACACATCAGCCCTGAGATCCTACGTGCCCGAGGTGGCCTCAAGAAGCAACGAGGTAGCCGACTACGAGCTTGAACACCCAGCGGTGCCGATCCGCGTCGTCGGTCCCCAAGTACGCTGGTGCGCTCTCCTCTGCGCGTACCACGGAGTAGGGCATGAGGGCCGATTGGTTGAGAGCTGCGAAGACTGATTGGGCGAGACGCTGCCCACCCTCGAAGTCCTCTCGCTCGGAGCGGGTCCGTACCTGACACTCCGGTACGAGGTACGCCATGCGCCTCCGGCCCACATAGGACTGGGGGCCCGCGCCCCCCGTCACCACCAGGGCCACTACCCTGTCGGGCACGGCGCCGTCCGACTCGGGCATTGGCGATGTGAAGAGGTTTGCGCCTGAAGCTGGAGGACGCACCAGTCCGAGGCCCGCGCGCTCCAGTAGCACCGCAAGCTCCAACGCGATGTCGCGCATCAGAACCACACCTTCCGGAAACGCACCGCACCAGCTCCGTCCACGCTCTCGTCCACAGCAACAGGACGCCGGGCACGGTTGAAGTCGGCCACGTCCTCGCCCGGTAACCAGACGCGGTGTTGCAACGTGAGGAACGCGTCCGTGTATACGACGTGCGCGGCCAAGTGCTCGTTACCGTTGGCGTCACGGATGAGACGCCGGGACGGCTGCACGCGGGCCCGAGCCGTCGTCTGGGGCCCGAGCGTCGGCTTGCCGTAGGCATCCCTACCCGTCAGCACCGCGTAGGCAATCGACTGCCGGAAGGTGTCCGTGGGGGACGCCATCAGCTCACCCGGTGCATGACGTAGGGTGCGAGCAGCGCCTGCGCGGTGCCAGGGATGGAACTCTTCCCCTCGGCCTTCGCCGCGAAGTAGCTCACGGACCAGTCACCGATGGACTCGCTCGCGACCATCGAGTCGACGCCGCGCGAGCGGTATAGCTGCACCGCCGTGAGGATGGTGGCCTCCTGCACGTCCTCCGGCAGCGTCACCACGCGCGAGGCGTCCAGGGCTCGCTGCCCCGGCGTCACGAAGCCCCCGTCGTAGACGACGCGGAGTCCTGCATCCCCGCTTTCGCCCTGGAAGCTGTCCACCATCTCCACCACTTGGCCGCCCAAGCGTGCCGTCATGGGCCACACCCCGCCCTTGCGGTACAGCATGCCGGCATCGGCAAGCTTCCCGTGGCTCTCGTACTCCTCGGCCGGCACGAAGACACCGCCCTCCCAGACGCCCACCACCAGGACGACGGGAGGGCGCTCCAGGAGCAGCAACGGACGCCCGTAGCCAGCCGGGTACTCCACGAGGCCCTCGCCGTACTCGAAGACTCGGCCGCAGTAGCCAGCAACGGCCCGGCTCGCCGCCGTGACGAGGGACTCCAGGCGCGGCGTCACCGCCACGCCCAGGTCATCCGCCACGGTAGCGGCAAGGCACAGGTCAGCAGGATTCGGCATGGCGTCACACCGGCAGCGTCATGGCGCCGCCGAAGACGACGACGGAGCACACCTGAAGGCTGGGCGTCGTCCCGCCAGTCAGCGTCGTGGACTCCGCCACGCGGACGAACCGCTTCGCCGCCCCGAGGTCCACGTCCTTCTCCGCGAAGGCGTTCGCCGCAGTCAGTTGCACGAATGCCGAGCCCGCCCCGGACGGCACGTAGTCCGTCCAGGCGTCATCCTCCCCGTTGTCGCTGGAGTGCTGAAGCTTCGCCTCGTAGCCCTGTGCCGTGGGGCCACCCGTCACCGCGCCCGTCGCGGCGACGAGGACACAGCTCTCTCCCAGGACGAGCCGATCGTAGCCCGTCCCCTGGCGCGTCCCGGCAGGGGTCGCGGCGGGCGGCGTGCCCAAGCGAGCTGCGATGAAAGCGCCGATCTGGCTGATGTGTGGTGCGCTCATGGTGTCCTTCCGTTCTGGGGTCGCGCCCCGGTCAGTTGCTGCCCCAGCTCAAGCCCGTCACCACTATGCCGCTCTGCCGGTGGCGCATGGCCAGGTCGTGCTTGGTGATGGCGCGCAGCACGGTCTGGTCCGTCGAGATGCCAGAGACCACTTGGCCGCCGCGTGTGAAGGCGCCGTTCGGGAAGACGTCGATTTCCAGCGCCATGGACTCGCCGATGAGCACCTCGGCCATGTCCACGAGGTACAGCTCCGAGCGGCTGTTGCCCGTGCCGAGGGTCTCCGGAATCTGGTTCGTGACGAAGAAGGGCACGTTGCGCAGCGTGCCGCGCTCCACCATCTCCTTCTCCAGCGAGTTGTAGCCCTCGCCACCGGGGCCCACCGCATCCAGCAACGCCGTCTCCGCGCCAGGGGCCATGAGCCACACGGGCTTCACCATCGGCACGTTGGCCTTCTTCAGCTTCCGCTTCGCCTTGTTCAGCTCCTTCTTCATCTCCAGCAGCGTCGGCGAGCCCGCCGTGGCCACCGTCTCCGCGTAGACGTGGGCCGCGTCCACCTGGTTGCGGATGCCGCGGGGCTCCAGTTGCGTGCCGCTTCCCCGGAGGAAGGCCGCGTCCTCCCGCAGCGCCATGACGTTGAGCAGGTCGTTACGGATGAACTCCTCGGCGTTGATAGAGGCGTTGCGGATGAGGTCGTTCGGCACCGCCGTCAGCGCCGTGAGCTTCTTCTCCGAGAGGCTCACCGAGTCCGTGCCCGGCTCTGACTCCTGAATCGTGCTCGTCTCCCCTCCGTAGAAGGCGGTGCCCGTGCTGGACTGCCGGTCGAAGGTGAGCGAGGCCCCAATGGGAATCACGCGCGCGCCGGCCTGTCGCACCACGGCCTTGTTGCGCAGCAGCTCGATGAACTCGGCGGCGAACTGCGGATGCACCGTCGAGCCCAGACCGGAGTAGTTGCCCTGGGACAGCGACTTGCTCACCACCTCGTCGCCCCACCCCTTCAGCACGTCCACCACGTTGCGCCCATCCATGCGCGCGACGGCCTTCGCCTTCACGAAGCGGATGAGGTTGAGGCCCGTGCCCTCCGTCATGTGCTTGCCGGTAATCGGTGCGCAGCGGGGCTCCTCGGGCGCGCTGTCGGCCGCCTTGGCTCCCAGCAGAGCTGCGTAGCTGTCGCGGTGCCCCTTGGACTGCTCCACCAACTGCGCGGCCACCAGCGGGCCCAGCGACTTCGCCATCTCCTGCATTTCTTCGGGGGTCATGCCTTCTCCTGGAGGTGCTGCAACAGGGCCCGCGCCGTGTGCGCGGCGAGGGCTTGGGTGTCAGACTCGGACAGAGCGGGAGGCGTCGCGGGCGGCGTGGACTTGCGCTTCTTCCGCGCCTTGCGGCCCAGGGCCTTCACCACTGCGTCGGTGATGTCGCGGATGAGGGCGGCGCGCTCGTCAGCGAGCTTCTTCACCCGCACCGCGCGCTGGTTGCCGGGAATCGTGACGACGGAGATCTCCAGCAGTTCCTGCTCGTCGCAGTCAAAGCCCCCGCGCTCGTTCTCGTGGTAGCGCAGCATGCGGTAGCGCACGCTCACCGCGTTGAGGATGCCCTTCTCGACCTTGGACTCGACGCGCCGGGCGAAGTCGTCGTCCTGGTCGAACTCAATGTCCACAAGGAGGGCGTCGCCCTGGACGTAGGCACGGCCCTTGCCAATTGGTAGGATGTCCGTCCTGCCCGCACCGAACAGCCCACCGGAGCCGTCGTCGTGCATGTAGAGGACGACAGGATTCGCGGCGTAGGCGTCGAGTTGCCAGCCCTGGACGGACAGACGGTCGTTGTACCTGTCGTAATCGGCATCGTTCGCCCGGAAGGTGTAGACCTTCCGCGCCCCTTCTGTGGGGGACGAACCGTCCATCTGAGGGACGAGACGGCGGACTCTCTGAAGAGGCTTGCGCATTCACCTCTTTCAATGGGGGCAAGAAGCGCGCCCATCTGCTGCATTGTCTTCAAGAGAGCACGCTCTATAATCTGCTTCGGCTGAAACTCTCCCCCGTGCCAATCAGCGCACTTCTCTCATACAAAAAAATGACCAAGCCCGAATCCGACCCGCCTGATGATCTTACAGCAAGATGTAAAGCCGCAGGCCTCGATATTCGATACGAGGAACCCGAAGAATACGGGATGGCCAGTGGTCATATTATCTTCGACCCAGCCGAGCCAGACGAATGGACAGTTGCAATCATCAGCCCCATAGAAGAAGAAATTCTACTTAAGTCGGAATTTGAAAAATATAGACCGACACCGGGCTACGACGGGATGTGGTCAAAGAGCAACCGCACAATCGAATGCGAGCTGGTGTGCAAGAGCCCCATACTCACAGGCGACAACGAACTCACCTCCCTCGCATACGCATGTCACCTCCCACGTGACTCATTCAACAATCCGGGTTTCAGGTTTGAAATACCAACCCCCCAAGGGGGACCAACCGTCTCAATAGGATGGAGTTCTGCCGAACTGCTGATCTGGCGAGGAGCTTCACCTTCAATCCACCTCATAAGCCAAACAGCAAGAACGCCAAGCATTCGCATTGGCGGCGTTTCAGTCGCTACAAAACAGGACGCACGAAAGCTACTTGAACAGTACGGGGCTTCGGCACTACTCGAACTCGACGTCCAGGGCTTTGTTTCAAGACTCAGAACTCATCAGCCATGGGAATTCAGATTTACAACCGACAAGCCTCGGCAGTTACAGACAATCACGACCACCCCCTCAATCGAAGCAGCCAATCTCTACTGGCAAGGAAGGTTTTCAGACGGAATATCGGCAACATTCATCTGCTACTACCAAGTGCTTGAATATTTCTTTCCAAAATTCTCCCCGCAACCCAACCCACCACCCAAGAATAAACCCAAGGAGGTGGTCATGCTCGAAAACACCATTAGGTCAATCATATCCAACGATGAACTAAGAAGCCTCTTGGAATCTGATTCTCACCTCAAGTCATACTATCTCAAAACTACCCAGGACATCTCGCCCGAGTCGATACCTCTCGCAAATACTAATTCCAACCTGATCAATTCTTCCGCCAAAAGAATATACAGTATTCGCTGCATGCTGGTTCACAAGAAATCAGGACATGGCGGAAGCGTTCTGCTTCCACTCTCGCCAGAAGTTTCAAAACTCAAGAACGATACACGCCTAGTCAAGAAGCTCGCTCAAATATGCCTGCGCAAAACATCGACCCCTCTACCTTTCTGATGAAGACGAGCCAAGTCGAACAATCCTTAAACTAAACGCCTACCCTCCGACATGTGCCTTTTCGCTCTCTGCCACTTGATGACTTCCGCTGTGTTGCCCCGGCATCGGGAGCGGATAACCCTGTCGGCTTGGATCCGGCTTGAAGCCCGCTAGCTCCCGCCACTCCGTGTAGCTGAATGCCTCCGGCATGGTGCTCATGACGCGAAGCTGGTGCTCACGGTCCGCCGGCACGGGGCTGTCGTAGTCGAGGATGGCCTCCGCGTCGCCGAACAGAGGCATCAGTCGCATCTGGTACTCAGTGCGAAGGAACTCCATGCGCGGGAACGTCGCCTGCTCGGCGAGGTTTTCCCGTGCCGCGAAGGCCGTCGCCTTGTTCGAGCTGGAGATGTCGCCCACGATTTCGGGCGGCACCCGGTACGTCATCCGCACGAAGCCCATGAGGAACTTCCTCAGTTCCACCAGTTGCATGTCGCGGAAGCTCGTGTCGAGCCGTGCGAACGTTACCCGGCCACTGGTGAGCAGCAGCTTCCCCGCCTTGTCCGGCCCTTGGTGCTCGCGGGCCAGAGACTCCTTGAAGGCCTTCGCCCCCGCGCTGTTCGCGTCAGTCAATCCCTCGATGGACGCGATGGCAGGCGGCAGCATGTTGTTCCAGAAGCTCGCCCTGAGAAACCGCGCGACGAACTCATCCGTGTCCAGTTCGTCCCCCAGCGCGAAGGCAGAGCCCACGCCGCGCCCGAGCGGATCCTCGGGATCAGGGTTGCGAAGGTACAGCACGTCCGCCGCTGGAACCTGCCGCGACACGCCGCCCACGGTAACGGTGAACGTTCGCTGCTCGCGCTGGACGTCCATCGCGGGAAGCCGCGTGACGACGTTGGGCGGCACCGGCCAGAAGCCCACGGGGAAGCCCGCCACGCGCTCCAGCACCAGGAAGGCCTCGCCGACAAGGTCCAGGTACACCTGCACCAGCTTCGTCACGGAGCGGCCCGTCAGGTAGTCATTCGGGTCCGCGAGCATCCGCAGGACGGGATGGTCCGACACTTCCTGGATTTCGCCCGCGTCGAGCATGGACTTCAGCCGCAGGGCCCGCACCTCGCGCGTAGCACTGCGCAGGGAGTAGTCCTTCACCGGATGCCCGTCCCGCGAGACGCGGCGGTACACGCGCCAGTTCACCGCGGCTACCGAGTCCGCGACGGTATCCACCACCGTGCGCAACCACGGCATTTCGCGGTACGCGGCGAGGAGTTGCGTGGTGCCCCGGCGCGGCGGCGCCTGTTGCCAGCGCGCCATCTCAAGCCCCGTCCCTTGGCGCGGCGGGCGCACCACCGCCGACTTCATCCGCTCCCACAGTCCCATCGAGTTCCTCACAGGCAGAAAAAGGAGTCGGCAAAGACAAGCTCGTGGACGCCCCAGAGCAGGGCATCGACACGGTCATCGCGGCGGCCGTTGATGCCGCTGAACTTGGCGAGCTGCGCCTCCAGCTTCGGGAAGATGCCCACCAGTTCGATGCGGCCCGTCTCCGCCAGGGCGCTCACCGGCTCGGCGCGCTTCGACTTCGCTTCCCGTGCGCGCACCGGCTTCACGTTGACCTGGACGCCCATCTCCGAGGCCACGGTCTGGATGGTCGTCTCCACCATCTCCCCGCCCGAGTTCACCTCCGCTACCAGGGCATCGCAGCCGAAGGCCAGGTACTCGCGGATCGCCGCAGCGGCCCACTCGCGCGGCGAGCCGCGCAGGCTCGCGTCCTTGAGCACCGACACGCGCTTCAGAGGAGCCCCATCCGTCCCGACAAGGGGACTGGTTCTCACGCCCTGGACGACGATGCCCGTCTCGTCCGAGCCCGTCTCGCTGGTGGGCGCCGGGTCCACGGACACGATGCGCCGGTCCAGTCCCCGCGCGTACTCGTGGGCATCCGCCTCCAACCTGCCCCACTTCGCCGAGCCGAAGATGGCGCCGGGCACATCCATGAGCAGCCGGCCCAGCACCTCCTGCTGGCCCCAGCGCGTGTGCATGAGGGCGCGCATGGTGGCGACGGCGCTGGGCGCCAGGTTGGCGCGGTTGGCCAGGGACGAGCCCGTGCGCAGCACCACGCCGGGCCGCAGCGCCTTCGACTCCGCATCCGCGAAGAGCAGCTCCTCCAGCTTCTTCAACGGCCGGGGCGTCCCGGTGAGCAGCAACTGGGGCGGACGTGCCGCGGTGCCGATGCGCAGCACCATGGGGAGCTGGTCCAGCGCCGCCATCTCATGCTTCCAGGAGGCGGGCTCGTCGCCCCAGGCCCATCCGCAGTTGGGGCCGCGCAGCCGGTCCGGCTTATCCGCCGAGTAGCAGATGGCGTAGACGCCATTGGGCCACGTCACGCGCCGCTTGCTGGGCTCGTACACCGGCAGGAACCAGGGCGGCGACAGGGCCAGGATGCCGCTGGAGCCGCGAATCATCGTGTCGCGCACGTCGGCCGCCGTGGGACCGATGAGGGCGCCGATCGTCTTCGCCTCGCGGGCCTTCTGAATCACCCACCGGGCCCCGCTCCACGTCTTACCGAACCCTCGCCCCGCCATGATGAAGCAGGTGGAGAAGGAAGCCGGGGGCACCTGCTCGCGACGGGCCCAGAAGTCCAGGTCGTGGACGAGCGTTTCCACCTCGGGATGGGTGAGCTTGCCGAAGAGGCGCGCGAGGCCCTGGCGCGTGCCCGCGTGCTTCACCAGGTGCTCGGCGGGGGACTCGTCCGGGGCCAGCGTCTCCAGCATCCCCGAGAAGCGCAGGCGCTCGCGGTGGACGACCTCCCAGGAAGAGGTCTCACGAGGCATCGTCGCCCCCTGCCCCGCTGGCGTCCGCCTTGGGCTCCGGAACGTCCGGCAGGAAGCGCCCCAGCCGCTCCATGAGCAGCTCGCGAAGGGCGACCTCGTCGGCGGCCTTGTCCTCGGGTGCCTTCTCCTCGACGTTGTCGCGCCGGCCGTACAGCTCCGGGAAGCGACGAGAGAGCAGCCACTGGACGTGCTTCGGGTTGTGGGCCGCCGCAGCCATCAGCATGTCCGTGGCGGACTGCATGAACCTCGCTTCGGCCGCGCTCACCGCGAGGTGGAAGTCGCGATAAACGCCGCGTTCCTCCCCCGCACCACGATGAAACCAGCGCGAAAGCGTCTGTTCGTTGATGCCAACGAGGCCCGCGACGGCCCTGCGGAAGAGGCCGCGCTCCAGGTGGCCGCAGATAAGTGCCTGAACTTCGGGAGTCAGCTTGGACGGGCGAGCCATTTCCCCTGAGAAATGGGGGCGGTTTCGCTGAAGAATTCGGCGTTACGCCCTGCATTACTCTGGCGTCCGCCGCCCGCATATCACGCCGTTACGAGTTTCGGGCATAGTCCCAGGATTGCGCCCACTACCGGTCTAGATGCTGGCCGCCAAGCAAATGATCAGCTCGATACAGGGCTAGACCAAGCAAGGAGCAGAACATGAAAGAGCCGTCCTATGCCGACCCCGCTGATGCTGGGCTGATCCGAGTCTTCCCCGCCCCACTGTCGGAGCCCGTGCACCAAGCGATCCACACGTTGACAGGCAAGCCAACTCCGGACAAACCGGACGACTACCAGCAGCCCAAAATGAAGTGGTGCGAGAGCAACTGCCTACTTGTGATGTGGGCCTTGGCCAAGAAGGGCATCCTCGCGCGAATCGCCTACGGCGTTGCGATGCCGCCAGCGGACTGGTACACGCCGCCCTCCAAGCAGTGGCTCACCCATGCGTGGCTGATCGTCGGGGAAGAAAGGTACGACCCTACCTACGAACTCGCATGGAAGCGCGATGTGTCAAAGGTGACGTACTTCGAGCATTTCTCGGTGGCGTACGACGCCTTGCCTACCAATGTTCGCGATCAACTCGACGACGGGTCGCGCTCAAACTTCGAGCTCAGCGCAGAGAATAGGAAGCTGCGGGAGCTAGGTATCGACGCCTACCTAGCTTGAGACCTCTGGCGGGGCGCTCTAACCCCATCATTGAGGACGCTGCACGGCTATAGCCGAGTTCCAACGAACCCAGTTCAATTCCTGGTGCGGAACTGGATGCCCTCAATGGCGAGCAAAGCCGTACCAACTACCGATCAGCTGATCCTGCATCTGGATTTTTCCAGAATTTTTCGAGCGTGGGGGCCCGCCGAGCAAGGCCGAAAAGGGACGACCGTCCCAAATCTGGACCCGGGGGGGTCTTACGAGAGAGTCGCCACGATGCGCTCGTGGCAGGCCAGGAAGTCCACGCAGGACACTGCCCAGCGCCGCGTATACGCCCCGCCTTCGCACGTTTCGGTGACGGACAGGGCTCCGGCGCCCCTCAGCACCTGGACGCCGCACAGGACGCACGACGCAGCGTGCCGGTTGCGACGCAGCTCCGGCGTCCTGTCCGCGCACGCGAGGTGACGCGGCCCCGTGCCCAGCGTGTACTCGATGCGCTCGCCCTTCAGCACGGGCGCACCGCACGCGGCACAGGGCCCACCTCGCTGGGCGACGAGGACGGGCATCAGCGGCCCTTCGCCTCCATCCGCTCGCGCAGTTGCTCATGCGCACGGGCCAGCATCACGTCGAGCTGGCTCCGCGGCTGGTTCCACTCGATGGCCACCTGACGCACGCCGTGCGCCTTCTGGCCCAGCCCATGGACGCGGGACACCAGCTCGCACAGCTGCGGATCCAACTTCAGCACCTCACGGCGGAGGCGAGCGCACTCCTCCTGCACGGCATACAGCTCCTCGACGGTGGCCACCTCCAACGCCAGCGCGGCGTCGTGCAGCTGCGTGGCGGAGTTGGGCAGTGACTCCGTGGGCGAGTCACGGCTCACCAGCAGCGGCACACGCGGCGTCTTCGCCTTGCCCTTGCGCCCGCGCTGCGCGCTGTCCGACGGGTGGACGTCCGCGCTGTGCATGCGAATCTGGTCCATGATGGCGCGCCGGGCCCGCCACTCCACCCACGTGGCGAACGTCTGCCCGCCGCGCTTCTCGGGCTTGTACGTGCCCACGGCCTTCAGCGCCTCGATGAGCGCCACCTGCACGAGGTCGTCCTCCAGCAGCGAGCCACTCAGCTTCTCGAAGGTCCGCGCCTGCCGACGCAACTGGGGCTCCAGCAGGCGAAGCAGGGCATCCGTCAACTGCCGCGCTCGCGAGGACTCTCCCGCCGCGTGTCGTCCGTGAATCTCGCTCACCAGCTCATCCGGGCTCGGCCGCGCCGCACCACCACGTGAAACACGGGCCTCACCCTTCGCTGCACAACGTGTCATCGCTCCCCGTTCCTTCCGTGTTTTGAGAAAACCGCTGCACCCCATGCGACAATGTGGGCAACACCAAGCAATGCGCCTGCCATGTCACCCACGGAGGACGGCGCTCCGCCGAGAGTGAAACACCCGCCCTCGTGTGACAGGGCGCGGCAGCCGGCATGCCGCCCGGCCGTGTCCCGTTCGACCCGCATGGTTGCCTCCATCCGCCAGGACCTGGGGAGTAACATCCCCTTCTGACATGGGGTGGCGCCCCAGCACGCGGGACGTCCCCATTCACTCCAGCAAATGGGGGCGGCCTTTCGTCGTGGCGGCTGAAACACGCGGCGATTGAGGCTGGCGCGCGGTGCACACCCCTGGAACGACGTCCTAAACCCTTACGCGCGATCATGTAGGACTTCGCTACACGCGCGTGTGTGTATTCCTTCCCTATTCCTACCTCATCTTTCTAAAGGGTTTAGGAAATGGAGTGGTGGTGGTGGCGCCATGTGACTGCGGCAGCGCCTCGTCTCTCTCGCGTCACGGCTGGCACACCCCTCACGGTGCCGCGCGTGGACTCCGCGAGATGGCCAGCTACGAAAACCCACCCCCATTGAATCAGCGTGAGAACTCCCGCCGACGTCACAGCCTCACCCGTCACACCCAGCTTCCGTCGCGAGGCGTCCACATGCTGATCGCCTACTTCGACGACGTCACCGACGCGAAGCCCAAGCACCAGGACGTCACCTGGGAGGAGCTGAAGCAGCTACTCACCACGCACACCGTGTCGCCCTGCGCCCCCTGCGTAGGCCACGGGTGCCAGGCGAAGCGGAAGCAGCGCTGCTGGTCGCCCGTGGACATCGGCACTCGTCGTCTGGACACCGATGTGCGAGCTGTCACAGCCCTCGTCTTCGACGTGGACGCGGTACAGGACGCGCAGTTGGAGGAGGCGGCGAAGCGACTGGAGGGCTACGCAACCATCGCCCACACCACGCACGGGCACCGGCCGGGCCACACCAGCCTGCGCATCGTCCTTCCGGTGAGCCGGCCAATCCTCAGCGCCGAGTGGCCAACGGTGCGAGAGGAAGCGGAGCGGCTGCTGGCCATGCCGGCGGACCCCACCACGCGCAACCTCTCGCGCCTCTACCTGCTGCCCAATCACTCGGGAGAATTCGAGGCCGGTGCCGACGTCACCGAGGGCAAGCCCGTGGACGTGGACGCGCTACTCGCCGCGGCACGAACCAGGACCAGGCCAACCACGCTGGTGCAGCCCGTGGCACAGGTACAGGGGAGCCCAGCGGACCTCTTCGACCTGCGCGCCCTCCTCCGCCGCGTCCGCAAGCCCGAGCACCGAGAGCTCATCCGCCGCACCCTCGCGGGTGAGCCACTGGCCGCGCGCGGCTTGCAGGACACCACTCTCAACGCGCTGATGAGTTGCTGCGCCTTCGTCCTGCCCCGGGAGACGCCCGAGGAGGCCATCCTGGAGCTGTTCCGGGACAGCTTCGCCGCCACCGACTGGGGCGAGGGCAAGGAGCACCTGCACGAGCAGGCCCGCCTCAAGCTACGCCGACACCGCGCGCGCCGCGTGGACGTGAACGTGAAGCGAGTCGCGGAGAACGAGGCCATCTGGCGCGCGCTCGGCACGCGGCCTCCCGTAGCCAAGGGCCCCGCGCTCCCGCTGGAGGAAGGAGAGGAAGACCCGGAGGCATGGGGCCGGAACCTCGTCGTAGACGTCAGCAGCAAGGGGGAGAGCCGCATCCGCAACTGCGAGGCGAACATCTTCACCGTGTTGCTGTCCTCCCCGGAGTGGCGCGGCGTGTTGCGATTCAACGAGGTGAACAAGCGCCTGGAGTTCGAGGGTGGTCCGTTGCCGCCCGGCATCGACCCGGAGACACTGGACGTCGAGATCACCAACTGGATTCAGCAGAGCGAGTACGGGCGACTCGGGCTTCAGCCGAAAGCGTCCGTCGTCGCGCCGCAGATTCTCGCAGTGGCGAAGCGCAACCGTTACGACCCGGTCGCCGACTACCTCAACGCCCTGGAGTGGGACGGGACGCCGCGGCTCAACGGCTTGCTGGCGAGCTACTTCGGCGCCCAAGGCGACGAAGCGCACCTGAGCACCATCGGCGCAAAGTTCGCCATTAGCGCCGTGGCGCGGGCGCTCAAGCCGGGCTGCAAGGTGGACACCGTCCTCATCCTCGAAGGACCCCAGGGCCTGCGGAAGTCCACGGCGTTCCGAGAGCTGGCCGCGCCATGGTTCAGCGATGCGCCCATCGACGTCCACAACAAGGACTCGGCCATGCTGGCGTCCCAGTTCTGGTTCATCGAGCTGGCGGAACTCTCCACGCTGCGACGCGCGGAGAACCAGGCCCTCAAGGGCTTCATCAGCCGCACTGAAGACACGTACCGGCCACCCTACGGTCGCGCCAATGTGAAGACGGCGCGGCGCTGCATCTTCGTGGGGACGACGAACGACGACGCCTACCTGCGGGACCCCACAGGACACCGCCGCTTCTGGCCGGTGCGCTGCACTCACATCAACATCGAGGGCGTGCGGCAGGACCGAGACCGGCTATGGGCAGAGGCCGTGCTGCGCTTCAAGCAAGGCGAGCCCTGGTGGCTCTCCGACGAGGAGGCGCGCCGAGCTGAGGCCCAGGCGGCGCTTCGTGCCGAGGGCGCCGGTGACGGACGCGAGGAGGCCATTGTCCAGTGGCTCCTTCTCATGCCGAAGGAGCGGCGCCCCACTGAAGTGTCCATCCTCCAGGTGGCAACCGACGCGCTCGGCATGCCCACCGCGCACGTCGATCATCGCATCTCGACTGAGATTGGCACCTGCCTCGTCGCGCTCGGATTCGAGAAGCACCAGCGCCGCGTAGACGGGCACCGGCCACGCATGTACCGCACGCCAGAAGATCTAATTGAGGCTCCTCAGGAGAAGCAAAAGGCGTACAATCCCGCACCGACACACATCCCTAGCGACTAGAATACGCTACCCCAATCACCACAGAACAACAGGGCACGACAAAAAATGGAAACAAAAGACTTCCTACCACTAGTCGGCGTCTCGATTGGCTGGCTACTCAATGAAGCCAGCGCCTTCAGCAAGCGTTCAATCGAGAAGCAGCGAACCCTCGGACGCGCAGTCTCCGCCATCTACTTCCTGTGCCTAGAGATGATTCAAATAAAGATGAATCACGAAAGCATCAAAAGCCAAATTGCCGACATAAAGGAATGGGAGACCTACAGAAAGCACTCGTTCGACACGCACGCAAACAATAGTCCAGAATTCGCAAAACAATTACAGTCAACAATAGAATCAATTTCAGACTACTACCCCGTCGAAGGCTACCAGATAAAGGATATTCTCACAAAATACACGTTCATCAAGAACAAGTCGCTTGCTGACTTTGTGGGTCACCCGGACATCTACATTGCCCTTCTTTCGGCCTACGAAACAGGCTTTCTCGCACACCAAACCCGGCTCGAACGCATTCTGTTATCTCTCGCTCTCCGACACAGCCCGATTACTTGGTTTAAAATTCGACGTCACTTCATGAAGATGAAGAAGTCCCAACCCGCCGAGGACATCGTCTTCCTTGAGCAAGTCAAGGAACTGGCAAATGCTCGTCAATCAAAATCCCAATCGAAATAACGTGGCGCCCGCGCGCCATACAACCAAAGCGGAAATCGCGCCTCAGATAGTAGCGCTGCGAACCGCATCCAGCCAGCGTGCACCAGTCCATACGACCACAAGCAGGCACGCGATAGGAAATCTATTCCTCCTCGCAATTCTCAAAAACAAGCTCAACCACCATATTGATAGGATTCGGACCCGAACTACCTTGAAACCGAATCGGCCGCCCAACGTTCGACTGAATCAGCTCCTTAATTCTCTGTTGGTCAGCATTTGACAGGTGTGGGGCACACGGAAACCGCATCCTGTGCCGAGAACCAGAAGACGAATCCAGATGGCCGGAAATTCCATCGTTTGAGATTAAAGCACCACCTGCCATGGACCACGTGCGCATTCGGGGTTGGCGAAGTTCTTCAATGACTGCAACAAGGGCTTCACCAAGCTCCCGAACGTCTCCGCGACCATCTCTCGCGGCTTGAGCTAGCTTCAACAACTCACTGAGTCGACTCTCATCCATCTTGTTCTCCATCATCCTTCTGCGAGTCCTCATCTCAATCGACGTGCAGGCTACTACATGACACGGTTCAAGGACGAGCCGTCAATATCCTCGCGTGCGCACTGGTCGCCAGCATAAGGCCTCGTCCTGCCAGCAAAGGGTGCGCCACATCGGCGTGGCAGGCTGTGTGCCGAGGCTTGCCCCCATTTTGAGGGAGTGAGTTTACCCGTCGAGAGCGGCATCCTCCGCAGCTTGTCCGTCTCCCAGTTGCGGAGGTTCGCTCTCTGCGAGCGCGCGTGGTTCTTCGCCAAGGTCCTCCGGTTGCCTGAGCGGCCCCTCAAGGCCCGGGACCTTGGCACCGCAGTCCATGCCCAGTTGGAGTACTACCTGCGCACGGGCCAGGACGTGCTCGGCCCCTTCGCAGCGGCCGGCAAGCTCTTCCTCCCTGCGCCAGGACCCGACCTCCTGGTGGAGGAGCACTTTGGCCAGCCCTCGCCGCTCTTCGCGGATGGCGTCCCGCTCGCTGGCTACATCGACCTCGTCAACCCGCGACGCCTCGCCGAGGGCGTGCTGCGCGTCACGGACCACAAGACGACGAAGTCCATCGCCAGCTATGCCGCCACGCCCGAGCAGCTCGCCTCCGCCGAGCATGACGCCGGCATCCAGATGGTGGGCTACGGCTACTGGGCCGTCCTCGCCGCCGAGCGCTTCCCGGGGCTGAAGACGCTGGAGCTGGAGCACCTCTACTTCCAGACGCACGGCGCGCGGCTCGCCCGCTCCGTCGTCGCTACCGTCAGCGTCGAGCGCGTCCGCGACGAGTGGCACACGCACGTCGAGCCAATAGCGCGCCGCATGCGCGACGTCGCGCGCGCCGCGTCCCCCAGCCAGGTCAAACCCACCTGGAGCGCCTGCCAGAAGTACGGCGGGTGCTCCTTCCAGGCGCAGTGCCTCAACTCGCAGTCGCAAGGAAGCAAGCCCATGGCCCTGATGGATCGCATCCTGAAGCCCCAGACTCCGCCCACGACGCACACCGCGTCCGCGCCTGCGGAGGCCCCCACGACGCCGCCCGCGCCTGCCCAGGCCGCCCCTGCGCTGGAGCTGGCCGCGGTGCTTCCTCCCGACGCGCCTAAGAGCGATCCGGTGCTCGCGTCCATCCCGGCGCCCGAACAGCCAGCCCAGGCCGCTAGCGACGAAGCCCCACGCCGCAAGCGGCGGACGAAGGCGGAGATGGAGGCCGCCCGCTCCGCCGAGGCGAGCCTTTCCCTTTTCGTGGACTGCGTGCCCAACTGCCCCGCCGAGCCGCTGGCCGGCTACGTGGGCCGCATGGTGGCGAAGATTGAGCACGAGTGCGGCGTCGTGGACATCCGCGTTGCTCCCAACGACTCGCCCCTGGCCTACGGGAAGTGGAAGGGCGTGCTGGCCGCCACCATCCGCGCCGAGCCACCCGAGCCCGGCACCTACGCCGCCCTGGGCGTGGTGGGCAGCGAGCTGATGCAGGTGGCCGTGGAGGCCCTGGAGCCACTGTGTGGCACGGGGCACTTCATCCGGGGCGTCCGGTAGCGAGGGCCGCCCGTGAAGCTCCTCCAGCGCCTTGGCGTTTCCCTGCCGCCGTCACCGCCACCGGGCGACGTGCCCGCCGCAGCCGAGAACTACTCGCGCACGGGCCGCTCACCCGTGGGCTGGTCCTCGGACCTCTCACGCATCCTCGCCCTGCCCCGCCGTGACCTGGCGGCGTCCTACACGGCGGCCGACATCGAGGCGCTGGAGGCCCAACTGCGCGCCCCACCGAGCCCGTGTGGCTGCGCGGCCATGTCCCCTGCCCGCCCTTGCCCCACGCAGCTGCGACGCGTCCAGTCCCTGGCGCTGCTGGAAGCGTCTCGCGTGGGCGGGTTGCTGGGTCCTATCGGCACAGGCCACGGCAAGGAGCTGACGACGTTCCTCATGCCCATGGTGATGCCGGCATGCCGCGTGGCGGTCCTCTTCATCCCGGCCAACCTGCTGCCGCAGTTCACCGCGGAGTGGGACTACTACGGCGCGCATTGGAGCCTGCCGAACCTCGCGGGCGGGCGCTGGTTCCGTCCCGGCCTGCCGGTGCTGCACGTCATCTCCTACAACAAGCTCTCCAGCCAGGAAGCCACGGACCTGTTGGAGCGCATCCGCCCGGACCTCGTCATCCTCAACGAGGCGCACAACCTGAAGGACCCGAAGGCCTCGCGCACCGGCCGCTTCCTTCGCTACTTCGAGAAGCGTCCGGAGACGCGGCTCGTGGCGCTGTCCGGCACGTTCGCGTCCAAGAGCATCAAGGATTACGCGCATCTGTCGCGGCTGGCGCTGCGCGATGGCTCGCCCTTGCCGCTGGCGCACCACGTCGTGGAGGAATGGGGCACGGCCCTGGACCCGGGCAAGGTGATTGCCCCACCTGGCGCGCTGGAGCGGTTGTGCAAGGCTGCGGAGCACGTCCGCGAGGGCTTCCGGCGCCGCCGCAACGACACGCGCGGCGTCGTCGCCACGGACGAGAGCGCCCTCGACAAGCCGCTCATCATCCGCCCGCGCTACCCGGAGCCAATGCCCGCAGAGCTGCTGGCCCTCATCGAGCTGGCTCACGGTGGCGAGCGTCCGGACGGGGAGCAGTTCCAGGAGCAGCTCCAAGCCATCGCCTGCGCGCGGCAGCTCTCGGCCGGCTTCTACCACCGCTGGCGCTACCCTCGGGGCGAGCCGTCGGAGCTGATCGAGGAGTGGTTCGCCAAGCGGAAGGCCTGGAACAAGGAGGTGTGGGAGGAGCTGAAGGGCGAGCGCCGCGAGCACTTGGACTCACCGGGGCTGCTCACCAAGGCCGCCATCCGCGCGCAAATGTCCCCGCCCTATGAGGGCGACAAGCCGGTGTGGCATGCCTCGACGTGGCTGGACTGGGCGGAGATTCACGACGCGGTGCAGCCCGAGCCCCAGGCCGTGTGGGTGTCGGACTTCCTCGTGCAAGACGCGGCGAAGTGGGCACGGACCCAGGTCGGAATCGTCTGGGTGGAGTTCCCGGAGCTGGGGGAGCGCATCGCCCGCGCCGCTGGCGTGCCCTTCTACGGCGGGAGGCGCGCTGCGTCCGAGGCCATCCTCCAGGAAAGTGGGCGGCGCTCAGTCGTCGCGAGCATCAAGGCGCACGCGACGGGGAAGAACCTTCAGCAGTTCTGCCGCAACCTCGTGGTGACGCCGCCTTCGGACGGCGCCCTATGGGAGCAGCTCCTCGCGCGGACGCACCGCCCAGGACAGCAGGCGGCATGCGTCGGGGTGGATGTGTGCCTCCACACCCAAGACTACGCCCAGGCATTCGCTACGGCGCGAGAGCGAGCGCTCTTCATTCGGCAGACGGATGGGCAAAAGCAGAAACTTTTACTCACCTCAACGCGCCACCAAACATGATCACATCATTTCTTCTTACCCTGCCCTTTTGTTAGCACACTCGACTTCGTAGTGACCTTGCCCAATTTAATCGCCTGGCCATCAATCGCCTGGTCATCAATCGTCTGGTCATCAATCGTCATCCAGTTACCCAGAGAAAGCTTGCTTACAGAAGCAACGTCTCCAAGCCAAGAATCATTAACCGAAAAGATACCCTCCAATAAATCGGATCCAGGATACATCGCCTTCAACCGCCTCAGCTCCTCCTGAAGTTTGGCCTTTTCGTTGGATGCAATCTTCAGCTCACTGATCGTGTTTTCCAACTTAGACGCGGCGGCCTGATGCTGGACCGAGAGCCCTACGATTTCATTCCTAAGAGTCATAACGAAAGAAGCCATCTCATCAGCCCCACCCGCCAGACGATTAAAAACTCCCAAAAAGCTTTCAACGACCGGAGAAGCCGCACCATACGGATATCGCACGAGATGATCGACCTCGCTCCATCCCTCCTCAAAAAGTGTCCTTACCTGAATCTCAGCAAGAAACTTTTCCTTCCCCGGCCTAGATTCAATCAAATAATGAACGGAACGATATCCAGCAGGCGACTTCACAATGGAACAACCTCGACCCTCAAGCTGAGCAATAAACTCAGCACTATCACCATCCCGAACCTTTGCTTCAACCTTCCCAGCAAGAGCCCACTGGCGCACAATAAATTCATGAATCGGAATCCAGTCAGCCTTAAACAAATGAAGCACCCTAATGCCGATTAAATCATTAATTCGATCCCAATAGGCTTCTTTCGTAATTACCTCTTCAGGATTATCAATCGACTTCCTGATTATCTTTTCAATGAGGTGCTCGGGGTCCTTAAGCCGCGCCTTGATCGAATGCACCCCCTCTGCCGAACCCAACTGCTCTCTTACGTAATTCAATGTCGGCTGAAGGCTCCGCATTCTACCCACATAGTCAGCATGTATCTTCATCATCTCGGCCCACTCAATTTTGCTCTTGGCGAATTTCTCCTCAGAGATGTTGAACTTCTTCAAAAACTGCTCTTTCACCAGCAACCCACCAATGCCTAGCGTCATGTCAACCCCGTCGCATCTGAAGGATTTACCTTCAGCAAAAACCCATGTCAGACCAACCGACCACATCAAACACCGTGCTAACCTCGAACGACTCTACAGAAGACGGCCAATCTCCGACTACACACATATCCAATCAATCATCAAGAGCGACTCCTGACTGAACTCCCATTCGACCAGATCGGATGAAATCCTTATCTCCCAAGCTACACGCGGCAATCACTTAAGAAAAACAGGCAAGCCAATACGCAAAGTTACCCCCATTTGAACTAGTGAGGACGTCTTCCGACATCCCCTCAATGGGAGCAGTAGGACATGAGCAACGCGGCACTTTCACGAATCGTCAGCGCCCAAGCGGCGCTTGGTGCACAGTACCTCAAGACAGGCCGCTACCGACTGGAGGTGCAGTCCATCCGCACCAAGGACGGCTTCAAGGGCCTGTCCGCCATCGCTGAGCTGAAGGTGGTGTCCGCCGAGCGGACGCAGCCCGCCAGCGAGCCCAGCCGCATCGGAATGGTGGCCTCCTACGTGGAGAACCTCTCCGACGCGAAGAAGAACGGCGGCGGGCGCTTCAAGGCCTTCGTCATGGCTCTGGCCGGCGCCGAGGAAGAGGAACTGTCCCTGGAGCAGCTCGCCAAGTTCACGGGCGAGAAGCAGACCGGGACGTTCCTCCTCATCGACTGCGAGGTCTTCCCCAAGACGCTGCCCGAGAAGGACGGCAAGCCCGGGAAGGTCATCGAGGGCTACCGCTGGAGCACCGTCAGCCCCACCGACGACGAGCTGGCGGCCATCGAAGCGAAGCGCGCCGAAGCGAAGCTGCCGGCCCTCGCCATCGCGCTGGCCTGAGCAATTCCCTCCCCCAGCACCACTGAGCACCTGGCGCGGCCCCCACCGCCACGGCTGGCCCACGACACGGGCCTCTTCGTGTTGTGCCCACCTCCCTCTTCAGCTTCGACACCGAGACGCACCTGATTCAACCCGGCCTCCTCGCCCCGCCGCTGGTATGCGCATCCATCGCGCACGCGGCTCCGGGCAGCGAGCGCCTCCTCTCCGCAACCCAGGCACGCGACTGGTTCCGGGACGCCCTCTCCTCCTCCAGTGTCCACCTGACGGGAGCCAACCTCGCCTACGACCTGGGCGTCATGTGCGCGGACAACGCGCGGCTCGTGGATGCTGTCTTCGACGCAGCTGAGGCCGGACGCCTCCACGACGTCGCCATCCGCGAGGCGCTCATCGACATCGCCCGTGGGCTCCATGGCGTGGATCCGGAGACGGGCCGCCAGTTGGGCGACGACGAGGGCGCCCGCTACCCGCTCTCCCTCCTGGTGAAGCGCCACCTGGGCCTGGACATCAGCGCCGAGAAGAAGGCTCCGGATGCATGGCGCCTACGCTACGCGGAACTTGATGGCGTGCCGCTGGAGAAGTGGCCCGACGCCGCCGTGGCGTACCCGAAGCGCGACGCTCGTTTCACCCTGGACGTCCACCTCGCCCAAGAGCGCGTCGCGGCCAGCGTCGCCAATGGCGGCAACCTCCACGCGGAAGGCAACCAGGTCCGCACCGCCCTGGCCCTGCATTTCGCTTCCATCTGGGGCCTGCGCACCCACGGAGAACGCGTCACAAAGCTGCGGCAACGCGTGGAGGCGGAGTGGAGCGCCAACCGCGCCCGCTTCCTCGCCGCGGGCATCTTCAGGCCCGACGGCACCAAGGACTCGAAGCGCCTCTCCGCGCTCGTTTCCGCCGCCTACAACGGCATGCCGCCCGTCACCTCGCCCACGGAGCGCTTCCCGGATGGGCAGGTGGCCACAGACAGGGACACGCTCATCGACTCGGGCGACCCGCTGCTGGAGGAGCTGGGCAAGGCCGGCAAGGTGGACAAGTACCGCTCCACCTACCTGGGCAAGCTGGAGGCCGGCGTCACGCGGCCCCTCAACCCGCGCTTCAACGTGCTGGTCTCCACGACGCGCGTCTCCAGCGACTACCAGCAGCTCCCCCAGCGCGGCGGCGTCCGCGAGTGCCACGAGGCCCGTCGTGGCTTCGTCTTCTGCTCCGTGGACTACGCCGGCCTGGAGCTGCGCACCATGGCCCAGCGAGCCATCTGGGACGTGGGCTGGTCTCGCATGGCTGATGCGCTGCTGGCGAAGGAAGACGTCCACACGTCCGCTGCGGCGACGTTCCTCGGAGAGAGCTACGAGGCCCTCCTGCCGCGCGTGAAGGCGAAGGAAGCGACGGCCATCTCATTCCGCGCCCTGGCCAAGGTCTTCAACTTCGGCAAGGGCGGGGGCATGGGCGCGGGCGCCATGGCCTACCACGCACGGGCGAAGGACGACGTCCGCTTCTGCCTGCTGGCGAAGGTGGCGGAGACGTGCGGCGTTGAGCGGGTGCCGGTGCGCGTCCAGGGCAAGGTGAAGATGGTCTGCGCCGCGTGCGTGGAAGTCTCCCAGCGCTACGGCGACAGGTGGCTGGACGCGTGGCCCGAGCAACGGGAGCTGTTCTCCAAGGCAAGCCGTCTCACCTACGGCGACCGGCTCGTGGAGGTGATGATTCCCGGAGCCAACATCCTCCGGGGCGGGTGCGGCTACACGCAGTGGCTCAACACGCCCTTCCAGGGCCTGGGCGCCGTGGGCGCGAAGCTGGCCACCTGGCGCGTCGCCCGGGAGATGTACACGGCCCGGCGCTCCCCTCTCTGGGGCTCGCGGCTCGTCCTCATGGTGCACGACGAGTTGGTGGCGGAGCTGCGCGCGGACTGCCCCAACCGCCTGCACGACGCTGCCGAGCGCATGGCGGAAATCATGCGGCAGGCGATGCGCGAAACGACGCCAGACCTCGCCGAGGCCATCGAGGCCGAGCCCGCCCTCTCGCGCGTGCTGTCGAAGGACGCGGCCACGATCCGAGACGCTGCAGGGCACCTTCGGGTGTAGGAGCCATCGGAGCGGGCCGCCGCGTAAATCACTCGCAGCGGCTACCCCCATTGCAGGAAGGTGAACTCCGAACGAGCACCTACCCGCGATGAGGGCGCCACGAAGCTCGTCGCCATCGACCCTGGACTGCGTCACTGCGGCGTGGCCCTCTTCAACGTCGCATCCGCATCCCTCCTTTGCGCCGGGCTGCCGAAGAACCCCGAGCCCTCCCACGGAGCGCGTTCCCTGGCCTCGTGGGCCTCCATGGCCGGTGCGGTCCATGAGTGGCTACGTCCACGCGTAGACGAAGAGCCCTTCCAACTCGTCATCGAATTGCCACGCGTCTACGGCGCCACACATCAGCGCGGCGACCAGAACGACCTCATTCAGCTTGCTGGCGTCGTCGGCACGCTCGGGGGTGCCTTGGCCCCTGTAGAGGGCCGCCGCGGCGTCTACCCGCGCGACTGGAAGGGCACCCTCGATGCGGAAGCGTTCATCGAGCGCATCAAGCAACGCCTCGACGCAGCCGAGCACCTTCGCGTTGAGCTGCCCTCCACGCAGGACCTCCACCACAACGTCTGGGATGCCATCGGCATTGGGCTCCACGCCCTCGGTCGGCTCTCGCCCCGTCGCGTCTTTCCGAGGTGAAGATGGCCGCGCCACCGACCGGTCCTGGGCTCGATGGCCCCGCCGTGACTGTAGAGCGCGCGGCGGAGCTGCTCCATTGCAGTCGCGCTCGCATCTTCGCGCTGCTGAAGGAGGGGCGCCTCGTTCGTGCTCCCCGGTTTGGCCGGGAAACAACGCTCGTCACCGCATCCGTTCTGGCAGTCCTGCGGGTGGGCAACTCGGCCCCCAAAGCCGTCCAGAGCCGCGCGCCACGTTCCAAGCGTCGCGCGGCGGCACTTCGAACCGTCCCTCTGGACGGTCACATCAGGCGACCTGACGAGACTCCGGGATGACTTTGCCAGGGTCGTCTGGATGCTCCAGCCGCAACGGGAACACGATCATCGGAGGCACCTGCACGCCTTCATAGAAGAGCTTCGTCGTCCGGGTGCTCAGGTGTCCCATGACAGCCGCCACCATCTCCAACGGCACGCCGCCCGCAGTTGGCTTCACGACTTGCCCGCACTCGGCGGACCACGTCGCGAAGCAGTGCCGTAGCTCGCCAGGGTTGATGGGCGCTACTTCCTCATCAGGCGACTCCTTGCGGAGCCGAGCTGCCGCATATCCGATGCACTCACGAACCGTGTTCCTACGAGGAGAACTCTTCCGCGCCTGGAGCCGCCGTGCGGCTGCGAATCCCTGGGCGTCCAAGCTGACGACATGCACACGACCGTTCTTGTGGCGGAAGCTGACGGTCCCCCAGATGCCGCAAGCGTCCTTCACCTCAAGTAGCTCTCCAGCACCAGAGGCAATCCGCCCAATTTCGGAATCGTGCATGCCCGTCTTCGCGCGAAGGCAAAGGACGTCCCGGACGGCCTGGCTCTTGATGGCGGCATAGAAGCGCTCCACCAGTGCCATGGGGTAGCCCTTCGTCCGCCGGCCCTTCTCCGCTACGGAGGGAGGAACCCTAAGTTCCAGCGTGGGGTCCTCGGCCGGCTTGAGCCTGTCGTCCTCGCGAAGCCACGCTGTCAGCGTCTTCAGAGCGATGATCCGACTCTTCCGCGCCGTCTCCCATTCGGTGAGGTGCCGACGCAATTCCCGAAGCTGAACCTTACGAAGATCACGTCCGCCTAGAGCATCGCCCCAGGCTGCAAGGTAGTTCCGAACGTCGCGCCGGTAGTCGCGGCTCCGCCCCTTGTCGGTGAGGTGCGCCATCAAGCCGGCCAGAACCTCCTCGTCAATCCGCACGGGCGCATCATCGGCCGCAGCTTGCCGCCGCGTGCGGTAGCCGTCCGGGTTGCGCTCCCAGAGCGCCAGTTCCGCCAGGGCTTCCCGTTCGCTCGTAGCATCCAGGGCCACCCCGAATCGGCGGCCCGCCCATTGTCGCTCAATCACCCACACTCTGCGACCCGCAACCTCTCGAACCCGGCCGCCCTGCCACTTCCCGACCCACTTCGCTCCCATTTTGCTCCTCGGTGCGTTACCGGTGCGTTACCGGTGCGTTCCAAGGGCTAGATGGGGGCGTTTCCCCTCTGATGGCCTGCGAGCTAGAACTCGCCTTCAAAACCGGTGAGGGGCTGCGAGAGCAGTCCCTGGCGAGTTCGATTCCCGTGCCCTACCGCCAATGACAATGCGCCCCAGGTCTTCCTGCGGGAATTGGCATTCGCTGTCACATGCGCGGCCCCCACGGATGACCACGGGCTTCAAGGCCGCCGGTGACAGCAGCGCCCGCATCGTCGACGTCTTGCTCGGCGAACCCTGAGAGGCCTCACCACGACCTGTCAGGTTTGGACCGCGTGAAACGCACGCAGCAAATGTTTTCAACCCTGCTTGCAAGAAGCGGAATTCCGTGAAGTAATGTTGTAACGATTTTGTGACATAGTCCGGCCTTGCTTTTCTTGAGCTGTACGCAGTCGCGTCATCGCTGTCAGGGCCCTTGAAGGCCGTCCTTGGACCCGCCGAGGACAGGGGCCCACCCCATCGCGAGCGAGCACCAGGAGAGCGGGGCCCAGGCGGCCCGGCGGCCCTGGCCTTGTCTTTTTCCCTCAGGAGCCCTTCGCAGGCCATGTCCACGCACGTCCGAACCCGCAGGGAGAGCTGGGGCACCATCTTCTATGACAACACATTGGATGAGTTCTCCGCGGAGGTGCACGAGGGCTGCACGCCCACGCCGGAGAGCCCCATCGGTGTTGGCTGGCTGGTGACAGCCCCCTGCAACCTCAAGTGCATCCACTGCTACGGCAACGTGGAGGACCTCCCGTCCGAGCGCCTCACCACCGCGCAGCAGCTCAAGGTCGCGGACGAGGTCATCCGCGCCGGGGTGATGCGACAGATCCTCTCCGGCGGGGAGCCGCTGATGCGGCGGGACACCCTCCAGGTCATCGACAAGCTCACCGACAACGGGGTGGCCACCATCCTCGGGACGAACGGGACGTTCCTGTCCAGCCAGGCCATGAAGTCCGTGCGCCGGTGCACCCGCGTGGAGATCAGCCTCGACTCGATGGATGAGCGGGTGAACAACGAGATCCGCCCCAGCCGCAACGTCAAGGGCAATACCTATCAGGAGACCCTGCGGGCCATCAGCCTCTGCCAGGACGCAGGCGTCTCACTGCGCATCCTCACGTGCCTCAACCGCTACAACCACACGGAGGTCGCCGCGCTCGCGCAGTTCCTCTACGAGCGCGGCATCCGGGACTGGGCCGTGTCCTGGACGCTCTCCGCCGGCCGGGCGCACCACATCTACGGTGAGCTCATGCCGGAGGACACGACCCAGGTCGAAGACATCGTGGAACAACTGCGGCTCAAGTACCCGGACATGCAGATCCGGCTCTCCGACCGCACCGTCAACTACAGCCGGTACTACTGCCTCATCTGGCCCAACGGCACGCTGGGCACCGAGGAGATCCTCACCGGCAAGAAGCTCTTCTTCAGCTCGCTGGTCACCGGAAGCCTGCGCGACGGTTGGAAGCCGGAGAACTACGACCTGGATGCCCATTTCCGGAAGTGGATCGCGGGCCGCGTGAAGACGGTGGAGCAGCCCCAGGAGTTGAGGTCCCGGGTGGCATGAGCCAGGGTTCCCCCCGCATGGAGCTCATCGACGTCATCGACCTCTCGGGCCGCGTCATCGGCACCGCGCCCCGGGAGCGCATCTACCGGGAGAAGCTGCCCCACCGCATCGTCCACGTGATGCTCGAGCGTGACGGCACGGTCTTCCTCCAGCGCCGCTCCCAGCACGTCACCTACCTGCCCGGGCACCTGTGCACATCCGCGGGGGGACACGTCGACGCGGGCGAAGCTCCGCTGGACGCGGCCCTGCGGGAACTCGAGGAGGAGCTGGGCGTGCCGGGCCCCCTGGAGCCCGTCGCGGAGTTCGTCTTCGACGACGGACACCACCGCCGCATCTTCCTCTACCGCTCGCGCAGCGAAGCCCCCCTGCGCTTCGCGGAGCGGGAGGTGGACGGCGGTCTGTTCCGCGAAACGGCCCGGCTGGAGTCCCTTCGCGAAGAGCCCTGTCACCCGCAGTTGTGGCCCTGCCTGGAGCGGCTCTACCCGGAAGCCCTGGGCGCCGGACGCCCCGTTTCCGGGAGCACGAAGGCGTGATAGCCAGACGCTGAGCGCACGCCTACCGATGATGCAGACCGTCCTCTACGCCCTGCTGTCCGTCCTCCTCCGGTCCGCCAACAGCGTGTTCGACCGATGGAGCTACGGGCTGCGCAACCAGTCCATCCTGGTCCTCAACTTCGCCAACAACTTCATCCCCTTCGTGCTCCTGGCGGTGCTGCTGCTCGTGGCCAGCGGGGAGTCCTCCGCGTGGGCCCTCTTCGCGGATCCGCGGCTCGCCCTGTTCGCGCTGAGCATCCAGGCCGTCGGCTTCGCGTTCTCCGCGGGCTTCCGCAACCTCCCCGTGGCCAAGGTGAACATCGCGTCGCGGGTCGGGGACGTGCTCATCCCCGTCGCCCTGATGCTGTGCGGACGCACGGTGCGAGGGAGCGAGTACCTCTTCGCGCTGGCGGTGTCCGCCTGCTCGCTGCTCGCCATCCGACCGGGCAAGGAGGGCGCACCGCGCACCGTGGCCCGTTACGCGGTGATCATCACCTCCGCGGTCATCGCCCAGAGCGTCTGCGGCGAACTCTTCTTCCAGCAGGAGCAGTCCCCGGAGCTGTTGAAGAGCCTGGGGGTGACCACCGCCATCATGTTCTGGCGCAGCGCCTTCTGCCTGCTGCTGCTCGTGGCCTTCCGCCCGTCGCGCGAGCGGCTCGCGCAGGTGCGGGCACTCATCGCGGACGGGCCGGCGCGGCTCAACCTGCTGCTGCGTTCGGCGTTCACCGTCGGCAGCCAGATTACGTTCGTCCTCGCCCTGGCGACCGGCCAGCGCGTCATCGCCTGGCCCATCCTCAACTCGGTGACGCTGTTCTCGATGGTGTTCGCCAGCACCTTCATCCAGGAGCACCCGGAGCGCCGCGAGGTCTTCGCCATGGTGGCGGTGGTGTCCCTGGCGCTGCTCAAGGCCGTGCTGTGAGCTGTCGCCCGCTCAGGGTGTGAGCGTCGGCAGCACCTGATCCGCGAACCGGAGCGTCAGCGCGGTGAGCGTCAACGTTGGATTGACGGAGCCGTTGTTGGGGAAGTTGCCGTTGGTGACGGCGAACACGTTGCGCGTGCCGTGCAGCAGGTGCCGTCCGTCCACCACGCCCGTGTCCGGGTCCGGCCCGAAACGCACCGTCCCGACCGAGTGGTCCGCGCGCCGGATGACGCGGGAGACGACCACGTCCTGCTCGCGGCAGCCCGTGCGCTTCATCACCTCCATCAGCGTGTCCGTCATCCACTGCCAGCGCTCACGGAAGCCCTCGCGCGCGGCGTAGCTCACCGCCACCTGGCGGGCACCCGCGCCGTCTCCAGGAAGGATGCGGTTGTCCGGGTGGGGAAACTCCTCGATGAAGCCATGCAGGTTGAAGCGAGGCTCCCGCGCGAAGGACCCCAGGTACTCCGGCCGCAGGCCCTGCGCGGCCCAGGCCTGGAGGTCCAGCTCCTCCGGGTACTCGGAGAAGAGCATCTTGCCAGCCGCCTGGTGCTCCGGCGTGTCGAAGTGGCGCGAGAAGAACGCCGGCATGGGCACCTCGCGGCCGGTGAAGCCCGCTCGCGGCGGCCCCTCCAGCCGGCCCTCCAGCTTGAGCATGGGATGGGTCGTGAGGTAGCGCCCCAGCGCGGGCAACCGCTGCGCGTCGAAGCCCGAACGCCAGAGCAGCTTGGGCGTTTCGAGCGCGCCCGACGCGACCACGAACGCATCCGCGTTGACGGTGGCGGTCCCCCCATCGGGCGTCTTGTGCACCACCCCAGTCGCCTTCCCCGCCTGCATCTGGAGCGCGAGCGCCGGGCTCTCCGCCAGGAGCCGGAACCCCGGGTGCGCCTCCAGCGTGGGCAACAGCAGCGTCGGATCAAAGCGCGCCCCCATGGGGCAGTAGCGACAGGTGCCGAACGTCATGCACGCCCCGCCCACGCCCTCACCCGACTCTCCCCGGCGCGACATGGGGACGTGGTCGTACGTGATGCCCAGCGAGGCCAGGGCGCGGCGCCCGGGCTCCGTCTCCACGGGGTACGGCGGGCTGTTCCACTTGTACGGCGTGGAGCGCCACGGCGTCGGATGACCCGGAGACGGCGTCAGGGGACCGGTGACGTTCAACAACTGCTCGGCCTGGCCGTAGTACGGCTCCAGTTCCCGGTAGCCGAAGGGCCAGTCCAGCCCCTTGCCCGTGCGGGATTTCAGCTCGAAGTCCTCCGGATGGAGCCGTGGCGTCCACCCGCTCCAGTGCAGCGTCGAACCGCCCACGGCCATCAACCGGCTGCCCTTGAGCAGGAAGTGATCGAAGGCGGGGTCCGCGCCAGGAAGCTGGTTGGCGTCCCCCTGGGTGTCCTCGCAGGAATGGTAGGGCCGCACACCCGTGGTGACGAAGTCCAGCCAGCGGCGCCAGTTCCTCATGGGCACCCGGGGGCCGGCCTCCAACATCACCACTTCATGCCCCAGGTGGAGCGCCGCCCGGGCGATGACCACTCCGACGACGCCACTTCCGATGATGCACAGCCGCATGTCTGAGGATTCCCGCCACCCGGAGCCGACGCTCAGGGCTCATTGGAGGGCCGGAAGGAGCCGGACTCCTGGGGGTTGTGCCAGGAGCCGCCCATGTAGCCATTGAAATTGTTGAAGCCGAAGGCCCGGAAGCCACCGCTGACCAGCAGCATGATGGCGATCTCTCCCACCACCCTGCGCCGGTAGAGCTCCGGGAGGGCTTCCAGCCAGGCCACCGACAGCGCCTCGGGGAGCGCGGCCTCGGATGCGTAGCGGGTGTAGGTCCCCAAGTACGACGGAGCCTCCTCGCACTTCTGGCGCAGATAGGCTTCCAGGACGGCCTCGTCGGCGTGGGTCTCGAAGCCCAGGTGACGCGACACCCGCCGTCCCGTCGCGAGCAGGACCTTCGACAGGTCCGGGGGCAGCGGGCCGGTGACCTCCGGAGCAATCAATTGGAGCGGAGGCTCTACCAGCGCGGAGCCGGTCCGCAGCGCCCACACTCCGCCGCCGGCCGCGACCAGTCCCAATCCCAGCAATTGCAGGACCCGTCGGCGCGCCAGGAGCGGTTCGGGCGTGCTCGACGTGGATGTCTCGGACGGTGGCGGTGGTGGAGGGGTGCTCATGTCGACAAGGCACAGCATGACGTAACCGTTGCATTCAGGGCAAGACCCGCCCTCCTCGCGTATCTCGATACCACCGAGTCGGTCGAACCGGCGGCCCCCACCTTGAAGGCCATGAAGATCACCGCCACCTGCCCGAAGAAGAAACCGAACCCCATCAACGGGCAGATGCGTCCCCGATGCCAGGGCGGCCGCTGACGAAGGGATTCGAGCGCAACGACCTGGCAGGTCAATCCCACACGTCTTGGAAAAGCGACGCGACTCGCGTCCATGCGCCACACGCCCGCGCGCACGCTGACGCAGGCGCGTTCAGCCAGCACGCAGAACGTCCATGACCGCGGCAGGCATGGGCCCCGATTCCAACGAATCGCGGCCATGGTCCTGGCCTTGCAGCCGGCCGCGGCGTGCTCCTCACGACCTGCGCCCCACATCCCAACTCCCGCCCCCCGACACCTCCGTCCGCCAGGACACCGGCAAGGAGGCGCCAGTGAACCCCTCCGAGTCATCGGCCCTGACCAGCGCCGAACAGGAGATCGTCAACCACGTCCTCCTGGGCTGGACCAACAAGCAGATCGCCTCGGGCCGTGGCACCAGCGCGGGGACCGTGGCGAACCAGATCGCCGCCATCTACCAGAAGCTGGGGATCTCCTCTCGCGCCGACCTGCTGATCCGGCTCGCGGTGAGTGCCCCGGAGCCCGCCCCTGCCCGGCCCCCACTCACCTGCCTGTCCTCGCGGGAGCAGCAGGTCGTCCTCCAGGCCATCCAGGGACACTCCAACAAGCTCATCGCCATCGAGCTTGCGCTCACCGAGTCCACCGTCGCCACGCACCTGCGCCGCGCGCTCGTGAAACTCCGACTGCGCTCCCGACGCGACCTCATCGTGGAGCTCCAGTGCGCCGTGGCAACCCAAGGCGTCCCCTGAAACACGGTCAACCGCAGCGACCGTCACCGAAGTGCCCATGGATGTGAATGGCGGAATCCGTCATTCCTTTCCCAGACAGATGGATTCACGGTCTGGGAGAAACCATGAGACGCGTCTTCAGTGACCCCTCGCATGAGGCCATGTTTCAGCGCGATGGGGCGGTCGTCGTTCCCCTGCTGGATGCCAGCGAAGTCCAGTCCCTCCACGACGCCTACCACGCCCACCTCCCCAGCGTGGGCATGGGCTTCCACGCCACCATGTTCAGCCGCGACGTGGCGCTGCGCACGCGGGTGGACGTGGCGGTGCGAGAGCTGCTGGCGCCCAAGGTCCTGCCCCTGCTGTCGCGCTATCGCGCCGTCGTGGGCAACTTCGTGATGAAGGAACACGGGCGCCGCGACAGCGAGGTCCCCGTGCACCAGGACTGGAGCTTCGTGGAGGAGCCGCGCCTGCGCTCACTCAACGTCTGGTGCCCCCTGGTGGACACCACGCCCGCCAACGGCCGCCTCCACATCTTCAAAGGCAGCCACAACTTCGTGCGCGTGCTTCGCGGCCCGTTCTTCCCCAACCCCTACGTCACGCTCGCGCAGGAGATCCGCGAGCGCTTCCTCACCGAACTGCCCCTGCGCGCGGGCGACGCCGTCATCTACGACCACGGCCTCGTCCACGCCTCGCCGCACAACGTGAGCGGCCAGTCACGGCTCGCCGTCAACCTGGCGCTGGTCCCCGAGGAGGCCGACCTCATCCACGGCTTCCTCGACCGGAGCCGCGAGGACCGGCGCCCGGAGGTCTTCCGCGTGGATGACGCCTTCTACCTGCGCAACATCGTGGGCGAGCGGCCCCAGGGCATGGAGAGCCTCGGCTTCGCCGATGGCGCCATTCCCCAGTTGAGCTCCGCTGAGCTGCACCAGCTCCACCAGGAAGCCTTCCGGGCGTCCCACGCCACGGTGTCGTGAGCAGTCCCCCTGTACAACCCCAAGGAGCAGAACCATGGCGAAGTTCGTTGGTAGCAAGGAGTTCTATGCGCGCGCCGCCCAGCTCGGGCACAGCCGCGCGGAGATCGACAGCAAGGGTCACCAGGCGACGACCGTGGTGCTCCATTCCATGCAGGAGCTGAAGAAGCTGGTCCAGCCGCTGGACCCGAAGCTGCGCGAGGCACGGCAGGCGCAGCTCGACGCGGTGGCGAACGCCACGGCGGGTCAGGAGCTGCCCCTGGAGCACCACGTCAATGGCTACCTCTTCGGGACCCGCGAGCTGTCCGCGGAGAACGAAGCCCACTGCGCGACGTCGTTCCCGCTGACGCTCTCGCTGGCCTCCATGGGGACCCAGACGCTGCCTCCCGGCGAGACGCTCGTCGGACCCAATGGCAATCCGGCGGTCTGGAATTACGACACCCTCAACATCCCGGATGGCTCGTGGATCACCACGCAGACCACCAACTTCACGCTGACCGCGACCCATCTGGTCATGCAGTACACGCCGCCCACCTGAGCCATCACCTCCCGTTCGTGAAACCCATCTGAACAACCCTGAAACACACGGAAGACACCTACCAATGAGCAAACCCTATCACATTGGCATCATGGGCGCGGTCCAGAACCAGGCCGCCAACGGCAACAACGGGGACGCCGGCGTCAACGGCCCGGGCGGCGAGGGCGGCAGTTGCGTCTGGGGCAACTCCCACTGCGCCGTCGACGGCAAGCGCGGCGTGGACGGCGCCGTGGGGACCGCAGGCCTCGCGGGCCATCCCGGCCTGACGGGCTCCACCGCGCTTCAGGCCGACATCAGCATCGGCACGCTGACGGGCACGCTGGCCGTCTGGTCCCAGGGCGGTCCCGGCCAGCAGGGCGGCAACGGCGGCACTGGCGGCAACGGCGGCAACGGCGGCAACGGCGGCACGGGGCCTTCGTGCCAGGCCGTGGGCTGCGACGGCGGTGACGGTGGCAACGGTGCCAATGGCGCGCCCGGCGGCAACGGCGGCAACGGCGGCAGCGGCGGCTACGCCCAGCAGGTGAACGTCACGGTGACCAACCCGGGCGGGCAGGTGACGACCAACGCCCTGGCGGGCATCGTCGGTGCTCCGGGCAAGGGCGGCGTGGGCGGCCAGCCCGGCGCGGGCGGCCAGGGCGGTGGCAGCGGCTACAACGCCCACAAGGGCAAGCAGGGCGTCCAGGGCACGACGGCGGGCGCCAACGGCGTCGACGGCCAGCCCGGCTCCTCCACCGGCAACATCGGAATCATCAAGGTCGTCAAGCCCCAGGGCTGATGCCACCTCGACGCCCGCGCGGGTGCCGCCTCGTCGGCCCCGCGCGGGTCGCTGTCCGTCCCCTCCCCTCCCCCAAGCACCGCGCTCCATGCTCCCCTCCCACGCCACCTCCCTGGCCTCCCCCGCCCCTCTTCAATGGGAGGGATTGCTGGACGTCGCCGCCACGCTCACCGCGCGCCCCCGCGAGGAGCTCTCCGCGCAGGCCCGCGTGCTGTTGCACGGCGCGCCCTCGCTTGGACGCCATCCCCCGGGCGTCTCCGACCTGAACGCGAACGGCTCACCGCTGCAACTGCTGCTGTCCGGGCGCGAGGAGCGCTGGGGGTCGCGGCTGATTGGCGATCCCTGCTTCGACGAACCCGACGCCGTGGCCCGCGCCCGCGCGAGCCGCGCCGCGCTCACCGCCGCACTCACCGCGGGCGGGGCCCAGGCCCTCACGTCCCACCTGATGCACACGTTGGACGTGGTGGTGCCCTGGGACGAAGCGTCGCTGCGCGAGTACCCCACCGGCATCCTGCGGCTCGCGCTCCCGCTGGGCACGCCGGGCGTGGGCCTCTACGCGAGCCCTCCTCCGGGCGCGGGCGCATGGGACGCGGCGCGCCGCTGGGTGCGCGCCCTGCTGCCCTGGCCCGAGGAGGCGCTGCGCCTCGTGTCCACGCTCGCGCCGGGGTGCCGGCTGCTGGGCGTGGGGCTCGAAGGTGAGAGCCCCGCGCGGGCCCGGGCCAAGCTCTACTGGCGGATGGAGGCTCCCGCGCCGCTGTCCTCCTTCGAGCTTCCGCTGTTGGAAGCCCCCAGCCTCATCGCCTTCCTCAAGAGCGTGCTCGTCCGGGGGGCGGTGCCCCCCAGGGCCCTGACCTTCTCCGCCGGCTTCGAGCTGCGCACCGGCACGCTCGTGGATGCGAAGGCGGACGTGTGCACGCGCAGCGCGGGCCTGTCCCTGGAGCAGGCGGTGGGCGTCCTGAAAACCCAGACGGACGAGCTCCCGCTGCATCCGTTTCCGCTTCGCGATCCGCTGCCCCTTCTGCACGCCCGGAGGGTCGGCATCGGCTGCATCGGGCTCGGCATCGCTCCCGGTGGCGTGCACCGGTTGAACGTCTACCTCTTCCAGCAGTGAGCCCTTCTGCCCCGCCAAGGAGCACACCATGAGCATCGAGACCTCTAGCAACCCCGTGGGCGTCACCGAGGAGGTGACGATTCCGAGCCTCCGCACCTTCCAGAACCTCAACGCGTCCGACGCGGGCCTGACGGACAACATCAACCTCTTCCGCGGCAACGTGTCGTTCCAGCTCCCGCTGCTCACGCTGGAGAACCGGGGCGGTCTGAAGGCGGACGTCCTGTTGAGCTACGACAGCGAGGTGCAGGTGGACGTGTCCACCCGCAACCTGGAGAGCCCCACCGGCATCGTGGGCCTGGGCTGGTCGCTGCCCTACGAGATGATCGTCCTCGATGTCCGGGGCTCGGTGTCGGAGTACGACGACGCGTACTACCTGGCCGCGACGGACGGCTCCCGCAGCCAGCTCTTCCTCACGAACCGCACCCCCACGCAGTGGACGTTCGAGTCGGAGAACGAGGACTTCTCCCGCATCGTCTACCTGCCCGAGCAGCAGGTGTGGCGCATCACCACCACGGACGGGCTCGTGCGCAGCTACGGCGCGGACGTCCAGGCCGGACAGGATCCGAAGGCGCTCCGGATGGCCATCAAGTGGGGCGGCACGCAGGGCAACTGGACCGACAGCAGCGTCCAGGGCGGACAGAGCACCTTCCCCATCAGTTGGAACCTGGCCTCCGTGCAGAACGCGTGGGGCGACCGGATCATCTTCTCCTATTCGCGCTTCCCGGATGATCAGGTCCGCATCGGTGGGCCGGACGGGCTCACGTACAGCCGCGCCTCCTACCTGACGGGCATCCGCGACCCCTCCGGGCGCACGGTGAACTTCCACTACGCGGACAAGATCAACACCCCCACCATCGCGGAGTACCAGAAGCCGCACCAGAACCCGACGTCCAACGTAGAGGCCTTCCAGGACCGCTACGAGACGCGCTTCCTGGACAGCGTCACCGTCCTCCAACACGTGGCCCAGTCGCCCGTGGAGGTCGTCACGTTGCGCCTGCATTACTCCGTGGAGCGGCTGGCGGATCCCGCGACGCCGGGCCCGTCCTCCACGCTCTACAAGCGCTACCTGCGCGGCCTCACCACCGTGAACGGCACGGGCAAGCTGCTGCCCGGCATGCGCTTCGACTACTACACCGGCACGGAGACCACGTCCGGGCCGGTGCACCGGGGCGCGCTCAAGAACATCACCTTCCCGAGCGGCGGCACGGTGGCGTACGACTACCGCGCCCAGCCCCTCCAGGGCACCGCGCTGGACCTGACGCTGCAGCGGACGGATCCGGACTGGGTGCCGGGCATCCCCCGCGCGTGGTTCGGTCCGGACGCCGTCGTCGTCACCCACTACGACGCGGCGGACGGCCAGCGCCTCACCGTCAGCGTCTACGATTGGAACGGGCGGTGGCTCGCGTCCCGGCCGCTGTCCCAGCAGCTCGATTACGGACTGGACCTGTCCACGCTGGACGTGTCGTTCCAGGACGACTTCTTCCTCGTCAGCGGGATGACCGGCGGCGCGGGAACCAACGGACAGCTCGTCGCCTGGGCCGTCACGCCCGCCTTCGGCCGCTATGGGGATTGGGACGCCGTCGCGCTCGACACGCCGGACGTCCTCTCCCAGGACAACAGCTACCAGGCCGTCACCGGACGCGCGTTCGTGGCGCTCGCCGTCGCGGGCCAGTCCGACATCGCCCGGTACACCTGGAACCCGCGCGACCGCATCTGGGTGCGGGACGATCTGCTGCTGTCCACCAGCACGGATGGCCAGTGGACGCTCGGCGCCAATGAGAACGTGCTGACCGTGTGCCAGTACCAACCGGGCATGCCGCTGACGCTCACGCTGCACTACCTGGATCCCGTCACGCGGGATTGGAACGACAGCCTCGCTCCGCTCGACTCGATTCCCCAGTACGTCTGGAGCAAGGAGCTGCCCAAGCTGTCCTTCAGCCTCTCCAGCACCTTCGTCACCGCCACGTACCTGACGGCGGAGGATGAGTCCCGCAACACGGTGGACTACACGGTGCGGGTCTACCCGTGGGACCGGGACTTCAACCCGCTGCCGCAGCCCCCGGCCATCGTCGCCACGGGCGTTCCGGCCGACACGAAAGAGCCCGTCTTCCAGTCCAGCGCCACCGGCAGCCTCGTGGGCAACGTGGGCAACCTGCTGCGCTTCAACGGCGACCAGTGGCAGCGCGGCATCTTTGGCGACTTCAACGAAGGCACGGACGTGGCCCGCTTCGCGTACAGCGGCGACCTGGCCGTGGGCGTGAGCAGCGACAAGAGCGCCATCGCCGCCTATGACCCGTATGGCGATCAGTTCGTCACCATCATCCCCGCTGGTGGCACCCAGGGCCCGGCGTCGCCCACCCTCAACGGGCGGCTCGTCACCGTCCGCAATCGCATCTACGAGCAGCAGCCCACGGGCGAGCTCCTGCTGCTCGACCAGCAACTGCCCCTGGACTCGGTCTACGTGGCGAACCAGGCACCGTACTTCCTTGCGTACGGCATGCCGGATGGGACGTCCTATGCGTGGCTGATGAAGAACGGCGTGCTCGCGCAGGACGCGACGCGGCTCACCGGCCGCGTCTACGTGCCCGACGACGCGGCGGGCCCGGGCACGGAGTTGGTGGGCCCTTCCTCCTTCATGACCTGGGTGGGCGCGTCCTTCGACGAACCGGACTCGCTCACGCTGCACCGGGTGCTCAACCAGCAGACCGGCGGACAGGTGCCGACGTTCGTGGTCGCGTCGGTGGAGTCGGTGGATGGGCTGGGCGTGCCGGTGCAGGCTGCGTTCGACTACAACGTGCCGGGCTCGGTGGGCACCTGCGGGCCGTACGGGCTGGCCAGCCAGTTCAGCATGGTGAAGGCCGCGCTCGGCACGAACCAGACGACGTCGTGCCCGGAGGGCTCCTCCGTCTACCAGTACCAGGACGGCCTCACGCCCCAGGGTGACAGCACGACCACGCCGTACTCGCTTCTCAACGGCCTCTTGAAGCAGGTGTCCGGCTACGACAGCGCGGGCCACGAGGTCGCGCGCACGGTGCGGGAATGGGAGGTGGTGCGCACCGTCATCGACGCGGCCACCGGCGCGTCCCGGAAGCTGCTGGGCGCCTACGTCCGCCAGAAGCAGACGGCGGATACCGTCTTCGACGTGAACCCGATGGGCGCCTCCGCGCAGCCTCCCCTCACCCGGGTGACAGCCACCGCCTACAACGAGGCGAACGGGCAGGTGCGCTCCGTCGTCAGCACCAACTACAACCCGGCGACGGGCAGGGACGAGACCGTCACCGAGTCCTCCATCTACGCCTACGAGAAGTACCCCGCGTTCGCCACGCCCGCTGTGAACCTGCTCGCGCCCCGGGCCCAGCGGACCGTCACCGTGGATGAGGCCATCGTCCTCATCGACGCGACCACCTGGACGCAGGTGGGTGCCCATCAGGCGCCCGCGGCCTTCCGCAATTTCCTCGCGCTCGATGCCGGCGCCACGCTGAGCCCGTCGGACTGGGCCAACACCACCCGGCCCTCCGCTTCGAGCTGGAAGCGGCGCTGGGAGGTGACGCAGCGAGACCTGCGCGGGGAGATCCAGGAGTACATCGCCGAGGACGGGCTCACGAACGCGAAGCTCCTGGACACCACCCAGGAGCTGGTCGTCGCCACCTTCGGCAACGCCAGCCTCGTCGCGGGGCAGGTGGCGTACCAGGGCTTCGAGTCCTACGAGGACCTCACGGGCTGGACGCTCGCGGGCAGCGCGCAGACACTGAACTCGGCCATCGCCTCCGGCGACTCGTTCACCGGCCTGCGCTCGGTCGGCCTGCCCGGCACCCAGGCCGCGTCACCGCTCGCGCGCACCCTCACGGTGACGGAGACCGCGGGCCAGCGCTACATCGTGTCCTGCTGGTTGAAGACGCCCACCGGCTTCGACACGGGTCCGGGCGGCGCCAGCTGCTACGTCACCGGCGCCTCGGGTCCGCTCGCCAATGTGGCCATTCCCGACACGGGCGGCGTGTGGACGTCCTTCTACGTGCTGTTCGACCTGCCGGCGGACAACACCCCCCAAACGCTGACGCTCAGTTTCAGCAACACGCGAGGCAAGGAGCTTCGCATCGACAACATCCGCTTCTCGCCGTTCGCCGCCACCTTCACCGGCTCCGTCTACAACGCGGTGCACCTGGTGGAGGACGCGCAGGTGCTGGACATGGGCGCGATGCGCCGGCGCGTCCTGGGTGACTTCCAGGAGACGGACCTCACCGTGGACGCGCTCGAGGCCGTCGTCTTGATGAAGGGCGCGTACCTCTCCCGTCGCGGCAACCAGGGAGCCTTCAGCGCGGACGCTCCCAACTGCCTCATCACCCTCAAGCCGCGCGGGCTTGCCGTCTACGAAAGCTTCAACGTCGGAGACGTCTTCGCCGGGACCTGGACCAGCGAGGTGCCAGCCGCCTGGACGACTAGCGGCGGCGCGCTCCGCCACATCGCCTCCCACCAGCAGGCCTCCATCCACTACACCGGCTTCCCGGAGCCCACGGAGGGCCTGCCGGATCGCTTCGGCGTGTCGGTCCGCGTGCATCCGGACGGGCTGCTCACCTCGCAGGTGGGCATGCTGCTGGGGCCGGCGCTCCAGCTCCTCTGGCAGCCTTCGCAGGCCACCTGGGCCCTCCAGGAGAACGGCGGCACGGTGGCGACAGCGCCGGTGCGCTCGCTGCTGGACGTGGCCTCGTCATTCACGGGGACGCTCGACGCGGGCACGCTGCCCCCGGAGTTCCTGAACCTGTTCCCCCTGGCCGGCCTCCCGCTGGCCCCGGCCTCCACGGTCGCCGTCGTGTTGTCCGGACAGGCCTGGTGCGTGAGCGACGCGGCCAGCCGCACGCGCTACTACCTGGTGGCGGGCAATGGCTCGGTGCAGGTGACCGCGTTCCCGCAACAATGGCTCGTGCTCGTGCAGGACCAGCAGCTCGCCCTCATCACGGACGGAGGGCTGGCGCTCACCCATGCCTGCACGGAGGTCCCCTCCCGCGACATCGCGCTGGTCGCGACGGATGGCGTGGCGTTCGACCAGGCCTGCTTCATCACCGACCCGGACACGCAGTTGAGCTACCTGGACGGTGGCGGGCGCCTGAACCAGGAGCAGGTGGTGCTCGACAGCGGGCTGCTCGCCACGGCGACGATCCACGACACGGTCGGCCGCGACGCCATCCGCACCCAGGGCGCCGTGCTGACGCCCACCAGCGCGGCGTGGGGCGCATACCGGCAGGACCTGGCCACCTTCGACTGGAGCACGCTCACGATTTCGGGCCTGGTGAAGACCCAGAACCCGGCCTCCGGCGCGTTCCCCTACACCCGTTCGCGCTACGAGTCCTCGCCGCTGGGCCGCGAGGTCGAGCGCGGCGTGCCGGGTGAGGCCTACGCCATCCCCACGAGCATCAGCACTCCGGCGCATACCGCCCGCTGGGAGTACGGGCTCAATGACGGAAGCCTCGGCGTAACCGCGGGCAAGCTCGCGCGCACCACCGCCATCACCCCGGATGGCATCACCTCCATCTCGATGGTGGATCAACGCGGCTCCAGCATCCTCACCGCCGTGAGGAGCAGCGCGGCCTCCGCTCCCGCCGTGTGGCAGGTCACCCGCAACGTCTACGACGCCGCGGGCCGGTGCACCTCGACGACGATGCCCATGGGCTGGACGGACACGTTCAGCTCCGACTTCATCGGGCAGCCCCTCACGGAGGTCCGCGCCAACGCAGGCACGACCCGGTCCATGTACGACGCCCGGGGGCGGCTGCGCTTCCAGCAGGACGCTCGGGGTGCCGCCGCGACGACGCCCTACATCCGCTACTGGAAGTACGACGTGAAGTCCCGCGTCGTCGAGGAGGGCTGCGCGCCGTCCGACTGGCCGGGGACCCTGGCCCAGCACGTCGAGGATCCATCCTTCCCCCAGGCGACGGCGTCCAACCTCTACACCTACGACCTGGTGAGCCCGACCCTCACGCCCGACAACCTCTTCTCGCTGGGCCAGCTCGTGAAGGCGGTGAGCCAGAACGAGGTCGATCCCGCGGTGGCGGGATCCGACAGCTTCACGGCCACCGAGATCCTCACCCACGACATCTACATCACCGTCACGGAGTACTCAGTCCAGGTGCCGGGCGATGCGACGCCCCAGGTGACGTACTACACCTATGACAACCAGGGAGATGTCGCGGCCATCGACTACCCGGGCACCGATGGCGTGTCGTTGGGCTACCAGCGCGACGTCGCGGGGCGGGTGGCCCGCATCCTCGTCAACGACCAGCGCATCGCGGCGTACACGTACGGGGCGAATGGCGGCATCGCCACGGAGGCCCTGTACTCGGATGCGGGCCAGCAGGTCGGCGTGACGCGGACGTTCTCGTATGCGCCGCCCGGCTGGCTCCAGCAGACGCAGGGCAGCCAGTTCAGTGAGACCACCGACTACGCGCTGCCTCCGGGTGGAGGCGCTGGTTGGTACGGCGGCATGCCGTCGCGCATCACCACCGCGGCCCGCGGTCCGCGCCCCGAGCGCGTGTCCAACTTCGGGATGGATCCGCGCGGCTGGCTGTCGAGCGTCGACGCCAGCGATGGCCAGGGTGCGCAGCCCTACTCCTACGATGCGAACGGAAACCTCACGAAGCAGGCCGACATCACCCAGACGTACACGCAGGCCACGCAGGACCGCGCGCAGAGCCTCACCGCGCCGCCGGAGGCCGTCACCTTCGGCTACGACGCCAACGGCAACCAGACGACGCTCAGCGACACCACCGGGGGCAGCGGCGGCTCCACCTCCACGTGGGACGGCTTCCGCGACCGGGTGCTGGAGACGCGGATGGGCAATGGCACCCGGGTGGACGTGCGCTACGGCCGCGACTCCCGGCGGATCCAGAAGACGGTGACGCAAGCCACCGGTCAGTCGGTGGCCAAGCTGTACCTCCGGGGCGCGGGCAACGACGTGCTCGTGGAGGTGTCGGGGTCCAGCAGCGTCCAGTACATCTGGGGCCCGCGCGGGCCCGTGCAGCTTCGCACTGGAAGCCTCCGGGCCTTCATCGTCACGGACCGGCTCGGGTCCATCCGCGCGGTGCTGGACGAACAGGCGAACCTCATCGCGGGCTACGACTACCTGCCCTACGGCGACACGGCGGGGGGCGCGCTGGGCCCGCAGCCGGACATCATCCCCTACCGGTTCGTGGCCCGGGAGCTGGATGAGACGGGCGACTACGACTTCCGGGCCCGGATGTATTCCCCGCGCCAGGGACGGATGCGCTCCACGGATCCACGCCATCAGTTCAGCAGCCCGTACGCCTACGCGGGCAACAACCCGCTGATGTACATCGACCCGGACGGCGAGTTCGTCGTGGAGCTCATCACCGCCATCGGCCTCGCGATCGCCGCCGCGGCGGCAGAAGTCGCGGCGGCGGCAGCGGCAGCAGCCGCGGCAACGGCAGCAGCCATCGTGGAGGTGGCCCCCGCCATCGCGATTGGCGCGGGACTCGGGGCCGTGGCGGGCATCGTGAATGGCGCGGTGTCCGTGGCCAGCTCCGGAGCCAAGGGCAGCGAGGCGGCGGGCATCTTCTTCGGCACCCTGGCGATCAGCACCGTGGGCGGCGCGCTGGGCGGCGGGCTGACGGGCGGCGTGGCGATCGCGGCGCAATCGCTCATCACCAACGCGACCCTGGCCACCGCCACGACGATCGCGGTGGGCGCGGTGGTGGAGGGCGGCGTGGCCTCGGCGCAGGGCTCGGCGCAGGCAGCGCTGATGGGAGCCGATCCCGCGACGGCGGCCTGGCAGAGCTTCATCACGGGCACCATCGGTTCGGCGGTGGGCGGAAGTGTCTCCGGCATCCTCAAGAAGCCGCTGAGCACCCCCTCCTTGAAGGGCACGCTCCAGGCCACGATCAGGGGCGTGAGCGGTGGCGTGGCGGGAGGTCTGGCCAGCGCGTCGGTCGACGCCGCGCTCACGAAGTCGGATGCCACCTCCACGCTCACCGGCTTCATCCAGGGTGTCGCCTTCGGCGCCCTGAACGGACTGGTCCCGGAGGTCATCAACTACAAGATCGAGAAGCACTCTCAGGCCCGCAACGTCCAGACCACCATCATCAACGACGACTCGGGGCTGTGATGCGCACCGGTCCGGCCATCGAGCGCGCGGTGGACTTTCTCGCGCGGCGGCAGCTTCCGCACGGGGAGTTCGCCAGCGCCCTGCACTTCGACTCCCACCTCCGGGATGCCGGCACGTTCGACTCCTCCCCGTTCGTGACGACCTTCGTGCTGCACGCGCTCGACTTCGTGAGCGGGCCCACGGTGGAAGCCCTGCGCGAGAAGGCACGCGGCTTCCTGCGGGAGGAGCAGGAGGCCCCCGGCGTCTGGCGGTACTGGTCTTCGCGGAATGGGAAGCCCATCGACCCCGACGTGGACGACACGTGCTGCGCTTCATTCGCGCTCCGGGACGACGCGGGGATGGAGCGCAACGTGCCCGCGCTGCTTTCGAACCGGCACGCGTCGGGACTCTTCCTGACGTGGCTGCGTCCGCTCACGCAGAACAACGACCTGGACGCGGTGGTGAACGCGAACGTGCTGCTGTACCTGGGCGAGCGGCCGGAGACGCTGGCGGCCCGGGACCTGGTCATCGAGGAGATCCTCCAGGGCCGCGATGCCCGGGCGAGCTCGTACTACGTCCAGCCGCTCTCCCTGCACCATGCGGTGGCGCGGGCGTTCGAGCACGGCGTGCGGGGCTTCAGCGTCTGCAAGGACGCGGCGGTGGCGCGCTCGAAGCAGGCGCTCGTGGCGCAAGGGGGCTCGCTGTCGCTCGCGATGGCGCTCTGCACGCTGCTCGCCCACGGGGTGGACCTGGGCCCGGAGGAGCACCGGGCGGTGGAGACACTGCTGGCGCGGCAGACGTCGGAGGGCGGCTGGGAGCGGGAGGCGTTCTACGCGGGCCCGGAGCCGCCCACGCCGCACGCGGTGTTCTGGGGTTCGGAGGAGCTGACGACGGCGCTGTGCCTGGAGGCGCTCGCGCGCGTGGAAGGACGGTCCGCATGAGCGGCGCGGTGAAACAGGTCCTGGCCTTCCCGGGGGGCACGGTGATGGACGGAGCGTGGGTGCTGGGGCTCGCGCGGCGGGAGCCGGTGTTCTGGGAGATGCTCCAGGCCGGGGATGCGCTCGTCCGCCAGGAGGCGGGCTGGTCCCCGTTGCTGGAGCTGCGCGCGGAGGGAGGTCCCCGCCTCGCGGTGTCGGTGACGTTCCCCCTGGTGGTGGGGGTGCAGGTCGCGGCGCTGGCGGCGCTGCGCGCCCACGGCGTGGATGGGGATGCGGTCTTCGGCGTGTGCGCGGGCGAGGTGTCCGCGGCCCACGCGGCCGGCGCCTTCGGCTGGGAGGACGCGCTGCGGATCGCGCTCCATGGAGGACGAAGCCTGGAGCCCGAGGCCCGGCGCCACCGCATGTTGATTGCCTGGCTGCCAGAGTCGGAGTGCGCCTCGCTGCTGGCGACGCTGCCAGCGGGCGCGGTGGGCATTGGCGCGAGGATGGAACCGGGTGTCACGGTGCTGGCGGGAGACGCGGACGCGGTGGCGGTGCTCGCGCGAAGGCTCACGATGGCGGGCGTCCGCACGCGGGCCCTGCCCTTTCCGTGGGGCGTCCATGTGCGCTCCCTGAGGGAAGGACGCGCGGTGCTCGAAGCCGCGCTGGAAGGACGTGGGTCCCTGCCCCTCACCCGGCCCATGCTGTCCGGCGCACGGGCGCGGTGGTTCGAGGAAGGAGCGTCCGTGGCGGCCACGCATTGGTGGGACATGCTCCGCGAGGAGGTGCGTTTCCTGCACTCGGTGCAGGCCCTGGAGACGGTGGGAGCACCGCTGCTCATCGAGGTCGGGCCCGTCGCGGAGATGTCCCATCTCGCGCCACGGCTGGGCGCACGCGCCATCACGCTGGAGACAGCGCTCTCCACGGCAGGCGCCTTGTCATGAGTCTTCGTCCAGGACAGGGCGCCGTTCCCCCGGAGGCCCACGAACCGCCCCGGGTGCTTCACGACGAGGCGCGGGGCATCTTCGTCGTGCGAGGTGCACGGGAAGTGGAGGCCGTGCTCCGCGACGACACGCGCTTCAGCGCGGGCACGCTGGGCGTGGACAGCTTCGAGCTTCGCGCGCCCGGAGACGCCGCGCCGCTGGCCGCCCGGGACACACTGCTCGCGTCGGATGCACCGGTCCACCCGCACCTGCGCCGCCAGCTTGGCGCGGCGTTCTCCACGAGGAACGTCGCGCGGCTGGAGACCACCGCGCGGGCTGAGTTCGACGCCGTCATGGCGGTGAGTTCCCCCCGTGGAACGTGTGATGTCATCGATGACGTCTGTGTTCCGGTGGGCGTGGCGGTGATGACCTCGTTGCTCGGCCTGGACGAGGCCCGCCGTGCGGACGTCGCGCGGTGGATGCGGGTGTGCGCGCTGTGCAACGCGCAGTCGCGTCCCCCGTGGCTGCGGGCCTCCTTCGAGGACATGGTGCACGAGCTGTCGGAGGCACTCGCATCGCTCCCGGTGACGACGGAGCCGGGGCTCTTGGCCTCGCTCGTCGCCGCACGGCAACGGGGCGAGCTTCAGGCCGCGCAGGTGTTGGACCTGACGGTGACGGTGATGAAGGGCGCGGCGGATACCACGTGCCTGCTGGTGGGCAACGCGCTGGTGGCGGCACAAAGGGCGGCTGGGGAAGGCCCTCCCGCGCCCCGAAGCGCGGAGGCCCTGACCCTGCTGCTGGAAGCGTCCCTGCGGCAGGACGCCCCCGTGCAGCTCACGGTGCGAGAGGCCGTGGAGGAGGTGTGCCTCGCAGGGGTGGAGATTCCCAAGGGCGCGCGGCTGCTGCTGCGGTTGGGCGCGACGGGCCGCGACGCCTGCCCGGTGTCTCCGAACGAGGGAGCCGCGCGCGCGCCACGGCATGGGTTGGCGTTCGGTGCGGGAAGCCATCGGTGTCCGGGGGCGGGGCTCGCGATGATGCAGGCCCGGGTGATCCTCGAAGGGCTGTGGAGGACGCCAGGCGTGTTCCACGTCGACGTCCGAGCGATGGAGCCCCATGGGCTCGCGGCCCTCCGGGGCCCCCGGCATCTGCCCCTGCGGTGGTGAGCCTCCGGGTTCGGCTCGGGTGCGCTCAAGCCTCCTGCAAAGCGATATCAACGTCTACAGCCTGAACGCGTGGCTCTCCACCAGCACCACCTCCCCGTTACTCCGCCAGTTGCAACAACGCGTCGAAGTGGGAGTTCTCGAGGATGTGAAGCGTCTCGTAGAAGGACTCGGCCTGCAGGCCCGACCACGCGCCCATCTGCGGGCTCGGGCTGAGCCAGAACGAACGCTTCGCGTGATCCAGGCGCAGCGCGCCCACCAACCCGCGCTTTCCCTGATGCACATTCACGCGCAGCACCCGCAGCGTGCCCCGGGAGACCTCCCCCAACAGCGCCCCGGACGCATCCCGCGCGATCAGGTCGTGCGCGGAGAGCTCCAGGTGCACCGCGGGATCCTTGCAATGGGTCGAACCCTGGGCATCCACCTTGATGACCAGGTAGAGCGTTCCAAATACCGAAAAGTTGAGGCCAAACAGGAACAACAAGCCCGCGCCCCCCCCCATGCTGAAGCGCGGCCAGGAACTCCACGCCTCGATGCCCACGGCGCACACGAGGGTCGCCGGAACGACGATCTTGAAGAGCGCCATCGCGAAGCGCGTGCTGTTCAGCTCCCACAGGGTGAAGCGCTCCAGGGGTCGGCCCTTGCCGCGGCCTGTCCGCTCCGCGGAGCGCTCGTTCGCTGATTCCATGGCCCCACGATGAACGAATCCCGCCCCGAGGCGAAGCATCAACGGACCTGGGACTTGCCAGGGCCCTTCCGCACCGCGTCGTGACACACGGTCGGCCCGTGGCCGGTGCGGGGCCCTGGGGGTCTTCCTCGTGGAGGTGCTGCTCGCCGGAAAGGGAGCGTCGCTTCCGCTTCATTCCCCCTGGAGGATGCCCATGCGAAAGATCCCTGCTGCGTCACCCGTGGTGTGGCTGGCCCTGTGCACACTGCTGGCCGCCGGGTGTGGCGGCACCGAGAAGTCCGACCCCACGCTCAACACGGGAGGCGACAACCTGGGAGCGGACACGACGGACACCTCCGACGATCCCGCTGAAGCTCCGGACAGCCTCGGGAAGATCACCCTCTGTCACATTCCCCCTGGCAACCACGCCAATGCCCACACCGTGACCGTGGGGCTTCCCGCCATGGCGGCCCACCTGCGTCACGGCGATACGCTGGGCGCCTGCGGCGGTGACGGGGGAACTCCCGGTGATGGCGGCACGTGTGAATCGGATGGCGGCAGTGCGGACGCGGGCACCGGCGGTGACGTGGATGCCGGCCCCGTCTGCAGCCCCGAAGGCGCTGATTGCTCCGTCGAAGGGCCGGACTCCTGCTGCACGGGCCTGTCTTGCCTCGAAGGCCGGTGCTGGGCCGACATCGGCTGAGTCCTCTTCAAGCACTCCAAGGCTCGCGCGCAGTCCACCGCCCGCGAGCCCATCGGGTCCGCGAGGGGGGAGGGCCCGGTGGTGGCCCGTCCCTCCCCCACCGCGTCCAACCTCAGGGAGACGAGGGCATGCCGGAGCCGAGGTCACCCCAGCACCGGGCAAGGCCCCGGTTCGTCAACGCGCAGGTGTGGTTCGCCCCGCTGCTGACCTGGGTGAACTCCTGTCCCCAGGGCGGGCTGGCCTGGTTGGAGTAGTCACTCCCCCAGCACTCGAAGCCAGGACCGCCGCTGACGAGGGAGCAGGCGTGGGAGCTGCCCGGCGTCACACGGGAGCCGGTGCCGTTCGGTCGCGCTGGAGAGGAGCCGGCCTCCGGGTCAGAACCAGCTGTAGTCCATCGCGAAGGGCAGCTTCTCCTTCAACACCTTGAAGTCCCCCGGACTCCGGGGGATGAGCCGCACCTGGTCGTACGCGTGATGGGCGTCGTCACGAAGCGCCGCGGGCACTTCCTTCTGGGAGTGCACGTTGTAGTGCGGAAAGAGCTTCTGCTTCACCTCGATCGCGAAGGCATCGCTGTGGATGTGAAGGCTCATCTCCCCGTCATACTGCATGCTGCGATGACCGAAGTTCGCGCTGCCCACGATGACGTGACGCGAGTCGATGATCATCAGCTTGGAATGGACATAGATTTTCGTGCTGGCATCGTAGTGGTCGCTGTTGGACGGGAACCTGACGGGGCAGTAGAACTGGACACGGGGTGTCTCGCCTTCCGTCAGGTCCACACCATCAATCAGCTCCAGGGCCACCTCCAGCGGCTTGCTCACGCCCTTCTGGCCCTCCACCGGGGCAGGACGCATCTGGAGCTTCGCACCCTCCATCCAGCTCTTCGGCTTCTTCGCGTCGAGGACCTTGTAATACACACCCTGCTCGTTGTTCACAGGGTCGATGGCCTCCTGGAGCCGCAAGCTACGCAAGGTTTCGTCCAGCTTGCCCTTGGTCCCCTGCTTCTCCTTGAAGCTCGCCAGCAACATCCGCGTGTATGCGATGCGTGACAACTGCGTGTTCGCATGAGACGGGTCGCAGGCCTGATCCGGAATCACCACACAGACCTGGAATTGCTTCTGCGTCTTCAGCTTCCGGCAGATCTCCGTGACGATCTCCGGTTCGAAGAACTGGTAGTTCTCCGCATAGACATACGAGGTGGCTCCCTGAAGGAGCGTCTTGATTTCATCCCGGATGCTGTGTTCGGTGCCGAGGGCGGAAACCCCCGTCGTCAGCACGGAGATCGCCAGGCCGCCGCTCTGGGGCTGGTCCTTCAGGAGCCCCCGGACCTTTCCCCGGACCTTGTAGCGCGGCGGCCCTTTCCAGACCATGAACGAGTCGCTCGAGACCTGGCGATCCCAGCGGCGCAGCCACTCCTCCTCGATATCGAGGGTCACCGGTCCCTTCACCAACACCGCCGTGTCGTGGAGGGTGTGCCCCTTGTCGGTGATGGGGTGCTTGCCATGGTGATAGGCCGTGTCCCAGTACTCCTCCTCCATGTTGAAGCCGCCCACCAGCGCCTTGAGTTTCCCCCGGACGGAGAAGAGGGCCATCTTCTGGTGCAGCCCCAGGCCCACGCCCTTCGTCAGCCGGGCCGGATGCCCCTCCAGGTAGACGAGGATCTTGTCCTTGTACCCGTGCAGCAGCTTGTCCACGAGGTGGTTTCCGTCGGACACCTTCGTCGCGAAGTTGTCGGAGCCGCCCACGTTCCCCGTCAAGAGGTCCGGATCCCACAGGATGATCTCCACGTGGACGCCCAGGTCCGCCAGCTCCTTCAGGGCCACCTCGAGCGTGTAGGCGGGCTCGTCTATCTTCAGGGGCAGGTGGGGATCCATCGCCCAGTAGGCCAGCCGGACGTAGGTGTTCTCGGGCACTGCCGTGGGGACGTTCGACTTGTCCTCCGGCTTCGACAGTGACTCGGACTTGTCGGTGGCGCTGCGCTTCACCTCGTCCAGACACTCGACGAAGGCGGCGAAGAAATCTTCCCCATCCATCAGGAACTGCGCGCTGTTGCTGCCGCTCGTCCGCTTGCTCATGGGCGGACACTACAGGAGCAGCCTCGGAATTCGACCACCCGACAGGTGGGCCTTCCAGCGGAGAACCGCGCCACACCGGACCGTGCCGACCGGGCCGCGCGGTTCTCTTCAACGGATCAGCTAGAGCGCCGAACAGGTTAGGTCACGCTGCGAGTTGGTAACGCGCGGCGACCTCGAGGTTTTGGACGACCGAGAGTCGCCTGAGGTCAAAGAGGTTGCGGCGCGTGCCTCTGTAACGGGCCTTCGGGCCCTGGCGGTTGGCGAGATGAGCCAGGCGATGTTCGACGCCGACACGCTCGCGGAGTTGTGCGCGGCCCGCGCGCGACTGCAGACGTGAGCGAAGGCGCTGCTGGAGCCGCTCATCGTCACCCATCGTGACGCTGCGCCCCTTGCCGGATGCGGCCTGGGTACAACTGGGGCGCAGCTTGCACGGCCCGCAGGCTTCCGGGTCGAAGTGCACGACGGCGCCGGGCTCGAAGGGCTCCACCTCGCCCGCGGACATCGCGAGTGGGCCTTCCTGACCGCGTGGAACCCGGGCTCACGGCCTCGCGGCAAGGAAGAGAATCAGCGGGAGCAGGAGCGGCTGACGTCCCAGCTCGTCGCGGGCGGCTGGGTGGTGGCGCCCGCCATTGGCGAGGCCGAGGACTGCAGTGGGTCCGAGCAGAGCCTCTTCATCCCGGGACTGCCCCGCGCGGAGGCGGAGCGCTTCGGTCGCGCGCACGGTCAGGTGGCCGTCCTGGTGGGTCGCACCGGAGGTCCCGCGGAGTTGCTGCTGTGTGGCAACGAAGCGCCGCCATCCGCACCATGAGTACGGGCGATAGCCGCAGACCCGTGTCGAGACGAAGTCGGGGCGCGAGCTTCACCGTGCCGCCATGAAGTCGCGCCATCGTCTACGAACCAGAGTAGGTTCCCCCTCCCTGTTCGTTGGAGTTCCGTCGATGCCACAAGCCACACCGCGCTCGTCACTTCTGGGAGCGCGTCCCAGCGTCTTCCGGCTCGCCGGAGCGTTCGTCACCGGCATGTTCCTCTTCGCCCATGGCGGCTGCGGAGGTGACGAGTGCCAGGACGCCGCCGACTGCCGTGAAGACAAGGGACCGCCGGCTTCGAACACGGAGTGGGTCTGCGAAGACAAGCGCTGTGAGCAGCATTCCGTCCAGGTGCCGCCCCCGGATTCCGGCACGGACGCGGGGACGCCCGACGCGGGGACGCCCGACGCGGGGACTCCCGACTCGGGTCCCACCACGGTGAGCGTGCAGGTGCTCGCGTTCAATGACTTCCACGGGCAGCTCGAGGAGCCCGCGGGCCAGATTCTGACGGGCGTGGCCCCCGACGGTGGACCGGTGCGGGTGAACGCGGGCGGCGTGACGTACTTCGCCCGGCACATCGCGGCCCTGCGGGCCACCAATCCGAACACGGTGGTGGTAGCGGCGGGAGACCTCATCGGCGCCTCCCCGCTGCTGTCGGGGCTCTTCCACGACGAGCCCACCGTCGAGGCGATGAACCTGATTGGCCTGGACCTGGTCGCGGTGGGCAACCACGAGTTCGACGAGGGCAGCACGGAGCTGTTGCGCATGCAGTCGGGCGGCTGCCACCCGGTGGATGGCTGCCTGGACGGGGATGGCTTCCCGGGCGCGAAGTTCAAGTTCCTGGCGGCCAACGTGGCCACGGGCGTGGACCGCACGCTGTTCCCCCGCTACGACGTGCGCGAGTTCGAGGGCGTGAAGGTGGCCTTCATCGGCATGACGTTGGAGGACACGCCGGAAATCGTCACGCCCACGAGCGTGGCGGGGCTCACCTTCAAGGACGAAGTGCAGACGGTGAACGCGCTGGTGCCGGAGCTGCGGCGGCAGGGCGTCGAAGCCATCATCGTGGTGGTGCACCAGGGCGGAATTCCGACCTCGGGCTCGCTGGTGAACGAATGCAAGGGCGCGGGTGCGGACGGCCTCATCTCAGGTGCCATCGTGGGCATGGCCAAGGGCCTCAACGACGCGGTGGATGTCATCGTCAGCGGCCACACGCATCAGGCCTACAACTGCGTCATCGATGGCAAGGTCGTCACGAGCGCCTCGTCGATGGGGCAGCTCGTCACGGACATCGACCTGACGTTGAGCAAGGCGACGGGCGACGTCGTGGAGGCGCGAGCGAACAACGTCATCGTCACTCGCGACGTGCAGGAGGTCGGCGCGGTGAAGGAGCTGGTGACGAAGTACCAGGAGCTCGTCACGCTGAGGGCCAACCAGGTCATCGGATGGGTGTCGCAGACGCTCAGGACACAGACGGACTCCGCGGGCCAGTCCACCCTGGGCTTCGTCATCGCGGACTCGCATCTGGAGGCGACGAAGCCCGCGAACCTGGGTGGGGCGCAGGTGGCCTTCATGAACCCGGGCGGCGTGCGCGCGGACATCGCCCAGGGCGAGGTCACCTACGGCGAGGCCTTCACCACGCAGCCGTTCGGCAACAGCCTGGTCACCCTGACGCTGACGGGCGCGCAAATCGAGCAACTGCTGGAGCGGCAGTGGCGGCCGTCGGGAGCCACCCTCATGCTGCTTCCGTCGGCGGGCTTCACCTATGCGTTCAGCGCGTCGGCGCCCATCGGAAGCCGCGTCGACCCGGCGTCCATCCGGATCAACGGCGTGCCAGTGAGCCTGACGGCGGAGTACCGCGTCACCGCGAACAACTACCTCGCGAGTGGGGGTGATGGCTTCCCGGTGTTCGCCGAGGGGACGAACCGGCTGGGTGGCGCCGTGGACAGCGACGCGCTGGAGGCATACCTGAAGGCGCACAGCAGCATGGCGAGCCCCTTGCCCGCCCCCGCGCTCAATCGCATCACCATGCTGCCCTAGAGCACCGAACAGGTTAGGTCACGCCGCGCGAAGGTAACGCGCGGCGACCTCGAGGTTCTGGACGACCGCGAGTCGCCTGAGGTCGAAGAGGTTGCGGCGCGTGCCTCGATAACGGGCCTTCGGGCCCTGGCGGTTGGCGAGGTGTGCCAGACAATGCTCGACGCCGACACGCTCGCGGAGTTCTGCGCGGCCCGCGCGCGACTGCAGACGTGAGCGAAGGCGCTTCTGGAGCCGCTCGTCATCACCCATCGTGACGCTGCGCCCCCTGCCGGACGCGGCCTGGGTACAACTCGAGCGCAGCTTGCACGGCCCGCCGGCTTCCGGATCGAATTGCACGACGGCGCCAGGCTCGAAGGGCTCCACCTCGCCAGCAGGGCACGTGAGGGTGCCGTCGCGGAGGTTCACTTTGAAGTCGCGCTTGCCGAACAGTCCGGGCTTCGCGCTGGCTCCTCGCCACGGCCGACAGACGACGTCGCCGCCGCTCTCCAGCACGTCTTCTGCCAGGGTACTGTTGAGGTACGCCCTGTCGATGAGGAGGACATCGGGGAAGAGCTCCTGGTGGGCCATGTCTTGCTGCAGTGCAAGGGTCGCCTCCTCTTCGGGGCGGTTGGCTGGCGTCACGGCGCAGGCCACCACGAGCTGCGTGTCGAGGTCGGTGCCGACGTGCTGCTTGTAGCCATTGAATCGCTTGCTCTTGCTCTTGCGCCCGTGGCGCATGTCGGCGTCCTCGATGCAGATGCGCCTGTCGGCCGCCACGCCCTGTCGAATCTGAACGCCGCCCGCGGGGCGCGGCTCAAGGTCCTGTTCGCGCACCTGCGCGAGCGCTTCGATGTAACGAGTCAACGGAGCCGCGACGCACGACTTCGACTGCTTCGCCCCCCAGGCCATGAGACGGTCGAGCTGCCGGCACAGGCGATTGAGTGCGTCGAGCTTCGCATCAGGCGCGCTCCAGTCGATGTCGAGGCCCGCCTTGATGCTGCTGGCCAGCAGCAACGGCGCATCGGCCTGCTGACACACTTCCTCGACGTCGGTTCCGAGCGCGAGCGCCATGCCCTCGGCCACCTTGCGGCCTGCGTGGCCGAGCAGGTTGAGGGTGTCCTCAACCCGCCCGGCCCCTTCTAAAGGGCGGCTGTCCACCCCCACTCGCAGCGTCTTCGGCGTCTTCTTCGAATCGAACCCCTTCGTCCGCTTCGCCACCTCGACGGTGCGCTCCAGCAGCCGGCGGTCCATCTGGGTCGCGATGAGTCGCTCCCTGAATTGCTGCAGCCCGCCCTGGGAGAAGGCGGGCTCGTCCTCGTCCGCACCGAGTCGGTCCAATACCATTCGCCACCGGCTGTCGGTGCCCGAGAGGCACACGGCTTCGGCGTCCGAGGTCTGCGTGTAGGCCTGCACCAGCAGCGCCATGCACATCATCGCCGGCGACTGCGGCGTTTGCCCCTGGCCCGTCTGGCGGTACATCGCTTCGAGCTCGTCCTGAAAGGCCTCGTCGAACAACTCGTGCCGATGCTCGCGAAGGAAGACGAAGAGCTTCCTGCTCTTCCCCGCGAGCTTCAGCAGACGCTGCTCCCGTGCGCTCTGCTCCAGCGTCGGCTTCCAGCGTTCCATGAGCCACCTCCGTGAGGTGGCGACCTATGCACACGGCGCCAGCCCACGTCGATCGCTCGCGCAAGTACTCGACTTTCCTCGGGCAGAAACCTGATCGGCGCTCTAGCGGTCGCCCTTGAAGATTTCCGTGCCCTTGAGGTTCTGGGTCACGAAGTCCCAGTTCACCAGGCTCGTGAGGAACGTCTCGATGTACTTGGGGCGCAGGTTCCGGTAGTCGATGTAGTAGGCGTGCTCCCAGACGTCGATGGTGAGCAGGGCCTTCTGGCCGTGCTTCATCGGCAGGTCCGCGTTGCCCGTCTTCGCGATGCCGAGCTTGCCGTCCTTCTCTTGCACCAGCCACGCCCAGCCGGAGCCGAACTGCGTCGTGGCGGCGTTGGCGAACTCCTCCTTGAACTTCGCGTAGGAGCCGAAGGCGCCGTTGATCGCGTCCGCCAGCTCACCGCGGGGCTCGCCGCCGCCGTTGGGCGCCATGCAGTGCCAGTAGAAGGTGTGGTTCCACACCTGGGCGGAGTTGTTGAACACGCCACCGTCGCTGCTCAGGATGATGTCGATGAGCGACTTGCTCGCCTCGGGCTTGCCGTCGATGAGCTTGTTCAGGTTCGTCACATACGCGTTGTGATGCTTGCCGTGGTGGTACTCCAGCGTCTCCGCGCTGATGTGAGGGGCCAGCGCGTCCTTCTTGTACGGAAGCTCGGGCAACGTGAACGGCATCGGGTACGTCCTTTCGGTATGCGGTGAATGTGCTGCTGCTTGTTCTGCTACTTCCGCGCCGGCTCCGGATCCGGATGCGCCGTCACCGCGCGATAACCCCGGTTCCAGTAGACCAGCGGTTCGCCTTCCACGCCCTGCTGGATGCCCACCACGCGTCCCACCAGCAACAGGTGATCGCCGTAACGGTGCACATCCAACACATCGCAGCCAAGGCCCGCCAGACTGTCCTGCACGACGGCCCTTTCGTCGAATGCCAGGCCCTCCGCGTCACCCTTCGCGCAGCGGACCGAGATGTCGCGTTGGGCGGTGGACAGGATGCTCACGCTGAAGCGCCCAGCGGCCTCCACGCGCTTCAGCGTCCGGGAGGTCTGCTGGAGGGCCAGCACCACCAGCGGCGGGCTCAGCGACAGCGAGCTGAAGGAGCTGACCGTCGTCGCCGCGACACCCTCCGCGTCACGGACCGACACCACCGCCACCCCGCTCGCCCACCGGGACATCGCCTCCCGGAAGTCCAGGGCCGACACCCCTTCAGGACCGCTCTGACTCATGTGCCGGTCTCTACCACCTGCACCGCCACCGGGTCAGCAGATCCTCCAATCCATTGGAGGAATACCAATGGGGTGGCAGGGATGGACGGCGCAAGCCCAGGCCCTCGAACACGACCACTACCCGACGCCCGTGACGCGCCCGCCTTGCTCGGACCGACTCGGGCCTCCGTATGCTCGCGGAGGGGAGGCGCGCGATGGGACCCTCGTGGGGGGAGACGCTTCAACGCCTGGATGCGCTGCTGATCCAGGTCTGCGACCTGGAGGAAGCGCGTGCCTCGAAGCTCCGGGGTGAGGAGGAAGGCGGCTGGGACGCGGTCCGCGCCACGGTGCGGACGCCCTCCGCGGAGCTCGCCTTCAGCACGGCGCTTCCGGAGACGCCGCTGCTCGGGACTTCACCTCCCCTGCCCTTCGCGCGGCTGCGGGCGGCGCTGCGGCTGGAGGCCGTGGAGGAGGAGGCGCTCCTCGTCCTGCTCGCGGCGCACCTGGAGCCGCGCTACCCGCGCCTGTTCGCCGTGCTCCAGGACGAGACCGCCCAGGGCTGGAACGTGGAGCGGTTGCTCTTCACCGTCCTGGGCCGCACGCCGGCCCGCGCGCAGCGCCTGTGGGCGTCGCTGACCGAGAGTGGGCTCCTCGTCGGCGGGGGGCTCCTCCAGACGGGCCTGGGCGCCTTTCCTCCCATGCTGCGCCCCGTGGACCTGGCGCCGGAGGTTCGCGACGCACTGCTGGAATTGCCCCGGCCGTCCGTGCTGGGCGACATGCCCCTGGAGTGGCACGGCGAGCAGCAAGTGCCTCCTCCGGATCAACGTGCGTCCGGATCCGTCGCCGTGGTGCACGGCGAAGGCGAACACCTGGGCGTGGCGTTGGACCTCGCATCCCAGGCGGGCGTGCCCCTGGTGGTCGCCCGGTGGGCCGGGGTCCCGGAACCCACCGGCACGGCGAGGGCTCTGTGGCGCATGGCCTCCGTGCGTGGGGCGCTCCTGGCCGTGGACCTCGCCGGGTGTGAACGGGGACTCGCGCTCGCTGTCACCGAAACCCTCTCAGGTCTGTGCTCACGCTTCGGTGGCCGGGCGCTGGTGCTCTGTGATTCCGCGCAGCCCGTCGCGATTCCCCACCACGAAGCGCCGGCCCTGGGCTTCACCGAGCGGCGGGCCCTGTGGCGCGAAGAGGCCCTGGCACGTGGACTGTCATTGGACGAGTCCGAGGCCGGACGTCTGGCTTCCAGCTTCCGGGGGGGACGGCAGGAGATCCGTGGCACCTTCGACGCGGCCTCCGGAGGCGACGCGGAGGCGCTTCGTGCCGCCGCGTCCCGGCGGGTCCAGGTGCCGCTGCGCCATGGCTACCGGTTGGAGACGTCCCGGACGTTCGCGGACCTCGTGGTCCGGGACACCACACGCGAGGCCTTGGAGCGCCTGCTGTTCTACGTGGCCCAGCGTGACCGCGTCGCCGAGGAGCGCGGCCTCCTGCGCCGCTTCCGACTCCACACCGGCCCCGTGGCGCTGTTCTCCGGGCGCTCCGGCACGGGGAAGACATTGGCCGCGGAGGTCATCGCGCACGCGGTGGGCCGGCCGCTCTACGTCGTGGATTTGTCCCGACTCGTCAGCAAGTACGTGGGCGAGACGGAGAAGAACATCGACGAGGTCCTCACCCAGGGCGAGCGCGCGGGGGCCGTGCTGTTCTTCGACGAGGCGGATTCCCTCTTCTCCGCCCGCACCGAGGTCAGCAACGCCAATGATCGCTTCGCCAACCTGGAGGTCGGCTTCCTCCTCCAGCGCATTGAGCGACACGACGGCCTCATCATCCTGGCCACCAACCTGCAAACGGCCATCGACGAAGCCTTCCTGCGCCGCTTCCACGCGCGCATCGAGTTCCCCTTCCCCGAGGTCGACGAGCGCCGTCGCATCTGGGAGTTGATGCTCCCGGACGGCGTGCCGCGCGAAGGGACGCTCGACCTCGCGGGGCTGGCCCAGCGACATCGGCTGGCGGGCGGGGACATCCGCAACGCCGCCCTCAAGGGCATCTTCCTCGCGGAGCAGGCCGGGGCCCCGCTGAACCAGGACCACCTGGAGCGCGCTGTCGCGCTGGAGCTGTATGAGTTGGGCCGGCTGTCACGGCGCGCGGAGGCGGAGAGTCCCGGCGACGCGGGCACCCGCCTTCGCCGCGTGGCCGAGGTGTTCCAGGAGGCGCTGGACACGCAGCTTCGCCAACACTTCCTCAAGGAGATCCACATCCTCCACGGCTCTCCCACCCGGGAGGCCCTGGCGGGCAAGCGGCCCGCGGTATCGCTCGCGCTCTACCGGCTGGCGGTCACGCAGAACGGCGCCCTGCGCCTGGGCCTCATCGTCTCCGCGTGGTCCAACCGCGCCGAGGAGGAGCACGAACTGCTCGGCGTCCTGCATGGACTGCTCACGCGCGGACTCCCTCATGAGCTGGATGGCCGCAAGCTCACCCCTCGCGTGCAGGAGAGCTACGACTTCGACCTCCTGCATCGCTTTTGGAGCAGTCATGGACATCCCATCCGGGCCTCCCTGGTGCTGGATGTGGAGATGACCTAGCGTTTTTTTCACTGAGGGTGCCGGGGGGACCGTGCGCATCCGTGAACAGGGTACGAGGGCGTCCATCAAGGCCGCGATCCGGAAGACTTCCGGACGCACCCCTTCGTCTCCGCTCCCCCGGGGCCCCGCGTCCTCCAATCCCGCACGGGAGCTGGCGTCCCGCCTCGCCTCGCTGAAGGGAACGGGCCCGGGTGTCTCCGGGCAGGTGCTGCGCGATACGACGCGCGACCTGGGACGCCGGCTGAGCGATCCCGCCTGGCGAACACTGAGCGGGCCCCGCGCCCACCTGTTCGATCCGTGCCCCGCGCATCCTCCCGAAGTAGGGCTGCTGTCCGAGCCGAGCGCCGTGGACGCGGAGGCAGGCATCACGGGACTCGCGCCCCGGACGGCGACCGGGCTCGCGGAGGCCGACGGTGCGGCCCAGGCCACCACCCTCGCGGCGCAGGAGGAAGAAGCCCACCGGCGAGCGGCGGCGCGCACCGCGGTGTTGCCTCCCGGCTCCGCAGAAGAGATCGCGGACACCGCCGCGCGGCTCGCCGAAGCCCGCGCACGTACCGACGCTACCTCCCTGGAATCGGTGACCTTCGATGGCGCGAAGGGAGCCGACGGCTCCGCGAGTCTGGCGATGTCCGGGGACGCGGCCAGCCTGGGCGGCAGCACCTCGCCGGCTGGCGCTTCGGACGCGGACACGACCGTCGATACCCCTGGCGCGGCGAGCGAAGACACGTCCTTCGCGCAGGCCCTCACGACACGCGAGGCGGGAACCGTGCCGGGGGGATTGGGAGAGGTCGCACGACTCGACACCGCCCTGAGCGTCCTGTCGGGACGGGGCGACGTGCGCATCACGATCCGCCCGGCCTCCCCGGGCACGAGGAGTCCTTCGTCCGCCACGAAGCCGCCTCTCATCCAACCCGACGCCACCGCCGACACGGGCCGCACCGACGAAGCGCCCCCGGCCGCTCCTTCGGAAGTCCCCGCCGCGGTGGCGGCGACGAAGCAACTGGCCGAAGCCCACGCCCAGGCCCTCCAGGGCGTCCAGCAGGGGCTTGGGTCCGCGCCGGATCCGAGCGGCGCCATCCCCACCGAGGCCACGCTTCCCGCCATGCTCCCGGCGCCGCCTCCCGAGCCCGCCGAGCCCGCCGCCGAAGCGCCCGTGACGGTCAGCTCCGCGCCGGGACCGGGTCCGAGCACGGACGATGGCGCCCTGGCGGCGTGGAAGGGCCGCATCGCCAGCACCACCGAAAAGGTCCCCCAACCCCAACTGCCTCCGGCGCCCCGCTATACCTTCAAGGTCCAACAGGCCGCGGTGGACCCCAACGCGGTCCGCGCCGCTCGGCTCAAGCAACTCGAGGACGAGGGCAAGAAGGCCATCACCCCGGCGAAGCAGCCGAAGGACATGCCGGCCATCCCGGATGATCCCACCGGCAAGGCCTCCTCCCTGGTCGATGCGAAATGTGACCGCAGGCTGGAGGTCCCCCACGCCACGCTGCCCGATCTCCAACGGAGCCCGCTGGGCCACGTGCCGGAGATCGGCGCGCAGCTCATGCGCGATGACGGAGGGCACCTGCTCATCAAGGGCCCGCTGGGGGACCTCGTCTACAAGCCCGGCGGGCCCAAGCCCACCGACCCGGAGAAGCTCAAGGACTGGACGCTCCTCGAAAAGAAGATCACCGACGCGGCCGAAAAGCAGAAGAAGGCGAAGGCTACCCCCAAGGAACCCGCGAAGGGCGTCACCATCATCGAAGAGGCCGCGCCCGCGCCCATCAATGTCCCCGACTTCGCCCGCGTGGACATTGGCGACGTGCTGGCGCGCCTGCTCGCCGCTCCGGACCGGTACTCGGAAGCCTCCGTGCAGAAGGCCCGCGAGGCGTATGTCCCCGGCGGGCTCGACACATCCTGGGGCGTGAGCCTCATCGCCAAGGAACGGCCGCTCTTCGCCGCCGAACTCCAGCGCATCGCCGACGCCGCGCAGCTCAAGAAGGAGGACCTGGACGCCAAGGTCGAAGCGCGCCGCAAGACGCTCGTTGATTCGCACGCGGCCACCACCGACACGCTCAGCAAGGCCCATGAGGAGGCGAAGCAGAGCCTGGAGGACAGCGGGAAGACCTTCAACGATGCGCTCTCCCGCGTGCGCGCCTCGCTGGATGCCCAGGCGGAGGCCAAGGCCGCCGCCATCAAGGGCGGCGTCGACCTGACCGAGGCCCGCCGCAAGCGCGACGCGCTGCTCGCCGCCGTCGACACCAAGGTGGACAACTGGGTTGTCCGGTACTCGCAGAACGGCCAGCGCTTCAAGGAGGCCTTCATCAAGGCCGCGAGCGACCAGATGCGCGCGTACGAGCTCGCCGCCCTCCAGGACGAATGGCAGCTCAAGAAGGACGCCGGAGAGGATCCGGTGAAGCTCAAGGCCGCCACGGAGCTCTACCGTCCCACGAAGAAGTGGCTCGACGACCGCCGCAAGGAGATTGGCGCCGTCGTCAGCAAGGCCAAACGCGACATCGACCAGGGCGTGGAGCGCTACCAGGACGAGCTGCGCCGGGCTGGCAAGGAGGCCAAGGAGGTCATCCGCGACTGGCACGCGCAGCAGATCGGCTACGAGCGCGGCTTCTGGGACCGGCTGCTCGGCTGGATCCTCGACTGGCTCGAGTCCGCCCACGACGAGAGCAAGGCCTGGGAGGCCGCGGTCTCCGCCGAGAACAAGACATCGCTGGACAAGAACATGCTGTTCCTCGCGGAGGTGCGCCTGCGCCAGGGCGAGGAGCTGGACGCCGAAGCGCTCAAGAAGCGGCAGGACCTGAGCGAGGAGCAGAAGGCCATCCTCGTCGCCTACTACGGCAAGGACGGCAAGGACCCTGTCCAGGCGCTCGCGGAAGGGCTGGCGGTGCGCATCGCCGGCCAGCGGCGCAAGCCGCTCATGGAGGCGCTGGAGAAGGAGATCCTCGCCGCCACCGACCTGGAGCGCGTCCGCACCGTGGCGGAGGCGCAGAAGCCGCAGTTCAGCAGCGACGCCCTCAACATCGTCGGGAAGGTGGAACAGGGCGTCAACCACACGTGGGGCACCGAAGAGAAGAAGATCTTCGACGCGCTCGCCAACCTCACCCCCGTCCAGGGCCACTACGTCGAGCTGCTCTACGCGTCCCGCAACAGCGGTGAGAACCTGCGCGAGCGCCTGAAGAGCGAGCTGTACGACTTCTTCAGCAGCAGCAAGCACGACTGGGACAAGGCCGAGGCCCTGCTCTCCGGCAACGCGGCCAGGGCCGCCGCCGTGGAGCTGGACGACGCGATGCACGGCGGGTGGTTCCTGGGCGCGGGCACGGACGAGGACGCCATCCTCACCCTGCTGCGCGGCAAGACGCCCGAGCAGATCGACGCCATCAAGAAGGCCTACAAGGAGAAGTACGGCGTCGACCTCATCGAACAACTGGACAGCGAGCTGCGCAGCGGTTCGCTCAAGACCCACGACGCCGACGAGATGCATGCCCTGGTGGAGGGCCGCACCGAGGACGCGCGCGCCATCGAGCTGGACCGCGCCATGCGCGGCTCGTGGTTCTTCGGCCTGGGCACCGACCGCGCGGGCATCGAGGCGGTCTACGACCGCGTCCGCAAGGAGGCGGAGGCCGACGCGCAGCAGTACGGCTGGGACTCCAAGACGCTGAAGGAGGAGCTGCTCAAGCGCAACGCGGCCATCGACGCGGCCTACGAGCGCCAGTACGGCGAGGACTGGACCGAGCGCACAACGGGCGAGAGCGCGCTCAGCGCCGCGTACCGCGACGAGATGGGCGGCGAGGAGCTCAAGCTCATCGAAGGCCTGCGGGACGACAAGGGCCTGCAGGTCGACGCCGCGCGCATCCGCATCGAGCACACCAGCGTCCTCTACGCGGACGACAAGGTCATCCGCGACGCGATGTCCGCGGAGGGCCGCCGGCAGCTCGCCGACGAACGCCGCGACGGCTACCTGGACATCCAGGAGCGGCTCGACATCGAGCGCGAGTTGGACGAGGCGAAGGTCAAACCCGCGAGCGAAGGTCCGCTCACGGACGCGGACCGCAAGAAGGGGCTCATCAGCGAGCTGGAGTTCCTGGAGAAGTGGAGCCCGGAGAAGCTCCAGGCGCGCCTCGCGAAGGAGCGCAAGAACGTCGACCTCGCGGCGAAGACCCACGCCCAGGAACATGCCCAGGCGAACATGCAGGCGCTGGCGGCGGAGTACGACGCCAGCTACGTGCCCGCCGGCTCCGTCCAGATGACGTTCGAACAGGCCGTCCTCTTCAACACGTCCGGTTCGGATCAGGACGCGGTCGTGGCGCTGCTCGCCAAGGGCTACCTCTCGGACGCGGAGCTCGTGCAGTTCGCGGTCCAGGGCGTCGGCACCGACGTGGACGACCTCAAGGAGGTGCTCGCGGGCAAGAGCCGCGAGGAGATCAACGCCATCGCGGAGGAATGGGCGAAGAACAACCCGCCCGACGCGGGTGACACGCGCACCCCGTTCGAGCGCTTCCGCTCGCGAATCTACTGGGAGCTGAGCGGGCGCGAGGCCTTCGACATCCTCGACGTGGTGGACTACGGCGAGGCCGTCACGCCCCGGGAGAAGCTGGCCCGGGCGCGGCGCCGGGAGGGCTTCGAACAGGACTCGTCCAACATCTTCTCGCGCTCGAGCCGGAAGATTTTGGAGGAGCAGACCGCCACGCTCGAAGCCGAGGTGGCGGCGCTGGAGCTGCACGAGTCGCGGCGGCCGAAGCTGGGCGACACCGACTACAACGCGGACACGCTGCGCAAGTGGCAGGACGACTGGGAGAAGAAGACCGCCCACATCGACCATCAGGCGGAGCTCGCCGACGAAGCGGTGACGATGCACCGCGAGCAGGTGGACACCGTCACCGACTTCATCGTGACCCTCGCCACGGCGGCGGTGATGGCGATCGCGGTCATCGTCGGCGTGCTGCTGAGCATCTTCGCCCCCCCGGCGGGCGTGGGGTTCTGGGCGGCGTTCGGCACCTTCATGGCCAGCTCCACGGTGCTGGTGGGCACGGCGCTGGCCACCGTCGCCGTGACGATGCTCGCGAAGGCGGCGCTCAAGGGCTCCGCCTATGGCTGGGAGGAGGCGGCCACCGACGCGGGCGTGGGCGCCGTGGACGTCCTCACCTCCGTGGCGACGGCGGGCATGGGCTCCAAGCTGCTCAAGATGGGGTTCCTCGCGCGCATGGCCGAGGAAGGCGGAGTGATGGCGCGCATGACGGCGCACGGCCTGGCGCAAGGCGCCGAGGGCCTGGTGCAGTCGGTGCCCTCCGCGTTCCTGGGCAACGTCCTCAACGACGAGAACTACAAGGGCGGCAACGCGCTGCTCAACGTGCTCGCGGGCACCGCGATGCAGGCGGCCCCGGGCGCCCTCATCTCCGGAGGCCTGGGCGCGCTGGGAGGCATCTCCAAGCCCCGGATGCCCCCGCCGCGCACGAACGATCTGCTCGCCTTCCGGGGCACGCCGCAGGAGCGCCTGACGCTGTTCAAGAAGTGGAAGGCGGAGAACCCGGCTGGAGGGATGAAGGAGTTCCTGCGCGAGTTCGACGACAGCCTGCTCAAGCAGATGTCCGGCGACTTCGACAAGAAGCAGCTCCAGCGCACGATGCGCAAGGAGCTGCTGGAACACGTGCCGCCCGCGCAGCGCAAGGCGTTCGCGAACACGCCCATCGAGATGCTCTCCGAAGAGGACTTCGAGGCGCTCACCGGCAGCAAGTCCGCCGAGGCCGTCACGCTGTTCCGCAGGGGCAGGCCCACCATCGTCTTCAAGGCGGGCGCGGACCTGGCGGCGCTGGGGGAAGAGGGCCTGCACCTGCTCCAGCGCCACGACAAGGCGACGCTCGAGCTGGTGCGCGCGCTGGACGAAACGGCGCTGCGGCACTGGGAGCGGCTGCCCGTCGAGAAACAGTTCGAGCTGTACCGCAAGAAGTTGCTCCTGGAGATCGACGCGCAGGAGTCGCTGCTCGCCTCGCTGGAGGCGAAGCGCGGCGTGTCCATGGACCCGGGCGAGGCAGCGCGCCGCATCGAGCGGGGGGAACGGTCGCTCGGCAACCTGCGCAAGCGGCTGGAGGAGGTGGACGCCTTCACCCCGTCTGAACTCGCGGAGTTCGGCCAGGGCACGCGCACGAAGCCCCAGTACCTGAAGGAGCCGCCGCGGCTGTTCAGCAAGAACAAGCCCCCCGTCCCGCCCCCGGAACTCCAACTCGAGCTGCCCTGGGCGAAGGCGCCGGGGGTGGAGGCGCCGAAGGTGGAGGCGACGAGGCCCCCGGCGCAGCCGGTGACTCACACGCCGGAGGTGGAACCAGGGGTGTGGCCCCAGACCGCCCATGTGCATCCGAACAAGGACATCGGCGCCTACTCCCTCAAGCGCCCGGAGGTGGACGACCCGAACATCCAGAAGCTGGAGCGCACGCCGCTTTCAAAGCAGCAACTCCAACGCACCACCATGAAGCTGGAACCCGGGGAGTCGCTGGCCCAGGTGGGACCGCCGTGGGAGGCACCGAAGTTCGACCGCGTGCGGCGGATCACCGAGAAGCGCTACTACCGTCTGGTCGAGAAGACCGACGCGCAGGGCCAGAAGCAGTTGCTCGAGGAGATCCTTTCCGCCCACAAGAACGCACGCTGGCAAAAGCGCGGCCAATTCAACCAACAGGCAGGAGACGCGCTGGAGAAGGTCGCATCGCTCCGGATGACGGAGGAGATCCTGGGGGACCGGCTGGGACCGGGCAAGGAGTTCCAGCGCGTCACCTTCAAACCCAAGGGCAATCAGGGCAGCGGCTTCGACGAGCTGCTGTTCCAGTTCGATGACGGCGTCAATCCGACCCGGGCCGACCTCCACATCGTGGAGGTCAAGGGAGGAGGAGAAAAAGATGCACCCCAGTTCCGCAAGTTTACCTCGGTCAGCGGGAACCTGTTCCAGAACCTGGACCTGCTGAGCAGGGCGCTCGACAACCCGAACTGGACGGGCCCCTACAACCTGGGCCCGGCGCACATCGCGGCCCTCCACGAGGCCATCGACCAGTGGCGGATCCAGATCGAGCTGCGCATCGGCCCCAAAACGAAGATGTCCCAGCAGATCCTGGTCGACCGCATCGAACGCACCGCGAATGCGTGGCGTAGGTTGGATCTCACCGGGGCGAAGCTTCCGCGAGGGAGCGATGACCAGGCGCTCGTCGAGCAACTCCAGCGTGATCTGAAGGCGGCCTTCGAGTCGGAGCGGGTCACGGATGTGGACAGGATGCTCGATACCGTGGACGAGACCCTGGATGGGACCCTCTCGGGGAAGGGGCTGCTCTCAACGCATGGAATCGACCTGGGCCCCCTGCCTCCCATGATCCGAGGATTGGCCCCCGGCTCGGTCCCGGGGGTCATCACCCGCATCGACGCGCGCTTCTTGCCCCCACCCCCCGCCGTCAAGCTGTCGACGGTGAGCGACGTGGCGAACGCGGCGACGGAGCTGGGGGAGACACACCGGGTGCGCACCGTCGTCCCCGGGGTCGGGGTGCTGGGCTGGGGAGGCTTCGACATCAGCCTGTCCCAGCAGTGGTCGGCGCGAAAGTTCATGGAGTTCGAGCGCGTGCAGCTGCGCGAGATCCGCGACCGGCTCAAACAGATTCCCGAACTGGATCCGAGGAAGTTCAACACGCTGCGTCCGTTGGAAAGGAAGCAGGCGCTGCTGGAGGCAGCGGAGATCACCCTGGAAGCGCTGGGCATCCCCAAGTCGCGGCGGCCGGACATCCTCTTCAAGAACCTGCGCGGGGACTATGGCTACATGAGCTGGAACTTCCGGCGCCTCAGGAGCGGGCGGCTGAGGCCCTACCGGAAGAGGGGCCGGCTGGTCATCGCGAACGGATTGTCCGTGGGCGACGCGGTCGGGACCATCGTGCACGAAAGCCGGCACTACTATCAGGCGTATCAGGCCTATCAGTTGTCGCTGGGGCGCACCTCGCATCCCCTCGCGGGCGTTTGGGCTGGCAACCTCCCGGGCTCGGGAGGTACGTATTTCACCGTGGGTCCACGCTACTATTCGCAACCGATTGAAGCGGACGCGGAGACCTTCGGTCGGCGCCTCATCGATCTGCTCCCGGGGCGGTGGCCCCCATGAGGAAGACACGTCATGCGCGGTGAACCTTCGAGAACAGTCACCTGCTACGTGTGCGGTTCGAAGTTCACCGTGCATCAGAAGCTGGTGGTCACCCGGCGCGAAACCGTCGTGCGTCCGGACCCGGATGCCTGCCCGTTCTGTGACACGCCCCTCAAGACCATTCCCCCCCTGGACGAGGGCATCGCCAAGGGACTGGTGCTCACCACAGCGGAGTTTCCGGAGGAGAAGAAGGAGTACGGAACGGCGGAAGACTACCTGGAGGAGTTCACGCTGACCGAACAGGACGTGGACGCATTGGTGGAGCTGACCCAGGGGTTGGACTACGCGGAGTGGGCCCGGGACAACGCGGAGCGGCTGAAGCGGCGCAAGAACCCGAGCGTCCAGGCCGTGTCGCGCTTCCTGCCCAAGCTCCAGGCCCAGGTGGAGGGTGGCGTGCTGCCAGCGCGGTTGCGACAGGCGGCGGAGCACGTCAAGGAGGAGTACCGCGCGCGACGGAAGCGTCACCTCGCGATCTTCGAGCGACGCAAGCAGCAACAATGACGGGCGAAGGAGGACGCATGGCGGACCCGCTGAACAACAACCCCAGCACCTGGAGTGACCTCTTCGGCTCTGGTGGCCGCCAAGGCGCTGATGCGAAGGAGTTGATCACGCGGCTGACGCCCTCCGTGCTGGCACGCGCGAATGCCCCCATGCGGAAGGTGGGCACCGTGATCAACACACTCAGCCGGGCAATCGTGCTGTGTGGCCCCACCGAGGGCCGGGCGCTGGCGGAGCCACTGGCCCTCCTGGCAGAACCCGCGCTCGAGCAGGTCGCGAGGGGCTTCGAGGACCTGATGCCCGTTCAGGTCGTCGACACCCTGTCGTTCGTGAACACGCTGGAGTGTCTGGGGCTGGAGGACGGGCTGCTCGCCCGTACGCCCGTGGAGACCTGGCTGGAGGCCTTGATGAAGGCACACCGGACGCTGCACGAGGAGATGGCGTACCGCTGTGGCCTGGTGTCGCTCGCCCAGGGGCTGCCGGACCTCGCGGCGCGGTTCGTCGGGGGGGACAAGCTTCCCGCGACCTTCACGCCGGGACAGACCTTCGGGCTCAACGTGCAGGGCTTCGTCCGCTACCTCGCGACGGCACTGCGGCAGCAGGCCCGGGCCGAGGAGGTCCGCCCGGCGTGGGACATGTTCGTGGAGGTGTTCCCCCTGAAGTCCGCCGCCGACACGCTCGAATGGAAGGACCTCTTCTGGGCGGCGCGCGCCTACCACGTCGGGTTCGAGCACCGCCCGGTCGCGGAGGTCGCGGAGGCCCTTCACTCGCGCGTGAAGCCCGCCTGATGCCTTCCCCAACCCTCGTCGCCCGGCCGAACTTCGCCTTCGAGGCGCTGGACCGCGTGCTGGAGGGGCTGGGCTGGTTCCTCCAGTCCGAAAGCCAGACACCGCCGCTCATCCCCGGCGAACCGGAGCTGGCGGTGTATGTGCATCGCGCGAAGGGCACGGAGCTTCAGTACTCGTTCAACCCCGTGGTGAGGCTGCGGGTGCTCCAGTTCCACGGGCGGGACGCGGTGGAAGGCTGGAACGCGGTGCGGCGGCAGGTGCCGGTGCTGGACGCCCCGGCGCTCGCGACGTTGCTGGCGTCGCGGGAGACGAAAGAGGTGTTGCTGGGGTTGCTCGCCACCGGGGAGCTGCGGGAGCGCTCGTCGCTGGAGCGCGTGGCGGCGCTGCGCTTCCATCCGGAGGAGAGCGTTTCACGCACCGCCGAGCATGTGCATGCGCAGCTTGTCCCGGCGGGGGTGACGGAAGCGTTCCAGGTGCTGGAGGCGGAGAAGCGGGCGCATCCGGAGCGCTCCGTCCTGTTCGCGCATCTGCCGGGGGAGGAGCAGCGGCGGCAGGTGCTGCGCTGGCTCATCCAGGATCATCCGCAATCCAATCCGCACATCGACGCGGTGTTGAACTCGGCGCTGGTGGATGCGGACGCGGAGGTGCGGGTGACGGCGGTGATGGCCGCGGCTCGGCTCCAGGCCCGCGCGGTGATTCCGGCGCTGCTCGCGGCGAAGATGCCCACGTCCACGCGGGAGGGCGCGGATCCCCGGGACCGGCTGTTCTATTCGGGCCTGCGGGAGCTGGTGGCGGGGGTGCTCGCGGGACGGCCGCTGCCGCCGGAGGGTTCACCGAAGCGGGAACGGATGGCGCCGCTGCTGCGGGCGCTGTCGGGGCCGGCGGAGGTTCGGGATGATCCCACGCTGCTGTTGCATGCGCTCACGACGCCCGTGGACCTGGGCAGTCCGCCGCAGGTCCTGCCGGAGGCGCTGGTGGCGCATGAGGGCACCTACCGGCTGCGGCGCTCCGGGCTGGAGGCTCGCTGGGTCCCGGCGGTGGAGCACTGGCTGGGGACGGGTGCGACGTTGCGGCGGGTCCCGTCGCCGGGGCTCTTCGTGGCGCGGGTTCCGGTGAGTCGGGCCGCTTCGACGTGGGCGCTGGCGGCGGCGCAGGGGCCCATGGGGACGGCGAGCGCGGACGCGGAGGAAGCGGCGCCTTGCACCTGGGCCCAGGCCGAACAGGTGTGCGCGGCGCTGTCACGGATTGAGGGCGTCGAGCTGCGATTGCCTTCCGGTGAGGCGTGGGAGATGGCGGCGCGCGGTCCGGATGGGCGGCTGTTCCCCTGGGGGAACTCGATGCGGGACGATGGGGCTTCGCACACTTCTCCGTGGGGCGTGGCAGGGTTGGTGGGTTCGCTTCCGCAGTGGGCCGCGGATGAGAAGACGGGCGGGCACCTGCTGTGTGGCGGACGAGACCAACCGCTGTGCTCAGTCAGACGCGACGTGGCGGAGGCGGACTCGGCGGCGCGCGGCGCGGTGCGGTGGGTATTGGCGCTACAGCCTTGAGCCAACCCAGCAAAGGGCAGCACCACGAACTCGAAGGGGCTCAAGGTGGCACAACAGGACTCAGGAGCGAGGGTCGGCACTCTACGTTGACACCCACCGCTGGCGGCGTTCCAGCAACCAGCGACGAGCCACCCCATGCTGGCCGAAGCCGCCTGGAACCTCAATGGCGTTGAGCGTGACGTCACGCACCTGGTTGTCCTCCTCCAGGAACTCGCTCGTCACGGCAGACTCTCATCCCCATTGCTCCGAGTAATAGCCATAGGAGTCGTCTCCCAATTTAATGCAACAAAATCCATCAAGAAGAAGGTCGGCCTTCAACACAAACAAGGTGCTCTCGAAGAAGGCGGGAGCGAAGAAATCGTGGCTGAGCATTTTGAAGGCAGGGGCGATGGGCTTGAGCTTCTCGCCCTTGTGCAGCTTCACGGCTTTGGCGAACTCCAGGTAGAAGCTCGATTGAATCCGCTTGATGATCTTTTCCTTGGCGAGCTTGAACTCCCGCCACGTGAAATCCATCTCAAAGTAGAGCTGGAACGCCTTATACTCCCAGGTATCGATGAAAGCCTGGATGATCACCTGGATGGTGTTGCTCGGCTTCCTGTTCTCGACATTCGTCGGATCGTTCAGGAACACGTCCCCTTCAGCGTTCAGCATGAACTGGAAGTCACCAAAGCTCTTCTCGTGCAGGACCATCTGCCCCCAGCACAACATCAATTGCTCGATGCTCTTCTTGGTCACGAACCGGGTCAGCTGGGGGTTGGGGGCAGGAGCGCTCTTTTTCGTATCGACGTAGTCCTTGAGCGTCCGCTGATAGCCGATGATGCTCTTGCTGTCGGTCCCGCCGCTGACGGACTCCATGACAAGCATCAGCTTGCCTGCGTTGCGGTGCAACCCCTTGACGACCGTCTTCAGGCCAATGGCCTCCATCTCCATGAGGGACCGGTATTCACGTGAGTCCTCCCTGCCTCCTGAGCCGGCGTCCTTGATGAGGAACCGAGGCGTCTCGTTGACCCGATAGACGCTGTTGGTGCCGCCCTGCCCCATCTGCTGGCCTTGCGACAGCGCGTTGTTGGGGATGCTCGGGAAAAAGAAGAAGAGCGCCTTCTCTCTGCGCAGTGCCTGGAAAATCGCCTCCACGGAGGGGTAGGCGAACAGGCACTCCACGGAACAGAAGCCTCGTAGGATCCAGGCGCCGAACGGAAGCGCTTGGGATTTCTCCCGACAGGTCATGCACTTGGCCATGCCCAACTCTCGGCACGTTTCAATACCTAGTCAAGAATCACAAGTGTCCCGGGACGGCCGTTGACCTCGCAGCGCGTCGGGGCACCCAGTGATCACCCATTGGGGAGGGTGACCTTCTTCCTCTGACGCCGGCAAATGACGACGCACTGTTCCTTGTCGATGGCATCGGGAGTCCCGGGACTCCACGTACCTCCGCCGGATGCCATCTTGGCGGCTGCGTCATAATTCGGCCTCACCGGCTCTGCTTGTTGCAGCCGAGGTGGGCAACAACTGGTCGGAACATCCCTCCGCAGACGTCTGTGAAAATTGGGTCAGGGGTAGAAGGGGAAGCCGGGCCTGGGCCGGCCCTGTGGGGCACTGCCCCGAAAGCCCTGGCCCAACATGATGACCCGCACCATCGTGCTGCTCATCGCCGGGGCTCCGGACAGCCGCCCGCCGAGGGCACGGCGGCGCGCATTCCCACCCGCGTGGCGTTCAGTGCGCGCGGGCCTTCGTGGTAGATGCATGGGCGTGGCCCCGGCCCTGTCGACCCGTGGTCCTGATGTCGGGAGTGCTTGGGATGCATGGGGCTGACTCCGAGTCCTTCGAGAAGGTGTTGCAGTCCGTCGGCGAGCGGTCCTCCGCCCTCCTCCGGGAGGCTCCGGGAGCCCGGCAGGCCGTGGAGCGCGCCCTCTCCCAGGTCGCGGCCCTCCGCGACGCCGCTCCCGAGCCGGGCGACTTCGCGCGACACCTCGGGACCCGGCTTTCGGGAGCGGCGGACCCGATGCTCGCCCTGGAGCGACTGCATGTCCGGGACCTCGCGCTCGCGCTCTCCTGCGCCCAGGGGCTGCCGGCGGCCCGGACGCTCCTGGAACAGGAGGTCCTCCTCAAGCTGCGCGTTCCCCTGTCCCGCATCCATCCCTCGCCGGTGTTCGTTGACGAAGTACTGCAGGTGCTCCGGACCCACCTCCTGATGCCTCGCGCGGAGGCTCCTTCACGCCTGCTCGGCTACTCGGGCGTGGGCCCGCTGCTGCACTGGGTGAGCATCTCCGCGGTGCGGCTCGCGTTGAGGATGCGCAAGGCGCAAGGGGAAGCGTCGCACGTGGAGGCCGAGGTGCTCGCCGCGCACCCCGCGCCGGGAGGGCTGGAGCTGGGCTTCGTCCGGGAGGAGGCCCGGGGACATGTGCGCGCGGCCTTCATCCAGGCGGTGGCCTCGCTGGACGACGAGGACCGGGAGCTGCTGCGGCTGCACTTCGTCGAGCGCCTCTCCCTGGAGCGGATGGGCGCCCTGTTCGGCCTGCACAAGTCCACCCTCTCACGCCGGCTCTCCGCGGTGCAGACGCGGTTGGAGAAGCGGACGCGGCGCGCGCTCACCGAACGCCTGTCGCTGCCCGAGCCGGAAGTCGACAGCCTCATGCGCGCCATCCATGGACGGCTGGACCTGAGCCTCTCCGGCCTGCTCGCGGGGCGCGAATGAGCTGCCCGGATGAGAACGCGCTCTCAGGTTATGCGAGCGGCGCGTTGGACCCTGAGGACACGGCGGCCGTGCGCCTGCATGTCGTCGGCTGCCCGGAGTGCCGGAGCGTGCTCGCCGCACTGGGCGGGCTGGAGATGCCTCCACCGCTGTTCGACACCGGGCTGCTCGTCTCAGGCTCTCGCGTGGGGCGGTACATCGTGCTCGGTCTGCTCGGTGAGGGAGGCATGGGGCGCGTCCATGCCGCCCATGACCCGGAGTTGGATCGCAAGGTGGCGCTCAAGCTGCTGAACCTCGCGAGGCTCGGGGAGGGCTCTCTTTCCCAGGCACGTCAGCGGCTGGAGCGCGAGGCCCGCACGATGGCCCGGCTGTCGCACCCCCATGTCGCCCAACTGCACGACGTGGGGGAGTTCCAGGGGCAGCTCTTCCTGGTGATGGAGCTCGTCGAGGGAGGCACGCTCCGACGGTGGCTGCTGGAGAAGCCCCGAGCGCGCCGGGAGATCCTCGCGCGCTTCATCCAGGCGGCGGAGGGGCTCGCGGCCACCCACGCGCTAGGCATCATCCACCGCGACTTCAAGCCCGACAACGTCCTGCTGACGCGCGACGGCCAGGTGCGCATCACCGACTTCGGCCTGGCGAACGCCGCGGGAGGGCTGGGGCCTCACCGGGAGGACGAGGCCTTCGTCTCCAGCGAAGCGCCGCTCACCGTCACCGGGGCGTTCCTGGGGACCCCCGCCTATGGCGCGCCGGAGCAGCTTCGCGGAGAGCGGGGGAATGCCCGCTCCGACCAGTTCGCCTTCTGCGTCGCGCTCTACGAGGCGCTCAACGGGCAGCGGCCCTTCGCGGGCGCCACTCGCGAGGAGCTGCTGGCGTCCATGCTGCGCCAGGAGGTGCGTCCCGAGAAGCGAGACGTGCCCTCGTGGCTCAAGGCCGTGGTCCGGCGCGGACTCTCCGTGGACCCATCGCGGCGCTTCGAGTCCATGCAGGCGCTGCGGGCCCGCCTCTCGCGGGAGGCGGGGGCCTGGAAGCGCAGCGCCGCCACGGCGGTGCTCGCGGGAGGACTGGTGGGCCTGGGGTTCCTCGTGCTGGGACCTTCAGCGGCGACACCGGCAGAGGCCTGCCAGGGCAGTGAGCGGCACCTCGCGGGCATCTGGGACGCGTCCGTGCGGGAGTCCACGCGACAGGCCTTCCTGAGGACGGAGGACCCCGCCGCCGCGGCCTCGTTCCAGGCCGTGGCCTCCACGCTGGAGCGGTGGACCCAGGACTGGACGCGCGCGCATCAGTCCGCGTGCGAGGCGACTCGCGTCTTCGGCGAGCAGCCCGAGGCGGTGCTGGGGCTTCGGATGACGTGTCTGGACCAGCGGCTGGGAGAGCTGTCACGGCTGACGGTGGCGCTCCAGGGCGCGGACGCGCGGACGGTGGAGCGGGGCTTCGGGCTGGGGGCCTCGCTCCCAGGCGTGGGCCGCTGCGCGGATGTGCGCACGTTGCAGGAGGCCGTGTCTCCTCCAGAAGACCCGGGGGTCCGCGCGGAGGTGGATGCGGTGCGCGCGGAGCTGGCGCGTGCGAGCGCGGAGCTGCTCGCGGGCCATACCCCCGAGGCGCTGCGGATCGCACTGCCCGCCCGGGAGCGTGCGCTCGCCACCCGGCACCGGCCCCTGGAGGCGGAGGCGCATCACCTCTGCGCTCGCTTGCAGGAGGACGCGGAAGCGTTCGAGGACGCGAGAGAATCCCTGGCCCGGGGCGCGTTGGCGGCCGAAGCGGGACGGCATCTGGGCGTGCTCGCGCGGGTGCTGCTCTCCCAGGCCTGGCTGCACGGGTACGGCCTGGGGCGCCCCCCGGAGGCGTGGCCTTTCCTCCAACGCGCCCGGGCCGTGGCGGAGACGCTGCGAGACGCCGAGCTGGACACCCTGCTGGACCAGATGCAGGCGGAACTGCTGGAGCAGGAGGGCCGCTTCACGGAGGCGGAGCCGCTGCTGCGGGCCTCGCTGGAGACCGCCAGCGCGCGGGGCCAGACGTTCGCGCACGCGGAGCTGAGCGGCCGGCTGGGCCTGCTGGCCCAGCAACAGGGGCGGCTCCTGGAGGCGAAGCGTTGGCAGGAGGAGGCGCTGCGGCTCCATGAGGAGCACTTCGGTCCGGCGCACCGGGACACGGGACGGGCCCTGGCGAACCTGGGGGGCACCCTGGCCCTCCTGGGCGAACTGGCGAGGGCCGAGGCCGTCCTCCAGCGGGCGCTCGGAATCCTTCGCCGGACGCTGGGCGAGGAGAACCTGTCGGTGGCCCGGACGTTGTCCAACCTGGCCCTCGTCTACTTCGAGTGGGGACATGCGGCCCAGGCGCGGGAAGCCGCGGAGGAGAGCTGGGCCCTGGCGCTCAAGAGCGTGGAGGCCGGCAGCCCGGTGCTGATGGGGCTGGCGTCGAACCGGTTCGGCGTCCTGGGAGAACAGGGCGAGCGTGCTCGGGAGCTGGAGCACGTCCGGCGCGTCCTGGCGCATCGCGAGCGCGTCTATGGCGCCTCCCACCCGGAGGTGGCCCTGGACGTCCACGAAGTGGGGAGGCTGCTGCGCCTGCTGGGGCGTCCGGAAGAGGCGCGAGGCTTCCACGCGCGCGGCGTCCTGCTCCAGCAACCCCTGCTCGGCCGGGGCGAGGTGGATGGCGCGGGGCTGCGTGCCCTGGCGGATGCCCTCCTCTTCCTGGGGCGGGTGGATGAGGCCCGGCGTCATGTGGAGCAGGCGCTCGCGAGCATGGAGCGGGACCTGGGGCCTTCGTCGTCCGAGCGCATCGAGGCGCTGCTCCTGCTGGGGGACGTGCACCTCGCGCGAGGCCAACCCGCCGAGGCCCTGGCACCGCTGCGGACCGCGCTGGAGGTGCTCACGTCGCGGCAGGTGATCTCCGCGCGCGTCCCCAGGGTGCGTCGCCGGCTCGCGCGGGCGCTCCGGCTGACGGGCGCGGTGGAAGCGGCCTGTGAAGAGGCGCGACGCGCCTGGGAGGAACTGGCCGTGTGGAGCAAGGCCCATGCCCAGGAGACGGCGGAGGCCCGGGCCGAGCTGGGACACTGTCGAGGGTAGCCTCATTCAACCGCAAGGCGCGCGACTGCGCCTGTGACATGACGACGAACACGCCGCTCATGGGACAACCCATCTGCTACTGAGCCAGGACGTCGCGCCCCCAATGACTGTTCACCCGTCGGTGCCCACACGGCCCTCCGGAGCAGTGTCTCCGGGCCCGCCGCATTCCTAACTCGCCCTGGCTGTCTGCATTCGCGGGCAGCGGGGGTGCACATGGTTGAGATGCGGATGACGGCGGGATGGCGGTGGCTCTTGGGCGTCACGGCGGTGATGGCGCTTGGCGGGTGCGCGGCCCCGGAGGAATTCGAAGCGCCATCCCAGACGCAGGAAGCCGGACTCGCGGGCGGAGCCCTGGTCTGGGTGAAGCAACTGGGCTCCCCCCTGCAGGATGAGGCCCGGGCCGTGGCGTTCGACCGCGACGGCAACATCCTGATGCTGTTCCAGTACCAGGGCAGCGTGGACCTGGGCGGCGGGCCCGTGGGCTCCGGCAATCCCAACCAGTTTGGCTTCGCGGTCGCGAAGTACACGTCGGGCGGCGCGCTGTTGTGGACCCGGAACTTCGAGGGCGACCTCTCCGCTGGAGCGCAGGCCTTCATCAGCGCGCCAGCGCTCGCGGTGGACCGGGAGCGCAACGTCATCATCTCCGGCGAATCGGCCCTGCCCCTGAACCTGGGCGGGGGCGTGCAACCGGCAGGGGCCTTCCTGCTGAAGCTGCGCAAGACGGGGCAGTTCCAGTGGGCCCGGCACTTCACGGGCATCATCTCTCCACGCGACCTGGTCACCGACTCGCACGACGCCATCGCGCTGACGGGCACCGCCTACCTCACGGTGGACTTCGGCCAGGGCCCCGTCTCCTCGCAGGTGACGGACGTCACGACCACCTTCCTCACGAAGTTCAACGCCGCGGGCACGCCGCGGTGGACGCTGCGGGAGCAATTGAACCTGAGCGGTGGCACCAGCGTCGCGGTGGATGAAGCGGATGACCTCTACCTCGCGGGCTTCTGGTACCCCGATCCGGAGGTCTGGAAGGTCACCCCTTCCGGCGCGGTGACGTGGAAGCGGCGCCTGGACGGCGCGGCCGGGGCTCCGCTCGGCGTGGCCGTGCATGGCAACCGCGTGGTCGCCGGTGGCCAGTTCAATTTCCCCTTCACGTTCGCGGGAAAGAACGTTCCGAATCCCTCCTCGGGCAACGGCGGCTTCCTCGTCGCGTGGACCCGGGCTGGCGACGAGCGCTGGGCGAAGAGCTATCCGCAGGTGGTGGGCGCGGTCGCGATGGGCGAGGACGACAGCGTCGTGGTGGGCGGGCATGACACGGCCGCCAGCTCCGCCTCCGGCTACAAGCTCTTCACCGCGCGGCTCGACCGGATTGGCGGACAGCAGCACTGGCTGCGCGCCTACGACGTGACCGAGCGCCCGTATTTCACGGACGTGTCCGTGAACAAGCAGGGCGCGTTCGTGGGGGCGGGCTACTACTCGGGCACCCTCCGCATTGGCGGAACGAACTACGTCTCACGCGGCGCCGAGGACGGCTTCCTGCTCAAGGGACTGACGGGCCACTGACGCGCACCCTTCCCATCCAACGCCCATCACTCCCCCCTCCCGCGCGAGCGATTGAGGCTGCCGGGGGGGGCTACCCTCCTTCCTGAACCCGGCCCGGACGACCGGACGCTCCGGCCCAGGTGCAGTTGCGCGGGTACTTCGCCCAGTAACCGCTGGGCGGTTTCCGCGACGAAGCCGTTCTCCAGGAAATGCTCGACTCCAAAACCAGCACTGTGCGATCCCACCTCCCGCTTTCATCACAAGGGAGTCCGCCGTGCTGAGCCGTTCATCATTCTGGATCACGTCGCTGCTATTGGGTTTCACAGGAATACAGACGGGCTGCGGCGCTGGAGAGCCTTCCGCCACGGATGCACCGCGCACCGAGCAGGCCGCGCAGCCGCTGCTGACGGGCGAGCGCGCCCTCTTTGGCGCCTCCGAGGTGCCGGCCGTGGCGGCCGCGAATGACAGCGCCGCGGTGGAGCTGGGGATGCGCTTCCGCAGCGATGCGCCCGGGCAGCTCAAGGGCGTGCGCTTCTACAAGGGCGCGGGCAACACGGGGACGCACACCGGCAGCCTCTGGTCCGCGACGGGGTCGCTGCTGGCCACCGCCACCTTCCAGGGGGAGACGGCCTCTGGCTGGCAGGAGGTGCGCTTCGCCACGCCGGTCAACATCACGGCGGACACGAACTACGTCGTGTCGTACCACGCGCCCGCGGGGCACTACGCGGTGACGAGCAACGGCTTCGCCTCCGCGCTGGATGCGCCGCCCCTGCATGCGCCCGCGAGCGGAACGGGGAGCGGCAACGGCCTGTATCGCTACGGCACGAGCGGCTTTCCCACCGACAGCTTCCAGGCCAGCAACTACTGGGTGGACGTGGCCTTCCAGCCCAACGACACCACGCCCCCGACGGCCCCCACCAACGTGGTGGCGACGCCCAACTCGTCCACCGCCATCGACCTGACCTGGTACGCCTCCGTGGACGGCAATGGCGAGATGCAGGGCAACGCGCGCGCGCACCGGGTGTACCGGGGCAGCCAGCTCCTCGCGGAGCTGCCCGGCACCACCACGAGCTACCGCGACACCGGCCTGACGCCCGCCACCGCTTACACGTACACCGTGCGCGGCCGTGACGCCGCCGGCAACGTGGGTCCCGCGTCCGCCACCGTCACCGCGACCACGCTCGCGAGCAGCACCTGCAACCCGTGCAGCCTGTGGAACGTGGTGACGGGCGACCCGCATGCCATCAACGGGGACGCCACGCCGGCCGAGGTGGGGCTGAAGTTCCACACGGACGTCGCGGGCACCGTGACGAAGGTCCGCTATTACAAGAGCGGCATGGACACCCCTCCGGCCGTGGGCCACCTGTGGAGCGCCACCGGCACGCTGCTGGGGACCACCGTGCAGGCGCCCGTGGAGAGCGGCTTCGGCTGGCGTGAGCTGGCGTTCACGACGCCGGTGAGCCTTGCCGCGAATACGACCTATGTCGTGTCGTACTTCGCGCCCGGGGGCTACTACGCCATCACGAGCTCCTACTTCAGCAGCGCGGGCGTGGACATGCCGCCCCTGCACGCACCGTCCTCGGTCGCGGCGGGCGGCAACGGGGTGCGCCACCTCAATGGCAGCGGCTTCCCCTCGGACACGTACTACAACGCCAACTTCTGGGTGGACGTGGCCTTCGTGCCCGCCACGGGTGATGCGTCCCCGGTCGACCTGTCCGTGCAGCACGACTTCCCCGCCGGGGCGGGCGTCCGGGGCCAGGCGCTCTCCTATGAGGTCACGGTGACGAACCACGGCACGCGGGCGGCCACCAACCTCTCGTTCGACATTCCCGTTCCCGCCGGACTCGCGCCCTACGCCTTCACGCCGGAGGCGTCGGTGGGCACGTGCGGCTACTGGGTCAGCAACATCATGCACTGTGACATCACGAGCCTGCCCGCCGGGCAGGACGCCGTCATCCGCATGACGCTGGTGCCTTCAGTCGCCGGGACGTTCCAGTTCCAGGCGACCGTCACGGCCTCCGAGACGGACAACGTCCCGGCCAACAACACCAGCACCCTGACGATCCCCATTGGCCCCGCGACGAACGTGGTCACCTTCGATACCTTCGACGGCGAGGACGGGCCCCTCACCGGGATCCACGGCCCCTTCTACTTCGTGCAGAACCACTGGTACCTCGCGTCGCCCTGGGGCGGGTTCACCACGAAGAGCGTCTCGTTCAACGGCGGGGGGATGAACCAGGGGGAGCTCAGCATCCATGGGCCGCGGACCGTCGTCGGACTCGACGCGTTCACCTGGGACGCGGGCGCGACGCTCACCGTGAGCTGCTTCAATCAGCCCACGCGCACCTTCACCCTGACGCAGGGGCAGGTGACCCACGTCGTGACGAACTGGCAGGGCACCTGCTCGTACGTCACCCTGGCGACGTCAAACGGCTGGGACACGAACTTCGACAACATCGAGCTGTCGCCGCTGCCCTGAGCCCCTGACCGCGGGGTACCCCACCCCGCCCCCTGCGCCTGCCTCCACACCGGAGGCAGGCGTCAGGAATTCCCACCAGCGACATGGAGCAGCTTCGCCATGAGCTCGCGCTCACGCTGCTCCAGCTTGATCGACGCGAGCGTCCAGTCGATGAGTTCGTCAGTGACCGACACGTCGAGCCCGAAGGCACCGGCGGCCTCGTTCACCGACGCGCGCTCCTCGGTCGCGACCTCTCCGTCGGCACATGCCACCTCGACGAGCATGCGCAGCAGGGAGACGCGCAGCTCGCGAATCTCGATCTTGCTGACGATGTCGGTGAGGCGGCCAGGCTTCTGGAACTCCCCCTCGATGATCGCGGCGACCTGCTCGTCGCGAGGCGACAGGCCCATGCCCAGCACCACCTCATCGAGCTGCTGGCGCTCGTCCTCGGTGATGCGGCCATCGCTCGCCGCCACGTTGGCCATGGCCTGGACGAACGCCAGCAACTGCTCCTGAGGGTACTCGCGCGTCATGTCGTCTCCGGGTTGAGCGGCGCGCGGCCGGCCGGCGACTCCCGGACAGACGCGGAGCCGGGCTGTTCAGGTGCCATAGGATAAAGGGCGCCCGAGAGGATCGAAAACGGTTTCGTCCATCCCCCACTGGCAGTCCCGTGCCGCAGCGCGCAACGCGGCCTTCCCTAGCCACCTCGAAGATGGACGGTGGCGTAGAGCATCTTGCCCATCACGTTGTCGTGGGTCGGTTCCTTCATCCCGTTGCTCTGACGGACCCGATATTCGATCCCGTTGACACTGATGAGGGCGCCATGGTCCACGCCCCGGGCAATGAGGAAGTCCGGGACGAGGTTGGGGGTCTTCGGATCCCAGCCTTCGATTTCGAACGCCGGGACCCGGCGCGCGAGCGGCTCCGGGACGGGCGGCGCTCCGTACCGGTCGTCCAGGAGACCGAACTCTCCGCTTTCGACGTCCTTCATGCTGAACTGGATCTTCTCAGGCACCGCCGCCCGGATCCTCTTGGCCCAGATGGATTGGAAGATGTTCTGAAGGCCCAGACTGAGCGTCTTCACCTCCGCCTGATTGAAATACCCCAGCATGACCGACTCGTTGACGCCCGTCATGCTCTTGGGGCCCAGGACCTTGGGGTTGTAGCGGGAGGCCTTGGTGTATTGGCTGAGGCCCACGTTGACCTGGTGCTGCATGCGGAACCAGGGGAGCTTGGGCAGCGTGAGACTCGGGCTGTAGAACTCTTCGAGCTCATAGGCCAGTTGCTTGATTCGAGGGGCGCCGCTTTCGGGGTCGAGACAGTCGACCGCGCGCTCCAGATAGACCGTGGGGAGGCCATTGTAGGCCAGGAACTCCAACATGCCGGACCGCACGCCCATCTGGATGATCTCGAACCGCTTCCACAGCGCGAGCAGGAACGTCCGCTGCTTGAGCATGGAGGCCTCGCCCTTCAGAGCATCGGGGGCACGCTCCCAGTATTCGACCAGGTGGTCGGGGTCCGTCCGGTCGATGTAGTGGGGGCTTTGCGGATCGTACATGTCCTCGAAGAGGATGTCGCCAATGGCGACAGGGATGACATGGGTGTGTTTTCCACTGATGGATTCACAGATCTCCGAAACCTGCTTGAAGATCTGGACGTTCATCACGTGATGGGGGTTCTTCTTGGCGTCCGCGTTGATGGTGTCATGGTTGTGCTCTGAGAACTGATAGACAGACGCGTCATCATCCCAGCCGGACTTCCTCTTGAGACCCTGGACCCCCCGGCGCTCCGTCGGGTTCAAGCCACGGACCCACACCAGGAGGAGCTTGATGGTGGCGGTCGATGAGGGGTGCTGCTTCCGGTAGTTGTTGATGATCCGCCTGCTCCAGGCGTTGACCTCCCCTTCGATGCTGCTGACCGCCTGGGCGCCCAGGTTCCTCAGGAAGGTCGTCCCGACGAACTTCGTCGCGGCGGCGAACCTGTGCCCTCCCACCTGCTCCAGCAGCAGGTTGAGGTGCATGTGGCTCTTCCCGATCGTGATGACCCTCAGTTCGGGATGGGGCTGGAGGAGCCTGGCGACGGCTGAAAGGCCGGTGGCCCTGGCGATGTTGTTGGGCTCCGAGGCATCCGAGTAGAGCTGGTTTCCGCCCCGCCAGGTGAAGTCATCAAGGTTCGACCAGACAAAAGGAGCGTGATAGCGCCGGGTCTCCAGCTCCTCCGCGAAGCGGTTCTGGGTCTGGGTGGTATCCCAATAGAGTTTGGCCAACTTGAACTTCGCGGCGCTGTAGCCCTTCTTGGCCTTGTCGTATCGGGTCTGGTGTGTGTCGATCTGCTCGTCGATGTAATCCGTTCTGCGCTCAAAGACCTTCCGCGCGTCATCGTCCATCTGCGCCGGACGGGAGGCCGCGTGTTCGAGCTTCTTGGCCTGAAGCAGTTCACTCCGGGCGGTGAACCCGCCTTCCAGCGACAACCAGAGGGTGGATTGCTTTTCGAACTCGGCTTCGAGGATCCTGAACTGTTTCGAGGCGGCTGCTTCGGCGTCGCCGTGGGTCAGGATTGGAACGATCTTGTAGCCAACGCAGTCCAGGCCCTCCATGCCGCTCGCATAGAACTCGGTGAAGGAAAGCATCTTGTCGACCGAGGCCTTGTCGGCGGCACAGAAGAAGGCGACCGAGGCATCCTTGAACAAGCTCAGGGCATAGAACATCCCGTAGCGGTCACCGGAGCAGCTGAGGTGTTGCCCGTAGGCGAGCTGCTTGAGGGATGCTTTAGCGGCTCTCTTGTACTGGGAGCTCAGTGTCTTGATGGTGTCGTCGGCTTGAATCACCAGCGGGACATAGGACTGCCTGTACTTGTCGCTCTTGTAGGAAAACCGGCCCGGGTTGATGACGGGGCGCGCGGGCTTCGCACAGTGCGTGGCGTTTTCGCTGTCCAGCCAGACCTCGCTGGTGCAGACGCTGCATTTGTACAAGTGCTTCATGAGGTCTCCAGGCCCTTCACGAATCGGAAATGAACGCGCCTTCGGAGGTTAACCCGGGCATGGGCCCGTTGCGAGGACGCGTCGCATCCGCTTCGCACCGCACCCAGCAGACAGGTCGCCAGCAACAGCCCGGTCCGTGAATTTTCATGAGCCTCCCCGCGTGTGCATGAATGAACAAGTGGTATTTTGATGTCCTTCCCACACATTCGGTTGCTCATCCCGGAAAACGGCGCTCCCATGTCCCCTTCGAAAAGTCTCACCGTGATACCCTGGTGGTCCCTGGGCGTCTCCACCTGCGTGGCCTTCTGTGTCGCTGGATGCGACCCGATGGCCCCCGAAGCGTCCTCCTCGCCAGCGGAGCCCCGCTCCCAGGCCGCCGCGCTGACTCCCGCGCTCGTGACGGTCCTGGAGCCCGAGGCGGACAGCACCGTCACGACAGGGATCTTCGAGGAGGACACGAACTTCGGCGGCGCGGGTGAGCTCAAGGTCAGCGTCTTCTTCCAGACGACCGCCTTCCTCCGCTTCAACCTGGGCGCGCTGCCCGCCGGTGCGAAGGTCCGCTCGGTGAAGCTGACGACCACCGCCTTTACGGGCTACGCCGGTGGCTACGATGGCAATGTCTACACCTACCTCGTGCCGGACAACACGTGGGGGGAGTACACAATCACCTTCAACAACCGGCCGGCCCATGTCGGGGGACCGCTGGGCTCTTGGTTCCTCTGGTACCCGTACGTCGGGTACTACGAGGACAAGGCAGGCGTGAACGAGGATCCGAGCCTCGTTCCGGTCGTCCAGAGCGCCATGGAGGCCTCCGACCGGCGGATCTCGTTCCAGCTCATCAACCCGGGCTACTACGACACCTACTACTACCCGCGTGAGGCGGCGGACGCGACGAAGCGCCCCAAGCTGGAGGTCCGCTACGGCGACGCCTGGCAGACCGCCAGTACCGCACCCTCGGTTCGCACGAAGCACAGTGCCACGCTGCTGGCGGATGGCCGGGTGCTGGTTGCGGGCGGCGCCAACAACGCGGGGTGGTTGGACAGCGCGGCGGTCTATTCGCCGGCCACGGACACCTGGACCTCCACGGGCTCCATGTCCGTGAAGCGGTATGGACAGGGCGCCACCCTCCTGGCCTCCGGCGAGGTGCTCGTCACCGGAGGTCAGAACACCGGCGGCGTCGTCGCTTCCGCCGAGCGGTATGTCCCCTCCACGGGGACCTGGAGCGCCGCGGCCTCCATGGCGACCGCCCGCTTCCGCCACACCGTGACGACGCTGAACGACGGGAGGCTGCTCGTCGCCGGTGGCTTTGACGGCAGCCTGGGCCTGACGAGCACGGAGCTGTACAACCCGCTCACGGGCCTCTGGAGCTCCGGGCCCGCCATGTCCACGCGCCGCTACGGCCACTCAGCCACGTTGCTGGCGGATGGCCGGGTGCTGATCACAGGCGGTCACACCGGGGGACAGACGCTGGCCACCGCCGAGGTGTACGATCCGGCCACGAACAGCTGGACGGCGACCGGCACGATGGGCTCCCGCCACTTCGGGCACGGCGCGACCCTGCTGGCGGATGGCCGGGTGCTGGTCGCGAGCGGACTCACCCCCAGCGGTGTCCTCACGCCCACCACGGAGCTGTACAGCCCCGCCACCGGGACCTGGGCGAGCACGGGCTCCCTGGCCACGGCGCGCAGTGAGTTCAGCCTCGTGGCGCTGCCCTCGGGCCGGGTGCTGGTGCTGGGTGGCACCGATGGCACGACCATCACGCCTTCGGTGGAGCGCTACGACGTGGCGACGGGCACGTGGACGCAGGCGCCGCCCATGAGTGGCCCCCGGCGCAACCTCACCGCCACGGTGTTGCTCGACGGCCGCGTCCTCGCCGTCGGCGGGCAGGCGGACGCCTCCACCGCGTCGCTCGTTTCCGCCGAGCACTTCACGTCCATCACGGACCTCTGAGACAGGGGGGGCCGCCTGCGTGCACCGCACTGGCGTGCCGATGAGACAGGACTGGCGGGTGGCGACGCGCTTTGAGACGCGCGCCGCCACCTGGATGGGAGGCTCCCGTCACAGGAGGAACGCGTAGCGGGAATCAGACGCTGGTGCGTCTCGCCGAGCACCTCCGGGCACGCATCGGCTCAGTCGGTTGAGGTCGAGACGAACTCGATGCACGAGGTAGGCAGTCCGGAGTCGGGCCGAGGGGCGACCAGCTTTGTAGGAAGCTGTTCGGTCGTGCAGCAGCGTTCGAGATAGGCGACCACCCGCCTGCCTTCCTCGCTGTCCGCGGACACGTGCATCGGCTCGTTGGCCGGATTGATGATCGCGGGCAGGAAGCCGGCGGAGATGCGCCCGGACGGAGCGATGTGGATCACCGCCGCGCCGGTCAGCCTGGAATCCTGGTGAAACGGCAGCAGTGGGTAGCCCTGCCGAGGGCGGATCATGTACTCGCCGAACTTGCGGGCCCATGCCGCCATCTCTTCCGGCCGTCCCACGCCCAGGTAACCGTCTTTCGCGAGGCGCTCAGCGAGGTTCGGCAGGTCGAACACATAGTGCCCCAGACCGTAGAAGATGGGTTTTCCGGAATGGAACTCGACACCGCGGAGCATGTGATGATGGTGGCCCACGACGACGTCGGCCCCGTTGTCGATGGCGAGCCTGGCCGTCCGTCGTTCGTGGTCGGTCAGCGAGAACGGCACGGTGGAGTCACCCCAGTGGAAGCTGGCGACGACGATGTCGGCCTTCGCGCGTGCTTCGGTGATGCTGTCGATGAACGCCTTCTGATCCTCGACCAGCGGCTCGGTGCTCACCACAGGGGCCATGCCCGGATTCCATGTGTTCAAATCCAAGGGAGTGTATCGGGTGTGTGCACGCAAGGGAGCCAGGCCGGGGACACCCGGGCGCGCCTCATAGCCGTAGGGAAACACGGAGCTGAAAGCCAGAAAGGCCAGCCGTGTTCCATTGCGCTCGAGATACACGGGCGCGGTGGCCTCCGCGAGATTCGCGCCCGCGCCCACCGTGGCGATGTCCAGGTCGGCCAGTGTCCGGCGCATGGACAGCAGCGCGGCATGTCCCCCGTCGAGACTGTGGTTGTTGGCCAATGACATGATGTCGAAGCCCGCCTTGGCCAATGGGGCGGCGTTCGCCGCGGGCGCCGTGAGCGTCGAGCCGGCGCTGGGGGCACGCTGGATGTCGTCGCTGAAGACGCCCTCGCAGTTGCCGAAGACGACGTCACCGGAGCGCAGGACGTCGCGGGCGGAGTGGAAGGCCGTCGCCGGGTCGTCGCGGTCCACGAAGACATCGCCCACAGCGAGGATCGACAGCCCGGGTCCACCGGGATGAGCAATGTTGTTCGAGGCCACGGTTCACTCCTACATCCTGCTCGGATGCGTTCCTCGTGCCTTCTACCAGATGAGGGTGCCGCGGATGCTCATTCCGTTGAGCGCCAGCAACTCGGCACCTGCCTTGCTCAAATTCCAAGTGGCCCTTCAACCTTGCCATGACGAGCAAAGCCCTCTCTCCACATCCGAATGAGCTTCTGATCAAAATCATCCCCCGTCATGTCCAAGTACCAGCCATACCAATAGAAAGGCTTGTCGTCGACCACAGCAAAGACGTGGCTCACCAGCTCCGAATCTCCCTTGACCGAACCAGCCACAGGATGCGCCAGCGTATCCACATCACCAATCACAACCTCAAACATCGAAACTCCAAGGCTCCAACGGGCTGACCCTCTATTTTCACGGAAGCTCCCGCCAGTTGGCGCCACGCGAGAGGTCGTCCTGCTCGGCAGTGTACGCCGCGCCTCCCAGGGGATTTGAGCGCCCTCCGTCTTCTGTATTAACAACCCCAAGTCCGCTTTTGACGGAAAACTGGAATATAAGGACAAGACCCATGAACGTGATGACGCAGGGGTTGCTGGCACTGGTGGCGGGACTGATGCTGGCGTGTGGAGGCGTCGTGGATGCGCCCATGCAGGAAACGGCGCGGCAGGAACAGACGTTGTGCAGCGTCTGTGGGGACTTCTTCTGCGACGCCAGCACGGAGAACGCCTTCAACTGTCCGCAGGACTGTGGCGGCTCCCTGGCATGTGGCGACCGCCGGTGCTGCGATGGGGAGAGCCCTTCGACCTGTCCGCAGGACTGCCCCTACGCGTCGGACTCCTGTTACGTCACGCCGCAGTTCTGACCCGCGTCAGGCGATACCTCCGCGCGATTTGAGCGCCGCCAGCCTTCCGTAACGGGTGGCGAGGGAGGGACATGCAGCGGACGCCGTCGATATCAACCGGGCCTCCCTCGTCTCCCTGTAGCGCGGAGCGCGGGCACTTCACTGCCTGTGACATATGTCGGGCGGCGCCGATGTCGGTGCATGGGGCTGGCAACAACCTGCTGGCGCTTGTCGGACGAAGCCCTTCACCCCGGAAGACTTCGACAGGGGCGCGAACGCTGGACTCGCCTCTGGGGAAGCATGGGCTTCCGTGGAAAAGCCTGGTCATTGCCATAGCTTGAGCCGCGCGGCGTGTTCCTCGGGGATGGCATCGCCATGTGAACTAGGGGCTGTCTGGAGTTGCCCCCGTCAAATCGAACAGTGAGACCGCCGGAGCAGGCCCACCCTCGCGCCTGGCCCAGAACACCGCCTCACGCAGTCCAGGCGCCTGCCCCAGCCTGGTGGATTCTATTGCCAGATGCGCAGCTTGACGGAGGTGAACTCCTCGACGCTCACTCCGTTCACCTGGACGAAGCTGCTCGTGAAGCCCACCGGCTTGACGACAAGGCCACTCGCTGCGTACTCACTGGTGGCCCTGGGGCCAAACCGCGCCAGTTGTAGCGTGCTCAACTCCATGCCCACGCAGCCCTCGCACTTGGGGGCACGGTACACGAACACCGCGCCGCCCCCAATCTGGTTCGCGTCGTTCAGGCGCGGCTTCGGTACGGTGAAGAACAGCCGATCCTTGCCGCCGGGAATGTCCCAGACCGCGCCCAGCGGGAGGCTGCTGGTGCTGACCGCGTTGCTGCCCACCGGACGCAGGTTGACTTCGATGAAGCCAGCGCTGTCGATGGCCGAGTTGATCTGGATGAGCTCCTCCTTCTTCGTCCATCCCAGCCAGTGGATCTGCGGGAGGTTGTAGTTCTCCGACACGAACCTGCCCATGTACGTGCTCGCGTCTCCATACTGGGTGACCACGCCGGTAGAAGGATCTCGCACGTTGCCGTGCCCGAGGCCGAGGACGTGTCCCGTCTCGTGAATGTAGCTCCGGAGCAGGTTGTCATTGAGGAAGATCCTGCGCGAGCCGGCGTTCGAGGAAGCACACACTCCGCCGGGCATCACATACACGGTCAGGAACGCGCTTGTGCTGACTTGCTGGGCCGCCTGGGTCTTCGCCGTCCCGCAGTCGCTGCTCGTCACCTGAACGGTCTGCGATCCGATGAGTTCCAGGCGCATTTGATTGCGAGATGCGACGGCGAAGAAGGCGTCCATTTCGCGGACCTTGGCCTGGATGGTGGTCAGCGCGGGTGTTGTCTTGCCCGCGAGGGTGACGCGGACGACCCTGACAGGGTGCGTCTGGTGGAACGCGCCCAATCTGCTGTTGTAGTTCCTGACGCACGTCGACTCCTCACTGGCGCAGGTGTAGCGGTACGCCGAGGGTGGCGCCACGACGTCCTGAACCTGGAACGAGCGCACGGTATTGTTCGTGCTCGCGCCGCTCCCGAACGAGGTCTCACAGAGGTTCGCGTCGGTCTGGACGGTGACCGAGTCCCCGGTACAAGACGCACCGGCGTGGAGCGTCACGGACTTACCGAACGGCACCTCGACGAAGGAGGCGCCCGCGGTCGGCGCGAGCGTATGACAACCGTTGGACGCGGCATCTTGAATCACTGGCGAGTCGCCGAAGCAGGTTTCACGCACGCGGACGCGCTGCGGGCGCGGGGCGATGAGCTGCGCGCGCAGCGTGGGCCAGTTCGCCACCGTGCAGTGATTGGCCTGCACCTCTTCGAGGAAGAGGCCGTCCTCGAGCTCCGAGTGCTCGTAGGTCAGGCACGTCTCCCACAGCTCGCTCCAGTGCGGCCAGTTGCAGGTCCCCGCGTTGACATACGTCTCGACGCACGTGAGCGCTGCCGCGAGCTCCGGGGAGACGACCGCTTGGCTGGAGGACCCGATGGAGGCCTCGGCGCCAGTGCCGCCGGGCCGTTCGTTGGCGGGCTGCACCGCATCCTCGCCATTGCACGCTGACACCAGCGCACCGCATAGCATCACGACCGTCATGGACAGCTTCCTCATACTGCTCCCTCTCGCAGCCCGTGGCTGCTTGGCACTGCGCGTCATGCGCAGTGAAGTGGCTGTTGGACTTCCATTGGCTTGCCAGCCTGTCGCTCCGCAGCGTCGTCAGGGGTGCCTAGACCGCAAGGCCGCATGAAGCCACTCTGGATTTACAGTATTTGCCGATCTGGAAGCTAAACAAGATAAAGCTTGAAAAATATAACGCGCCGTCCGACTGTCTCACTCGGGCCCGCGATGGGCCTGCTCCGGTTCAGTGGACAGGTTGACTACGCTGCCAGTCTCTTGGTCTCGGCCATCCGCTCGTACTCCACTGGGCAGACGTAGCCCACAGCGACTGCTTCGCCGCCTCACGTGTCTTGAAGCGGGTGACGTAGACGAGCTCCAGCTTCAGGGTGGAGAAGAAGCTTTCCGCCACGGCGTTGTCCCAGCAGTTGCCCTTGCGCGACATGCTGCATTCAATGCCGCGCTCCTCCAGCAGCCGGCGGTAATCCTCGCTCGCGTATTGGCTACCGCGATCGGAGTGGTGAAGCTGCGGGGCGGGACGGCCGAGCAACGCCATGTCGAGCGCGCTCAGCACCAGGCCGCGGTCGATTCTCTCGCCCATCGCCCAGCCCACCACCTTGCGGCTGAAGAGGTCCAGCAGCACCGCCAGGTACAGCCAGCCCTCGTCGGTCCAGACGTAGGTGATGTCACCGACCCACGCGCGGTGGGGCTGGCCCGGTTGGAAGTTCCTTTCCAGGGTGTTCGCTGCCACCGGGTAGTGGTGGGCTGAGCCTCACCGCCCCGGCCTTGAACTCCGCCGTGAACTCCCGGCGCGGCCTCCGGGGCTTCCTCTGCTTCTCATCAGTCGCGGACATCCCGTGCTCCTTCCATCACATCTCGGGTGTCCACGGAACCGGGCCACTCCTGCTTCACTGGCTGTAACAAATGTCGGGCGGCGCCGGTGTCGGCGCATGGGGCTGGCAACAACCTGCTGGCGCGTGTCGGCCGGTACCCTTCACCCCCGAAGGCTTCGACAGGGGCGCGAACGCTGGACCCGCCTCCGGGGAAGCATGGGCTTCCGTGGAAAAGCCTGGTCATTGCCACAGCTTGAGCCGCGCGGCGTGTTCCTCGGGGATGGCGTCGCCATGTGAACGAGCCTCGTCCATGACGCAGCGGGCCGGTTCCGCTCGCATCTCAGCAGGGAACCCGAGACAATCCCCGGCATGAAATTGCGACGCTCGATTCTCCCCTTGTTGATTGTCTCACTCGCGGCCGCTCCCGCACTCTCTGGCTGTGGTTCCGACAACGGCCCTCCGACGCCGCCCACTCGCATTGATGCGGGCACCCAGCCCGATGCGGGCACCGGGTCCGATGCGGGCACCGAGTCCGATGCAGGCACTGAATCCGACGCGGGCACCGAGTCCGACGCGGGCACTGAATCCGACGCAGGCACCACGCCTGATGCGGGTAGCGAAACGGACGCGGGCAGCACGTCTGACGCGGGCACCACGCCCGACGCAGGTAGCGAAACGGACGCGGGCACCACGCCCGACGCGGGCACCGAGCCTGACGCGGGCACCACGCCCGACGCGGGCACCGAGCCTGACGCGGGCACCACGCCCGACGCGGGCACCGAGCCCGACGCGGGCACCACGCCCGACGCGGGTAGCGAAACGGACGCGGGCACCACGCCCGACGCGGGCACCGAACCTGACGCGGGCACCACGCCCGACGCCGGCACCGAACCTGACGCGGGCACCACGCCCGACGCCGGCACCGAGCCTGACGCGGGCACCACGCCCGACGCTGGCACCGACCCCTTCACCGTCTGCGAAGGCACCTGCCAGGACACCGCCGCCACGATCGAGATGGAGGGCAACCAGCGCGTCATGACCAACGCCTTCTTCGGCTACGAAGAGCCCTCGACCCCCGGGGAGCCGTGGGAGCTGTGGATCGAGCTCAACAACGGCACGCCGGGTGAGTGCCCGTCCCCGGACTCGTCGTTCCCGCCGCAGCTCATCAGCGTCTACGCGGTGAAGGTGCCGGTGGACACGACGCCGCAGACAGGCTCTGCGCCTGGCGAGCCGCGCGCGACCGTGGTCGACCTGGAGGGCGGGCTCTCCTCGAACTACTTCGACCACAGCACGAGCTTCACCTTCACGCCCGTGGCGGCCTCGCTCTGCCCCACCTGCGCCAAGGCCGGCGCCCCTCCCGCTTCGCACTTCGTGGCCTTCGACGTGGACGGCCTCTACGTGGACGGAGTCCTCACCGGGCACGGGTACGCCACCTACTGCCCCTCGCTCGACACCTTCCAGACCCCGTGACCGCGGACCGGCTTGCCTGACGGTGAGCCGGACCCGTCGGTCGAAGCGAGCAGCCCCTTGAGATGAACGACCCCGTGGCGCCCTCAGGGAGCCACGGGGTCTTGTTTTCGGGCCTGGACGCCGAAGACGCCACGCGGCGTCAGCGCGACTTCGCTCCCCATTGCTCGACCATCAGGTCGATGAAGCGCCGCACCTTCGCCGGCAGGTAACGTTTGCTCGGGTAGATGGCCATGATCCCGACGACCCCTGTCTCGCAAGACGGCAGCAGCGCCTTCAGGCGGCCACCCGCCAGGTCTTCGTCGACCAGGAAGCCGGGAAGATAGGCGATGCCCAGCCCCGCGACCGCCGCGTCCCGGATCGCCTCGCCACTGTCGAGACGAAAGCGGCTTCGCCCCTCCACCGTCACCCAGGCGCCGTCCTTCTGGCGCAGCCGCCAGTGCTGTCGTCGCGTCCGGCTGCTGAAGAGCAGACAGTCATGCTCCGCGAGCTCCTCCAGCGTCTCGGGTTCGCCGCGCGCGTCGAGGTAGGAAGGCGCGGCGCAGACGATGGCCCGGTGTTGCGCCACGAGCCGGGACACCAGGCGCGTATCGGTGCTGGTCCCATTGATGCGCACGGCCAGGTCGTACCCCTCCTCGATGATGTCCGCGACGCGATCGGTGAAGCTCACCTCCGCCTGGACCTCGGGCCACCTGCGCAGATAGTCCCGCAGCAAGGGCAGGACATGCAGTCTGCCGAAGGCGCCGGGCACGGTGAGCCGCAAGACTCCTCGGGGAATCCCCGTGCGCTGCCCGACGCTGGCTTCCGCTTCATCCAGCGCCGCGAGGACCTGCTGGCAATGCTCATGGAACACACGGCCATCGTCGGTGAGGCTCAGGTGGCGCGTCGTGCGATTGAGCAGGCGCACCCCCAGGCGGGACTCCAGCCGGGCCAGGGCCTTGCCCGCAGCGGAGCGAGTCAAGCCAATGGCCCGGCCGCCGCCCACGAAGCTGCCCGCGTCCACGACGGACATGAAGGCGAAGATCTCATCCAGATTGGCGCGCTTCATCGATGGCTTCCGGTTGTAGCTCGCGCGTCGCTGGAGAGGGGAACGCCGTTCGTCAATGGGCCCGGTATCTTCACCCGACACCAACCCCTGGAGCGCACCCATGCCCGTAACCCTGCTCAACCCCGACGGACTCATGAAGACCGAGATGTACCGACAGGTGGCCATCGCCACCGGAACCCGGCAGGTGCACATCGCAGGGCAGGTCGCGTACGACGCCGAGGGGCAGCTCGTCGCACGGGGCGACCTGGCGGGACAGGTGGCGCAGTCCCTGCGCAACGTCTCCATCGCCCTGACGGCTGCCGGGGCGACGTTCAAGGACGTCGTACGGCTGACGTTCTACGTGGTCGACTGGAAGCGCGAGCTGTTACCCGACTTCGCTGCCGGCATCGAGCGGGTCGCCGGGGAGCTGAAGTTCGTGCCGGCGCCGGCATCGCTCATCGGCGTCTCCGTGCTCTTCGAACCGGGCGTGCTCGTCGAGATTGAAGCCACCGCGGTCGTGGACTGAGCCACGCGGCGACCTCCGCTCCCTGCCGACTATTTCTTTGGCAGTCGGACGTTGGGATTCGGAGCTGCGGTGGGCGGAGCCTTTGCCTTGAAATTGCCACCGGCCCCGGTCTTCATGGCGGGCCCCGCCGCATTCCCCAGTTGGGTGCGAGGTGACGCCGTCGCGGGCTGTTGGGTGGGCGCGACAGGCCGGGTCGTGGCCGGCTTGCGCTCCGGCGTCCGTTTGGTTTGAGGGGTCATCGTCTTCATCGGCTTCCTCCTTCGCCATCCATCGTGAGTGTCATGGGCGCGGACCCGGGATCCGACCGGCGGGAATCCCTTCCACCTTGAGGGGCAGTCCGGGCGCCGCGGGGGCGTCCAGATCCACCAGCCCTCCCGGGCCGGTGACATGCACATCCGTCCCGATTTCCAGCCGGCACCCCACCGCCGGACGTCCCACCTGGTCCTGCGCCAGGAACCGGCGCCGGTCATCGCTCACCACCACCGACGGCCGCCGCAGCACCACCTGCGCCTGCGCGACGAGCACGCAGCGCTGGCCCTTCACGCTGGCCCGGACCTGGGCACGGACGCGCGCCACTTCCGGCGTGGTGCCTTCGGGGGGCTTCGCCAGGAGCGTCGCCCGGGGCGATGGAGCCGCCTGCGTCACCGCGCCCTCCCAGAGCGCTTCGAAGCCGTCGTCCAGCCCCACCGCCGCCAATGACAGCGGCACCCGCACCGGCTCCGCTCCCATCCAGAGTTCATCCGGCGCGACGATGGCCACCTCCGGCTCCAACTGGAGGTCCGCGACCTGGCGCCAACGCTCCGTCAGCACGTCCGCGAGCCACCCGGCTTCTTCCGGGGACAGGCGGGCCAGCGCCTTTTCCAGGTGCGCGGGGTCCGACAGTCTTTGGAGCGCGGCGGCACCGTCGGTGAACCGGGCGTTCTCCAGCAGTCCATCGAGCTGGCCTGGGAGGTGCTTCGAGAGCGAGCGCAGCAGTTGTCCCAACCGCTGCCGGGGAGGAAGGCCGCTCATCCCCGCCTCCGCCACAGCGACCGACCCGTCATCCTTCGCCGCAGTCGTTGACCGGCCTGCTGAAGGGCTTCCTGGTCCTCGCGTGTCACCCGCCGGCCATTCACGAAGAAGACCTCCCTGCCTGCATCTGTTTCAGGATCCGGTGGCTCCGCCCACGAGCGCTCCTCCTCCCACGTCACTTCCCGAGGCGGTGCTTCGACTCCGAGGGGCGGAACCAGGGCCTTCACTTCGATTCGCACGGGCTCCAGGGTGGGACGACCGGTGCTCCGGACTGGAGGCGGTGGAGACGTCCGCGAGTCCCGGGAGGAAGGCGGTGGAGGCCGCGGCGAATTGGCTTCGGGCTTCGTCAGCCCTGGCCGATGCCTTGGCTCACCCGTCAGGACCGGAGCGGTGCGTTCGCCCAGGGCCGACGGTGGCAGGTCTCTTGTCGGTGCATGCGGCCTTCTCCGACGAGGCTGCGGCGGTAGAGAGGGACCTGATTCGACCAGGGCGAGCAGCGGCGCAGGGGAACCGGTACGGGACACCCGGTCACGACGCACCGTCTCTTCGGGTGCGCGTGCGCGAAGGGGTTGGCTTGTTGTCTGTGTTTCAGGGACTGCGCTGGGCGGGCGCGGGACCCGGGTCCTTCGCGGCGCCTCGGCTTCCGACAACGAGGCCCTGGCGCGAGGGACTTCGGTCGACCGTGCTTCGGGACTTCTCAAGATCGCGCGGGCAGGCGTGACGGACGGAGCGTCCTGCTCGCGCCGTGGGAACAGAGGCGACATGACTCCAGGTGATTGCGTGCTCACCTCGTGGACCCCCTCCACGGAAACGGGCGCCCTCTCGGTGTCCTGACTTCCACCCGTGACTTCGATCCCGGGGCCGCGCGCGGGCTGGAACTTCGGTGCTCCCGCCAGGGTCGGCTCCGGACGAGGAACGCGGCGGCGCCGGGAACTGGGGGCCTCCGGCATTGACGGAGCACGGGCCTGGACAGGCTGCACGGACGCAGGCACCTGCCCCGTGGCCACGCCGCGAGGTTCCACCGACAGCGCGGCCCTGGGGCCTGACGCCAACGATGCGGTCTTCGCCGAGCGTCCGCCCTCCCCTCCCCGTCCCGTTGACGGAGGCGAGGGCAGGGACGGCGGCAGGGGCGGCTCCACCTTGAAGTCTCCGCCCTCTCCACGCTCCAGCGGATGCAGCACGCGGTCCAGCTCCGTGAGGAGCGCGGCCACCGCGTAGACATCGTCTCGCAGATCGCTCATGTCGGAACTCCCAGCCAGGTCTTCAGCACCGCCGCCGCGACCCGCAGCTCCGGATCGCGCAGCACCGTCTTCGTCACAGCGCCATCCTGCACGGTGACGTTCACCGTGCCCGGATCCAGCTCGATGGGCAGCATCACTCCCGTGGCGAGGCTCGGGCCTCCGAAGCCCTTGAAGTCGCGCCGCAGCGTCACGTCCCGCACCAGCGCCTTTGGCAATTGCAGGTCGCGCAGCGTGATGACCACCACCTCCTCGTCATCCCCGCAGCACACCGGCGTGGGCGTCACCGTCACCGGATCTTCCTCCCGGGCCGCCGCGCCCGTGAGCACCGACACCGTGTCCACCTGGGCCACGCCCTGCCACCACGTGCCTTCATCGTCCGCGCCACGCACCAACAGCAGCTCGCCCGGCCGTGCGACCGGAACAGGCGTCGTGGAGCCCGATGCGCTCGCCAGCGGCATTCCGTCCAGGAACAGCCGCGTCGCGCCCACCTCCACCGGCGGCAACAGCTTGAACGTCTGTCCCGGATACGGCGCGGGCACCGTCGGCGGCACCAGCCCCAGCGCACTGCCCCCCTGCCCCAACAGCAACGTCAGCCGTGTCCCCAGCGCGATGGCCTCCTGCACGACGCCGTCCGCCTGCGGGCCCGCCGCCGACTGCCCCTCCAGCAACTCCTGCGTGCCGAGCGACACCGCGCTCCCGCTCACCGTCGCCCCGCTCCTCACCAACCCCGCCACGCCCGGCAGCTTCGCGTCCGTGGCGATGGAGACATTCAGGGGCGTGATGCGCAACCGCGTGTCCCCGGGCGGACCGCCCTTCACCTCCCAGCCGAGCACGATCGCCAGCGTGGGCCGCTCGCCTCCCACGTGCGCCACGTGCCCCGCCTGCACCTTCGTCAGGTCCGCCGTGGGCGTCACCGACAACGCCGTCGCCTGCGTGGGCGTGTCCTTCACCACCGTCACCGCGCCCACCAGCGGAATCCCCGTGGACGTCCCCGCCAGGACACAGGTCAGGCTGTCGCAGAACGGCTTCAACACCTGGCGCAGCAGCGGTGCCAGCACTGCGCGGTTGCGCGCGTCGAACCACCGCTGACGGAACACCCAGTGGAAGCGCAGCGACCATTCCAACGTCCGCAGCATCCGCAGTGAGCCGTCCGGATACGCGAGCCGTGCCGCCACCGCGTCGTCCATCCCCTTCCCCGCCTCCACGTCCAGCAACGTCATCTCGATGGAGAGCTGACCGGGAAGGCCCGGTGAATCCGCCCGGCGCAGCGTGGCCTGGAGGTCCGCCAGCGCCGTCGGGGAGTGCGTGGCGGTGCGCGGCGGCTGGAGCGCGGTGGCGACCGTCCCGTAGTCCGTTGCCTGCCCCTGGAGCGAATCCGCCGCGCGCTGGAGCGCATCCGTCAGGGCCACGTCCGCGCCCTGCTCCTCCACCGTGGTCTTCGCCTGGAGCAGCACGTCGCGGTCCGCCAGACATTCATCGCGACAGGTCGCGGCCCCCGACGCCACCGGATCGAACGCGCTGGAAAGCGAGGTGGTGCTCAGCCCGTCCAACACACTGCTCAGCGGCACCGTCTCCGCCGTCGTCGTCAGCTCGCCCCGGCGCGTGGCGCGCAGCCCGGTCCACGTCGTCATCTCCGCCTCGTCACCTTCCGCGGCGGCGCGGCGCTGGTCCGTGCTGAAGAGTCCCGCGTCAATGGCCTCGTCCACGGTGCCGCTCGCCAGCAGCGGCCCGAAGTCATACGTGGGCACGCGCACCGCCACCTCGCCGCCGTGCTTCTCGTCGCGGAACGCGAACAGCGTCACGGTGCCCGCGAGGATCGACGCCCCCGTGAGCTCGCCGTCCGCGTTCGTGCCGATGGTCCCCACCGCGAACTCCAGCTCCTCCACGCCCGGCAAGCGCTGCTCACCACCCACGAGCGACGCGGTGGTCAGTCCGAGCAGGCCCGCGCCTCCAGGGGCGCTCGGCAGGGCTGGCGACAAGGCGATGCCCACCGCGCGACGGCGAGCCCGTTCGATGACGCTGAACACGGGCAGCAGCGCGCACACCGTCTGCACGTAGGGCGAGTCCTGATCCGCCGCGCCCTCCACCCGGTCCAGGAACGCATCCAGTTGCTTCCAGGCCGCCTGCCATCCGTCCAGCTCCATGCTCAGGCGCTTCACCGCGCTCACGGACCGCTCCCTTTCTTCGGCGTCCCGGACGCGTCCGACGGGGCCGGCGTCACCGGGGGCGCCGGGCTGGGCTCGCGCTCCGACGGCCCCGGTCCTCCGAACCCCATCGCCAGTGAGCGTCCGCCCCGGCGCTGGGCCTGCTTCGTCGCGGCGATGCCCGCTTCGATGTTCGCGGACGTGGGCAACTGCTCCTTCGACTGTTCCAGCACCTCCACCAACGTGGAGCGTGCCCGACGCGCGCCGTCCACCAGCTCCTGGGGCGTGCGCCCCACCGCCTCCGCGAAGCCGGCCGGCGCCTTCTCCAGCGCCTTCACGAACGCGTCCGCCTCCGCCTGGCTCGCCGTCTTGAGGTTGCCCCAGGCGTCCTTCACCTCATCGCCGCTCGCCTCCAGCACCTGCACCGCCTTGCTGTCCGCCAGTTGCTGCACCGCTTCGTTCAGCGTGAGCTCCCCTTCGGCCAGCTCCATCGCCGGAGTCTGTCCCAACAGCTCCCAGAGCAACGCGGCCTTCGCCAGGTTGGGACCGGACGCCAAGAGGCAGATGCCTCCCACGTAGCCGCCCGGAGGCCGGTTCTCCGCCTGGAGGAAGGCCTGCTTCAGCCCCGCCACCCCACCGCGCGTGGACACCGGCAGCGCGTACATGCCCGCGGACTTCAGCGCGTCCAGCAGGTCCACCACGGCCTGCACCGCCTGGACGAGCTTCAGCAGCACCTGCACCTTGTCCTGCATCGCGGCCGCCAGGCTCCTGATGAGCCCCGCCAGGTTGTCCACCGACAGCAGCAGCGACTTGAGCGCCTCCGGCAGGATGAGCAGCTTCTCCAGGTCCGGGAACAAGTCCCTCATGCGCGCGGACTTCCAGTCCGGCTTCACCGACCGGCTTCGCACCCGGCTGCGGCGTGGATCCACCGCGCCCTTCGGATACTTCTCGAAGGCCTTCTTGAAGGCGCTGATGTTGAGCAGCTTGCCCAACAGGTACAGCGCCTGCCGGAGCGCATCCAGCGACGGCGCCGCCATCACGATGAACACCGCCTGCACCGGCGCGCCGTCCGTCACCACCGGGCGGGCGTCGTCGCCCGGGTCATCGAAGGACGCGGTGAACCGCCCCGCCCAGCGCGAGAAGGCATCCGGCGTCACCGGCGGTCGCTCCAGCGCGAACCCCGCCTTGAAGTCCTTCGGCAGGTTCGGGATGAAGCCCGTCTCCGCGAGGTTCGTCTCCGTGGGGCCGATGCCTGGCGCGTCCGCGTAGAGGTACGCGCCCGCGTTGAGCAGGTCGTCGATGATGTCCTTGAGCAGCGCGTACGCCGCCAGGATGAGCGCCCGGAATGGATCCGACAGCCCCAGCAGGATGGCCGCCAGCGCCTGGAGCAGCGCCTGGACGAACTGGAGCACCGCGATGATGACCTGGAGCGGCGGCTTGATGATGCCCACCAACTGCTCCAACCCCGGCGGCGCCGCGAGCACCAACGGCCGCCACGAGGGCCCCCCGGACGTGCCGGTGCCGTCGCCTCCCTCGGCCTCTTCCAGCGCCTTCGCGAGCTCCGCGCAGCAGACCTCCAGCGCGCCGTGGAGCTCAGCGAAATCGGCGTCGGTGGGGTCGGCCACGCGCGTCCTCCCGGGTGCGTTGCTCCAGCTCCAACATCTTCTCCAGCCGCTCGGCGTCCTGCGCCACGCCCACCGCCGCCGCCTGGAGCAGCAGCGCCTTCACCTCCTCCAGGCGCTCGCGCAGCACCGCCGCATCCAGCGGACTCCAGCCGGGTTCTTTCATCGCGTCACCCCACCGGCATGCGCTTGACGAAACCGAAGTAGGACCAGTCCAGCATCGGCGTCATCGCGGCCCACACGTCCAGCAGCGGCCCGTACGCGGCCACCGTCATCGGGTTCACCGCCTTGAGGATCTGCGCCAGCATCGTGAAGTGGATGGCCAGTCCGTCTCCCAGCACCATCGGCGACACGGCGGAGATGCCCCCCACCTGGCACATGCCCAGCATGGTGTTGATGGACACGTTGCCCATCAGCGCGTCGATGGAGACAGCGTTGAGCGACGGGCCCGGCAGGTCCGGCATCGTCGCGGCGATCTTCACCGCCTTGCCGGCGGCGATCTGCGCGTTGCCTCCGGACGTCACCCCGTAGCCGCCCACCGCCGTCTCCTGCGACGCGCCCGACACGGTGCGCGTGTGGCTGCCCTGGATGCGGTCCTCGCGTGGGCCGCCCACCGTCTCCTTCAGGCCCGCGCCGCCCACCTCGCGGGAGTAGCCCGCCGTGTCCACCTTCTCCGTCAGCGACCCCGTCACGTGCAGCGTCACGTCTCCGCCCACGTCGCGGGTGTGGCTGCCGTCCACCGTCTCCTCCTGCTTGCCGGCGACCTCCAGGCGGTCGTCACCGTCCACCTCCGCGGAGCGGTTGCCTTCGTTCACCGTGCGCTCGTTGCTGATGAGCTGGTCCAGCCCTTCGGACGACAGGATGATGCGGTTGCCCTGCCGGTCGTGGATCTCCACGCGCGCGGACTCCGGCCTGTCATCCAGGACGATGTAGTGGCCCGTGGCGGACTTGAGCATCCGCACCCCTGGCACCGCCGTCTGCGGTGGGTAGTCGTGCTTGGGCACCTCGCTGGTGTCGGGCGCCACGCGCGCGGTGGAGTCCGGCTGGCCCAGGTCCGCGAGGGCCGGCTCGCCCCACCACATGCCGCTCCAGATGGGCTGGGACAGGTCGCCGCCCTCGAACTCCACCCAGACCCCGGCGCCCACGTCCGGCACCAAGAACAGGCCCTGGTCCGGTCCCGCGTAGGGCGTGCAGGGCATGGCCCAGCCGGTGGCGACGTCCCCCATCAGGCGCGGCACCACGCACTGGATGCGGCCCAGGTTCTTGGGGTCCTCCACGTTCGACACGTAGCCGCGGTACTTGCCGAAGTAGCGGCTTTCGGTCCGTTCGATGAGCTGTTGCAGGAGTTGTTCAATCATCGCGCGCTCCCCAAATCATTGTCCTCGTCGTACTGGCGCACGCCGGAGACGTCCGAGAGGTTGATGTACACAGGCGTCGTGCCGTCCGGCCCCGTGAGGTGGACGACGTCGTCGATGAGCTCCACCACCAGGCCCACGTACACCTGGCCGAGCGTGGTGAAGAGGTAGCAGCGCTGCCCCATGCGGGCTTCGAGCAGCTTGCGCATCAGTCCTCCAACGCCGTCACCAGCCGCGTCGTCAGCTTCACGCGCGTGTCCACCCAGACGCCCACGTCGCGCTGGCGCTCGGTGGCGAGCTTGCGGCGCGCGGCGCGCACCAGGTCCTGGAGCTTCACCGGCTGGGGCTCCACCGGCGGCAGGCGCGAATAGCGCCCGTCCAGCGCCTTGAGCACGGCCAGGTCCACGTCCAGCTTCGCGCGGGTGCCAGCCAGCTTCGACAGCGCCGCTTCCTTCGCGTCCGGTGCGTCCGGCGTGGTGGAGAGGGTGACTTCCGGCAGCGCGTTGCGCTGGAGGGCGACTCGGCCGTTGAGGGCGAAAGCGTCAGGCATGGTGGGGGGGTCCTTGGCGTTGTTCGCTACGGGTTGAGTTCCACCACGGCGTCGGCTTCCTGCACGTGGACGCCCGACGTGGTCGCGTTGCCGACCGCCGCCACGCGCGAGCCCCCCAGGATGACGACGGAGTGGGCATACGGATCCGGCGGAGGGGGCGCGGGGACGTTCGCCGTCACCGTGGCGCCCTGCACCGGCGTGGGGCCCCCCACGCTGCCTCCGCTGTAGAACGAGTCCGCCAGCACCTCGTGCAGCACGGACACGTTGAGGATGCTGTTCTTCACGGTGGGCGCCGCTGAATCGATGCCGAGCACGCTCTTGTCCACGAGCTGGAGGGCCTTCTTCGGATCTCCCTCCGCCGAGGCCAGCACGGAGCGCACGTGGCCCTGCACGTCCTCCGGCTTCTCCACATGGAGCGCCACCCGGTCCACCAGGTTGCGCAGCGCCGCCGTGGGCGAGTCATCCATCGGCTCGGCGATGCCGTAGAGCGTCCGGGTGCTGATTCGCAGGTCGATGCCTTGCGGCAGTCGTGCCCGCACATCCTCCAGCGTGGGGCGGTCCACCACGGCGCGGGTGGGAATGTCCGCGAGCAGGGGCTCGCCGTCCGGTCCCACCTGCGGGGGCGGCGCTGTGACCATCTCCGCCAGCAGCGTGGAGAAGGCGTCGCTCGCCACGTCGCGGCGGCGCTGGAGGCCACCCAGCAGCAGCTCCTGGTTCAGCGGCACGCCCAGCGATGTGCCTCCTCCCACCGGAATCTGGAGGATCAGCGAGTCCGAGGGCAGCGTCCACGGCGGCTGCACGGGCGGCAGGGCCGGCGTCACCGGCTCCGCGCCCAGCACCACGTTGCCGGTGAACGTCACCGGCGCGCGGCCCACGCGCAGGACGACGACGTTCACCGTGTCCAGGCTCTCGCAGCGGTTGCCGCTGAAGACGGTGGAGTCCGCGCGGCGCAGGTACACCGCGCCCACGCCACCCGCGCTGCGCAGCGTGTTGCCGGACACCGTGGTGGAGATGACCGGTCCGCCATTGCCCAGGACAAGCAGCGCCGGGCCCCTGGCGGAGATGTCATTGCCCTCCACCTGCACGCCTCGCATCGCCCGGACCTGGGGCAGCGGCAGGAGGGGGATGGGCTTGATGAGGAAGTCGAGCAGCGCGGACTGCACCGGCGCGAACGCGGCGTCCAGGTAGCGCGAGGCCGCCGTGCTGGCGCTCTTCGCGGGCACGAAGACCTGGGGCGGCACCGTGAGCGGGCGGTTGAGCACCGGCCCCGCCGCGAAGCGCTGCTTCAGGGAACCGAGCTGCACCAGGTCCTCCGCGCGCGGCACCCCGGCGAGCACATTCACCGGGAACGCCAGCGTCGCGGGCGTGACGGAGCGTCCGGGCAGGTCGACCTTGGGCGGAGGATCCGAGGCCAGGAAGGGCACGCGGGACAGCTTCGTCACCAGGCCCTCCGGGAGCGTGTCGGTGACGACGAGCACCCCCGTGCCCCCTCCTCCTCCGCCCTCGTGGCGCACGGTGTTGCCGCGCACGCCCACTTCGCCGCGCCAGTCGATGGCCACCTCGTGCAGCAGCGCCTGCGCCAGCGTGTTGCCGCTCTCCAGGAAGACGTTGTCGCGCACCACCAGCTCACCGGAGCCCGCGAAGGAGGCGACCGCCTGGCCCAGGCCCGGGTCACCCGCGGTGGGCAGCCCCCCGCACGCGAAGAAGTGGTTGTCCGCCACCACCGTCACCGCCAGCCCCTGGCGCACGACGAGGCCCGCCACCGCGCACCCCTCCAGCCGGTTGCCCTCCACGTCGAGGAGCGAGCCCGGCTGCACCTCCGACTCCGTCATGACGTGCCCCGACGCGGTCAGGACGGTGATGCCGGTGACGGCGTCCCGCACGGTGTTGCCGGACAACCTCACCCGGCCCCCCACGCCCGCCAGGAAGAGGCCATCCGCGGGCTGCGGGAAGGTGTCGAAGACGGGCGGAACCAGGTCGCCTGGATCCGGCGCCTCGCCCCGCGCCAGTTGCTCCAGGGACTTGCGCAGCACCTCCAGGATGCCGCCCAGGTCCGTCATGCCGGTGACGATGACGACGAGCGACGCGGAGACCTTCGTGGCGCGCTGGCGCAGGTACTCCTGGAGCCGGGCAATGCGCGACGCGTCGTCCTCGGCCGGGTCGAGGCCCTGCTCCGTCGCGCGCAGCAGCACCGCGGTCGCCTCCAGCTCCGGCGTCACCGGGCTGCCGGCCTGGGCGGAGGCCGTCCCCACGCTCTTGCCCACGGCCTCGGCGGCGAGGTCGGCCGGCTCCCTCGCAAGCTGGTGCAGTGCCTGGCGCGCGGAGTCGCCGGGTTCGTTGCTGGTGAGTCGCTGGATGGCTTCCCGGATGCGCTGCAGGACGCTCTCCCGGAACTTCCCGTCGATGCCCACGATGTCCAGGGCGCGGCTGTAGTGCGCCACGTAGAGCGCCATCGATTCCGTGAGCACCTTCCCGGGAGGGACGCCTCGCACCGCGAGCACCAGCGCGCCCAACGCGGCGAGCCTACGGTCCAGGGGATCCGCCCACACCGACCCCGTGGGAGGCAGTGGAATCGGCGTCGGCAGCACGTCCAGCGTCTGCACGCGGATGCGATCCAACAGGCCTCGCGCGATGGCCACCTGCTCCGTGCGCTTCTGCGGCTGCGCGATGGCGGCGAGCACCGCCTGGTGCGCCTGGGTGGAGAGCACGGACAGCTCCGCGTCCCCGCTCACCAGTTCCGACAGCTGCCCCACGGCGGTGCTGAAGGAGCGCAGCTGCTTCTCCACCGTGTCCTCGGACTCGGTGATGAGGCCCGCCGCCTGCCGGTCCAGGCTCGCGGTGTAGAGGCCGATGGTGGCCGTGCGGCCCTGCGCCGTCACGCGCTCCGCGTCCTCCACGGACAGCTCCACCGGGGCCACCACGCCGTTGGTGAACTCCAGGATCTGCTTGAGGGTGGAGCGCAGCCGCTCCACCGGCCGGGACTGGCCTCCCGTGCGCTCCACGTCGCGGTAGTCCGTCTCCACCTGCTGGGCCAACTGCGGGTTGACGTCCTTGAGCTGATCCGCCAGGGCCTCCTTGGACTGGCGCAGTTGCAGCAGCACGTCCGCGCTGGCCTTCACGCCCATGGAGCGGCCCTTGCGCGGAAGCTGCTCCAGCGCGCTGGTGGCGAAGGTGCCGATGATGGTCCTCCGGGGGCCCACCGCCTCGCCGATGACGGGCAGCCGGGCCTTCTGGGCCTGCGCCTCGCGCAGCTGCGCCACCTGGGCCAGGTTCGCGGACAGCGCGACCATCCGTTGCAGATCGTCCGGTTCGCCCTGCACCTCCGCGAGCGCCTTCAGGAGCGGCTTCTTCACCGTGTCAGGCAGGCCCTGCACCAGGACATCCAGGGAGCCCTTGATGCGGTCCGCCGTCTTCGCCACCGCCTCCTTGCCGGACACGGTCGCCAGGTCGAACTGCGCCACGGTGTCCCAGGCGTCCTGGGACAGGTCATCCGGCGCGGTGAAGCTGGAGGCGCGGGCCAGTGACGAACGGACCGCGTGCGATGTCTTCGTGTGGTCCTCGTAGCCCTGGGCCGCGCGCATCTCCGCCACCTCGCGCACCAGCATCTCCGTGAGGGTCGCGGGCGTGCCGCCCAGGTCCTTCACCTGCTGCGCGAGCGTGTCCAGCGGTCCATACAGGCCCCGGCCGAGCTGCTGACGTCCGCTCTCGTCGGAGCCCGTGTACTGCAACACGGTGGCGTACATGCCCACCACGGCGGAGTGCACATCGCCGCGCTCCAGCCGGACGGTGGCCGGCGCGAGGCCCATCTGTTGGAGGACCCCGGCGATGGGCGGCAGCTTCACCGGCGGCTTCACCGGCGGCACCGCCGTCTTGCGCACCGGCGCGCGGAGGGTCTCCACCTCGTTGGCTTCCACGGTGAGGCCCTGGCCTGACACCACCGCGATGCCCGCCGCGCGCACCTCCGCGTCCTCCAGGCCAGGCTCGCCGTACGCGACCGTGCGCCCCACCTGGAGCAGCCGGTTGCCGCTCACGTGGGCCTCCTCCACCCCCGCCAGCACCACCGCTCCGCGCAGCGTCAGCCGCTCCAACCACCGCAGCGCCGCGTCCAGGGGCGCGCGCACCCGGGGCGTCACGTTGGCGAGCAGCGCCTCCAGCAGCGGCCGGGGCCGGGACAGCGCGGCCGGGCTCAGCTTCGTTTCCAGGCCCGGATCCAACCGGGACAGGGCCAGGGTGTTGTCCGTCTGCGATGGCACGTCCGCGAGGGCCACCTGTTCGAAGCGGTTGTCCTGCACGCGGATGCGCCCCACCGCGCCACCCGTGCCCCAGGCGCGCACCGCCGCGTCGCCCAGCGCGCGCACCACGTTGCCTCGGATGCGCACGTCGAACACCGGCTGCGGCCCGCCCAGCAGGATGCCGAAGCCCGGCGTCGCTTCGCCCGCGCCCTCGATGCGGTTGTCCACCACCTCCACATCCACTGCGGGGCGTCCGTTCGACTGGCCGTCGTCCAAACCATCTCCCACGACGATGCCGGCCACCACGCCCAACACCGACGCGGCGGGCACGGCGGGCAGCGCGATCCAGGAGTCACGCACGCGCAGGCCCCGACCGGAGAGCTGGATGCCCACCTGGAACAGGCCGTTGGACACCGCGTTGCGGATCTCATTGCCCACGACGTCCACGCCGTCGCCCGCGACCTGGATGCCCACCGCCGAGGAGCCCAGCACCTGGTTCTCCGCCACCAGCACGCGGTCCACCGGGCCGGTGGCGCCCCCCTCCGCCAGGTCCTGCACGAGGATGCCCACGTGGAAGCCCTGCACGCGGTTGCCCCTCACCTCCACGCCGGACAGCGTGCCGTCCGCCACGTGGATGCCGGTGGTCGCCTCGCCCAGGGGCTGGAGCCGGTTGCCGGTGATGGACAGCGTATCGATGAAGAGGCCCGCGCGCGGGAAGGATGCGAGGAAACGCTCGGCCAGATAGGGCGCGTACGGTGCGACGGCGATGCCGGTGGCCGCGCTGATGCGGTTGTCGTCGATGTTGATTCGCGAGCAGGTGCCCGTCACCAGCACGCCCGTCGCCTCGCTGCCGGCCTGGTTCGCCTGGAGGTGGCAGCGGCGCAGCGACACGCCGTGAGAGTCCGCCAGGGTCACCACGCCGTGCGGCAGCGTCTCCAGCGCTTCCAGCAGCGGCTTCGCCTCCGGCAGGTCCTCCAGCGGCTTGCCGGGGTGCAGCCGTTGCAGCTTGCGCAGTTGCACCAGCGTCGCCACCACCGAGCCCGCGGCGCGGCCCTGACCGGGCACGAGGATCTTGATGCGCTCGGACACCACGTCCACGAAGTCGGCTTCGGCGGACGGGTGCTTCACGTCGTCCGTCTCCAGCGCGCGGTCGTCGTCCACCTCCAGGAGCGGCACGAAGCGCAGTCCGTCCGTCGTCGCCACGCGGGGGGTGGGCGTGAGGAGGGAGGGCCGGGGTTCACCCATCACCACGTCCTCGAAGGGCGCCTCCACCAGCCGGAAGTCCTCGATGCGCACGTCGCCCAGCAGGCCGCAGCGGTCCACGAAGAACGCGCCGCCGGAGCCCTGGGTGCGCAGCTCGGTGGCGTCCCCGTCCCCCAGCAGGTGCACGGAGGACAGGTTGCGAAGGAGCACCGGGTGCTCCAGCTTGTAGCGGCCGGCCCGCACGAAGATGGAGCCGCCCTGCCCGCTCAGCCGGTCCACCGCCGCCTGGAGGGCTTCGTCCCCGGTGATGCCTTCGAGCATGTCCTGGTCGATGTCACCGAAGCTGCGCACGCCATCGCCCACCACGACCGTGAAGACGCCCGGGCCCGTCACCCGTTCGGACAGCTCCACGAGCCGGTCCCTCACCTGCGCGAGCGGGAGGTAGCGCGGCCGCAGGTCCTCGAACACGCGCGTCGTTCCATTCTTCACGCGGGCCAGCGGCACGAAGTGATGCACGGGGCCATGCACGGGCGCGTCGGTGAGCTGCTCCACGACTCCCCGGGCCGCCCCGTCCGCCGCGTGCACGCGCGCGGTGAAGGACCAGTAGTCCCCCGTGCGCCAGCCGCTGCCGGAGAACGCCAGCGTGATGCCATCCGGAAAGCGGTAGCGCAGGCCGGTGACGAGCAGGTCGCCACCATCCCACCGCCGCACCAGCGCGCCCTGCGCCGGATTGAAGGCCCGGCCCAGCGTGCCCCCCACCGGCAGCGGCACCGGATCCGTGGTCAGCACGGCGCTCGCGTCCGCCAGTTCCAGCTTGCCGGTGTCCGCCTGCACGCCGCGCAGCCGCCGCAGCACCGGCTGCGACACGCCTTCCGCTTGCAGCCGCGTGACGCGGTCCTCGATGACGATGAGGTCCCCGGCCCGCAGCTTCGCGGCGCTCTCCGGGGACACCTGGAGCGTCATCGCATCCGCGGAGGCGGGCGCGGTGAGCGGCAGCACCGTGGAGCCGTTGTCGCGCGACCACAGCACCACCGGACGCTCACCGCCCTTGAACAGCTCCACGCGGACGTGGAGGTTGTCGGTGCCCAGGTAGCCCTCCCCGGTGGAGGCGTTCTCGGTGGAGAGGCAGCGGTCGCGGCACGGGTCCAACGGCTCTGGCGGAAAGCGTTCCGGCAGCGCGCCCGTCGGGATGTTCGTCGTGAGGCGTCCCCCACCCGTCGGCGTGGGCAGGACCTCCGCGTCGGTGGCGGACAGCCCCTGGAGCGCGCGCACCTGGGACACGAGCCGCAGGCGCACGGTGGTGTCCTGGCCGTCCAGCGCTGGCTCGTCCAGGAACGCGTCGTCGTACCGGGTGGTGGTCAGCTCCCAGCAGTCCAGGAAGAAGAAGTGGTGACGGCTGCCGTCCGCCGGCAGCGCGGCCAGCGGTGGCGCCTCCGGCAGGTCCGGCTGCGCGGTGTAGCGCAGGTCGCGCTCCAGGAAGACGCGCACGCCGTCGAGGAGCAGACGGCCCGCTCCGGGCAGCGTCCCATCGCCTCCCCGAATGACGACGTCGGGCCCCAGCGCCGCGTCCTCCACGCGCAGCGCGGACACCCACGTCCGCGCCACTGGAGGCAGGCCCAGCACGCCCCAGGCCTTCACCTTCGTCGCGTCCACGCCCGTGAGCGCGGCGACGGGGAAGCGCACGTCGTGCCAGCCGAAGGGACGCTGGCCCAGGCCGGCGGAGAGGATGGCCTCGCGGCCCTCCGTGTCCGCGACGACCACGCGGATGTCCACGAGTTCATCGTCGGTGGGCGGACGCTCGAAGCGCAGGCCCATGACGAGCGCGGAGGCACTGAAGGTGGAGCCATCCGCTCGCGCCACGGCGGTGAGGTCCAGCGGCGCGGGCAGCGTGCGGCGCAGCGCCACGTGCCCCCGGCTGCGCATCACGAAGGGCAGCGTCTCCGCGTCGTAGCGATCCAGGCGCAGCTCGCGCGGGATGACGCGCTCGTCGTCCGCGGGCAGCCCCTGCCCCGTCCAGCCGAGCACGTTGCCGATGGGGTCCACGAGGAAGCTGTCGACGATGCGGAAGCCGTCGTCGGGCGAACCGTCGGCCACGTCGGCGGAGCGGCGGCGCGCGTCCACGGTGCGCAGCCGCACCTCCTCGTTGTGGTCGGCGTCGAGGCTCATGCGCCCCATCTGTTGATAGACGCCGGAGAATCGCCGGGCTTCGTCGAAGCGGGACCTGGAGGTGTACGCTTTCACGGTCATGATCGGCTCATCCGGGTGAGGTCGTCTTGGGTGCGGTCGGCGTGGAACGGCGTCACGCCAATGGGCATGCTGTCGTCGGTGCGCGCGAAGAGCTCACGCTCGTGGTCGGAGCGTTCGCCGTGGGCGCCCGGAGTGCCGCCGCGTTCGGAAGCGCGGAGCGCGTCAGGGCCGTTGTTGTCCGCCAGCACGAGGTAGCCCGGATCCGTCTGGCGGTTGGATTGGAACGACACGGTGTGCACCCGCGACTGGTGCGAAACCGGCGGCTGTCCACCGCGCCCCAGCAGGCTGTAGCGGACCCAGCCCAGGTCCGGCCGGTCCGTGCGCACCTCGCCCGCGAAGGCGCAAGAAGACGCCTCCAGTACGCCCGCCTCGGTCGCGCCCAGCACCGTGCAGTGCCGCAGCCTCACGCTCGCGCCGGCCGCTCGGATGGCGGTGGCTTCGCGACTGCCCGCATCGAAGGTGCACCCCGCGGCGATGAGGTGGACCCAGGGTGGCAGCTCGATGGCGCCCACCAGGCAGCCGTAGAGGCGCAGCTCCACGTCGGCCGGAGGCAGGGAGCGGCGCGCGCTGATGTCCTGGTGCCCACCGCCCGGCATCCACAGCCCCACCTGCCCGGGCGCGCCCAGGTTGCACCAGCGCAGGTCCGCCTGCCCTCGCGCGAGCACCAGGTCCAACCGCCCGGTGAGCCACAACCCCGCGAGCCACACGCGCGTGTCCGCGCCACCACCGAAGCCCGGGTAGAGCGCCAGCGAGAGGCCGTGCTCATCCGCGCCGATGCAGGGCGCGGCGCCGGTGTCCGCGGCGAAGAGGGACATGCCCGACTCCAGGCCCAGGGACAGACGCTCCGGCGGCAGTCGAGGCGACCCGATGATGCCCACCAACGGCGGCGTGCCGATGCCCAGAGCTTCCGCGAGCGTGGCGACGATGGGCCGCTCCACATCGCCGGCCGCGAGCACTCCTCCCGCGCGCGACGGGGAGATCCACGCCGTGACAGGACGCCCGGTACCGGAGCGATCGCCAGGGCGATCCGGGGGCTCGGGGAACGGCAGGTCCGGCTCCGCCCAGTCGTCCGGCGGACGGCGGTCCGGGGTGAGCAGGCCCGCGCCCAGGGACGCGCCCCGGCCCACGCGGGCGGAGACGGTGACGAGGCCCTCGGGAGCGTCGTCCTGGAGCACGATGCGGCCCAGGCGCGGATCCACCGCCACGATGCCGTCCGCGTTGCTCGGGGCCAGCGCGCCCCACGGCCCCAGGCTCCGCTGACGCAGCCGGAAGAGGTGACGTCGCAGACGACCGGGCACCGAGTACCGGCGCGCATCGCCGGACCGCGAGGCATCCCGTGCGTGGTACGCGCCGCCGGGGCGCGCATCCAGCGGAAGAGGCTGCCCCGGACGAGGCTCGATGAAGACCGCGCCGTCATTGGCGACGTTGAAGCGCAGGAACTCATCCGGCAGCAGCGCCAGCTCCGGCAGGAACGCGAGGTAGCCGCGTCCCCCCAGCGAGAAGACGACCTCCGACGCGGGCAGCGGCGCGGGGTCCACGAAGAGCACGCGCCCGTCGGCGTACAGCGCCTGACCGGGAATCGGAGGGTTCGCGCCGTCCGCTTCCAGGACGCCCCACACCCAGGCGCTCTCCCCCGAGGTCAGCGACAACAACCGGGGCCGGGTCGTGTCCGCCCAGATGAGCACCTCCACGCCGGTGGCGGTCTCCCGGGCCACGAGCACCCCGGGCAGTCCCGGCTCAACGGGCAACGGGGCCAGCGGACGCCAGGCGGGACTCGCGGAGGCGGGGTCACAACCCATCACCGTCACGGCCAGCTCCCCCGTCACGGCCTCTCCGCCCATGAGCACCAGTCCCTGCGGCGTGCCGAGCAGCGTGGCCGCCTTGCGCTCCTGGCGGTTGCGCACCGCATGCGGACGCCACGTGCCGCCCGCGACCGGGAGCGACCACAGGTCCCCGGTGGGCGCACCGCCCAGGTCTCCGCCAAAGAGGAAGAGCCGCCCCCCGCGCACGCACAGGCTGGGAGCCCATCTCGCCGCCGGCTGTCGTGGACTCGGGGTGTCCAGCCGGGTCGCCGTGGGCGTGGCACCGTCCAGGCCCGTCACGGACCACACGCCCAGCTTCCCCGCGCCATCCGGAGCCACCAGCAGCAGCGCGTCCGCGAGGGCCGCCACCGCCATGCCCGGCCCATCCGGAGGCAGCGCTCCCACCAGTTCCTCCGCCTGCCAGGGCTCACCATCGCCGCTCGCATCGAAGCGGACGAGGCGCAGGCTTCCGTCCGCGAGGTGCTGTTCGATGCGCGCCACCCACGGGACTCCCGCCAGCAGCACGCGGACCGCGTTGCTCCGGGGCAGGCCCAGGCGGATGCCGGCGGTGAGCGTGCGCCACGTGCCATCCGTGTCGCGCACGCGCGGCTCTCCCTTCAAGCGCTCGACGAGCAACGCCGCCGTGGTGCCGCCCAGGGACTGGTTCGCTTCCGGGGTGACGGTGACCGTGTTCGGCGCGCCCGGTTCGAGCACGGTGGACAGCAGCGGCGTGTCCGAGTCCTCACGCGCGGCGAGCAACGTGAGGCGCCACTGGTCTCCCGCCGAGGGCCGTCCCCGGTCCGCGAACCGGAGCGAGGGGGAAGGCCCCACGGGTGCGGTGGGCAGCGGGCCTCGCAGCAGCGGCAGCGCTTCCGGGCCCACCAGGGGAATGCCATCCACGGAGACGGTGAGGGCCTCCGCCCGCTCGGCCGCGTCCGCGTCTTCCGCCAGCGCGGTGGGCGTCAGCAGCATCGCCGCCGTGCGTCCCGTCGCGAGCGAGGCGGGTTCGGGTTCATGCCGCGCGGTGAGACCTCCGGTGAGGTCCGCGCGCTCCAGCGGCTTGAGCCACACCAGCGGTCCGTCGCGGTCCAGCGGATCCACGCGGAAGCCCCGGTAGCCATTGGGCAGGACGTGCACGACCGCGGGAGTCACCTCCTCCAGTTCCACGGGCGTCAGGCGCGCGGTGCGGATGAGGGCCACGTCCGGACGGGCCCAGCCCAGCAGGTCCAACGTGCGCGGCGAGGCGGCATTGCGTCCCGCGTCCGCGCGGCCCAACCGGCGCAGGGCCTGATCCAACGTCTCGCCCGGTGCCACGCCGAGCAACGGCCCCCGTTCGGGGACACCATCGCGAGGCCGTTCGATGCCGGGAGAGCGGCGCGTGAGCGGATCCGCGAGGCCGATGGGATCCCACACCACCGCGGTGCGCCCGCGCCAGGGCAGCAGGTCGTTGAGGTCCTGCGTCTCCAGGAGCGAGCGGAAGGCTTCATCCGCCTCCGCGTCCCAGAGGCTGGTGACTGACAGCATCTCCTCCAGCGACGCGGGCGTGCCCTTGCGGCGGCGCCACGCCACCGTGCGAGCCACCACGCCACGCTGCACGCGGGGGTCGCCGGTGATCAGCCGCGCGCCCAGCAACTCCGCCAGCAGCGGCAGTGCCTGAGGCCCGGCACGTTCGACGAAGTGGTCATCCCAGAGCTGGTCCACCGCGAAGGAGGACGCGTCCAGCTCCGTGCCCAGCACGGCGAGCAGCTTGAGGAAGGGATGGTCCGCGAGGACGGCATCCTTCGCGGTGTAGAGGCCGGGCAGGAGCTGAAGCAGACGCTGCGATGGAGGGCTCATCGGTCCTGCGCCTCCTCGTAGAACAGCGCGACGCCATCGCTTCCACCCGAAGGCGGCGCCCAACCGAGCAGCTCTCCTGGCGCGGCGGTGATGCGCTCGGAGAGCGAAGGCGGAGTGCCCTCGTGATGCAGCCCCTGCACCACCACCGAGCGCAGCCCTTCGATGTCCGCCAGGGCGCCGTACACGTCCGACACCTGGAGGTCCGCGCCCAGCTCCACGCGGTTGGCGTCCAACAGGCCCGGTGCACGCTCCGGGTCCCGGTCCACGCCCAGCCGCAGGCGCGTCTCCTGGAGCACCGTCACCGGATCCGCGCCCGTCACCACCCGCAGGAGCAGCCGCAACCGCACCTCCACGCGCTGCCGGTTCTTCAAGCGCAGCTCCACGCCAGGGGCCACCCTCGCCGCCAGGTGCGCGCCCAGGGCCTCCAGGTCCTCCCGACCCAGGGCCGCGCCGTCCGGTCCCGACACCACCACCGTCAGCAGACGGCTGCGCACGCCCTCGCGGAACACGTTCGCCCGGTGCACGCCGTCGAAGACCTGCGTCAGCGCCCGCACATCCGACAGCGACACCGCGCGGTCCATCGCGCCCACCATCGCGGGCCCTCGCACCCGCGCCAGCGCCGGGTCCTCTGGATCCGTCCCTCCGGACAACAGCAGCGGGTTGAAGGTCTTCTCCACGCAGGGATGCGGGCTGCCCATCGCCGTCAGCCGCAGCGCCGTCCGATTGCCTCCCACGCCCCGGCCCACGCGGTAGCGCACGCGCACCTCCGCGCCCAGCGGCAGCGCCGCGCCGTGGTCCTGGCCGCCCACCCGCAGCCTCGCGGCGCCTCCCGGCAACGGCTCCACCGCGAAGACCGGATCATCCGGCGCGGCCTCCAGGAGTGAGTCCACCGGTCGCCACGCACGACCGCCCACCGTCAGGGACACCTCGGGCCTGCGGCCTCCCGCGTGGTTCGCGTCCCGCAGCCAGGTCACCGGAGCGTGCAACAGGGGCACGGTGCGTAGGTCCTGCGCGGGCTCGGCGACCTCCTCCACCGTGGCCCCCTCGCTGACCAGGGTGTTGTTGCCCAGCAGCACCACCCGGTCCAACGCATACGCGCGGGACAGCGGCGGCTGGAATGTCACCTGCGTCATCGGCGTGCGCTGCCCTGCGGGCGTCTCCATGCGCACGCGGAGCACCCGCAGCGCTTCGCGATAGATGCGCTCCGTGCCCTTGGCGCCCGCGGGGCCCAGACGCTCCACGTCCTCCGCGAGCACCAGCCAGTCTCCCGGCCGCACTGGGGGTTCCTGGGAGGAGAGCCCCGAGGCGTCCGTCAGGGGCTGCAGGAAGAACGTGTCCGCCCCGGCGCCTGCGAGGCCCAGCGGCCTGGCCACCCCCGCCTCCGCGCCAAAGGCGATGTCCGCGCGGTTCAGCGCCTCGCTGCCCTTCAGGAGGACGAGTTGATCGCGCGCCTCCTGGATGAGGCCATTCACGAAGGCATCCAGGAACGTGACCATCCGGTCCAACCGTCGCGCGTGCGCGGCCGGGTCTTCGTCCGCGCACGGCGCCAGGGCTTCCTCCAACGCAGCGAGCGCGTCCGCCTGCCGCTTCTGGAGGTTGCGCAACTGCCGCGCGACGATCTCCTGCGACTCGGACAGCGCGCCCACCGGACGACCTGCGGGGGGCACCGCCTGGGCCACCACCTTCTGGGCCTCGCACAACTGCTCGCAGAGCGCGTCGAGGGTGCTCTTGCAGCCGGAGTCCCCCTCCAGGTCCAGCGTCTTCATGAGCGACGCCAGCTTGCGCGCGTCCTGTTTCGCGCGAGCCACCCGCCGCTCCTCCAGCGGTCCGTGGCGCTGCACCTCGATGCGGTCCTGAAGTCCCGCGAGCACCGAGCCGGGACCGAAGATGCCGCCCGTGGGAGCAGGAGCCCCGGGCTCGCCCGCTTCTTCCGAAGGCACGCCCGTGCCTCCCGTGCCGCCAGTCCCCCCGTTCCCGCCCGTCCCTCCGGTGCCCGCTCCGCCCGTGCCCGTTCCGCCCGTGCCTGTTCCGCCTGTCCCTGTCCCAGAGTCCGAGCCCGCGCGGGGCGGCATGAACGCGCGCAGCTCGTTGAGCTCTGGCAGCACGCGCAGCGGTGCGAGCGTCTCGAAGGTGGCGGCCAGTTCCTCCCCTTGCGCGGAAGACGTCACCGCGAAGCCCGCCGGCAGCGTGCCGCTCACGTTCGCCTTGCACCGGAAGTGCTGGAGCCCCACCGCCGCCGTGCCGGGACTCGGCCGGTAGCCGATGTGCCCGAGCAGCTTGGAGACGGACCCCTCCAGCCGGGCGGTGGCGAGGAAGCACTCTTCCGCCCAGGCCTGCTGGTACGTCCACAGCACATGCAGCGCGAGCGCCACGCTGTCCAGCATCCCGCGTCCCAGGTCCACCGACGACGGGGCCGCGTACGCGAGCGGGTTCCACGTGGGCGCATCGTCCCCGCGGGTGAAGGTGTTGCGCGCGGTCTCACCCAGCCGCGTGCGGAGCTGTTCGTGCGACAGCGCCTGATGCGTCTCGGGAACGCGGCTCATCGCAGCCCTCCGCAGACGCGCACCGTCAAGGCCCCTTCGGAGCCCGGCCAGAAGCCGCCGCGCGCGGTGGCCACCTCTTCCGGACCGATGGGGATGACCCCTTCGGCCAGCCGCTCCGGCGCGTGCGATTCCAGCCGCCGGAAGCGCTTCACCCGCACCGCCGTCACTCCGGCCACGCGCAGCACCGCCTGGTACAGGTCCGCGAGCTGCACATCGCCGTTCAGCCCGGAGCGGTCCGGATCCAACAACCCTCCGTCCCCCGCGATGGCGCCCACCACCGCATCGCGTACCCAATCCGCCTGCGCATGCGGCGCGGCGTCCACCTCCAGGTCCAGATCGAGCGGCACCCACCGGGGCGGCAGCGCCTCCACGTCCACGCCCAGCAGGCGGATCTCCTCCAGCCTCCGCCGCACGTCCGCCCACCGGCGCAGGATTTCATCCGGGTCCAGCGTGTCCTCGTCGCGCAGCAGCACGGTGACGCGGATGACGGTGCGCAGATCCCTGGCCACGACCCGCGCGGAGGCCCCGGCGACCTCCGGCATCCGCTGGAGCAGGCTCACGTAGTCCTCGACGGTGACGGCGGACAGCGGCTCTGAAACTCCCGCCGGTGCGCGGTAGCGGATGGAGTCGAGCGATTCCGGATCGCGTCCCCCGACCGCGGGCAGCGGGTTGTCCACGCGCACCAACAGGCGCACGTCGTCCATCGACTGGTCGAGCAATGCCCCCGCCGACGGCGAGCGCTGGGCATCCAGCGGCACCTGGAGCAGGCGCGTGAGCACGCCCTCCCCCACGTTGGCCACCGTGCCCAACCCCACGCGCAACGACAGGCCCAGTGCCGTCATGCGCGGCGGCAGCGCGGCGCCGTTGACGCCATCCCCACACCGGAGGCTTGCGCCACCGTTGGGGGTCGCGCGCAGCACGACGACTTCATCCCCGGGTCCCTGCACGGACAGGTCCTCCACCAGCGTCCACGGGTCGTCCTCCACGCTCATCTGGAGCTGGGGCGTGCCTCGCCGCGGCTCGTCTCCCGGCAGGGGATACCCGGGGGCCTGGACGCTGATGGGATGGAAGGGCAGCACCACCTCGCGCTCACGGCTGCCATCCACGGTGGGGGACAGCAATGCGCGCCACTGCGCGAGGCTGCGCGCGAAGGGCTCCGCTGAATCCGATTCGAAGCCTTCCGGCAACGGCGTCACTGGCAGCCCATGGTGCGCGGGCACGACGTTGCCCAGCACCACCGCACGAGGCCCGGGCAGCGGATCGCCAGGAGCCAGGAAGGTCTCCGTCGCCAGCCGGCGCGGATCCCACCCGACGAAGGTCGTGTCCGTGGCGAGCGCCACCGACGTGACGCGCACCACGTGCCCACCCTCGCCGCGTCCCCGGTACAGCACCAGCCACCGGCCGGGCTCCAGCTCCGGGAACACGCCCGCGAGCGTGGCCCCGGTGTCCCCCACCCGCACCGACTCCGCGAGCGAGATGGACTCCAGGCGAGGGAAGTACGACAGGGGCGCTTCGGTGACGAACACCAGCGACTGCTCCTGCGTGGAGCTGTTGGCCACCAGCGTGTCCGCCGGAAGCTCCAGCACGCCCCCTCCGGTGAGGAACTCCAGGGCCGTGGTGCCGGGCGGAAGCGAGGGCAGGTCCAGCTCCTCCAACCGTGCCTTCACCAGCGTCGCGAGCGCGTCCCCATCCAACCGGAAGCGCAACATCACCGTGGCGGACAGGCCGGGGTCCGGCGTGTAATCCAGTGCGCGCGCATGGTCCTCCACGGAGCGACGCAACCGCGCGTCCTCCAGGAAGCCCTCCACCACCGCGCGCTCCTGCTGGTAGGCGAGCGAGTCCAACTGCGCGGCCACGGCCTCCAGCAACATGGTGGTGAAGTCCGCCGGCCCCCGGTCCTCCCACGGCGCCATCACCGTGCGGGCCCGCTCCAGCATCACCGCCAGCAGCGAGCGCGCATCCCGGGCCAGGTAGTCCACCAGCGCGCCGGGCGCCGGAAGCTCCGGGGCCGGAAGCCACGGGCGGGGCTGCGGGTCGCGCACGTCACATCCCGGCACCACGTCCGGAGCCCACGCCCCGACGAATGGCGCCGGATCACGAGGACCGTCCCCCGGCACGGCCACGGCGGCACGAGAGACCACCGCGTCCGGCACCAGCCGCAGGTCCACCGTCTCCGGCGGAGGCAGGCTGCCGGTGAGCAACACCGCGGGCACCGTCGGCGTCCCCGGCGTCACGTAGGGAAGCGGGCCCACCTCCAGGAACGGAGGCCCCGCCCCTTCGGCGAAGAGCGCGAGCGACGCGGACAGCTCCGCGTCCGACTCCAACACGAACGGCTTGCCGACGATGGCCGTGAAGAGCGAGTCATACGCGCGCACCTCGCCCGGCCCCAGCCGGAGCCCGTGCGCGTGCCGGTGCCAGGTGAGCTGCGCCAGCAGGAGCTGTTCCGCCTGGAGCCAGCCCCCGTGCACGGAGGTCCACGCCTCGGTGCGCCGCACCAGCGCCGTGCGCAGCCCGCCCTCCAGTTGCAGCGCGGTGCCGGTGATGACGAACAGCGAGCAGTCCTCGACGGTGATTTCCCCCGGGGTGCCCACGTCCAGCACGGGCTCCAGTCCCCCCAGCGGAGCGGCCACGTGCAGGCCCACCACGTCCGCGACCGCCGGAAACGCGGGCAGCGTCAGCGGACCGACGACCGCCCCCGCGAGGGAGTCCAGAGCGGCGAGGAGCCAGTCCGACCAGACCGGGTCCGGATGCGCATCCGCGGGCACGGGCGCCGCCGACACGCGGCTCACCTCCACGTCGCGCACGCTCACCGGCAGGAGCGACGGTCCCCCCAGCACCCGTATGCCCGTGGCCACGGTGCCGCCCAGGATCTCCTCCACCTGCCCGATGCCCACCTCGATGCCGTGTCCACCCAGCGCGAGCAGGCCCAGCGCGAACGCACCCAACACCTCTCGCACGGTGAAGCCGCGCACCTGGAGTGGCCCTGACGAGCCGAGCAGCAGCCCCACGCACCACTCCGGCTCCAGCGCCTCCACCTCGCTGATGGACACGTCCACCGAGGACAGGCCCTCGCCCTCCTCGCGGGACACCAACACCCGGGCCCCCACGGCGCGGGCTCCGGAGATCTTCGTCACGGTGAGCCCGGAGAGGTCGGCACGGAAGAGGCCCGCGAGCTCCAGGCCCACGCCCACCTGCCCGCCATGGACCTCCCGCACCGCCACGTCCGCCCACTGCGAGCGCTGGCAGACCGCCCGCACGCCGAAGGCCTCTCCGGATGAAGCCTCCACGTCGGAGAGGGACAGTCCGGTGATGTAAGCCTCCTTCGCCAGGAGCCGCAGCCCTGTCGCGTCCGAGCCCTTCGACGCCAGCACCGTGAGCGAGTCGATGACCACCGTGCCGTCGGGCGACTCCACCGTCAGCGCCGTGCAGTCCGCCGAAGCCGTGGCGGCCACCGACACGTCCGACACCTCCACCCGCCCGCCCTTGAGGACCAAGCCCTTCGCGGACTCCTCGGCCACGACCCTCACATCCGACAGGCCCGTCATCGTGCCGGTGAGTTCAAGCGACCCTCCGTCGAGCCGCAGCGTCACACCGTCCCCGCCCCGCAGCCGCAGCGCATGCACCGGCGAGCCAATGACGAAGTCGGTGGTGAGTACGCCCACGCCCACGGGCAGCACCCACTCCACCTCGCCCGGGGACGTGGTCTGCAACGCCGTGTTCGCCGCCTCCAGCGAAGCCTCCAGGGGCAGCGTCAGGACGAGCGCGCTCACGGAGGCGCCTCCAGCGCCCGGCGGAACAGCTCCGCGTGCTCCTCGCCCGTCGCCAGCAGCGTGTAGAGGATGTCCACGTAGAGGGTCGCGTCCTCGGCGGTCACCTTCACCGCGTCCAGCCGCACCTGCTCGCGCATGAACTCCTGCACGTTGAGGCGGATGATGTATTCGGACGCGGCGGCGGCCTCCGGGCTCGCCGCGCCGAAGACCATCTTCTGCACGCCGCACCCGAAGCGCGGCCGGTTCACCCGCTCCCCGGGCAGCGTGAAGAGCAGTTGCTCCAGTTGCTGCCGGATGACCTGCGCGGCCCCCACGGTGCGGGGCGTGCCCAGGTCTCCCAACTGGAAGGGGAAGTGCAGACCGCGGCCCATCACGCCACCCCGTTGAGCGCGTCGCGCGCCAGGTCCACATCCACTTCGTAGCGGGCCAGGGCCTCCGCCCACACCCACCGGTGCCGAGCGCCGCGCACGTACCACGTGCCGTCCATCAGCTTGCCCGCCCCGACAAGCCCCACCGGGCGCCGCGCCCGGAGGATGCGCTCGTAGCGCAGGCCCTGCACCGTGCCGTTCGCTTCCGCCAGCCAGTCCGCCTCGCGGTAGTCCGCCCACGCCAGGTTCTCCACCTCCGGCACGTCGTGCGGCACGTCCACGTACTGCAACCCCACCGCCGTCACGTCGGGACGCTTGGGCAGCACCGCCGCCATGCGCGCCTTCAGGATGTCCGCGCGGCTGGTGCTCCCCATGCGCGGGAAGCGCGGCGCGGACACCGTGGCGGAGCGGATGCGCCGGGTGCGCTCGTCGATGTGCGCGCCCCTCAGCTCCGTGGGCCGGTGGCTCTCCCACCGCGCCTTCAGCTCGATGACCGACGGCGTGGAGCGCGGCAGCAGCGACAGGTCCGGCTGCTTCGGCGCGTCTGGCCGGGGCAGGTGGAAGTGGCCCACGCACTCCACCGCCGCGTTGGCGCCCGCGCCCACCGGGCCCGGCTTGCGCTCCACGAAGGCCTCATACCCATTGCGCCGCGCGAGCCACCGGATGAGCGCCGCGTCCGTGCCGCGCTGGAGCACCACCGCGCGCGCCGCGTCCCGCACCGGCGCCGTCTCCTGGACATCCAACGCGAAGCCGTACTCACCGTAGAGCTGCCGGACGATGCCCGCGTCGGACAGGTCGCTGAACGAACGCGTGCGCTCCTCCAGGTGCATCAGGCACGACGCGTCCAGCCCGTACAATTCCAGCGACGAGTCCGGCACCCGCGACGGGCCAAAGTACGGCTCCACCGCGGTGATGTACCCGTCGAACACCACCTCCTCCACGTCCGGCGCCTCGCTGTCCGGCGCGCCCAGCCCGAAGCTGATGGTGATGCGCTTGAGCAGTTGGAAGCGCCCGTCCGCCAGCGCGTCCCAGTCCCCAGCGTCCGTGGGCGACATGTCCAGCGACAGGTGGAAGGACGACGCGTCGTCGGTGCGCTCGTCCACCTCCAAGCGCGACACCCGGCCCCGGGCATCCGTCATGGGCTGCCCGTCGATCCATAGCTGGAGGAACGCCGCGCGTTGCTCCGCCATCAGGGCTTCTCCGGGATGAACAGCACCGTGCCCGGCTCCAGGAGCGACTCGGGGACGAAGGTGGGGTTGGCGTCCACGATGCGCCACGCCTGGAACGGGTCGCTGAAGTAGCGCTGCGCGAGCAGGTCCAACCGGTCCCCCGCCACCACCTTGTGCAGGAGGGCCGTGGCCTGACGCGGCGCCACGCGAGGCGTGTACAGCGACACCGTGGCGCCACCCGCGCCCAGGGGCACCGCGTACATCGGCTGGTCCTTGTTCCGGGACGAGGGGTCGCTCATGGCCGTCAGACCGTGCCGTTCGACTTGAGTCCGGGCTCCAGCGCCTGGGCGATGAGGGTCTGCGCGTCCGCGCCCTTCACCGCCGCCAGGTCCTCCATCTCCAGCCGCTGATCCCTCAGGTTCTTGAAGGCCTGGGCCACCTTGCTGTTGGCCGCGTTCTCCCCCACCTCCAGGATGCGCATGCGCAGGTCCACCTCCGCGCGCAGCGGGAACAGCCCGGTGTCGAAGCGCTGCTCCACGATGGTCATCCCGGTGATGACCACCGGGAACTTGCGCGGCCCCAGCAGCAGCAACAGCTCCGTGGGATTGAGCGACACCAGCTTCGTCGCGGGCTTCTTCTCCTCCTCCCCCGTCTGGTCCTTGCCCAGCGCCATGCCCTCCAAAATCGCCAGCTCCGGCAGCACGCCGGACGTGCCCGCCCACTCGCGGTCGCGCAGCAGCGCCTCCGTCACGTCGAAGATGAGCTTCAGGGCGAGGGTCTCGCTCTTGGCGTGCAGACCGCCGCCGCGCTGCCCGTCGGTGAGGACCTTGGTCTGCTCCGGCGTCTTGCCCGGCTTCGTCTCCCACTGCCCCGCGCGGGTGCGCGTCACCGTCTCCGGGTTGTACTGGAAGCGCAGCGCGCGGACGCTCGGCTCGGACGTCGTGTCGTCGGCCGCCTGAGGCAGCGTCACCAGCATGCCCCGGGCGAGCTGCTGGTCGAACGCGAGGAGCGTCGGATCCAGGTTGCGCGTCATCCGTTGCCTCGCAGGTCACCGGACGCCTCACGCAGGGCGAGGCTCCGGGCGATGGCGTCGTTGTTCTTGTCGATGAGCGCCACCATCGTCTGGGTGAACAGCTTCACGAGTTCGCGCGGGTCCTCTGGAATGGTGCGCAGCATCCACGCCAGCTCGCGCTCCAGCTCGCGGCGGGTGAGTCCGACCTGTCCATGCACGGGGGGTGGGGCCATGGCGTGTGCGTCCTTTCTTCAGCTCCAGCCATCCACCAGCGGACGGCCGTCCAGCTCTCTGCGCAGCAGCTCCAGGTAGCGCCACCGCCGCGACCGGGGCAGCGCCAGGATGTCCGTCTCCGACCAGTGGTAGTGGAACGCCAGGACGTGCACCTCTGTCTCCAGCCGCGCCGCCCCATCCCGCAGCTCGCGCGCCAGCAGCGCGAACGGATCCAACTCCAGCTCCAACCACGCCGAACACCGGGGACAGCGCGCCAGGAGTCCCAGGTCCGGCGCCGTCGTGCCCTCCGCCAGCGCCAGCGCCACCGCGTGCCGGGACTTCGCGGGCAGCGCCCTCCAGTCGCCGGGCGACAGCGGCCGGCCCTCCACCTCCACCAGCCGCGACCACAGGAGCGCGGAGCGCTCCTCGCGCGAGCCCTGCCTGTCCCAAAGCACCGCGTCGTCCTCACCCGTCGGCTCGCGCACCTCCGCGGAGCCCTCCGGCAGCACCACGCGAAGGACCTCCGGGGCCGCGTCTGGCCGCTCCGACGCCAGCGCGGACAGGCGCACGTCCACGTCCGCCATCGCGCCACAACCCGGCGCCGGGCAGCGCGCCACCAGCATCAACCGGTCCCCATACATCCGGGCCCGCAGGTGAAGGGCCAGGTGGTGCCGGTCCCCGCGCGTCAGCGCCGCCGCGAGCGACACATCCACGTTCGGATACTCCCCCAACCGTCCCAGGCACGAAGCGAGCAGCGCGCTCACGGTGCGCGGATCAAGCTGCTCGCCCGCCTGCGCCAGCGCCCACTCCTCGCGGCCGGTGAGCGGGCGCAACTCGCCCTGGCGGTGGCACCGGCCGTCCTCGTCGAAGAGGCCGTGCGGCAGCAGCACCGGGATGGGGGGCTCGAAGAGCACGTCAGGCCACCGGCTCGCTGGTGAAGCCCTCGTGGTTCAGCTCGATGATCGAAACGAGGATCTCGTTCGCTTCCGCGGCGAGCTCCGACATCGCGGTGAACTTCGACACCCACGCGTTGTAGAGGATGAACTTCTTCACCGGCTTGTTCTGATCCAGGTCGTAGACGAGGATCTCCACGGTGCGCCGGTATTCGGGCTCCACTGCACGCAGGCCAGGGGTGGCCTCGTGGCGGATGAGCTGGGTGGCCCAGTCCAGGAAGGAGGTGTCGTTGGTGAGCCCCGCCTCCAGCGTGACGGTGTCGAAGTGCACGCGGCCCGGGGACAGCTCATCCACGGAGCTCAGGTTGTTGCCAGCGCGAAACTTCACCACCTCCACGGTGCCGGTGAGGCCGGAGATCTTCCGGCACGCGCATACCTCCACGTTGTTGAGCAGCACGCGGAAGTTGAAGTTCCGGAATGGGTCTCGCTTCGTGGATTCGACGAATCGGGGCATGGCGGGCTCCTCGAAGGACGCAGGGAACTCAGGCAGGCGTCGTGGACGGCGCGGGTTTCGTGGGGGGCGGACGGGGCACCGGCTCCCAGCCCTCGTGGGTGAGCTCCACCGTCATCAGCGCCACCTCGCCCGCCATGGCGTCCAGCCTGGGCAGGGCGTGGTACTTGCTCACCCACGCGTTGTGGACGTGGAAGCTGCGGATGCGCGCCGACGCGGGGCCCGGCGTCGGGACCTCGGTGGGATGGGCATACTCGTCCCACAGGTCGATGAAGACATCGCGCTTCACCGCCTCACCGGGCGCCTTGCCGGTGCGCGCGAACTCCAGCACCGCGCGCGCCCAGCGCTCCAGCGTGTCATCCACCGCCAGGCCCTGCTCCAGGACGATGTTGTCCCAGCTCACCTTGTGGGGCTGGGCATAGCGGTGCAGGTTGTTGCCGCCCTCCCACACCTCGTAGGCGCCCACCTGGACAGTGAGCCCGGACACGGAGCGCACGCCCGCCACGTAGTCACCGGCGGCGGACGTGTCCATGCGCAGGCGGAAGCGGTAGGTCCGCAGCGGATTGCGCGCGTTGGCGGGGACGGGGGTCGTCATCAGGCGGCCAGCAGGCTCTTCTGGCTGATTTCGATGACCACGAACTCCGCGGGCTTGAGCGGCGCGAAGGCCACCTGCGCGGTGACGATGCCCGCGTCCACCAGTTCCTGCGGGTTGGTGCTCCGGTCGCACACCACGCTGAAGGCCTCCTCCGGCGTGGTGCCCTGGAACGCGCCCTGTCGGAACAGGCCCAGCATGAAGGCCTGGATGGAGTTGCGGATCCGACTCCAGAGGAACTCGTCGTTGGGTTCGAACACCGCCCACCGCAGGCCGCGCCGCAGCGACTCCTTGAGGAAGAGCGCGGTGCGCCTCACCGGGATGTAGCGCCACTCCGGATCCGGCGACAGCGTGCGGGAGCCCCACGACACGATGCCCACCCCGGGGAACTGGCGCAGGCAGTTGAGGTTCACCGGGTTGAGCAGGTCCTGCTCCTCGTCGATGACCGGGTACTGGAGCCCCAGCGCTTCGGAGATGGAGGCTTCGATGCCGGCGGGCGCCTTCCACACGCCGCGCGTGTTGTCCGTGCGCGCGAAGAGGCCCGCGACATGGCCCGACGGGGGCACGAGCCGCGTGGGATTGCGGCCTATGCCCACTGGATCCGTCACGCGGATCCACGGGTAGAACATGGCGGAGTTCTTGGACCGCGACGGCAGGCCCTCGATGAACTGCTTGGCGTCGTCCGGGGCGACGGCGAAGTCCTTGTCCACGCCGCCGGGGCCGTCCGCCAGGAACAGGCAGTCGCCCCGGTTGTCGCAGTAGGCGATGCCGGTGGAGATGTAGGCGACCTCGTTCTTCCCCGGCAGCGCCACCAGGTTGACGTCCTCGCCGTCCAACGCGTGCAGGCCCGTGCGCGACCTGGCGTCACCCGCGAAGTCGGAGGTGTCCAGCGCCGTGCTGCCGTCGCTGCCGCCCAGGAGGCGCACCTGGGTGATGATCGTGGGCCGCACCAGCGGGTTCGCCGGTGAGTTCACCGCGTAGCCCCGGGCGCGCGGCGCGAAGCCCAGCAGCCGGAGCATGGGCGGCACCGTGGGCTGGAGCGTTTCGGAGATGGAGAGCTGGAGGCCGTCTTGATTCGTCGACGTCAGCCCCGCGGCCCCGGCGGCGGCCGTGCCGGTGATGCCGGTGCCGCTCACCGCGAGCGTGGTGGTGCCCGCCGCGGTGGGCAGGCCGGTGATGAGGAGGTTGCCCCCGGAGTCGATGACCACCGACGCGACCTGCCCGGCGAGCGCGGCGGCGAGCGACGCGCGCAGCTCCTCGGGCGTCACCGCCGTGTCGTCGGCCGCGAGGATGGGGATGGGGACGTCCGTGTCTCCACCCGGCGTGCCGAGCGTGACTTCGAGGTCCCCCGCATCCAGATCATAGGCGGTGGCCGGAGCGACGGGCTTCGCGATGGAGAGCGTGGGCCCGGTGGCCACCTTGAGGGCGATCTCCGGCGCGTCCGTGCCTTCGATGACGAAGGTGCCGGTGAGCGCCGCGGCCGTCACGGCGTTGCCGAGGAACGTTTTCAGCTCGGCGGCGGTCAGCAGGACCCTGCCATTGCTGAACGTCGCGGCCGGGACGGCGGCCACCACCAGGGCCTGCGTGACGGGGATGTCCAGCGCCGTGGGCTCCACGTCCGGCAGGGCGGCATCCGACGTCACGACCTGGAGCTTCGCGCCGTCGTACAGGGTGTACTTGCCGCTCGGCTGCACGGCGGCCTTGAGCCGGGGCACCTGGGCGGCGACGAGCACCGTCCCGGACGGCGACGCGGCCAGCTTCACCTGGTACCCGTCGAGGATCCGGATGTACCGGGAGATGTCGTTGATGCGCTCGCCGACGTAGTCCTCGACGGACGGGTCCATGCGCAGGTCGTCGAAGGTCTCCAGCGTCCGGGTGGCCCCGGCCTCCGTCCAGACGACGTCCACGCGGAACGCCTCGCTGGGGAAGTTGGTGGAATCCGCCACCTGGATGCGCAGGAACTCCGACCATTCCCCCGCGCCCCGGGCCAGGAAGGTGAGCGCGTCGAGGCCGCCGCCCGCGCGCGTGGCCAGGGCCGTGGAGGCGCCGGTCACCGCGTCCGACGGCAGCACGCGCACGACGTAGGCGCGCCGGCCGCCCGAGTCGAAGAACGCCTCCACCGCCTGGGCGAGCAGCCCCGCCTCCCCGGGCTGGTGTCCACCGAAGGCGCGCTCGTATTCCGCGAAGCCGGTGAGGAACCAGGCCATGCCCGGAATGCCGCGCGCCGCCTGCCCGATGAACGCCGCCGTGGAGGTGCCCACCCCTTCGATGGGGCGTGCACCGGCACTCTTCTCTTCGACATACACGCCCGGATGCAATCGCTCTGGCACGTTCGTCCTCCTGGTTTCAGATGGCCCCGCGCTTGGCGGTGTCGACTTCGGTGACCGACGTTCCCGGGTGGCCGCCAGCGGCGCGTGAAGCGCCCCGAGGGACCAGCTCCACCTGTGGCGTCTCCACGAGCCGGGCGCTGGTGCGCGCGTTCAGCTCCTCCATCAGCGCGGACACCCGGTAGTCCACGCTGCAGCGGTACAGGTGGTTCAGCAGGTCGTCCCTGCGGCGCAACTGGGTCTGGAAGAAGAAGCACTCCTCCTGGAACACCAGCGTGCGGCCCCGCGTCCAACCGCCCTCCACGGGACGGCTGAGCGTCACCTCGTCGCCGTCCACCGCCATTGCCAGCGCCTGGAAGCGCCGCTTGCCAATGCGGTAGCCGTCCTCGCAGTCCCCCAGCACCACCACGTCCCCGGGCCGCAGCCGCGAGGGGGCGGTGACGGAGCGGCGCAGCGAGGGATCCAACGGCCCCACGGGCTCCGCCATGAGGTGCAGGTGCTCCACCGTGAACGCCAGCGGCGTCCCCGTGTCCGAGCCCAGCGTCAGCACCATGTCGCTCGCGGCCACGGGGACCCCCGGCGCCGCGACAGGAGGCGCGGGCGTGGCCTCTGGATCCAGCAGGGGCTGCGGCGCGCCATCCACCGACAGCCACACCACGCCCTCCCCCGCCTCCAGCCGCGCGTGCAGCACCACCCCGGCCTCCAGCCGCTCCGAGGCGAGGCGCCAGCGCGTCTCCGCGGCCTGCGTGCCGCCGTCGCGCGACAGCGTCGCGGTGGCCACGACTTCGCCCCACAGCCGCGTGCCCACCTGGAAGTAGCGCAGCACCAGCCGCAGCACCGGCTGCGCCTGTGAGAGCAGCACGAACACCGGCAGCGTCTGGGCATCCGCCGCGCCCGGGGCCACCTGGAGGCCCAACGAGAGCGAGAGTCCGTCCGGCGCGGGGGTGTCGGAGTGGAAGGGGTCGGGCACCACCGGCGTGGGGTTGACGCGCAGGGTGGCGGTGCCGGTGCCGGACAGGAGCAGGCCGCCGGAGGACGGTATCCAGGAAGCCCCCGGCGTCAGGTCCACGCGGCCTCCGCGAGCGCGCTCCAGGCCCTGGTCGCTGGCCTCCAGGTGCGCCAGGGACGTGGGCAGGGTGGGCTCACCGCGAGGCAACAGGCGGAGCTTCGTAGCGCCCTCCGGCACGTCCGCGCCCAGCAGCGACGGGCGGAGGATCATCTGTCCGCGCGTGGGAATGGAGAGCGCCACGGTGTCCATGATGGACGCCAGGTCCACCTGCGACGCCGCCCACAGGTCCACCTGCACATCGACCGTCATCGCCCGGGGCGCTCGCAGCCGGCTCAGGTACGCGCGCCCTTCCTGGGCCCGCTCCGGAGGCTCCAATCCCAATACACCCGCGATGCTGGCGGCCACGGGCAGCAGCTCCACGCTGGAGCGGAAGTCGAGCGACGGGATGCCGGGGTCCGCGCTGATCGCGATCCGCCCGCCCTCCGCGTCCCACCGGCAGGTGACGGCGGCGAGCGCGGCGAGCAACAGCGGATCCGTGAGCGGCGCCCCGGACAGGTCCTGGAACTGTCCGCCCGCGAGCGCGTCCGAGAGCTTCGTGGTGAGCGCCGCGACGAGCGCGGGGCCGGTGGTGGCGGCGCCAAACGAACCGCCCGGCAGGCCCGTGAGCGTGACGGTGGCCAGACCATCCAGCCGCAGCTTGAGGGCCCCCCCCGCTGGCACGCTGTCCGCGGGGCCCCGGGGTCTGCCGATGAGGTGCCCCGGGATGCGGACGGTGGAGGTGGCGGTGCGGCCGTTCTCGCGCTCGGGTTCGGGATGGAGTCCCAGCGGGCCGACGACGGAGAAGAATGGCACGCGCGAGGGTCGGTAGCCTTCATCCACATAGCCATGCGCGGCGAAGACGCGCGCGTCACCGCTTCGCAAGGCCATCCGGCCCTGCCAAAGCAAGCCACTGAGGATCTCACGAATCACGCGGCCTCACCGGCGGCCCATGAAGGAAATGGCCCTCTGGATTCAAGCTGCTGCGTCACGGCACCCCCGGACCCGCAGAACCAGAATGTCTTGAAGCTTCGCGCGGCGACAATGAAGCAGAAAGCTCATCATCGTCAATACTGCAAGCGCGTCAGTCGTTGCCCATCGATGTGTCAAACCTGACGCTCATCCAGCACTGGAAGGCATTGATGTCCAAAGCCTCACGGGCGGGCATGCGCCACCTCACCCCTGGCTGCTCCCCTCACCCTCCCCGGGGACACGCGCCATCCTCCTGCCTGGGGGCGTGATGCAATTCACCAACTTCGTGGACCTGGCCGCGCGTCTGTTCGAAGGCGCGGGCGTGGGGGTGATGGTGGTGGGGGCGGTGGCCGCCGTGGGGCTCGTCGCCGTGCGCTACCGGGGAACGCGGCGCAAGGATGGCTTCCGCGTGCTGCGCCATTACCTGGGCAGCGCCATCCTGCTGGGCCTGGAGCTGCTCGTGGCGGCGGACATCATCCGCACCGTCGCCGAAGCGCCCACGTTGCGACAGGTCCTCATCCTGGGCCTCATCGTCCTCATCCGGACCTTCCTCAGCTTCACACTGGAAGTGGAGATTGAAGGACGCTGGCCCTGGCAGCAGGGGCGACACGCAGAAGACCGTCCCGGCGTGGACACAACAACAGACGACTCAAGACCCCCATGATCATGAGCAGACACAAAAGGGGCCCCGGGTCGCCTCCGCGCTGACGGACTGAACCCAGACAGGGGGCCTTGCTCAGCGGGTGGCGGGCGCGGTGCGCGTCAGCTCCACCCATTCACGCCACGCCCCGACGTCCTCGCCCAGGTCGCGGCCCGCGAGGACGGTCAGCACCTTGCGCGCGGGTTCCCGGTCGATGGCCTGCTGCATGCCCGCCATCTCCACCAGGACCTCCCCGGCCTGGTTGAGGATGCGCTGCCGCCGCGCGGCGCCTTCCGTCTCCACGATGTGCACCAGCGCCCAGGCCGCCTTGTTGCGGTCGCTGGACAGCGGGAACCACAGCGCCTCCAGCACGGGCTCCAGCGGAATGAGGGCCTTCGCCTGTCCCTGCTGCACGGTGCCCAGCAGTCGCAGGGCTTCGTTGCGGACGCCCTCGAAGGGGTCATGCACGGAGGGGCTGACGTGGCGCACCAGCTCCTCGCGCGAGCGCACATAGGACAGGAGGATGGCGGCGGTCATCCGCTTCGAATCGTCCCGGTCCTCGCGCAGCACGCGCACCAGCGCCGCGGTGTTCCGGGGAACCCCGTCGATGAACTTCGCCTCGAGCGGCGCGAGCTGGGGATGGTTGAAGCCGCCGTAGCACGTCAGGGCCTGGCAACCTCCCTGGGCCGTCTCACTGACGGCGCCCTCGCGCCGGAGCTTCCAGTAGGCCTGCTGGTAGGCGTCCCATGCGGCGATGAGCCCCTCCGGGTCCTCGACCGTGCCCGTGGGCGCCGGGGCGAAGCGCATCCGCCATTCGTCGCCCGGTTCAATGAGGTCCACGGTGACGCGGAAGGTGTGCGTCGGCGGATAGGTGACCATGGAATAGCGGCAGAACGGCAGCGGATGCGCCGCCAGCAGGCGCGGCTTGCTCTCCAACAGGTACGGCGTGAATTCCCCCGCCTCCAGGTTGAAGCGCGAACCGGGCGTGGGCATGCCAATGAGCCTCAGCAGCTCCTCCCGGGGGAGCTTGCGGATGCCAAACACCTCCACACCTTCGAAGAGGTACAGGGGAGAGGGCGCGGCGGGCTCAGGACGGCTGGCGGCTTCGACCGGAGCGGGCGTGGACGGGGGACTGGCCGCGCCGGTGGACCGGACAGGCGTGGCGCAGGCGGAGCACAGAAGCAGGCCCACGGGCAGAAGCTTGCGAAGGTCGGTCATGATGTCTGGACTGTAGTGCCCCCCGCGAAGGGCAGGAAGGCAGACACGGAGCGCGGGGACCGGCCAATCAGCGGCTGCGCTCCTGGGCAGTCGGTGGATGCCAGGAGTGCCCGGGGATGCACACCCTCCAGTTCAGGCCACTTCAGCGGTGGGAAGCGGCGTCACGGGGCCCCGCTTCCCCGCTAGCCAAAAAGGGGCCGTGGGCCCAGGAGGCGCGCGTGGAAAGTCCCAGCGCAAGCTTCGACGGTGCGGCCAACGTGGGCATGACCGAGGCGCAGTCCCGCCTGCTCCTCGAAACCCTCGTGGCCTGCACGCCCGTGGGTCTGGCCGTGGTGGACCTGGAACAGCGGTTCGTCCAGGTCAACGAAGCCCTGGCGGAGATGAACGGGATTCCGCGCGCCGCCCACCTGGGCCGCAAGGTACAGGAGCTCCTCCCCGACCTGTGGGCCATCCTGCGGCCCCAATACCAACACATCATGGACGGCGGGGACGCGCGGACGTTCGAACTCAGCGGCACGACGCCCAAGGCCGCCGGGGTGGAGCGCCATTTCCTCACCAGCTACTACCCCATGCGGACGCCCTCGGGCGTGCTCCTGGGCATTGGCATCATCGTCGTGGAGGTCACCGAACAACGCCGGGCCCACGACGCGCTCCAGGCCAGTGAGGAGCGCTACCGCTCGCTGGTGGAGGCCATGGCGCAGCCGGTGTGGACAACCAACAAGAGGGGCGAGGTGGTCGAGCCCGCGCCGCGCTGGCTGGCCTTCACCGGCCAGACACACAAGGAGCACCTGGGCCTGGGCTGGCTTGCCGCCATCCACCCGGAGGACCGCAAGCGCGTGGTGCGGGGGTGGGTGGACTCCCTGCGCACGCGTGCGTCCTACCGGGGAGAGTTCCGCCTGAAGTTCCATGCGGGCGGCTACCGGGACGTGGTGGGCCGCGCCGTGCCCGTCTTCAACAAGAAGGGGGGCATCCGTGAGTGGGTGTCCACGGCGGAGGACGTCACCGACCGCAGGCAGGCGGAGGCACTGATGGAGAACGAGCGGGCGCGGCTGCATGCCGTGTTGATGAGCGCGCCCGCGTCCATCGCCATCCTGTCGGGGCCGGAGCAGCGCTTCACCCTGGTGAATCCCTTCTACCGGCGCCTGTCGGGGGGAGTGGACCTGACCGGCAAGTCCCTGCGGGAGCTGGCCCCCCCCGGGGATGAGTACTCGAAGATATTGGAGCGGGCCTTCACCACCGGAGAGGAGCAGACCCAGAAGGAGGTGCCCATCGCCACCGACGTCAACGGAGCCCGGAAGGGCGCGACGCGCCGCTTCGACATCGTCTACCAACCGCTGCGCGGCGTGAACGGACGGGTGGACTCCGTGCTCTCGTTCGCCATCGACGTGACGGACAAGGTGGAGGCACGGGAGAAGTTGGAGGAGTGGGCCGCGTCGCTCCGGAACCAGCAGCAGTGGCTGGAGGCGGTGCTGGACCGGACGCCCGTGGCGTTGATCCTCATGGAGCCGCGCACCGGCCGGGCCCTGTTCTCGAACCAGGCGGCCCGGCAGATGGCCGGCAGCGACGTTCCCGAAGGCCTTCAGCTTGAACGCTACGCGGACACGCACCTCTTCACGGACGAGGCGGGCCGGAGGCTGCGCAGCGACATGGTGCCGGGTGTCCTGGCCGCCCGCGGAGAGCCGGTGCACGCATCGCCCGTCGTCTGGCACACGCCCACCGGGCGCTACTCGCTGCTCGTGGAGGCCGCGCCCCTGCCCGCCCAGCATGGCCGTCCGGCGGCGGTGCTGCTGGCCCTCCAGGACGTGAGCGAGCTGAGAAAGACGCAGGCCCAACTGCAGCACGCCGTGAGCCTGCGGGACGAATTCCTGACGGTGGCGTCCCATGAATTGAAGACGCCGCTGACGCCCTTGCAGCTCAAGCTCCAGTCCCTGGTGCGCGACGCCCAGACGGCCGACTCCCTGGAGTCCCTGCGCGAGCGCGTGGTGCGCACCTCGGAGAGCGTCTCAGGGCAGATCCGCAAGATGACCACGCTCATCAATGACTTGCTGGAAGTGACGCAGTTGACGGGCCCGTCCGCGCCGCTGCGCCTGGAGCCGGTGGACCTGGCCTCCGTGGTCCAGGAGGTGGTGGAGGGCTTCCAGGCCCAGGCGGCGAAGGCAGGCTGTGAACTGCGCCTCCACGCGCGGCCCGGCCTGGTGGGCCAGTGGGACCGCCACCGGCTGGAGCAGGTGACGACCAGCCTGATCTCCAATGCACTGAAATACGGCGCGGGGCTTCCGGTGACGGTCTCGGTGGAGCAGGCCCGGGGAATGGCACGACTTCGCGTGAAGGACGAAGGCATTGGCATCGCACCGGAAAGCCTCCAGGCCATCTTCGATAAATTCACCCGCGCCGTTTCGACACGCCACTATGGAGGTCTGGGATTGGGCCTCTTCATCACGCGACAGATTGTCGAAGCGCATCAGGGCACGCTGCGGGCGGAGAGCCAGCCCGGCCAGGGCGCATCCTTCATCGTGGAGCTGCCCCTGGGCGCCCGGAACACCAGGACCCCCTGAGTCTTCCAACCCCTTGCATCCGGGCCTACGCGACCCATTTCCTGCTCATTCCTGACGGCTCCTGACTATGTTTCGCGTCGCTGTCTGGGTATCATGAGGCTCGCGGTGCGCGTCCCGCCGGAAGCGGCCGGAGCGCCCTCATGCCCATGCCAAAGTTCCCGCTGAAACACGGTGCCCTCGTCGCGCTCCTCCTGGGGGGCCTGCCCGCCCGGGCCCAGTCCACCCTGCCCGGCTTCGACCTGGAGCACCTGGAGGTCAACGTCGGCCGCGGCCTGTCGGTGTTGCGCAATGGAGAGCTGCTGGTGACCGGCGGGTTGAGCGTGGGACTCGTGGGGCAGTATCAGCAATTGCCCCTGGTGCTGCTCAATGGCGAGCGCCAGCTGGAGCTCGTGCGCAACCGGGCCTCCGCCGTGCTGTCGGGCAGCTACGGCGTGCTGCCGTGGCTGGAGGTGGGCGCCCAGGTGCCCATCGTGCTGTGGCAGCAGGGCGAGGACCCCAGCACGGTGGGCCTGACGCCGCTCGCGTCGCAGGGGCTGGGCACGCCGGAGGTGCAGGCCCGGCTGGGCGTGCTGTCCCGGCGCGACGACCAGCCCGTGGACCTGGCCGTGGACCTGGGCCTGGGGCTGCCGCTGGGCAGCGCGGCGGTGCTGGGCCGGGACTCCGGCCTGCGCGTGCGGGCCCTGGCGCACGTGGGCACGCAGGTGGGAAGCCTCAAGCCCTCGCTGGAGGCCGGCGTGCTCCTGCGCTCGCGAAACCCCCTCTCCGCGCCGGGCGCCACCGGACAGGCCCTGGAGGTCCGCCTGGGCGCCGGGGTGACCACCTCCGGACAGGGGCTGCGCGGAGAGCTGGCCGTGAAGGCGGCCTTCGCGGCGGACATGGCCCAGCCCTCCGTGGAGGTGCTCGGCGGCGGACGCATCCCGCTCTCCGAGGGCCTGGAGCTGCACGCGCTCGCGGGGCCCGGGCTGGGCAACACCCCCGGCACGCCCATCGCCCGGGTGCTGCTGGGCGTGTCGTTCCGCAGCGAACCGCCTCCGCGCATGGAGACGCTCCCGGAGCCCGTGCCCCAACTGCGGCTGGAGGAGCTCCAGACGCGGCCGGAGCGCCGCCCCGCGCAGCACGTGGAGCCGGTGCCCACGCGCGAGCTGCTTCCCCCCGAGCCTGATTCCTCTTCCCAGCCATGACCTTCGAGCCGCGCGTCATCCTCGCCGCGTTCGACGGCAGCACACCGCCCCTGGTGGGCACCCCGCCCGCGTGGCTCGAACGGAGCTGGGAGGATCCGGACGGCTTCGTCGCCGCGCTCACCCCCGTGCACACCGGCCGGAGTCCTCCGTTCAAGAGCCGCGCGGGCCAGCACCACGACTTCTTCCACGACCTGGTGGTCCGCCACGCCACCACGGACCGCGTCGCGCTGCGCAGCTACTCGCGCACCCAGGGCTGGCGCACGCTGAGCTACCGCCATCTGCATGATCAGGCCACGCGCCTGGCCACCGCCTGGGCGGGGCTGGGCGTGAAGCCCGGCGCGAAGCTGTGCCTGCTGCTGCCCCCAGGCCCGGATCTAATGATGGCGCTGTGCGCCGCGCTGGGCCTGGGCGCGTGCGTGAGCCTGCTGCCGCCCGGGGCCCGCACGTTCGTGGCCCGCAGGCTCGCGGCGCTTGCGCCCCAGCACATCGCCGCGGAGCCGCACCAGGCGCCCCTGCTGGGCCCCTTCGCCGGCACGCTCCTGCCGCTCAAGACCCAGGTGCCGCCCGCGCTCGCGTCGTACACGTACAAGCCCACGGAAGCAGTGGGCCTGTTGTTCTCCCCGCTGGCGTCCCCCTCCGACGTGCCCGTGCCGCTCACCGCCGGGGACGCGTGGCGAGGCGCCCTGGTGGACGGGCTCATCACCTTCGGCCTGTCCCCCGGCGACCACCTGGCGGCACCGGGCTTCGCTCCCCTCCAGCACCTGCCCGCGCTGTACTTCACCACGCTCCTGCGCGGCGCGACGTACCTGCACGTGGATCCCCAGGACCTGGAGGCCACGCCCGCCCTGCTCACCGAACACCCGGTGCGCGCGCTGGGCGTCACCCCGGGCCTGCGCGACCTGCTGGCCCGCTCGCGCGTGACGATCAAGAACGTGGGCCTGTGGTTCAGGGATCCGCAGGCCCCTTTCGACTTCCAGGCGTGGCGCGACGGTCTCAAGGCCTGCGGGCTGTCCAGCGTGCCCGGCGGCAACGTGTCCGTGGACGCGACGTGGGGCGGCGCGGTGCTGTGCTCCCCCCGACGCGTGGGGGAGGTGCACACGGACGCGCTGCCCACGCCCGGGCGGACCTGGGCCCTGCGGGACTTCACCAACAGCGGCCAGGACGCCGTGGGAGACGCGGGCCTCTTCACCCCGCTGCCCGACGAGGGCCGGCCCCCCGCGCACGTCGTGCTCGCCCGCGTGCGAGGCCAGTACCACTACGCCGGAGCGCGCGAACCCCGCCGCGAGGGCCGGGTATTCCCCTTCGGGGAGATGTCCCAGGTGCTGCGCGAAGGGCCGGGCCCCCGGCTGGACGCGGTGGGACTGGCCGTGCCGGTGAGCGGCATGGCGAACGCGTACCGAGGCGTGCTGCTGGTGTTCACCGGGGACCTGCCCCCGGACGTCACCGTCACCGACGCGGACATCCGCCGCCGCCTGGAGCAGGGCCTGGGCGCGGACGCCCTGCCCGACCGCATCGAACGCTTCGCGCTGCACGCCCGGCGGGTGGACAGCGTCGTGGACGGGCCGGTGGACGAGGACTGGTGCAGGACGCAGTACCTCACGGGCTCACTGCGAATGAAGTCGCAGGACCCCTTGTTCCAGGCGCTCACCACCCTGCGCGCCCGGTTGGAGCCACGCTGATGGGAAGCCAGGTCGTGTCCGGTGCCGCCCTCCAATGCACCTTTGGCGCGGCGCCATCCGCGCTGTCGGTGCTGCCCGCCAACATGGTGATGTCCAGCGCGCCTTCGGCCACGATGATGGACTTCGTGCCGGCGATGAACATCCCGCCCTTCGGCATGTGTCAGTCGCCGGCCAACCCCACCGTGGCCGCCGCCACCGCCGCCGCGCTGGGCGTCCTCACGCCCATGCCGTGCATGCCCGTCACCACGCCCTGGGTGCCCGCCGCCTCGAAGGTGTGCATCAAGGGCAAGCCCGCGCTCACCAGCGACTCCTCGTGCACCTGCGCCTATGGCGGCGTCATCAAGATCAACGTGCCCGCCCAGATGAAGGCGCAGTTGAAGTGAGGCGCCGCGCGCATCACCCGCCTCCGGGCCGGGGCACGTAACGCAGCGGCGCTTCGCGCTGGGGCAGCCGCACCTCCAGTTCCACCACGTCCTCCGCGCTCCAGCACGCGAGCAGCTCCACCAGCCGTCCGCAGAGCAGGTCCACCAGCGGCAGCAGCGACGCGTCCATGGGCCCGAAGCCCAGTTGGTACACGTACTTGAAGCCCGCCGCGCTCCGGGCGAAGGGCTTGGGCTTCACGGTCAACTCCGTCAGAGACGGCAGCAGGTCGCGGAAGTAGCGCTGCGCGCGCACGCCCAGCACCTCCAGGAGGAACACCAGGTCCTCGCGCCCCAGGAAGCGCTGCGTGCGCAGCGCCAGCAGTTGCAACAGCGCCTGCTGCCCATGCTCCACCGGGTTGTCGCCCCCAGGCGCCACCGTGCCCACCAGGCTCCACGGCACGCCTTCCAGGAAGCGATCCGCCAGCACCGGCCGGTAGCCCCGGGCATCGAAGCGCGGCGGCAGGGGCTGGTGCCACAGGCCCTCCACGCCCAGCCGCACCGGCCGCAGGAAGGCGTCCGGCAGCTCCGCGTTCAGCCACGCCGTGCGCGACAGGCCGTGGCCCTCGTGCTCCATCTCGTACGTCTCCGGGCCGCCCGCGATGGCGCCGGGCCTGAGGGGCACCATGCCCTTCGCGCCCAGTTGGTACACGCCCACCACCGCGTTGAGCCGGTAGCCCGCCGCCTGCTCCGGGTGCTGCACCGCGTGGCGCTCCTTCGTGCCGTCATGTTCGATGGGCGTCGCCATGGCGCGCTGCAGGTTCACCACCGGCACCGCGTGCGCCACGAACGAGTCCCGGGTGAGCACCAGCTCCGAGGGCCAGCGCCCCGAAAGCCGCAGGGTCAGCGTGAAGCCCTGCCAGTTGCGCGGCGCGGGCGGGATGCGCGTCTCCAGGAACAGCTCCTGCTGCGGGAAGTGCAAGAGCTGCCGCAGCCGCTGGAGCGGATGTTCGGACACCTCCCCCTCCACGGGCACCGGGGGCGGCGCGCCAAAGCGCACCGGCCCTTCGTGCGCGTCGAAGGGCTTCACCTCGTGCTCCACGTCTCCGTCGTCGAAGCTCACCGTCGCGGAGCGGAAGGACGACTTCAACTGGAAGAACACCGCCAGCGCGGCCCGGAAGTCGTTGAGGTGGTTGATGTGCAGCCGCACCACGCCGGGGGCGTCGTTGCGAGGAAAGCCGCCCTCGAAGACGAGCCGCAGGCGCGCGCCTTCATCCCCCTGGCGCTCCAGCCGCGCCTGGGTGAGCCGCACCGGCAACAGCCGCAGCGGCGCGAGCGTGCGCAGGGTGAGGGGCCCGGTGGGCCCGCCCGTCTCCCCGGGGTTGAGCAGGAAGGGCGTGCCCCGGGGCAGGTCCGCGGCGTCCACGAAGCGCGCGTCCGGCTCCGCGCGCACCATGGCCATCGCGGGCACCGGGTTGAGCAGGTAGGCGAAGTGCTGCTGGAACAGCCGCAGCGTGCTGCGCTCCAGGGTCCGCTGGCCCGCGCGGCGGGTGCGCGCGGTGAACAGCGCCATGGCCTCCGTGAGGCGCCGCACGTCCGCGTCCTCGCCGTCCAGGGGCGCCGCCGGGTGCAGGGCCGTGTAGCCCAGCCGGAACTTCTCCAGCGCCTGGAGCTCCTCCAGGAACGACGCGTACAGCGCTTCGTCCATCTTCATGGCCTCACCCCTTCTCTTCGACGCGCAGGTACATCCGGCCTTCGGCCACCTCGATGAGCTGGGTGTCCTTCTCCTGCGTGCGCTGGATGCGCAGGAGCGGCTTCGCGTCCTGGTACAGGTGCTGGATGGAGGTCTCGCTCTGGTCCGTCTTGCCCATCAGCAGGTGGTTGCCCTGCGACTCCTTGGGAAGCCGCGCCCCGGGTCGCCACTCCAGGAAGCGGTCCAGGCGCGCGTCCTGGTATCCCAGTGACACCAGCAACCGCGTCTCCTTGTCCGCCGGGAAGTAGAAGTGCCCGGGCTGCTGGTGCGGTTCGTACGGCACGCGGATCTCCTTGTCCCACAGGGGCAGGCGCACCCGGTACGACTCCACCGACGTCTTCGAGTCCTGGCGCACCTGGTAGGTGCGCTCCTCTTCCTTCCCCTCCTCGCTCACCACCCGTCCCTCGCCGAGGAAGGGCCAGCGCGGCGGGCGGAAGGCCGGGCGGCGGAAGGTCTTGTCCGCGGCCTCCTCCAGCGTGCCCCGGAGCGACAGCTCATAGACGTTGAAGACGCCGTCCGGGTCGTGCGCCGCGTCGTCCTCCACCGCTCTCGCCTCCAGCCGCAGCGCATGCAGCCGGTACTGCTTGCCGTGCGTCGCCAGGCCCTTGCTGCCGTCCGGCCCCAGCGAGTACAGCCCGTTGAGCACCAGCGCCACGCGCGGGTAGCGCGCGAAGATGACGCGCACCTCCGGGCCCTCCAGCTGCTGGCGCGCCGTCTCCAGCGTCACCCGGTCCGTGAGCGTGTCCTCCAGCGTGGAGGTGATGAGCCGCTCGGTGAGGACGCCGGCGATGGAGTCCGCGTTCTCCACCGGCTTGCGCGGCGTGCCCGCGTCCACGTAGCTGTTGAGCACCGACAGCGCGTCGCGCCGGGGCTCCGGGAAGCGCAGGTCCACGCGGTGCAGGTCGTCGCGCGCCAGCTCCAGCGCCTCGCCGCCCTCCGGCTTCGCGTCCGCGAGCGTGTACTTGCCCGTCGCGTAGTCCAGGAACAGGCCCGTGTTCGAGCGCGCCTGCACCCAGTGAACGAAGTCCAGGAAGCTGGCCCCGGAGTCGTCGTCCGCGCCCAGCCCCAGCGTGTGCAGGGGGTGCTTCGTCTCCGCCGCCTTCCACTGGAAGGCCACGTCCAGGCCCTGGGGCGTGTTCGCGACGACGACCTCCTTGAGCGACTGGTCCACCCACACACCCGTGGGGAAGTGGCGGCGCCACAGCATCGCCGCCGGATCCACCAGACGGATGCGGTAGTGCCGCTGCATCACCGGCGCGTCCTTCACGTTCGCGAAGGTGCGCTCCCGCACCTCGCGCGCCTCCACCCGTCCCACGAGCTTCAGCGGCTTCGCCTCCGGATCCGAGCGGCCCTCCGCCTTCGCCCCATACCGGCGCTCCACGCTGAGCGTCGCCGTCAGCGGCTTCGTGTCGGTGAAGGGGGCGAACAACGTGTCCTCGTCGGTGCCTTCGCGGCAGTGCACCCACCACTCCACCAACGCCTCGAAGCCATGGGACCACGCCTTCACCGACAGGCGCTTCAGGCTGCCCGCCGGAATCGTGAAGGCTTTGTCCCCCGCCTTGAGCTCCAGCGTCGTCTTCAGCGGCTCCACGAACTTGAACTTCATGTCCCCTCCTCCGACTCCACGTCCCTGGGCCGCTCGCGAAGCGTGCGCGCGCCCGGCCCGAGCAGCAGATCCATGGGCTCCCGGGTGTCGCGCAGCAGCAGTCGCACCACCAGCCCGGGCGCCCCGCCGCCCGACGCCGGGTCCTCGTCGATCTCCACCACCTCCACGCGAGGCTCGTAGCGCGACAGCGTCTCGCGGATCTCCTCGCTCAAGCCCGCCAGCCGCTCCGCGTCCGAACGGAAGCCCGTCTCCGTGAGGCCGAAGCCCGGCAGCATCGACGCGGCGCCCCGCTTGGCCTGGAGCAGGTGCGAAAGGTTGCGCATCACCGCCTCGCGCGGCGTCTCCGTCAGCCCCAGGAACTTCCGGTGCAGAAAGCCCATGCCCGTGCCTCCCCTACCGCCGCGCCGCGCGGGGCGGCCCCATGGACAGCGCCTTGCGCTCACCGGACGGACGCGCGGCCGCGGCCACCGGCACGGAGGTGTCGCCCAGGTAGATGAGCTGCTGGAGCGGCTGGCCTTCCGCCCCCGGCAGCCGCTCGTAGCCCAGCAGGCCTGGAGGCCCCAGCCGCGCAGACAGCGTGTGCACGCGCACCGTCAGCAGCACTTCCAACTGCATGCGCTCCGGCTCCAGCAGCGGCAGGACGTGGCGGTGGAAGCGGTGGCGCACGAGCGCGGGCCAGTTGCGGCCGCGCATGTCCGCCTCCTCGTCCGCGAACAGCTCCACCTGGAAGCCGCCCACGTCCGCCGCGTACGCGTTGCCCAGGAAGCCGGTGCCGTCCAGCGGCGTGGGCCCGAAGGTGGTCCGCATGCCGGCGAAGCGCGTGCGGAAGGCGCGCCGGGTGCACGTCACGCGCAGCTCCGGGAACAACTGCTGGAACAGCCACTGGAGCGTGGCCGGGGCATTCAGGCCCACCATGCGCTGGTAGAAGCCCTTCGTGCGCTCCCAGTCGCCCACGAGCCCCGTGTCCCGCTCCGGGTGCAGCGCGTCCACCAGCGACGCCAGGAGCCGGTGGTCGAAGAAGCGGATGAAGTCGAGGAACGGCTCCGGCTCCGGAAGCTGCTCGGCCACCTGGAGGAAGTAGCTGGGCAGCAGGCCCGGCGTGCCCAGCAGGCCCAGGTTGAGCGTCACCACCACGCGCCGCACCGGCGCGACATGGAACGTCACCGCCTCCACCAGCGACGCGGACGCGACGGGCTCCGGGTTGCCTTCGAACAGCACCCGCTCCCGCCCGTAGCCCTCCGTCTCCAGGAGGCGCAAGAGCGGCCCCAGGTCGAACGCCTTCGCGCGCGCGCTGATGCGCCGCTCCAGCGGGGACAGCGCGGACAACCGAACCGGCAGGGCGCTCATGGCGGAGGCGGCCTCACTCGCCCGGGCCCACGAACGCGGCCAGGTCCACCTGGTAGAACTGCGACAGCGTGCGCCACTCCACCGACTCCTTGCGCTCCCAGTGCTCCTGGATGTCGCCCACGTGCTTGTTGAGCAGCCCGCCGAAGGTGGAGAACAGCTCCGGCAGATAGCGCCGGGGGTCGAACCCCTCCAGCGTCTGGAGGACGTCGTCGCCCACCAGCGCCGCCTTCTGGAAGTCGCGCCGTTCGATGAGCACCTCGAACGCCTTGAGCTTGTCGCACAGCTCCAACAGGTGCGCCGACCCGCGAAGCTGCAACGGCCCCACCGTGCGCGGGAACGGCGGAGGCGGCGCGGGCGGAGGCGTGGCCTTCGCGCCCCGTCCCTTCGCGGGAGCAGCAGCGGCGGGCGGCGCGGGCGCGGCCACGGGCGGGGGCGTGCGCTCCTGCGTCTCCCGGAGCCACTGGCCCAGGCCCGCGAGCCCCTGCACGCCGGTGCGGAACGCGCTGCCTTCCAGCAGGCCCTGCACGTCCTGGAGCGCGCGCAGCACGTCGCGGCGCTTGCTGTCCGTGAAGCCCTTGGTCCACGCCTCCCACGTCGCGTCCTTCTTGCCGTGGTGGTAGCGCAGCGCGCTCAGGAGCGTCTGGCACAGCCAGGTCAGCGCCTTGTTGAAGAGCACCGCGGGCTTGCCAGCCTTCTCCTGCGAGCCCTCCGGCGGCGCCAGTCCCTTCGCCAGCGCCGCCACCGTGTCCAGCACGTCCGGCAGCCGCGACAGCCCCTCCTCGCGCAGCGTCGCGAAGAGGTAGTAGCCCGACAGCCGCACCTCGTGCGCGCCCTCGCGGTCCAAGGCCTCCACCGCGTCCGCGGCCTCCGAGTACGCCTCCCGCTGCGCCAGGTCCGCCACCGCCAGGAAGCGCGGATCATGCGCCTCCAGACGCTCCGTTGGGGAATCCCCCAGCGGGCGGAGGCACAGGTTCAGGTCTCGCATGGTCTGCCTTTCCACTTCATGATACATGTCTTTCATTGCCAAGGACAGACACACCATGCCCATCCGCAAGCCCGACGTTCTTGAAATCCACTGTGACTGGCGCGCCGGCTTCCAATACCGGCCCGGCTTCCGAGGCTCCCTGGGCTATCTGCTCGACTGGAGCGGCTGCGGCGGATTGAACCTCAAGCGTGACCTGACGTTGTCATCTCCCACCGTGGGCAAGATTGGACCCACGGTGCAGTGCATCGGTCTGATTGAACGGCTGTACATGGACGGCGGACCCGCCGGGCCCATGGACTTCCGCGTCTACGTGGGACGCGGCACGGCGGCCAACGTGCTCAACCACTTCGCCCAACCCCTGGAGAACCTGCGCGTGAAGCTGGCCTGGGCCGTCATCGACTTCGACGAGAGCGGAGACACCTGGTTCGAGGCCGCCCACCTGAAGAGCCCGGACACCGCCGAGGCCCTCATCGACACCGTGCAGGGCGCGCCCCGCCTGTTCCTGGACAACCAGCCCACCACGCTCTCGGAGCAGTTGGACGTGCGCTTCTTCTGCTTCGAATTCCAGGTGGTGCCCGCGCCGAAGAAGAGCACCACGCTGGAGTTCGCCACCAATGCCCAGGAGCGCCGCATCACCAAATGGGGCACCCCCGCATGACGGGCGCGGTGGGGGGAGCAGACCTCCCCCCACCCGGAGCACCGTCAATGACTACTTGGTGCCTTCCTTGAAGCCCCAGCCGTACACGTCATTGGCCGCCGAGTTGTGGCCGTAGTGGAAGTTGCAGAGGTTCTGCTTGTCCGGGATGACCTGGAACGTGAGCTGGCAGAACTTGATGTCGGTGTTGGCACTCACGGCCTCCGGTTCGGAGACCTTGAAGTTCACCTCGCTGCCCTGCTGGTTGAGCCGGCCCACCAGCGCGTTGGCGGTGCCACCCTCATCCCCCAGCGGGTAACACTTCTCGTACCACTTGCCCGCGGCGCTATCCCACTCGCAGATCCAGAACGTGAGCTTCTTCAGCTCCGTGTTGGTGATGCCAGTGAAGTCCGGCTTGTTCTCCGGGGAGATGAGCGCCACGAAGTCGATGGGGTCCAGCTTCCCACCCTCCCAGTGCAGGTGGGTGATGAGGCCCACGCAGCGCACGGCCTTCTTGGCGCCCACGGCCTCCAGTTTGACTTCGCCGTAGGCGGGCTCGCCTTCGAACGGCGTGTAGAAGAGGCTGGTGCTCTTGGGGAAGGAGCCGTCGTCCTTGCCCATGCCCTTGATGTCCAACAGGTAGCCCACCGGAACGTTCTTCTGGGGGCGCTGCTGGATGGTCTGCTGCCATTCACACGAAATGCCAAGCGGTCCATCACCCATGATGTCGGTCCTCCTCTGTTGTGTTGCGTTTTTCTTCAGCCGAGCCGCGCATCCACGCGAAGGTCCACGTTCATGCCTTCGAACTGGATGTGCGGGAGGACGGACAGGTTGCAGTGGTACCAACCCACCTTGCCGGGCACTTCCGCCACGGCGAGGCTGTAGGCCTTGAACGGGTAGTAGCGCAGCGTGAGGTCGTCCGGATTCACCAGCGTGGTGACGTAGCGGGAGATCCACCGCTCAATCTGCTGCTGGATGTACTGGGCCCCCGCCGTGCTGCCGATGTTCTCGCGCATGATGGCCTTCACGTAGTGCGCGATGCGGCTGATGGAATACGTGTAGGCCAGGTTGGTGACGAGCTGGGAGTTCTCCGAGTCCTTCGGGTCCTCGAAGACCGTGGAGCGCTTGAGGGACTGGACGCTGAAGAAGACAGCCTCCGCGGAGCCCTTCTTGTGGATGAGCGGCATGAAGCCGCCGTTGGCCAGTTCCAGCTCGCGGAAGTCCGGGATGGACATCTCCACGGGCAGCTTCATCTCCTCCTCGCCGCGCAGGTGCGTCAGGTGCACGGGCAGGCCCGCCACCAGGCCGCCGCCCCGGGGGCCGCGGATGTGCTGGCACCAGCCGGAGGTTTCGAAGGAGCGGACCAGGTTGCGCGCGAACAGCATGGCCGCGTTGCCCCAGAGGTACTCCTCCTCCTTGTCGCCCTTCACAGCCTCCGTGAAGGCCATGCCGGTGGCCGGATAGGTTTCAGGGTTGTAGGGCGGCCGGACGATGTAGCGCGGCAGCGTGAGCCCCACGTAGGCGGCCTCATCCGTTTCGCGCAGCGCGTTCCAGGCGGAGTACTTGGGGGAGTCCAGCAGGCTGGACACGTCCCGCAGCTGCGCCACCTCCCGCATGCTGTCGCAGCCGAAGAACTTGGGGGCCACGGACGCCACGAACGGCGCGTGGCTGGCCGCGGCGATCTTCCCCATGGTCTTGAGCCACAGCATGTCCTTGGGCGTGTTGGCGAACTCGTACAGGCCCACCAGCGCGCCGTAGGGGGCACCACCGTACTGGTCGTACTCCGCCACGTAGAGCTTCTTGAAGAACTCCGAACCCGCCACGTCGGCCGCGTTCGTCTCCAGGTCGCCGTAGGCCTCCTCCTTGGAGACATCCAGCAGGCTCAGCTCGATGTTGGCCTTGAAGTTGGTGTTCTTCACCAGGTCCGCGAGCGCGGTCCACTGCGCCTCCACCTCCTGGAACTCCGGCGCGTGGAGCACGGCGTTGAGCTGGTCCGCCACCAGGGTGTCGATGGTGCCGACCAGCTCCTGCACGCTCTGCTTGTCGAAGCGGCCCTCGTCCAGGTCCATGTTGTGGACCATGGCGGCGAGGCTGGAGACGAAGCGCTCCTCCGGCGTCGCGTCTTCGGGGACCACCAGCTGGTTCGGCTGGGTGGCGGGGTCGCGCAGCGGGGGCGGGGTGCCCAGCCGCACGCTGTTGAAGAACAGCGGCAGGTCCAGGGTCTGGGTGGCCACGGGGGCGGGAGGGGCTGGAGGGGTCGGGGTCGGCATGGATGAAGGGTCTCGTTCAGGCGGAAGGTCGGAAGGGAGGGCTCGCGCCCGGCATCACGTCGTCGGAGGCGGAGGGTTCGTCGCGGCCAGCTTCGGCAGGCCCAGCGACTTGAACGCGGCCAGCTCCGTCTTCAGCCGCTCCACCGCCTTCGGGTCTTGCGCCAGCTGACGCACGAGCTGGCGGAACTCCTTGCGGTTGTCCAGGTTGCCCTGCAGCTCCAGCAGCAGCTTGCGCAGCGTGAGCAGCGCGTTGATCTTCGGCACCTGGCGCGCCACCTCCACCGGGGTGAAGGACTTGAGCGAATCCAGCTTGAGCTTCACCGGCAGCGTCCCAGGCGCCGAACCGTCCGCGGGATCCGGCCGGTCCACGCGGTTGGGCACGCTGAACTCCAGCGTCATCCCCATGTTCTGGATGACCTGGTTCAGGTTCTTGCCGTCCAGGTTGCGGATCTCCCGCTGATCCAGGTCCTTCTTGCGGTCCACGGAGGTCCCCTTGGAGAAGTCCCCCATCACCAGCAGGCGGAAGGGCAAGGCCTTGTCCGCCCGGGTGCCATTCACCTGGGTGCGGTACGTCAGGGTGATACGTGATCTGGGAATTTCATCGGTGATGGCCATGGTGCCCCCGGGCTGAACGCCGTTTGTAAAAGAATTGATAAACCATAACTTTGCATAAAATCAATACACCCCCTGCGACATGACCTGGCACATAGGGGGAGCGCTCACCTGGGGAGCCAGGAGTGACCCAACCCGGGCGTGTATGCCCATTCAAAACAGGAAGAAACCAGACACGGAGGATCCGCCAGGGTGACTTGACGCCGCCGGCCTCCGACCTGTAGCTTTTTTAAACATTTTCATCCGCGCTGGACGTGGGCCTTCCCCTGAAAGCCCCGTGCGCCGCCAAAGGCTCGCATCCCCTCTTCATGAACCCAGACACCCTCGCTCGCGTCCTCTGGCAGGAAGGGCAGACACTGCTGCCCGAGCACTTCCGCGCCCAGGAGGAATCCCTGTCGACGGAGGCCCGGCTCTACGCGGGTCTCGCGGGCCTGCCGGTGGTGGGCGTGAGCGCGCTGCGTTTCAACGAGGTCCTGCTGACCAAGGGCACCGTGGCGCTGGAGGAGCTGGAGGTCATCATGCCGGGCGGCCACCTGGTGGAGGTGCCGGGCAACGCGGACGTGACGCCCCTGTCGCTGGAGGAAGCGGGCCGCACCCGGGTCACCGTCTATCTGCACCTGCTGGCGGTGCAGGAGGCTCGCGAGGATGTCCCCGCGCCGGGAGAAGAGGCCTCTCCGGTGGTGCGCGCGGTGCGGCAGTTGTGCCTCTCGCTGGATCCGGTGGTGGACGGCGGCGTGAGCCGTCTGGCGTTGGCCGTGTTCACCCGGGAGGCGGAAGGTCCCTGGTTGCTTTCGAGCACGGGCCTGCCGCCGCTGCTGCGGGTGGGGCCGCATCCCTTCCTCGAGCCCCTGTTCGCGCAGCTGGACGGGCTGCTGCAACAGGCGCGCGGGCAGCTGCGCACCTCCCTCCAGGAGGGGCTGGTGCGCGGGGATCGGCTGGCCAGCGCGAGGCGGGCGCTCTGCGAGGTGCGGGGGCTCCAGGTGCTGCGCCAGGACATGCGCAATGGCGTACAGCCTCCGCCCTACCTGCTGATGCAGGCCTTGCGGCGGCTGTATTTCGAAACCTGCTGCTACCTGGAGTCGGAACCGGACGACGAGCTGCCCGCGTACGAGCACGACACGCCGGGGCCGGGCCTGGCGCGGTGGATGGAATTGCTCACGCGCGGGTTCCGGCCTCACGCCAGTCCCCTGTCCTACCGGGCCTTCGACTGCCAGGACGGTCACTTCCGCCTGGGGCCCCTGCCCCGGGAGACGCCGCCGCCCAATGACTTCTACCTGCTGGTGCGCAGGCAGGAGCGGGATCAACCCCGGTCCATGGAGGGCGTGAAGCTGGCCAGCCCCCTGCGGCTACCGGCGGTGCGGCGTCAGGCCTTGAAGGGCGTGCCGTACCGGCGCGTGCCCTACCCGTCCTTTCCCCACGCGTTCGACGCGGACATCGACTGGTACCAACTGACGCACCAGAACGAGGAATGGGAAGCCGCGCAGCGCGAGGACGGGCTCACCTTCTTCGCCACTCCCCCGCTGGAGGGAGCCCAGGTGCTCCTCTACTGGCGCAGGGCGTGAGGCCGCGCCCGGACGCCTGAGGGGGAACGACGCCCATGCCCAAGCTCATCTGCATCATCGAAATGGACAAGGAGAAGGGCCTCATCCTCACCACCGAGGACAAGGAGGGGAAGATCCTCCAGACGGTGACGATGAACGGGGAGTCCATCACCCTGGAGGTGAAGGGCAACGACGCCACGAGCACCGTGGTGCAGAAGCAGGACAGCGTCACCGTCACCTGCAAGTCCTTCGTGCTGAAGGCGGAGACCATCGAGGTCACCTCGTCGAAGACGTCGTCGTGGAAGAGCGACGACACGTTCGCGCTGGAGAGCACCAAGGCCTTCACCCTCACCTCTGGGGACACGCTGACGCAGAAGGCGAAGGCGGACGCGTCGCTCAGCTCCGACACGGCGGTGGCGCTCAAGGCCACGGGGAAGTTCAGCGTGGAGGGCGAACAGGTCGCCGTGGAGGGGAAGACGGGCCCGGTGGCGCTGAAGGCGCCGACCGTGAAGCTGGACGGCGTGAAGGACGTGGTGGTGGCGGCCCCCATGGTGAAGGTGACCGCCGAGGCGCTGCTGGCGCTCAAGACGGACGGGATGGCGGAACTCAAGGGCGGCATGACGACCGTGGGCGGCTCCATGGTGAACGTGGGTTGAGGGGGGCGCGATGAAGCTGGAGCACTGGCAGGTGGTCTTCACGCAGTACCGACAGGCCCAGGCAGTGATGGAGCAGTGGCTGCCCGCGGCCGCGCCCGGCGCCACCGCGACGGGCGTCCTGCTGGGCCGCGAGGGCCTGAAGCTCCTCCAGGAACAACTGGTGGAGGTGGTGGAGCGGCTGCGCGCGGGCCTGGGCGTGCACGCCCGCGACGAGGAGGTGCAGGACGCGCTCAAGCCCTTCACGTACCTGGTGGACGAGCGGGTCCTCCTGCGGCTCGCGGACTCGGAACAGCCCCTGTGGCCCCTCTTGCAGTACCGCCTCTTCGGCGAGGACGGCGGCGGCGAGGCCTTCTACACGCTGGCGGATCAGCGGCTGGATGCGCCGGGCGCGCCCCCGCTGCTCTTCGAGATGCTCCACTTCTGCATCACCGCGGGCTTCGGCGGCCGCTACCTGGGACACACCGCGAAGCTGCGCGAGTACCAGGAGCGGCTGGCGGCGCGCATCGTGACGCCCCCGCCCCCGCCCGCCCCTGGAGAATCCGGTGACGAGGTCGGGCCCCTGCTCTACGCCTTTCCCGGCCGCTACTACGCCGTCGCCGCCAGCTGCGTGCTGGGGCTGCAGGGCGTCCTGTGGTGGGTGACCCGATGATGGCCCCGCCCCCACGTCCTTCGTCCGGAGCCCCGGCGGCGCCCGTCGCGCCGGGCATCGAGTCCGCGCCGAAGGTGCTCCAGGAGATGCAGCGCCTCATCGACGCGCGCTTCGGCACCGGGCGCGCCGGCATGGGGCCCTTTCTGGAAGAGCTTGGACAGGGACTGGCCGCGCTCCTGCCGGGACCGGGGGAAGCACGACTGACGCCGGAGGCGCAGCAGGCCTCGCGCGCGGAGCTCACGAGCACGTTGGACACGCTGGAGGACGTCCTGGAGGCATTTCACCGCTCCGGACGGGCCCGGAACGTCACGGGATGGGGAGAGCGCTGAGCCATGGAGGTGTTCCGCAAACTGACGTCGTTCCTTCCGCCCGCGTGGAAGCCGTGGGTGCTGCTGGCCCTCGCCCTGCTGGCCCTTGGCGTGCCGCTGCTGGTGTGGCTGCGCAAGCGCAAGGCCGCGCCCGCTGAATCCGGCCCCGTGCCCATGGCGCGCAACCGGCTGCGTCAGGTGCGCCAGAAGTTCCTGGCCGGCCTGCCGCTGCGCCATCGCGTGGCGGTGGGTGATCTGCCGGGCGTGGTGGTGATGGGGCCCGCGGGCGCGGGCAAGTCGCGGCTCATCGAGCTGGACATGGACTGGAAGCGGCAGGCGCGGCAGTTCCTGCCCAGCCTCCTCACGGACTCGCTGCTCCAGGTGTACCTGGGCGCGGATGCCGTGGCCCTGGAGGTGTCCGCGCAGCTCCTGGAGGATGAATCCAAGGAGGCGGGCGAGGCCCTGCGCCGGCTGTGGAAGGACAGCTTCGGCCACGGGCAGCAGGCGCTCGCGGTGCTGGTGCTGGACGCGCGCTGGCTGTCGGACACGCCTCCGGACGAGGTCCGCAGGGCGGCGCAGCTCCTGCGCGGCAAGCTCAACCTGCTGGCGGAGGTGCGAGGGGGCGCGCTGGAGACGCGCGTGTGCCTGACGCACCTGGATGAGCGGGAGGGCTACGGGGACTTCGCGCGGCTCTTGCGCGCGCACCACGTGCCGCTGCGCTTCCCCCTGCCGGAGCCCGGCCAGGAGAAGCAGTTGTCCACGCTGCTCAAGTCCCAGGAGCAGTACCTGGCGCTGGGCCTCACGGCCCTGCCGGTGGAGTCCTTCGAGCGGCTGGAGCGCTTCTATTCGGAAGGCCATCAGCCCTTCGAGGCGCTGGCGCGCTTCGTGGCGGCGCTGATGGAGGGCCAGACGCTGGCGTACGCGCCCCGGCTGACGACGGTGTCCCTGTCCTCCGCGGACGCGGACGCCCGAGACCCGGGTGTGTTGTCGGTGTCCACCGAGGCCAGCGCGGCGAGGGCCGTGCGTCAGCGCTACCTGCACACGCACCTGCGCCGCGCGGTGCTGCTGGGGCTCGCGTGCGCGCTGCCGCTGGGGGCGGCCTACGGCCACTTCACGTGGAGGCTGGGGCAGGCCCGGGCGCGGGTGGTGCGCTTCGAAGAGACGGTGCAGCGCATGCGCGACCAGGGCCAGGAGGTGTCCGGGGGCGTGGTGCAGGATCAGGTGCTCGCGGCCGGCCAGTCGCTGGACGTGCTGTGGCGGGCGATGGGGACCTGGCCGCTGTTGCGCTACAGCTTCACCGACGCGCGCGAGGATCTGCGTCAGCGCCTGGCCCGGGGCATCCGGGAGGCGCACGTGCGGCCCGCGTTGGAGAAGTGCCACCGCCAGCCGGAGACGTGCCGGCCCGAACAGGTCATCTACCTGCTGGCCACGCTGCATGGCTCGCGCGAGGAGGCGCTGGGGCAGCTGGTGCTCGCGAGCCTGAAGTCCCGTCCCACGTGGAGCTTCATCCCGGAGGCCAGCCAGCCGCCGTCCGCCGGGGAGGCCGCCTCGTTGGATGAGGGGCGCTCGTGGGTGTCGGCGGTGGGACTGAGCGAGTCGCTGGTGGCGGACTACGTGCTGATGAGCGACCCACCCTGGAAGGCGCCGGAGACGCCGGAGTCGGACTGGGCGCGCTGGCCCTTCCCGGAGCCGCTCACGCTGGAGTCGCAGCTCTCGCCGTGGCAGTCGCACCTGAAGCGGTTGCAGGACCTGTTGCAGAACCGGTCCGTGGAGCCGCAGGTGCTGGAGCGGCTGGACGCGGACCTGGAGGCGATGCAGGACGAGCGGCGGAGGCTGCAGGCGCTCCTGGACGACAGCGCGCGCTTCAGCAGCCTGCCACGCGCGCTGGAGCTCCTGGCCGCCTCCGAGGCGCGGGTGGACACCAGCCGCTTTCGGGGCATCCCCTCCACGCTGAAGACGGTGGCGTGGATGAACGACCACCGCGAGGTGCTCTCCAACATCCTGCGCATGGAGGAAGAGGCCTACCTGGGCGTGAAGGCGGTGCAGAAGCTGAGCGTGGCGGAGCTGCTGGTGCGCGACGGCCTGTGGCTGCCGGGCAGCGGGCCAGCGGTGCTCCAGGCGACGGTGCTGCAGAGCACCTTCGAGTTCCGTCCCAAGGACGGCTCCAGGCTCCTGCATCAGGCGCTGCTGCGCTACCACGAGAAGACGGGGCGCATGCCCTTCGGCACGGTGGTGCCGGGCGACGACGCGCTCGCCTCTCGCGGGGGCGTGGGGCTGGCCGCGGACCGGCTGGAGTTCGACACGCGGCTGCGCCCGCTGGTGGATGAGTTCACCCAGCGCATCAAGGGCTCCGGCCTGTCGGTGGAGGAGGCGTCCCAGCGCCAGGAGCACGTGCGCCGCAAGGTGAACCAGTTCGCGCACCAGTACAGGAACCGCCTGTTCCAGCGCGTGTCGACCTACCGCTTCCAGGCGGTGGTGCCCGCGCTCCTGACGGAGGAGCTGTCGCGCCTCACCCAGCCCTCCTCGGAGCTGGTGGACATGCTGCGCGACGTGTCCCAGGGCGTGGCGTTGGAGCCGCTGGACGGGCCCTTCTACGAATCGCTGCGCAACGCGGTGGCGCCGTTCAAGCCCATCGCCACAGTGATGAAACCGGATGACAGCGGCAACTATGTGGCGCTCAACCCATACCGCGCGCTGGTGGCCCAGTTGGCGGACGAACTGAACGCGGTGCCCCGCCAGAGCGTGGTGCCCGCGGAGGCGACCGCGTCCCTCACCGGGGCCGTGGCGGGCGCGCCGCCTGCGCCCAACGGGGCCGCGCGGCTGCCGGAGCTGCTGACGCCGCTGGGCCGCCTGGCCTTCGCGATGATGCTGGAGGACGACACGTCGTACCTGCACAAGGTGGACGCGTGGTTGGATCAGCAGGGGCTGATTGGTGAGCTGCGCCAGCCCTTCCGCCAGCCGTTCCTGGCGGTCAAGGAGCTGGGGCAGCGGGAGATTGAACGGACGCTGGAGCGGCAGTGGGCGGATGCGTCCGGGCGGCTCTTGCGTCCGCTGCTGGGGCGCTATCCCTTCGCGCCGGACGCGGCGCAGGAAGTGGAGCCGGGGGACCTGGAGATCTTGCGCCGGCAGGACGGCGCGTTCTGGGACTTCGTCACGCGGGTGCTGTCGCCGGTGTGCGAGGAGCGCGGCACGGAGTGGGTGCCACGCGGCGCGCTCCAGTCGCGGCTCACGCTGCCGCCGGGGATGCTGCCCACGTTGGGTCGGCTGTCACGGCTGGCCCGCGTGCTGTGGGACAACGAAGGAAGGCCCCGGCCGTTGTTGTTGCAGGTGATGCCGCTGCCGCTGCCGAAGGCGCCCACGCCGGGCAGCTTCGTGACGCTGGGCTCGCTCAAGTGCGGCAAGACGACCTTCCTGGCCTACAACCAGAGTCCGTCGTGGCAGGAGTTCCCGCTGGCGTGGTGGGACCAGCAGACGGCGTCGCTGATGCTGGAGGTGCGCGCGCCCGCGGATCAGTCGGTGCAGTACGCGTCGCTGGAGAAGTCCCGTTCGGCGTGGAGCTGCTTCCGGCTGCTGGAGTCGTCACAGGCCACGGGAGAGCAGCAGCACCGGCAGTGGTCGCTGCGAGCACGTGGCGGAGCGTCCATGGATGGGGTGATGGAGCTGCGCTTTGGCATCAAGGGTGAACCCTGGACTCCGTTCCGCGAGGTGCCGCGATGAGACTGCTGGCGAGATGCATTCCGGCGGCGCTGTGCCTGCTGACCGGATGTCAGGCGAGCACGCTCCATTTGAGTGTGAAGGCGCCGTCGGGCACCAACCAGGGCCGTCCGCTCTACATGCTGGTGCGCAAGGTGGATCCGAAGCAGTTCGCCATCGAGTCCTATGGCGAGGTCTCCGCGCGCGTCTTCCAACCGGACGCGGACGTGTTGCTGTCCGCGCTCATCTACCCGGGCACGCTCCAGCGCATGAAGGTGCCGCTGCCGGACGGAGCCCCGGTGGCGGTGTCCTTCCTGTTCACCGCGCCGGACGGCACCTGGCAGCAATTCGTCAACGCGCCCGCGCCCGGTTCGTTGGACATCGAGCTGCTCGAAGGGCGCATCCGCACCGGCACGCAGCCCGCGGAGCCACGCGAACCCGGGGGCGATGACGCCTCGAAGCCCCCCGAACCTCCCGCCGCCCCAGCGGCCCCCACTCCTCCCGCGGCCAAGGCCCCGGCCCTTACCGCAGGCAAATGAGGTCGTTCCATGCACCGCATCCTCCTTCTCCTCACGGCCTCGATATGCCTGCTCACCGCCTGTGGTCCCGATGGGGACGAAGCGGAATCACTTCAATCCCAGAGGGCCCGCCTCTCGGACGGTGGGGATGCCGACGCGGGTGACGCGGACGCGGGCGACGCGGGCGACGCCGATGCGGGTTCGGCGGATGCAGGTGACGCCGATGCCGGTGCGGCGGACGCGGATGCAGGGACCGGCGTGGATGCCGGTACGGCGGATGCGGGCGCCATCGACGCGGGCTCCGGGGGCGACGCGGGTGCGGCGGATGCAGGCGCCGTCGACGCGGGCTCCGGGGGCGATGCCGGTTCCGCCGACGCGGGTGCCATCGATGCGGGTTCAACCGACGCGGGTTCCGGAGGCGATGCCGGTTCCACGGACGCGGGTGCCACGGATGCAGGTGCCTCCGACGCGGGTTCCGGAAGCGATGCCGGTTCCGCCGACGCGGGTCCGAAGGACGCCGGCACCATCGTGGATGCCGGTTCGGGCGACGCGGGTTCCGGAGGCGACGCCGGTTCCACCGACGCGGGTGCCATTGATGCGGGTGCCAGCGTGGATGCCGGTTCGGGCGACGCGGGTACCGCCGACGCGGGCACGCAGGACGCAGGGGTGGTGGTGGTGCAGGACTTCCCGCTGAACCTGTCGGACTCCTCCATCGACTTCGGCTCCGAGTCGTCATGCGCGACGAGCACGGACGCGGTGGTGCTGCGCAACCCGTCCACGAAGGTGCGCAAGGTGCACCACGCGGCGATCACCGGAGGCTTCACCTTCGTGGGCCTGTACGACGCGGCGGGCATCGCCTGCGCCCTGCCCTGCACCGTGCCGCCCATGCCGCTGGGCAGCCCCCAACGGATGGACGTCCGCGTGGCGCTCACGCCCCGGCAGCCCGGCAACTTCCACGGCACGCTGACGCTCTACACGGATGATCCGGACGCGCAATCGCTCACGTTGACGCTCGACGGTCGGGGCACCGGCTCGCTGCTCGTGCTCGGGCAGTCCTCCCTGACGTTCAGCGCCCAGCCGATGGGCACGACGACGACGCAGCAGCTCACGGTGCTCAACCTGGGCAACGAAGCGTTCTCCCAGGTGCCGTCCGCCACCGCGCCCTTCAGCGTGCCCAACACCGCGCTGAACATCCCCGCCGGCGGTTCGAGGACGCTCAACGTGTCGTTCACGCCCACCACGCGCGGCACCTTCACGGGTGCGCTCACCCTGGCGAACAGCTCCACGTGCCCCACCCCGCCCTTTGCCTGGCTCAACGGCGAAGGACTGTCCCCCGCGAAGCTCGTCCTGAGCCGCGACACGCTGTCCTTCCCCCAGACCGCCGTGGACACGGACAGCGCCTCGCAGGAGGTCACGGTCCGCAATGGCGGCGACACGCTGCTCCAGGTGACCGCCCTGGCCCTGGCCACGAACTCCCCGTTCCGGGTGGACCCTTCCGCGAGCTTCAACCTCGCGGCCGGAGAGACCCACCGCCTGACGGTGAAGTTCCACCCGTCGCAGCCGGGCTCCGCGTCGGAGACCCTGCTCTTCAACAGCAACGACACGACCGTACCCTCGCCCCGGCTGTTTCTGGCTGGCAGCACCACGCCGGGCACGAACTGCATCGAGGTGTCGCCCCGGTCGTTCGACTTCGCGCAGCAGGAGTCGGGGGACGCCGCGAGCGAGCTGCGTCGGGTGACGGTCACCAACACGGGCACCAACGCGTTGACGGTGACGCCCACGCTGACGGGCAGCGGCTTCACGTTGAATCCCACCACGCCGTTCACGCTGGCGCCGGGCTCGGCTGGCCGCGAGCTGCTGATCACCTTCGACCCCGGTCTCAACGAGAGCGGGGCCCTGAACGGACTCATCACCTTCGGCTCGTCCCCCTCCACGACCTGTCCGTCCGATGTCGCCCTGAGCGGGACGGCGCGCAAGACGTCGCTGACGGTCAGCCCGTCGTCGCTGCCCTTCGGAGACACCATCGTGGGCGCGGCGGCCCCCACGCGTCAGGTGACACTCACCAACCCCACGAACTGGCCCGTCACGGTGTCCCCGGTGCCGCCGGAGTCCCTGGCGCCCTATACGCTCACGGGCATCCCCGCCTCGGGGCTGATCATCGCGGCGCGCAGCAGCGCCATCCTGACGGTGACGTTCGCCGCGAGCTCCTGGGGCGAGGCCTTCCCGCGCACGCTCGCGTTCCAGACCAACGCGACCCTGCCGGTCGCCTCGGTGGCCATCACCGGCCGGGCGCTGGCGCCGGAGCTGACGCTGGCGAGCAACACGCTGGTGTTCCCGAACGTGGCGCCCGGCAGCGAAACCTCCTCCGACATGTTGGTGACCAACACCGGCAACCAGGCCCTGTTCCTGTCGAAGGTCATGCCCGACAGCGACGCGCACTTCCAGGTCATCGAATTCCTGCCCCAGACGGTGCAGCCCACCCAGTCCACCACGGTGAAGGTCCTCTTCCGTCCCACGGACGTGGGGTCCCTGGAGACGCGGCTGCGCTTCTTCACCACCGATAACGTCGCCCTGGCGCGCACGCTCATCGTCAAGGGCACCTCCACGGGCCCCATCGCCATCTTCGGGCTGAACGACGCCATCGACTTCGGCTCACGGCAGGTGGATCAGGTCCACGTGAACAACCTGCTCACGCTGCGCAACCTCATCCAGGCCTCGGAGGGCCTCAAGGTCACCGCGGTGCGCGTCCTGCCGGGTGGCTCCGCGTTCTCCGTGGATGCCATCAACTCCGCCGAGCCCGTCATCGCCCCCGGCGAGGAGCGCGCCCTGCCCTTCCGCGTCACCTTCAGCCCGACCACAGTGGGCAAGCAGCACCAGGACACGCTGGAGATCGTCTACCAGGGCGTGGTCACGGGCGTCACCGCGACCCGTCGCTTCGTCCTGACGGGTCGGGGCGCGGACGCGCTGATGACGGCCCCCACGGAGGCGCTCGACTTCCCCGCCACGCTGCCGGGCGCCAGCAGCCAGCGCATCCTCACCATCACCAACGCGGGCCAGGTGCCCATCGACCTGTTGAGCGTGCGCACCAACCCGGACGCGTACTTCCGTTCGAGCGTGGATCAGTGGCCCGACACCATCATCCCAGTGGGAGGCACACGCCGCATCGTCCTCACCTTCAACCCGACGGCCACCGGCTTCGAATCCTCGCAGTTGGAGATCCGCCTGAAGAAGTCCCCGACGGTCGTCGCCCTCTCCCGCGAGCTGTCCGGCGTGGGCGCGTTCGCGAAGCTGGAGCTGAGCAACAACCAGATCATCTTCGGCGAGGTGCCCCGGCTGGGCACCGACACCCGGTCCATCACGCTGCGCAACTCCGGTTCCGCCACGCTCACGGTGAACAACGTGACGACCAGCGGGCCCTTCACGGCCAGGCTGAATGGCGGAGTGTTCCCGCTCAACCTCACGAAGGACGCCACGGCCCAGTTGGATGTCACCTTCCGTCCGGAGGACGCGGGAGACGTGACGGCCACGCTCCACGTGCTGAGCAACTCCGACCAGACCACGGACCTGTCGCTGTTCGCCTCGGGCCGGGGAACCGTGCCGCTGTTGGTGTTGCCCGGTGGCTCCAGTCCCAAGTTCGCGCCCCAGGCCCTGGGCATCGAGGGTCCGCGTCAGCCGCTGGTCGTGAAGAACGATGGGCGGGCACCGCTGGTGGTCTACTCCGCCACGGTCCCCGGGGACTTCTGCCTGCGTCCGGATGACGGGACGCAGACCGAAGGCTGCCCGTCCTTCCTGCCGGGCTTCACGGTGCCGCCCGGCGAGGTGCACACCTTCCTCGTGTCGGCGAAGCCCTCCGCGCGGGGACCCATCACCAGCGTCCTGACCATTGTCAGCAACGCGGTGACCACCCCGAACACGGTGCAACTGGTGGTGGAAGGAGTGGGCAGTGTGTCGCTGCCGTCCAGCGCGGTCGTCTTCGGTCCGGTGAACTTCGGTTCGCACGCGGACCAGGTGGTGACGGTGACGAACACGGGCATCACGGCCGCGCAGGTGTCGCTCGACTTCGCGGCCGGAAGTCCGTGGCGCTCGGAGTTCTCCGCGCTGGGGCTGCCGCTGGTGGTGCCCGCGGGAGGCAGTGCGCCGCTCACCCTGCGCTTCCAGCCGCAGGGGGCGACGGGAGGGTTGCGGACGCTGACGGCGACGCTGAGCGTGGGGGGCACTGCCGCCCAGGCTCCACTGACGCTCACGCTGCAGGGCACGGCCACGTCGGCGCGGTTGGATGTGACACGGCGGGACGACGTGGCCTTCGATGGAGCGTTGGACTTCGGCGGGACGCGGGTGAACACGTCGTCGGAGTTCATCGGCTTGCGGCTGACGCATGCGGCATCGAGTGGGTCGGACGCGGGCACTGACGGAGGGGGCGACACGGGAGCGGGCCTGCTCACGGTGCAGGACATCACGCTGGACGGGGAGGACGCGAAGTCCTTCGTCCTCCAGAAGCCCACGATGCCCGTCAAGCTGGTGCCGGGAGGCAGCATGGAGCTGTCGCTCCAGTTCCATCCGGATGCCCAGCGGCGCTTCAACGCGGTGCTGCGCATCACCTCGGACGACAGTCAGGCGAGCACGATGCTGGTGACGCTGGGAGGACGGGGGCGGACGAACCAGCTCAGCCTGTCCACGCCCACGCTGGAGTTCGGCGCGCGGGTGGCCGAGTCCTCGTCGGCGGCGACGCGTTCCATGCGCATCACCAATGAGTCGCTCCAGCCGTTGCAGGTGCAGGGCCTGGAGATCATCGGGGTGGCGGAGAACTCGGAGCCGTCGCACTTCACCGTGGAGGGAGCGCCCGCGCTGCCCTTCACCCTGGCGGCGCAGGAGTCCAAGGAGCTGTTCATCAAGTTCGTGCCCCGTCCGGACGTCACGTCCAAGGCGGCGCTGGCGGTGGTGACGAATGATCTGGAGTCTCCAGTGGCGCAGGTGACGCTGTCGGGTCGAGGCCTGTCCACGGTATTCCGTGCGCTCAGCCGCACGCTGGACTTCGGGACGGTGCGGCAGGCGGAGACGGTGACGACGAAGGTGTCGCTCACCAACGACAGCACGCAGGAGCTGGTGCTGCTCCAGCCGAAGGTGGAAGGGCCCCAGGCCACGAACTTCGTGGTGGTGTCGCCCACGATTGGAGCGGAAGGGCGCGCGTTGCCGCCGGGGGATTCGCTGACGCTGGAGATTAAATACGACACGTCCCAGGTGGCGTCCTCGAAGGCCACGTTGGTGCTGGGGACGAAGGACCAGGAGCGCGCGGCGCTGGTTTCGATCTCGGGCGTGACGGTGGCCAGCTTCCTGACGCTGGAGCCGATGGAGTTGGACCTGGGCTGGGTGGACATCGGCGCCACCAGCGCGCCGCGCACGGTGACACTCACCAACCAGTCCGCGTCGCCCGCGAGGCTGAGCGTGGTGGAGAACACCAACCCCGCGTTCGAGATCGACGCCAGTGCACTGGACGCGGAGCTGGCGCCCGGAGCGCAGGCGACGGTGAGCATCCTCTTTCACCCGCAGGTGGGAGGCCCCGCGGAGGGGACGCTCCGGCTGCGTCTGAGGGGAGAGACGAACGCGGAGGCTGCGCTCACGCTGAAGGGCCAGGCACGGACCCTTGGAGGCACGGGCGGAGGCTGCTCCTGCGGCACCAGTGGCGAAGGGGGCGCGGCGATGGCGCTGCTGCTCCTGCTGGGTTGGGCGCTGAGCCGTCAGGCGCGGCGTCCACAGATGTGAGGCTGAACCACTTCCACCAACACAGCGTCACCCAGCGGGGGGCAGCATGGACTTCACGGAGCTCAAGATCGCCAGGGGCACGGGCCAGTTCCATGTGAACCAGTTCCGGATCCACTTCAGCATCCCAGGAGTGCTGAGCGAACCGCTGAAGCAGACACCCTTGCTGGTGGGTGAGTTCATCAAGGACTTCCCCAGGTTCTTCAACGGCCTGGGGAAGCGCCTGACGGAGAACCGGGCCGCCGTGGCCTGGTCTACGCGTCAGTTCGAAGGCAAGAAGACACTCCGGTTCCTGCTCGACTTCAAATCCGAGAAGCTGGGCATCAACCTGCCGGATGTGCACAGCGACTGGGTTTCCGTCATCTGGCAGAGCGCGAACAAGGGCTTCGCCGCGCAGACGCTCAAGCGCAACTTCGTGGAGAACGCGGACTACCTGACGGCGGCATTGCCACCTCCGCTGGGGCCCATCTTCACGCAGATGAACAGCTATCACTTCCTCGCGGGGCGTCGGTCCTGGGTCTTCGGTGTCCTGGGGCCGGACATGCCGGGCTGGAGGCCCGGGGGCATCACCGTGGGGAAGGTGGAAGGAGGCCGGTTCACGGCCTACGGCGGGAGCACCCTGCCCGTCTTCTACCTGGAGTCCTCGGCAGTGGAGCGCTACTCGTCGCTCATGTATGCGTTGATGGAGAAGGACCCCGGTATCTTCATCGACATCCGCAAAGCGATTGTCGACATCTGGAGCATCCTTCTCGCGAACTACGTACAGGCCAAGAGCTTCCGACTGAACGTCGGGCATCCCAAGAGCTACGCGGAAGATGATGGCGCGGGCCTCTGGAGCAGCCAGGCATCACTGCGCGGGGTCTATCACCGTGAAGCGGTGTTCATGACGCCCCGGGAGCTTTACGCCAGGAAGTGGGTCCAGCACCTGCTCGCGCTCCACCCGGGACTCAAGAGCCAGCCGCTGTCGGAGAGCGAGTTCAAAGGCTTTGGTGGGGGCAAATTTGGTGGAGCGGGGGCCGGAGGAAGCTGGTGATCAATTCACCCTCTCGCCACTCACGCCATGGAATCAGCGCAATTGATTGTGATTGAAAACACGAATCCATCAATCGAACCCGACGACGACATCCAGGAATCAGAATCGGCGCTGCGGTTACAAGCGCGCTGTTCAACGTCTTCACCCACTGATGGACGCCCTTCGCGTATGGCGCCCTGGAGGCGCAAGACCATCAAATAGCCAACCGTCTCCTGGAATGGGGACCCAGGCAGATCTCCAACCGCGCAGAGGGACAGACTTGCAGTAATAAAAGATGGAGACCGCGGTGACCTATAGGCTCGCAAGTTCGCTCAATCAGCTGCGAAATGAGTTGAACCTGTGCGCGCCCTCACGCAGCAAGTCGAGCGATGGCTGGATTGGCGATGCCGCTCACGCGTCTCGTGAAAGTGATCACAATCCCTGGGTGAAGGACGCGGGCACGGGGATCGTCACCGCGTGTGACTTCACGCACGACCCCGCCCATGGCGCGGATATGAACGACTTCGTGGCGCACTTGGTCAGGCGCCGCGATCTCCGCATCAAGTACATCATCTGGAACCAGCGGATCTGGCGTTCCTATAAGAGCAAATCTGACGCGCCTTCATGGGCCTCACAGGCGTACAGCGGGAAGAATCGCCACACGAAGCACGCGCATGTCTCGGTGAGCGCGAAGAAGGAGCTGTACGATTCGACCGCCTCCTGGGGCATCACGCGGATGTGGAAAGACTCGGACACAGGGAGTGTTGTCGCCCCCCTTCGGTCCCGGAGCGAGCCCTCATCTGCCATCCGCCCTGTCGCGCCGTCGGAATTCCAGGCCTATCGCGACAGAATCCCTCTAGGGACGCGAACAGTGCATGTGGGCCTCGCGGGCAACGATGTCAGATGGATACAGGCGAAGTTGGGAGTCCGCGCGGATGGTCTCTTTGGACCCATCACGGATGACGCCGTCCGGGAGTGGCAGCGCGCGCATGGCTTTGTGGCGGACGGGATCGTGGGGCGCCTGACCTGGAGGTCGCTCCTGGGCCCAGCCTGGAGTGCGGTCGGCTCGGCGATGGCCTCGTCCTCTGTGACAACCGAGGCAAAGCCTCTCTCGGTGGGGAGCGCGGTTGCCAGGCATTCCATGAGCCTCGGGGAGCACCAGGGCACGTCGAAAGCATCCCTGACCTCGTTCAAGGGGGCGGGCCGCGAGGGAACCATTCAGGCCATCAAGGAAGAGTGCATCCGACAGGGCGTGAAACTGCCAGCCCAAATCGCCTACGTTCTCGCCACGGTGCAACACGAAACAGGCGACACCTTCAAACCCGTCAGGGAAGCCAACTACCTGCGCGAGAAGGCCGAGGCGTACCGCAAGAAACTGCGCTACTACCCCTACTACGGGCGCGGCTACGTGCAACTCACCTGGAGGGACAACTACAAGAAGTACGGCGACATGCTCGGTCTGGATCTGGTCCACCAACCCGACCTGGTCCTGAAACCGGAGGTGTCGCTCTTCGTCTTGGTGCATGGCATGAAGACAGGCGCATACACCTCGAAAAAGCTGGCGGATTACATCACCGCATCCCAAGTTGAATTCGCCAAAGCACGCGCCATTGTCAATGGCAAGGACCGGGCGGAACTCATCGCGGGTTATGCAAGGGCGTGGCTGAAGTCCATCAAACTCAGATGATCACGTTGCAGTCGTGGGTGTACCGGCGTCGGCGGTCCGCGACGACGCGCGGTGAGCCGGTGCGACTGTTGCCAACCAACTATCTCAAAAGCCGATCTGCTCTTATCCGAAGGAGTCTCCTGAACCAGAGGAGCGCGCAGGCGAATTGGGCAAGTCCGAGGTAGTAACGGGCCTGCTTGTTGTATTTGAGAGAGTTAATGTCGAGCCCCTACTCTTCGAACTCCACGCACGCCCACTTCACGTGCGTCTTGCTGATCTCAATGGGATTGCACGAGAGCGGCCAGGGACAGGAGTCATGCCTGGCGTTGAAGGTACAGCGCGGCGTGCACTGAGCCCTCCCACGCAAGGAGCCGCAGACGAACCGGGAATCACAGTCCGCATTGCTGGTGCATGAGGGGCCGCGATAGCACCCCTGCCCCACTGCACCGATGACCAGGATGAGCAGCAGCCCCAGGACGTTTCTTCTGGGGCGACGCGTGTCCTCAAGCCTCTGCGGCATTCGCATGGATTCCGTCAGGTCGACCTCCCTGAGAAACCCTAGGCCCTCTGGAGGCAGGCAATCCTCATGCTTCCATCATCGTGGAGGCATGGGCACGGCACGGAGGAGCGAGCAGCACCCGCTCCCCCGGAATGAAACCTAGCGACGACCGCCCGGCGGGATGCCCTTCTCGCCGTACAGGTATTCCTGCAACGGCTTCACCGCGAGGTCCGAACGCTTCAGCGACTCCAGCGCGCCCACCGCCATACGGGCCGCCTGCACCGTCGTGTAGTACGGCACCGAGTGCATCAACGACTCACGCCGGATGGAGAAGCTGTCGCTGATCTCCTGCTTGCCGAAGGTCGTGTTGATGACCAGCACGATCTCCCCGTCGACGATCTTGTCGACGATGTTCGGCCGGCCTTCCTTCACCTTCTGCACCAGCTGCGACTCGATGCCCTTCGTCTGCAGGTAGTCGTGCGTGCCGGACGTGGTCGTCAGCGTGAACCCCATGGAACGCAGGCGCCGGGCCAGGTCCACCACCGCCGGCTTGTCCTCGTCCTTCACGGAGATGAACACCCGCCCGGCCTTGGGCAGCTTCACCCCCGCCGCCAACTGGCTCTTCGCGAACGCCGACGCGTAGTCGTCCGCCAGGCCCATCACCTCGCCCGTGGACTTCATCTCCGGCCCGAGAATCACATCCACCCCGGCGAAGCGCGCGAACGGGAAGACGCTCTCCTTCACCGCCACGTGCTTGAACTCCGTCTCCTCCGTGCGGCCCAGCTCCTTCAGCGTCTTGCCCACCATGCAGAGCGCCGCGATCTTCGCCAGCGGCACGCCCGTCGCCTTGGAGATGAACGGCACCGTGCGGCTCGCGCGCGGATTCACTTCCAGGATGTAGATGGTCTTCCCCTGGATGGCGAACTGCACGTTCATCAGCCCCACCACGCCCAGCTCGCGCGCCATGGAGATGGCCTGGTCCTTCATCCGCTCCACCAGGTCCGGCGACAGCGAGTGCGGCGGCAGCGTCGCCGCCGCGTCTCCCGAGTGCACGCCCGCCTCCTGGATGTGCTCCAGCACGCCGCCAATCAGCACCTGCCCCGTGCGGTCCGCCACGAGATCCAGGTCCACCTCGATGGCGTCCTTCAGGAAGCGATCAATCAACACCGGGTGCTCCGGCGACGCGCTCACCGCCTCGCGCATGTAGCGCTCCAGGCTGGACGCGTCGTACACCGTCTCCATTGCCCGTCCGCCCAGCACGTACGACGGCCGCACCATCACCGGATAGCCGATGCGCTCGGCCACCTTGAACGCCTCCGCGTGGCTGCGCGCCACCCCGTTCTCCGGCTGCGTCAGGCCCAGCTTCTCAATCAGCTTGGAGAACTTCTCGCGGTCCTCCGCCCGGTCGATGGCGTCCGGCGACGTGCCAAGAATCGGCAGCCCCGCCTGCTCCAGCGGCACGCTCAGGCGCAGCGGCGTCTGCCCGCCGAACTGCACGATGGCGCCCACCGGCTTCTCACGCTGGGACACCTCCAGCACGTCTTCAATCGTCAGCGGCTCGAAGTAGAGGCGGTCCGACGTGTCGTAGTCCGTGGACACCGTCTCCGGGTTGCAGTTGACCATCACCGTCTCGTACCCGGCCTCGCGCAGCGCGAAGGCCGCGTGCACGCACGCGTAGTCGAACTCGATGCCCTGACCGATGCGGATGGGACCGCTGCCCAGAATCAGCACCTTCTGCCGGTCCGTGGGCGGCGCCTCGTCCTCCTCGTCGTAGGTGGAGTACAGGTAGGGCGTGTACGCCTCGAATTCCGCGGCGCACGTGTCCACCCGCTTGAACACCGGCCGGATGCCGCGCGCGTGCCGGTGCGCTCGCACCTCCGCCTCCGGGTAGCCCAAGAGGTTGCCCAGGTACTTATCGGAGAAGCCGTGTGACTTCGCCTGCCGGAGCACGTCGTCCGGGAGCTGATCCAACCGGCCGTGGTCCGCCAGCATCTGCGCCTCGTGCACCAGCGCCTCGATGTGGCGCAGGAACCACGGGTCGATGTGCGACAGCTGGTGCACCTGCTCCACCGTCAGGCCCTCGCGGAACGCCTGGGACACGAACCACGGCCGCTCCGGCCGGGGCACGCGCAGGCCCTCGCGCAGCACCTTCTCCCGCTCCTCCTTCTCCGAAGGCAGGTCCGGCGACTCCAGGCCCACGCGCCCCAACTCCATGGAGCGCAGCGCCTTCATGTACGCCTCGGGGAAGGTGCGGCCAATGGCCATCACCTCGCCCACGGAGCGCATGCTCGTCGTCAGCGTGCGGTCCGCCTTGGGGAACTTCTCGAAGTTGAAGCGCGGCACCTTCACCACCACGTAGTCCAGCGTCGGCTCGAAGGAGGCCGGCGTGTCCCGGGTGATGTCGTTGCGCAGCTCGTCCAGCGTGTAGCCCAGCGCCAGCTTCGCGGCGACCTTCGCGATGGGATAGCCCGTCGCCTTGGACGCCAGCGCGCTGGAGCGCGAGACGCGCGGGTTCATCTCGATGACGACCATGCGGCCGTCCTGCGGATGGATGCCGAACTGGATGTTGGAGCCGCCCGTCTCCACGCCAATCTCGCGGATGATGGCCAGCGACGCCTGCCGCATGCGCTGGTACTCGCGGTCCGTCAGCGTCTGCGCGGGCGCCACCGTGATGGAGTCGCCGGTGTGCACGCCCATCGGATCCAGGTTCTCGATGGAGCAGATGATGATGACGTTGTCCGCCGAGTCGCGGACCACTTCCAGCTCGTACTCCTTCCACCCCAGCACGCTCTCCTCGACGAGGATGGTGGAGGTGGGGCTCGCCTTGAGGCCCGAGCGGCAGATGGCCTCGAACTCCTCGCGGTTGTACGCGATGCCGCCGCCCGTGCCGCCCAGCGTGAACGAGGGACGGATGATGGCCGGGAAGCCGATGTCCTCCGCCAGCGCCATCGCGTCCGTCAGCGTCGTCGCGTAGCCGCTTCTTGGCAGCGCCACGCCAATCTTCTGCATGGCCGCCTTGAAGAGCTGCCGGTCCTCCGCCTTGTTGATGGCGTCCAGCGACGCGCCGATGAGGCGCACCCCGTACTTCTCCAGGATGCCCTGCTCCGCCAGGGCCTTGGCCAGGTTGAGCGCCGTCTGCCCGCCCATGGTGGGCAGCAGGGAGTCCGGACGTTCGGCGGCGAGGATCTTCTCCGCCGCCTCCACGGTGATGGGTTCAATGTAGGTGCGGTGCGCGAACTCTGGGTCCGTCATCACCGTGGCGGGGTTGCTGTTGAGCAGCACCACCTCCACGCCCTCGTCCCGAAGCGCCTTGATCGCCTGGGTGCCTGAGTAGTCGAACTCGACGGCCTGCCCGATGACAATCGGGCCCGAGCCAATCACAAGAACCTTCCGGATATCGGTACGCTTGGGCATCGGGCGCCCCCCATACCAACCTCCGCCACGACATGCACGCGGTGCGTTGTCCCCATGCGAAGGTCCTGTCCGCCGCCCGCCCGCTCGCAGGACCTGCGCTCCCAGGTCCTCTGCTACGCTGCCGCGTTCCCTTCCGGAGGTTCCATGCGTCGCTGGTCGTCCCTGGCCCTGCTCGTCCTCGTCTCCGCGCCCGCCCTCGCCCAGGACACCGCTCCCGCCGCCACGCCCACCCCTGAAGCTCCGGCCACCGCTCCGGCCGCGGCGCCAGCACCCGCCCCGACGCCCACTCCGGCCGCTGAGCCGGTGGCGCCCCCGGCTCCCGCCCCCGAGGCTCCCACCGAGCCCGCGCCCGCCAGGCCTGCCCCCACGCGCAGGGCGGCCCCGACGCCAGCCCCCGCCGCTCCCCTGCCCGCCACGGCACCGCCGCCCGCCACGCCCCGCGCTCCGGCCCCGCCGGCCCCGCCGCCCGCCCCGAGCCGCGACGCCGCGCGCCCCCTCGCGGACGACCTGTCCCCCGAGGGCCTCACCCGGTCGGTCATCCACGACGAGGCGCGCTTCCTCTTCCAGAGCCTGCTGACGGGCGACGTGCGGTCCGCATCCGCGGAGCTGACGTACCCGTTCCAGTTGGAGGAAAAGCGCTTCAACACGCCAGAGGAGCTGGTGCAGGCGTGGGTGAAGCAACTGCGCGCCCGGCGCACCGACCTCGTCACGCTCTACGACATCGAGGTGCTGCCCTTCGCGGAGATGGAGAAGAAGTACGGCAAGCCGCCCGCGCGCCTGGGCCTGGATCCGCGCGCGCTCAAGGACACCTGGGCCGCCGTGGGCAACCTGTCCGGCCACGCGGCCATCTTCCTCTTCCGTGGCAGCTCCGACCTGAACTGGCACGCCTTCGCCTATACGGACTGACGCGAAAAGGGGCACCGGGCCTGCTTCGCCCGGCGCCCCCCTGTCGAGGCCGCGCCTTCCAGCGCGACCCTGCCCCCGATGAGGCCTAAGGGCGCCCCAGCGTGAGGTTCACGGTGCGCGGGGAGCCCAACATGCCGACGTAGGTCTCCTCGCTCGCGTAGCCCTCCTTCGTGGCCAGGAGCGTGTAGCTCCCGATCTCCAGCCCTTCCAGGACGAAGCCGCCCTGGGCGTTCGTGGTGGTGGTGAACGCCGTGTTCTCGAGGGAGACGGTGATGCCCTCATGCGAACTCGCGCCTTCCAGCGTGATGGTGCCGGAGAGGCGGTTCGTGGCCGCGCCAGGATCCATTTCGATGCCCATGCTGACGGTCTTCCCCGCCTCCAGGTCCACCGATCTCCGCAGCGACTGATAGCCCGCCTTCGAGATCACGAACGTGTAGGTACCGACGTCCAACGCCTCGAAGGCGAACGTCCCCTGGGCGGTCGTCGTGATGCGGGTATCGGTTTCCTGGAGGTGGATCTCCGCGCCCGCGGGGGACGCTCCGTCCGACATCGAGACATTGCCGGTGATCCGTCCCTTGCGAGTCTCGGGGGTCGTGTCCGGATCCTGCTCCGCGTCCGGATCGCACGCCGGCAGGACCGCCAATGCCATCGCCACCACGAGCGCGGTCAGCGCCCCTCTTCGATTCGTGTTCATGTGAGTGTTCTTCCCTGTCGAGTGCGCACCGGGCCTGCGCACCCATGCCGCCGCCTGCGAGTCCAACCGCCTCGCGAGTGCGACGTGCGGGCCTCATGACGCGAGGCCCCAGTGGAAATTCACACTCTCACGCCAGACTCAGCTCAGCGCGGCAACGAATTCGCGCAGGCGCTTGAGGCCCTTCTGGAGCACCTCGCGCGAAGTGACGAAGCTCATCCGGATGTAGCCGGGCGCGCCGAACGGATCCCCCGGCACCGCGGCCACCAGGAAGTCGTTGAGCAGGGCCTCGGAGAGCTGGAGGCTGGTGGTGAGCGTCGTGCCCTTGTACGTGCGGCCCAGCAGGCCCCGCACGTCCGCCATCGCGTAGAAGGCGCCTTCCGGCAGCCGGCAACGGATGCCGTCGATGGCGTTGAGCCCCGCGATGAACAGGTCCCTGCGCTCGCGGTACTCGTTCACCATCGCGGTGATGGTGTCGGACGGGCCGTTGAGCGCCGCCAGTGCCGCCTTCTGCGTGATGGAGGAGGCGTTGGACGTGGACTGGTCCTGCACCATCTGCATCGCGGCGATGAGCGCCTTGGGGCCGGCCGCGTAGCCCAGCCGCCAGCCCGTCATCGCGTAGGACTTGGACAGGCCATTGGACACGACGAGCCGGGGCACCAGGTCCGGCGCCACGTTGCCCAGGTTGAGGAACTCCCCCGTGTAGAGGAGCTTCTCGTACATGTCGTCGGTGATGATGAGGCAGTCATGGCCGCGCACCGCGTCCGCGATGCCCTCCAGCGTGGCGCGCGAATACACCGCGCCCGTGGGGTTGGCCGGGCTGTTGAGCACGATGGCGCGCGTGCGCGGGGTGAGCGCCTTGCGGATGGCGTCCGGATCCGGCGCGTAGCCGTCCTCCTCGCGCGTCTGGACGAAGACGGGCGTGCCGCCCGCCAGGTGCACCATGTCCGGGTAGCTCACCCAGTAGGGCGCGAAGATGATGACCTCGTCGCCTTCGTCCAGCAGGGCCTGGAAGCAGTTGTAGAGTGACTGCTTGCCGCCGGCCGTCACCACCACCTGATCAACGGCGTACTTCAGGCCGTTGTCCTTCTCCAGCTTGCGGCAGATGGCCTCGCGCAACTCCGGCATGCCCGCGGTGGCGGTGTACTTGGTGAAGCCCGTGCGGATCGCGTCGATGGCCGCCTGCTTCACGAACTCAGGCGTGTCGTAATCCGGCTCACCGGCGGCGAGCACGACGACGTCCTCGCCCTTGGCGGCGAGCGCCTTGGCCCGCGCGTTGAGGGCCAGGGTGGCGGAGGGCTTGATGGCTTGCAGCCGGCGGGCGAGTTTCATGTCGCCAATGCCTAGCGCGGAAGTCCCGGGACGGACAAGACCCTTGTAGCGCGCTGCGTTGCCCGGCTGCCTCCACGCCCGGATCAGGGCTTGGTGCCGAACTTCTTCTTCAGACCGGCGTACACGTTCGGGGGGACGAGCCCTTCCACGTTCCCCCCGAAGGAGGCGACCTCCCGGACGAGCTGCGAGGAGATGTAGAAGTAGTCCTCGCCCGTCATCATGAAGACGGTGTCGATGTCCGGGGCCAGCTTGCGGTTCATGTTGGCGAGCTGGAATTCGTATTCGAAGTCCGACACGGCCCGGAGCCCTCGGATGACGACGCCCACCTGACGCTGGTGCACGTAGTCCACGAGCAGCCCGTGGAAGGCGTCCACCTCCACGCGGCTGTCCTTCACCGCGTCGCGGATGAGCTCGATGCGCTCCTCCTGGCTGAAGAGGGGGGTCTTCTTCGGATTCACCGCGATGGCGACGATGAGCCGATCAAACATCTTCAGGCTGCGCTGGATGAGGCTCAGGTGCCCGTTGGTGAGCGGATCAAACGAACCAGGATAGATGGCAACCGGCATGGGTACCGGGAAGTCTCGGCGGGCCCACGGGGCGGGTCAAGCGCACGTCACGGTGCCCGGTAGAAGCTCACCAGGGTGTCCCCGAACCGGCGCTGGTCGTCCCGGGTGAAGCCCGCGTGGGCCTCCGGGGCCTCTTCGCGCTTGTCGTGCTCCACCACCACCGTGCCCCCGGGCGACACCACCGAGGACGCCGCCAGGGCCTCCAGGACCGTGGGGACGACGCGCGCCGCGTAGGGCGGATCCGCGAAGACGAGCTCGAATCGCTCGCCCTTCTTGCCCAGCGTCTCCAGCGCCCGCGCCACCGGCTGCGCCAGGATGGCCACCTGGGCGGCGAAGCCCAGCGCGTCGGTGTTCAGCCGGCATAGCCCCTGGGCCTCGCGGTCCTGGTCCACCAGCACCACCCGCCCGGCCCCGCGCGACAGGGCCTCCAGCCCCAGCGCCCCGGTGCCGGCGTACAGGTCCAGCACGGCCTGTCCGTCCAGGAACTGGCCCAGCATGTTGAAGAGGGTTTCGCGAACGCGGTCCGCCGTGGGGCGGATGTGTCCGGACGACGGCTTGGGACCCTGCAGGGCCCGGCCCTTCGCGCTGCCTGCAACGATGCGCATGGGCGCCTTCTAGCCCAGGTCGCCGCCCGTCTTCGCGAGGAATGCCATCGCGTGGGTCGCCGAACGCCGGGCCCCCAGCGCCGCCAGCACCTCCGTGGCCTCCGCGAAGGCCAGCGCCTCCAGCGTCTCCCGGGCCTCCGGCGTCAGCGGCGGCAGGCCCTCCTCCAGCATCGACAGCAGCTCCCCGGCCGGCATCCCCGCCGCCTGGGCCCGGGCCACCACCTGCGCCCGCGTGTCCAGAGGCCACGCACGCAGGGCCAGCGGGCCGAACGGGCCCCCGCAGTCCACCTTGCGCACGCCCGCGGCGACATAGCTGGACAGCCCCCGAGGCGCTCCGGCCGTCAGGTCGCCCACCGTCACCGCGACGCCCCGGGCATGGGCCAGCTCCACCACCTGCCGCAGGAGCCCCACGTCCAGGTCGCCTTCGCCCAGCTGCGCCTCCGACACGCGCAGGAAGCGCAGCGGCACCTTCCACTGCGAAAGCCCCTCCAGCAGCGTGCCGCACGCGTCCAAGAGCCCCGTACCCGAGGGCGCCTGGGGCGCGGACAGCTCCAGCGACAGCTCGCGCTCCACCAGCGGGCCCACCAGCGCGTTCACCGCCTCCACCGCTTCGTAGGTGGTGAGGCGCGACAGCTCCAACGACACCAGCGCGAAGCCCGCGTCCACCACGCGGAAGAGGCCCTCCTGCATCGCATCCAGGACGTCCGCGTCGGTGGATGTCACGCGCACCGGACCGGCCTGGAGGAACAGGGGCCGGGTGTGCTCGGCGTCCAGGGCGGCGTTGCGCACCGCGGACACGAAGCGCTCCGGTGCCCCCCGGTCCGCGAGCGGGTGCGGGCAGGCGAGCCCCAGCACCGCGTCCTCCGCCCGTGCGGCCCTCAGCAGGCCCGGCAGCGCGCCCTTGGCCAGCACGGGAATGCAGGGCAGCGCGACCGGAGAGGACTCCAGCGCCCGCAGCAGCTCACGGGGATCCAACACGGGGACCCGGGAGCCCGGGCCCATCCGAGCCACCACGTTGCCCGGCCGCAGCGACAACACCTTGTCCAGCACGCTCATAGGAGCCGCCGAGAATCCCCGCCCTGCCCGGCTTTCGCAAGGAGGTCAGTGCACCTCGCCCAGATGGGCGTAGGCCTGGCTCTCAATCTGGATGGTCGTGTGGTCGATGCCGAACCGGTCGAACAGGTCGTGCTTCACCGCGGTCAGGATGTCGTCGTTGTTGCAGACCATCGGGTCCGCCACCACCAGGTGCACCGACAGCGCGTACATCCCGCTGGAGATGGTCCACACGTGCAGGTCATGCACCGCCTGCACGCCCTGCACCTTGGCCATCAGGTCGCGCACCTGCTCCAGGTCCACGTGCGCGGGCACCGCCTCCAGCAGCACGTCCACCGCGTCCTTCACCAGCCGCAGCGCGCCCACCACGATGATGATGGAGATGAGCACGGAGATGATGGGGTCGACGACGTACCAGCCCGTCCACCACATGATGCCCGCGCCCACCAGCACGCCCACCGACGACAGCGTGTCGCCCAGCACGTGCAGGAACGCGCCGCGCACATTCATGGAGTGCGTCTGGTGCAGGAAGCCCAGCGCCGCCAGGTTCGCCACCAGGCCCACGCCCGCCACGATGGCCATGGGCCCCAACTCCACCGGCGCCGGCGTGCGCAGCCGCTGCCACGCCTCCATCAAGATGAAGATGGTGATGACCAGCAGCATCACCCCGTTGAGGAGCGCGCTCAGAATCTCCATCCGGTAGTAGCCGTAGGTCTTCTTCAAGTCCGCGGGCCGGCCGGCGAACCACAGCGCCAGCAGGCTCAGCACCATCGCGGAGACGTCCGTCAGCATGTGCCCGGCGTCGGAGAGCAACGCGAGCGAGTTCGTCAGGAAGCCGCCCACCGCCTCCGCGACCATGATGGTGGCCGTCAGCGCCAGCGCCGCCAACAGCCGCCGCCGATCCTTGCGCCGCTCCTCCGCCAGCCCACCCTTCCGGGGCCCGTGCGAATGGCCGTGACCATGCCCATGTCCGTGGTGGGAATGGTCGTGGTCGTGCGAGTGGTCGTGCCCGGCCCTGCCGTGTGTATGTGGGGGTGCGCTCACAGGAGCCCAGGGTACGCGATCAGCGCCATCTGCGGACAGGTGCCGCTGGATTGATTTCAGACAACCCCGTAGATCCACTGTCCGAATCTGCAACAGGGGGAGGCCCGCGGGGATGGACTTCGAGAAGCATCAGAATCTGCACACCATTGTCATGTTGAGGGATGTCATCCGCAAGTGGTGGCAGGTGGAGCTGTCCTTCGCGGATCGTAACGGCGTGGTGCACGACTGGCAGCGCGGGGATTTCATCCCGCCGCCGAACGACTTCTGCCGCCACTCGCTCGGTTCGAGGGAGGGGATGCGGCGGTGCGCCCAGTCCGTGCGGGTGCTGCACGACAAGTTCAAGGCGGCCAAGAAGCTGCGCCGCTCCATGTCACACGACTGCCACCTGCGCCTGTCCATCGTGGGCGCGCCGCTCTACATCCGCAACGAGTACGAGGGCTTCCTCTTCGTGGAGGGCTTCGCCCGGCAGCCGCTCACGCCCGGCGACGGCCAGGTGCTGATGGACAAGATGCGCGACATCGCGCCGGGGGCGCAGGCGGACCTGGAGGGCGCGTGGGAGCGCGTACCGGTGCTGGACGGCTCGGAGCTGAGCAAGCTGTCGGACCTGCTGGAGTTCGCGGTGACGGAGATTGAGAACCAGGAGGTGGAGCTCACGCGCAAGGAGGAGACCATCCAGTCCATGGCCTCCGAGCTGTCCAACCGCTACCGCTTCGAGAAGATCATCGGCCGCTCCGGGGCGATGAACGAAGTGTTCCGCCTGATGGAGAAGGTGGCCAACTCCGACTCCACCGTCCTCATCAACGGCGAGTCCGGCACGGGCAAGGAGCTGGTGGCGCGCGCCATCCACCACAACGGCCCGCGCAAGGACAAGCCGTTCGTCGTGCAGAACTGCTCCGCCTTCAACGACAACCTGCTGGAGAGCGCCCTCTTCGGTCACACGCGCGGCGCCTTCACCGGCGCGCTCAAGGACAAGAAGGGCCTCTTCGAGGTCGCCGACACCGGCACCTTCTTCCTGGACGAGGTGGGCGACATGTCCCCTGCCCTCCAGGTGAAGCTCCTGCGCGTGCTCCAGGAGGGCACCTTCCTGCCCGTGGGCGGCACGCATTCCCGCGAGGTCGACGTGCGCGTCATCGCCGCCACGCACAAGGACCTGGGGGAGATGGTGAAGCGGGGCGAGTTCCGCGAGGACCTCTTCTACCGCATCAACGTCATCCGCCTCCAACTGCCGCCCCTGCGCGAGCGCAAGGACGACCTGCCCGTCCTCATCGACCACTTCCTGCGCAAGCACCACCGCGAGGGCCAGCGCGCCCGGGGGCTGGTCCCGGAGGCCCTGGGCATCCTGGGCGCGTACGCGTGGCCGGGGAACATCCGCGAGCTGGAGAATGAAATCGAGCGGCTGCTGGTGCTGGGCGGCGAGCTGGAGGTCATCCCCGCGGAGCTGCTCTCCAGCCGCATCCGCGACACCGTCGTCCCCGGCGGCGGGCACTTCATCGCCCCGCGCGCGCACGGAAAACTGCACGAGGCGGTGGAGTCGCTGGAGAAGGAGATGATCCACCAGGGGCTCGTGCGCACGCGCAACAACAAGAGCCGGCTGTCGCGCGAGCTGGGCATCAGCCGCTCCAACCTCATCCTGAAGATCACCCGCTACGGACTGGACCGGCTCCTGCCCGGGGGACTCACCGACGGCGCGGATGAGGAGGCCGAAGCGTGAGCCCCCCCGGACACGCGACCACCTTCCGCCAGGACACACTGCGGGTGCCTGATGGTGCCGACCTCTACTTCCAGGTCCGCGGCGAAGGCACCCCGGGCATGGTGCTGTGCGACGGCCTGGGCTGCGACGGCTTCGCGTGGAAATACCTGCTGCCGTACCTTGCCCGGCGCCACCGGGTGCTGCGGTGGCACTACCGGGGCCACGGCAGGAGCAGCGTGCCGGAGGACCGCACCCGCATTGGCATGGCGTACACCTGCGACGACATGGCGCGGGTGATGGACGCCGCGGGCCTGGAGAAGGCCGTCCTCTTCGGCCACTCCATGGGCGTGCAGGTGGCGCTGGAGTTCCACCGCCGCTACGCCCGGCGCGTGCAGGGGCTGGTGCTGGTGTGCGGCAGCTACGGCATGCCGCTGGACACCTTCCACGACTCCACCCTGCTCAAGCGCATCTTCCCCACCCTGCGCCGCGCGGTGGAGCGCTTCCCCCTGCACACCGCGCGCATCGTCCACGGGGCGCTCACCACGGAGCTGGTGGTGCAGCTGGCCATCCGGCTGGAGATGAACCCGGAGCTCATCGCCCGCAACGACCTGGCCCCCTACTTCTCCCACCTGGCCCGGATGGACCCCGTCGTCTTCGTGCGCACCCTGGATTCACTGGCGAGCCACACCGCGTGGGACCACCTGGAGCACGTGGACGTGCCCACCCTGGTCGTCGCTGGGGAGAAGGACCGCTTCACCCCCGGCTGGCTCTCCCGGAAGATGGCCGAGCGGATTCCCTCCTCCGAGCTGCTGACCATCTCCGAGGGCACCCACACCGCGCCGTTGGAGGTCCCAGGGCTGGTGGAACTGCGCGTGGAACGCTTCCTGCGCGAACGGTTGGGCGTGGAAAGCGGGGAATCCGGGCCGAAGGTGGGATAAGCGTCCGGCAGGGGATGGGTACGGCTGTCTGGCCGCTGGACATCCGCCTTGATTGCAGGCGGGAAGCCCCCGGCATATAAGCCCCCGCCTTCCGGGTTCCGGTGGGATTGAGAAACCCCGTTCTGGGCGTCTCTCCTCGCACCTCTTTCTGTCAGTCGGTCCGCATGATCTCTCGCGAAAACATCCGCAACGTCGCCATTGTCGCCCACGTCGACCACGGGAAGACCACCCTGGTCGACCACCTGCTTCGGCAGGCCGGTACCTTCCGCTCCAATGAGCACATGACCGATCGAGTGATGGACTCGAACGATCTCGAGCGGGAGAAGGGCATCACCATTCTCGCGAAGAACACCGCCGTCTCCTACAAGGGGATGCAGATCAACATCATCGACACCCCGGGCCACGCCGACTTCGGTGGCGAGGTGGAGCGCGGTCTGCGCCTGGTCGATGGCGTCATCCTGCTGGTGGACGCGGCCGAAGGTCCCCTGCCCCAGACGCGCTTCGTGCTCACCAAGGCCCTGGCCATGGGTCTGAAGACGGTGCTGGTCATCAACAAGATCGACCGTCAGGACGCCCGGGCCAAGGAAGTGCTGGACCTCGTCTACGCGCTCTACATCGACCTGGGCGCGGACGATACGCAGCTGGAGATGCCGGTCCTCTACACGGTGGCCCGCCAGGGTCAGGCCTCCACTTCGCTGGACGTGCCGGGCAAGACGCTGGAGCCCCTGTACGACGCGATCATCAAGCACATCCCGCCCCCGCCCGCGCCTCCGGTGGACCAGACCACGCTCCAGTTGCTGGTGGCGAACCTGGACTACGACGACTACGTCGGCCGTCTGGCCGTCGGTCGCGTGCAGGCGGGCCGCATCACGGCCAACATGCCCGTGTCCGTCGTCCGCGACGGCGGCAAGGTGCAGCCGGGCAAGATCGTGAAGCTGTACGGCTTCTCCGGCCTGAAGCGCGTCGAAATCGCCGACGCCGGCCCGGGTGAAATCGTGTCCATCGCGGGCATCGAGGACATCTCCATCGGCGACACCATCGCCGACGCGGAGAAGCCGGTGGCCCTGCCGCGCATCACCGTGGACGAGCCCACGATGATGATGATCTTCAAGGTCAACGACGGGCCGCTCGCGGGCAAGGAAGGCAAGTTCGTCACCTCCCGCAACCTGCGCGAGCGCCTGTACCGCGAGGCGTACCGCAACGTGGCCGTGCGCGTGGAAGACACCGCGACGCCGGACGCGTTCCGCGTGGTGGGCCGTGGCGAACTCGCCCTGGCCGTCATCATCGAGAACATGCGCCGCGAAGGCTACGAGCTGACGGCCTCCAACCCGGAGCCCATCACCAAGCACGTGGACGGCGTCCTGCACGAGCCCATGGAGCTGGTGTTCTGCGACGTGCCGGAGACCAGCGTGGGCGTGGTGACGGAGCGCCTGGGGCCCCGCAAGGGCCGCATGACGGACATGGCGCAGCTGGGCTCGGGCCGCACCCGGCTCCAGTTCCGCATCCCCGCGCGCGGCCTCATCGGCTTCCGCTCGGAGTTCCTCACCATCACTCGCGGTGAAGGCATCATGAGCAGCCAGTTCGACGGCTTCGAGCCGTGGTTCGGCTACATCCCGAAGCGCGCCAACGGCGCCATCGTCTCCGACCGCCTGGGCGACACGGTGCCCTACGCCCTGTTCAGCATCCAGGAGCGTGGCCAGCTGTTCGTGAGCGAAGGCGTCACGGTGTACGAGGGCATGATCATCGGCGAGCACTCCCACCCGTCCGAGCTCAACGTCAACTGCTGCCGCGAGAAGAAGCTCACCAACATCCGCGCCGCCGGCCGCGACGAGAACGTCCTCCTCGTCCCGCCGCGCGAGATGGGGCTGGAGAAGGCCCTGGAGTGGATCGCCGACGACGAGCTCGTCGAGGTGACGCCCAAGTCCGTGCGCATGCGCAAGAAGGCGCTGGCCAACGGCGACCGCTACCGCGCCGAGCGTGAGCGCAAGCGCGAAGAGCGCAACGACGCTTAAGCAGCCTTCGTCGCTCCCGAAGTCTTGAAGAGGCCGTCACCCACCCGGGTGGCGGCCTCTTCTTCGTTCAGGGGTGCTCCTGTTTGAACGACGCCCAGGACACCACCACGTCGTTGCCCCGCGCGTCGCGGCCGTGGAGGACGTCCAACACCTGCTGGATGTCGGGCGTCGCCTCGTCCGGGCCCACCACCACCGCCGCCCGGAAGCCGCCGCGCTCCAGCGTCTCCTGCACCGTCAGGGCGCGCTCCCAGGGCATCCGCGTGGCCCGCCGTTGGTCGTCCCAGCCCACGAGGATGCGTTCGACCTCCGCCCAGGTGACGGCCTCCGCGCCCTCCGGGATGTGCACGGAGACCTCGCTGCGCCAGCCTCCGGTCTCCAGCAGCGGCTGCCAGCGGGACACCTTCAGCGCCACGCGGGGCGGCGCTTCCGGGAGCGCCAGCGGGCGGACGCCCACGAAGGTGGTGATGGACCGCAGCGCGCCGGACTCCATCCGCGCCCGCACGCGCACCGTGAAGCGCCGGGGGACGGCGCCGTCCGCGGGCTCCACCGCGTAGGTGTGTTCGAGGATGGGCCCTTCCGTCTCCTCCGTGGTGCCATCCCCCAGGTCCCAGTCGTACGCGCGGACGGACCCGGCTTCCTCCAGGCCCTGGACCTCGAAGGTGAAGGTGGACGGGCCGTCCTGCCGGGACCCGAGGCGCAGCGGAGACTCCGCCCCGGCCTCGCAGTCCCGGACCTCCAGCAGCACCGTGCGCTCGGCCAGCACCCCGACGCGGCGGCCTCCCAGGTCGCGGCAGAGCTGGAAGCGCACCGGGTAGCGTCCCGGAACGGAGGGCGCGCGCCAGTCCAGCGCCGCTCCCGGCTGGAGCCCCGCGCGGCCTTCCGGCGTGGGCCACACCCAGCGCTCCATCAGGTCGGGCTCGCGCGAGCCACCCACCCTCGCGACGACGCTGACGGCGCTGCCCGCGCAGGCCCAGGGCCGGTCCGTGTCCAACTGTTCGATGAAGGCCGTGGAGGCAAGGGGCTCCCAGACCTCGCCCAGGATGCTGGCGAGCCGGAAGTCCTCGGACGTGCCCCCGTTGGCGGCGGAAGGCTTCAGGGCCGCGAGGGACGGCGCTCCAGGCCCGGACGCGGCGCGCTCCGGAGGGATGCGGGCGTCGGGGTGGACGGGAGACGCCGGCTCGGCTCCGGCCGTCCGGGCGGCATCCAGCCCCGCGAGCAGCAGGCTCATGGCGACCACGCCGCCCGCCGCGAGCACCATGCGGGTCCTTGGTCGCAGCCCCGACGACTTCGAAGGCGGAGGGGGACCCATGGCGCGCTAGAAGCCGAAGCGGATCAACCGCGCGCGGTAGGGCGTGGCGTTGGACCGGTACCACTGGTTGTCCCAGCCCCTGAACTCCACGGCGTCCAGCAGCCGCTCCGTCTGTCCCCGGAACGTGACGGAGTTGATCAACGGCGTGCCCGTGGAGCCCACGTTGCGCGACGCGAGCCGGTTGTCCGGGTCCAGCAGCTCCGAGCGGCCCTGCGAACAGCCATCCACGTAGCAGCCGCCCCGGTCGCATGTGGACACGGAGTTGTAGGAGCCGTGCTTGTCCTGGGCGGCGTAGATGCGCGGCGCGCCCCGGAACTCCGACAGGTATTCGAGCTGCGCCCAGCTGTACCAGGCGGAGGACTCGCACACGGTCTCCAGGTGCGCGGAGAGGAAGGCCCAGTCCAGCAGCCAGCGGCCGTCGGAGTAGTGCACCTCCAGCACCTGGAACTCGGTGTCGCCGTCGTGCGCGTCCACGACGCCGCCCAGGATGCCGTGGTCCTCGTAGAAGGCCGCCAGGTAGAAGATGCGCAGCGTGCGCAGCGCGAAGGACTGCGACTTCACCGCGAAGTACGGCCGGCGGCCCGCGCCCCGCTCGTTCTTCGCGAGCCACAGCGCCGGCATGAAGGCGGACGCCACCTGATCTTCACAGTCGTCGTTGAGCCCGTCGCCATCCGCGTCCGCCCCGGTGCCCCAACACGTGTCCCCGTAGGGGATGGAGGCGATGCCCTGCGCGAAGGCCGGCACGGACAGCAACGACACCACCAGCACCAGCGCGCAAGCGCGGGAACGGACGACGGACGCCATGGGGCACACCCGGGACGGTCAAGCGAGGGGACCGGCCCACGGTGCGCATCTTCGGAAGGGACCTGAATCCGACCCGGGGTCCGGCCCGGTGTCCGCCTTCCATCGCGGTGGGAGGCCAGCACCTGTCCACCTCCGAAGTGCGATTGTAGAAACGCGGCAACCCGAAACCCGGGAGGCATGGACCATGGTGGCGTCGAGCGCGGGCCCTGCCCGTGGCCTGCTGTACCCCCGGCCGGACGCGCGGCACTTCGCGCACGCGCGCCTCCTGCCCGCCGAGGACCTGCGCCCGTGGGTCGAACACTTCTGGGCCGTGCGCTGGGACCTGCGTGGACAGCCGCCCTTCCTCCAGCAGAACCTCCCCCACCCGTCCGTGCACTGGACCTTCCAGGACGGCACCTCGCGCATCGGGGGCGTGCACTCCGGGCGCTTCTCCATCCTCCTGGAGCGCCTGGGCGGCGTGTTCGGCATCAAGTTCCGGCCCGGCGGCTTCTTCCCCTTCGTGAAGACGCCGGTGTCCGCGCTCACGGGACGCACCGTGGCCCCGGCCCCGCTCCTGGGCCCGGAGGCGCTCACGCTGGAGGCGGCCATCCTCGCCACCGACGTCACCCGCGACGCGGACGCGGAGCGCGTGGCCCTGACGGAGGCCTTCCTGCGCACGAGATTGCCCGCGGCGGATCCGAACGTGGCCGGGGTGCAGGGGATGGTCACGCGCATCCTGGAGGACCGCGCGGTGACGAAGGTGGAGGACCTGCTGACACCCGGAGGCCCGGGCCTGCGCACGGTGCAGCGGCTGTTCCGCCGCTACGTGGGCGTGAGCCCCAAGTGGGTCATCCAGCGCTACCGGCTGCACGAGGCAGCGGAGCGGCTGAAGCAGGTGCCACCGCCGGAGCTGACGACGCTGGCGCTGGAGCTGGGCTACTTCGACCAGGCGCACTTCATCCGCGACTTCCGGCGCGTCGTGGGCTGTCCGCCCGCCGAGTACGCCCGGCGCGCGCCCGGCCCCGTGACTCCGGCCCGGCGCACTCCGCGGTGACGGACCTCAGAACGTGTACTTCACCCGGGGGAACACCGCGAAGGTCATGATGTTGGGCCCGATGATGTAGCGCCCCATCACATCCGCCCCCACCGAGAAGTGGTCGAAGGACGTGGCGTACTCCACGCCCACGCCCAGGCCCGCGTTGAAGGCGTTGACGGAGCGGCCCGGGTCGCCCTGGTCCGGATCCACCGGCGTCGGATCCAACCGCGTGTAGCCCGCGGCCACCTTGGGCGTCAGGTAGAAGCGGTTGGCCAGCTTCACGTGGTAGGCGGCCGTGAGGTCGCCGAAGGCCACGGTGAAGTTGTCCGACAGGGCGCAGACGTTGGACTGCGGCAGGTAGCCCGCGAAGCAGTTCTGCGCGGAGGACCCCAGCGCGAAGTGCGCCCCCAGCGACAGCCGCTCCGTCAGGTCGTAGCCGATGCCCAATTGCAGGTACGACTGCGCGTTGGAGTAGTTGTTTTCACCGCCCACGGTGAAGAACACGCCGACGTCGGTCTCGGTGAAGAAACCCCGGCGCGGCTCGAACGGCACGCCTTCCGGTGGGGTGGCCCCCAGGGCCGGCGTCCCCAGCGCGAGCGCGGCGAACAGCAGCGACTTCCTCACGACTCCTCCCGTCACGGTGGTCCTCTCGCGCCACTCACACGCTCGGAGTGGCGCACGGACACTAGTGATGCCGCGCACGAAACGGCAGCGGGGAAAAACGAAAATGGCGTGGACCGTTTCGTCCACGCCATTTGGTCTTCCAGTCTACGAACCGCCAGACGTCAGGGCCAGCGTGCTACCCCTCACCGTCCGCGCCGGAGGGCGAGAACATCCAGGGGTACGTCACGGACACCACGCCGCCGCCCTTGGGCTCCGGGAACTTCCAGCGACGGATGCGGGAGAGCATGCAGTTCTCCGCCGGGGTGCTGCCCAGCGTCGTCTCCGCCACGTTGGCGTCCGCCACCGCGCCGGCCGGGTCGATGGTGAAGGCCACCGCGACCTTGCCCGCGAGCGCCGGGTTCTTGTTCAGCTCCGACTCGTAGCAGTACTTGATCTCGTTCTGGTGCCGCCGGATGACCTTGGCGATGACGTCCTTGTCCAGGCCGCCCACCACCGTCGTCTTGCCGGGAATCACCTTCGTCACCGACTTGCCACGGCCACCCAGGTCGATGCCGCCCGAGCCGCCCACGCCGCGTCCATTGCCCTGCGTCCCCAGGCCACCGATGCCCAGCGCCGTGCCGCCGCCGCCGTTGCCGGTGCCACGCGAACCCAGGCCGCCCACGCCCTGCGCATCACCCATGGCCGCGCCGCCCTTGAGGCCGCCCAGCGAGTTGTTGATGCCGGTGCCGATGCCGCCCGGACCGAACACGTCCGACGCGCCACCCTTCATGCCCTTGAGCGCACCCAGGAGGCCGACCTTGCCCACCACCTGGCGGTCCTTCTCCTTCTTGCTCTTGTCCACGACGTTGGTGCCCGGCTTCGAAGGCGCGGCCTCCGCCAGCTTCGCCTCCTCCTTGCCGAACTTGCCCTCTTCGTCCTTCGCCTTGGCGCCCTCTTCCACGCCGGAGAGCTGGAGCTTCTTCGCCTCCACCTTCTTCTGCGGGGCGATGAGGAACTTCGCCACGCTCTGCTGGGACTCGAAGACGTCGTCCGCGGAGCGCGATTCGGAGTGCGGCGTGAGCACCATCGTGGCGACGAACGCGGCCGACGCCAGGATGCAGATGGCGGCGATCTTGAAGAAGCCGAAGTCGCGGTCCGACAGCGAGGTGGCCAGGATGGCCGGAGAAGGCTTCACATAGCGCATCATGAAGCCGACGGTGCCCAGCGACACCTCCGCGCGGTCGTGAAGGCCCAGGGTGAAGACCTGCTCCTGATCCGCCGAAGCGGAGTTGAGCTGACCCGCGGCGCGCAGCGCGTCCTTGGTGCGCACGTCACCCTTGTTGGTGACGAACACGCCAGAGCCCGCCGGAGCCTTGAGCTCCAGCTTGTCGCCCTTGCTCACCGCGAGCACGTGGCGGTTGCCCACCTGCGGCACGAACACGTGGAAGGCGTTCTTCTTGCCCTCGCCGATGGTGACCGGAGCGCCGTCCTTGAAGTGCTGGACCTCCAGCATCTGGTCGCCCCAGAGCAGCGCCACCTGGAGCACCTTCGCCTCGGGCGTCGGCTGCGCGTCCAGGGGAAGGGGATCCTGCAGGTGCGCCGCCAGCTGCGGCTTCGTCGCCGCCGCGATCGCCGGGGGCGTGGGCTTGCGCACCATCCCCGGAGGCGCCGACGGGCCGAACACCGGCGCAGGCGCCGCGTGATTCGCCGTGGACACCTGCATGCCCCCCGCCGCCGAGGACCGCGGCGTGCTCACCGTGCCCACGAGGTTGGAAGGCGCCGCCGCCTGCACCGGAGCCCGGGGAGGCGCCACGTCGCGCCGGACCGGGGGAGCCACCTGCGCAGCCGGCTGCATCGCCGGACCGCGAGGAGGCAACTGATGGAACGCACCCGGCATCGCCACCGCCGCGCCCACCGGAGCCACCGACCGGGGCGTGTCACCGAAGAGCACCTCCACCCGCGAGGTCCCCACCGTCAACACGTCACCCGGCTTGAGCGCCGTGGGAATGACGAGCTTCTGCCCTGAGACCTGGGTACCGCCTTCACTGCCCAGGTCGATGGCCGTCACCGAACCATCGTGGTCCACCTTCAGCATCACATGGAGATTGGAGACCCGCGGATCCTGAATCTTCACCGCCGCTTGGGCGCCCGACCCCACGATGACACTCTCCGCCTCCGACACGGTCTCCTGGATGGAGCCGTCTGGAGTCGTAATCCGAAGCGTCAAACCGTTTTTTCTCGCCGCCGCCATGAAGTTCTTCCTTCTTCCCTTCCCGTCCCGAAAACGTTCAACGCCGCCTGAGAGCCCGTCTAAAGATTGTCCGCTGACTTCTGCAACTCCGGGTCGAAGTTCTCCCGGACCTTGATGAGGCTTTGGAAGTCCGTCTTCTTGCGATTGAGGACGTAGGAGCCTTCCGGCTTGGTGAGCTCGCCCTCCACCGCCACATCCGTGAAATCGATCACCGTCTTCTTGCGGTACACCGTGCGGTCCTCCTCCTGGATGACCTTCACGGAGTCTCCGCCGCTGTTCTGCGCCAGGGCGGGGGCCGCTACCCCCAGCACCCCCACCATCACCACCGATGCCAGCAGTCGCTTCATGTGCAGTCTCCGGTAGCCCAGCTTCGTGGCTTCCATTGCAGGGCTCGCACCAACTCCAAGTCCCTGGATTCTAAGGGAGTCGCCCGGTCGCTTGCACCTGGGGGGCTGGAGTCGGGAAGAAAGTTCTCGTTCTTCCAGCCGGGGCGACTGTTCTTTCTTCAGGGCGTCGGGGCAGGCACAGGGGCCGCCTGCGACTCGGGGACGGCTTGACCGCCCGCCGGCTGTGCCGGGGCCGCCTGGGCCGCCTCGGGAGAGGTCCCCGTGGCCGCGTCGGTCGCCGGAGCCTGGTCGGGCGCGGCGGTGTCCTGGGGCAACTGGTTCATCATGGACGAGGACGAACCCGCGCCTCCGATGGCTGCCGCGCCGTCCTTCTTCGGCTCGCCCTCCCCTTGCGCCGTGGCGGCGGGGGGCGGGGCCGGCGGGTTCTTCAGCATCGTCTGCAGGCCCTGCACCTTGGCGGTGATGAGCTGCTTGTCCTGCGAGGACGTGGCGCCCAGCTCCTTGCAGCGATCCAGGAAGGCGATGGCCTTCTCGAAGCCCGCGCGGTCCGCCGCGTACGCCCAGCCCGCGCCGCACACGGCCTCCGGCTGTTCGGAGCGGCGCGCGAGCACCTTCTCGAACGCCTCGCCCGCGGCCACGCCCTTCTTCGGGTCGATGCCCTTCTGACCGTCCAGCGCGTACGCCAGGTACAGCTGGCCTTCCACGCCCTCCGGCTCCAGCGACAGGGCCTTGGTGAAGGAGCGCTCCGCGCCCGCGTAGTCGCGGTAGGAGAGCGCCAGCGCGCCCAGGTTCAGGTGCGCGGCGGCGAAGTTGTCATCCAGCGACACGGCCTTCTGGAACTGGGCCAGGGCGCGCGGACGGTCCTCCATCTTCAGGTAGATCATCCCCAGCGTGTTGGAGATGGCCGGGTCCTTCTCCGCCACCTTGCGCGCGTTGATGACCAGCAGCTCCGCCAGACGGAACTGGCCGCGGTCATACGCCACCAGCGCCAGCGTCTTGTAGGCCTCCGGGTTGTCCTTGCTGCGCGCGAGCACGCGCCGGCCGGTGGCCTCCGCCTCGTCCAGCTTGCCCGCCAGCCGGTACGTCGCGGCCAGCCCGTTGAGGACGGGCTCGACGTGTTCGTGGCCCGGCGTCTGGAGCGCCTTCGTGTACAGCGCGATGGCTTCGTCCAACTGGCCCTCGTGCCGGTGCATCAGGCCCAGGTTCATCACGGACGGCGTGTGGGCCGGATCCAGGAAGAGGACCTTCTCGTAGGCGGCGCGCGCATCCGCCGGACGACCCTGCTTCTCCGCGATGACGCCCAGGTTGAACTGCGCGTTGAGCGTCTTGGGCTCCTTCGCCACGACCTGCTCGAAGCCCTTCTTCGCGGTGTCCAGGTCCCCGGCCTCGTAGGCCTTGAGGGCCTCCGCGAACAGGTTGTCCACGCTGCCCTTCTCCGCCACTTCGGGCGCGGGGGTGGTGGGGACGATGGCGGCGGGCCTCTCCACCGCGTTCATCGCGACGGGCGTGGGCCGGGGGCCCGTGGCGCACGCCGTGGTGAAGGCGAAGGCGAAGGCCCCCGCCAGGAACATCCGCTTGGTGCGAAACCCGTTCATCCGCTGCGTCCCCATCCCCTCGAACTGGCTGCTGATGTCGTTGCGGTTCGTCGTCTTCACGGCTGCACCCCCTCGAGCAGCGCGGTGGGTTCGGAGCGCGAACCCTCGGGAAGGGCGGGCTTCTGCCCTTCCGGCTGCGTGCCTTCCGGCGCGGGAGGCGTCTGGGGCTTGGGCTCCGCGGAGGCGCTGACGGGGCCATTGAGGTCCTTCAGCACGCCCGCGGCGATGCGCGAATCACTGCTGCCCCGGTACGTCACCGGCTTCACCTGGGCGTAGGCGCCCGGACGGAAGCGGTTCACCTGATCCTGCGCGGCCAGCGTCCACTCGCTGTAGATGCCCAGCTCGTAGGCCTTCTGGAGGCCCTTCTCCAGCGCCTCGCTCGCCTTGTCCTCCAGCGGGAGGGCCAGCGTCTCCAGCTCGCCCCGGTACATGCTCAGCTGATCATCATCCAGGCCGGACGGATCCGGCGAGTCCATGATGTTGCGCGCGAAGTCCGCGTACGCAAGGCCGATGCGGGTCAGCGCCGCGATGCCCCACTCGCCGGAGCCCGTGGCGAGCACCGCCGCGTACTCCTTCTCCACCTTCTGCATCTCCTTCTGCTTCGCCGTCAGGTCGCGGCGGATGGTGGAGACGCGCGTGAACTTGATGTCCGAGAAGCGCTTCCACGTGGGCTCCAGCGCCAGGAAGCGCGCGTGGCCATACGCGTTGAGCACCGCGGCATCCTTGCGCACGCCTTCCGCCAGCTTGTTCCAGCCGCGCACCAGTTCGTCCTGCGCCTTCTCCTGGCCCCGGATGTCCTTCATCTTCTGGTACGCCAGCAGCTCATGGTAGCGGGCGAGGTACGGCTGGCCTGCGACGGTGCGCGAGTCCCGGCCGTAGGTGTCCACGAAGGAGCTGAAGGCGCGGGCCGCATCGCCCCACTTCTTCTCCTTCTCCCAGACGAGCCCGATGGAGAACGCCACCTGGGGCACGTCCTTGCGGTCCTTGAAGCGCGTCAGGTAGCTGTTCCACGCGGTGACGGCCTTCTGGGATTCGCCCAGGCCGTCGTACCAGACGCCCGCGTTGAAGAGGGCATCCGCCACCCACGCGCCCGCCTCGTCCACCTGCACCTTGCGCTCGGCGGCCCTCTGCTCGCGCGTGGACTCCGCGTCCTCCGCGCCCGGGATGTCGTCCTTCTTCGCCACCGCGCTGCCCTTGGCCTTCTTGGTGTCCCTCTTCGCCTCGCGGGCCTTCATCGCCGCGTCGTACGCGGACACGAAGGACTCCGACATGGCGGCGGCCTTCTTGAACTCGGCCACCTTCTCGTAGAGGCCCGACAGCGTGTAGCGGGTCTTCAGCTCGAAGGGGCTGGTCGGGTACTCCTTGAGGACGCGCTCGCCGGCGGTGATGCCCTTGTCGACCTCGCCCGCCTCCTGCGCGATGACCATCGCGTAGGTGAGCGCGCGGTCCGCGTTCTCCGACTTGGGGAACTCCGTCACGAAGGTGAGGAACTGCTCGGCCGCCTTCGCCGGGTTCTTCTCCTTCTTGTAGACGACCTCGTCCACGTACTTGTACTGGCTGCCCTCCACCACGCGGGCCACGCGACCGGCGAAGTCGGAGCCGGGCTTGGACAGCTTCTTGTTGCCCAGGAACTTGCGCGACAGCGTGTTGAGCTCGAGCCACTCCTCGCGGCTCTCCAGCACGTACATGGTCAGGTCCGCGGCATCGCGCGAGCGGCGCTCCTCCGGGAACTTCTCGATGATCTCCCCGAAGCGGCGGGCCGCGTCCACGAAGTGCGCGCGGTCGTAGAGGATGACGGCGGCCTGGTAGCGCAGGTCGATCTCATCCTGGTTGCCCGGGTACAGGCTGTTGTACGTGTCGCACGCGGCGACCAGCCGGTCCTCGAACTTCGTGAGGGGCTGCTCCGCCTGCTCCTTGGCGTCGCGCTTCACGAGCTTCTGCTTGGCGACGTCGCCCTTGTCCTTCTTCTCGTCGACCTTCTGGCCGTCCTTCAGGTCGCTTTTGGAGAGCTGGCCGCGTTCAATCTTGACGAGCTTGTCGTACGCGAGCACCGCGTTGTACGACGCGCTCTTGCGGTAGGCCTCGTTGGAGACCTCGCGCGCGGAGTCGCGGTCCGGAATCTTGAAGGCCACGACGGCGTCGTACTCACCCGCGGCGACCTGCCACTCCTCCAGGGCCCAGAGGATCTCCGCGTAGAAGAAGCGGATGTTGAAGGCCGAGTCCGCGACGAACTCCGGGTTCTCGCTGGACGCGAACGCCTCCACGTACTGCTTGTAGATGTCGCGCGCGAGCCGGTAGGTCTCCACCTGGCGCGTCTTCTGCGCCTCCTGGTGGTACTCGGTCACCATCACGCGCATCGCCTCTTCGGTGACGCTGAAGGCATTGCGCAGCACGCCCGCGTTGCCCGCGTTGGTGGTCCACCACTCGCCGCCCGGGCGGTAGAGGTCCACCATCCGCTTCATCTCCTTGCGGACCTGCTGGCGCTGACGCAGCCCCTCATACGCGCGCACCACCGCCTGCTGGTACTCCGGCGCGTTCACGCCCATGGGCGAGTCGTCGATGAGGGTGCGGTACACCAGGATGGCGCTGTCGAAGTGGCCCGCGTCCACCAGGCCCGCGGCCGTCTTCGCGAGCAGCCGGCCCTGGCGCTTCGGCGGCGCCTTCTCCTTGAAGTAGGCGAGCGCCTCCTTGGGCTGATCCAACTGCACGTAGAAGACGGTCAGGTCGTTGAGGGCTTCCGTGCGCAGGTCGCCCAGCTCCTCGCCGCGCTGGCCCGCGTAGTCCACCACCTCGTGGAGCTTCTTGAGGCCCGCGTCCAGGTCGCCCGCGTTGAAGTCACACCAGGACAGCTTGTAGGTCGCGTAGGCGTAGATTTTGGGAACGCCCGAGTCGCGAGCCTTCTCGTAATTCACCTTCGCGGGCCCGAGCTTGTTGTTCTCGAAGTAGTGGTTGCCCAGTTGGATGTACGCGTCCGGGACGAACTGCGACTTGGGGAAGTCGCGGATCAGCTCCTCGTAGCGCGCCACCGCGTCGTCGCGGCGGTTGAGCTCGTAGAGGTTGTAGCCCAGGGAGAAGAGCACCTCGTCGCGGGCCGGGTACTCCGGGTACTCGCGAAGGATGTCCTCGTAGATGCGCATCGTGTCGGCGCGGTAGCGCTCAGACCCGGTGTGGTCCTGCTCCGGCGCGGTGACCTTCTCGCCGCGAGCCACCGCCGCGTCGTAGGCCTTCTCCGCCGCGAGGAACTTCTCCATCTCCAACTGGTAGAGGTACTTGGACTTCTCCCAGTAGAGCTCCGACAGGCGGTACTGCATCTCCGCCTTCTGGGTGGAGGTCTCCTGGAGCTTGGGGATGAGGCGCTTGAAGCCTTCAATGGCCTCGTCGCGCTTCCTGTCCGCCATCGCGTCCTTCTTGGAGTCCGCGATGCGCGGCACGTCCGCGAACTTGGCCGAAGCGGGCTTCACCCGCGCCGGACCCTTGCGCATGTCCTGGGGCGCCACGCCGGGGGGAAGCTCCGCCTTCTTGGCGTCGGCCCCCTTCTTCGCGTCCTCCTTCTTGCCAGCGGCGTCGCCCTTCTTGCTCGCGGCCTTCGCCGCCGAAGAGGACTTCTTCGTCGCCACCTTCCGCGCCGGTGCCGTCGGCTCCGCCGCCTCCGCCTCCCCCACCCCACCGGCCGCGAGCGCGACGCCCACCGCCAGTGCACCGAACCGAAGAAACACCTTCATGCGAGCTCCTGGAGAACCGCGCCTCGCCAACGTGGGCAAAATTCTGCCCAACCGGGAGGGACGACGGAAAGTAGACGCGGGTACCCAGGTTGGGAAGTGGCCCGGAACGTGCCTTGTGCCCCGGCGTACGCGATCGCCCCGAGCGAACTTCCAGGACTCAACAACGAGGAAGAGGCCCGCTCCCCACGACACAGGGTCGCGGTGAGGGGCCTCTCTTGACGAGCTTGCTGGGCAGGCGGGTACGCCGGGGTCCTACTTCGCGCCTACTTCTCCTGGCGTGCGGGACAGCCCCGCTTCAGCGTGTACTGGTAGTAGCCAATCTCGTCGATCCAGAACTCGCCCTGGAAGCGCCAGTAGTTCCACGACGCGCCCGGCATCTTCGGACGGTAGAGCGTCTGGCGCGTCAGCAGCGTCTTCTGGTCCACGCCCGCGGAGAAGAGGTCCTTCTCGTCGAGCGCCGTCTGGACGCGGATGATCTCCGCTTGGTCGGAGAAGGTGCGGAGGTTGTCCGCCGCCTCCTGGATGCGGTTCTTCGCCAGCGTGCCGCCCACCTGGAGCAGCGTGCCGCGGATCTCCTCCAGCGACGCCACGGTCTGCGCGGCCAGCGGGGTGCCCCGCCAGGGCCCATCCGTGATGGCGCGCTTCTCCGCGTCCACGCGGGTGAGGGTCCGCATCACTTCCCGGATGCGCTCGTTGTTGCGGATCCACAGGTACACCGCGCGAGGCAGCCGGCGGTTCTCCGAGGCCACTAGGTTGAAGGCCTGCACGGGCGGCAGCTCCTCGCCGGTGAAGGGCTCCAGCTGCTTCGCCATGGGGCCATAGCGCTCGTCGAACGCCGCGAGCGTCGTCTTCACCTCGTCGTAGAGGCACGAGTAGTAATAGACGGTGGACTTGAGGATCCACGACTCGGGCTGGAAGGCGCCTTCGAACTGGGGGGCGTGCAGGGCCTGGAGGCTGCCCAGCGCGCCGCCGAAGTCCTCGTTCTGGAAGCGGGCGAAGCCGTTCTCGAACAGGGCCTGATCCCAGAAGCGCGCGTAGCGGGGCACGCCCTCGTAGGCCTTCACCGCGTCGGCGTACTCGCCCCGGCGGTAGTGCACGCGGCCCAGGGCCAGGAGCGCCAGCTCGCGCGTCTCCGGAAGCTCCACCTGGGGCTCCTTGGTGGAGAGCACCGTCTGGAACGCGGCGATGGCCTCCTTGTCCAGCGTCTCCCCTTCCCCGGGACGGCCCGGGAAGCGCGGATCCGCGAGCACCGTGCCCAGCAGATAGCGGGCCTTCGCGTAGACGCGGCTGTCGGCGGGCACGGCCTCCAGCAGCGCGCGGGCCTCGTCGAAGCGCATGCGGCGCTGGGTGGCGGTGCCGACCAGGTAGTTGATCCGCGCCAGCACTTCCTTGGGCAGCGTGACCCACTGGTCGCGCACCTCGTCGGAGTAGGCCTGGTTCAGGATGCTGGGGATGAGGTTCTGCTCGTCCAGCCGCTGCTGCATGTCCACCAGCCCCTCGATGGCCTTGAGGTACGAGGGGTGCTTGGGGCCGGCGTTGACGATGGCCGCGTAGGAGATGAAGGCAGCTACGGGCAGCTCCTTCTTCGCGAAGGTCTGCGCCAGGTAGTACTCGGCCTTGCCCTTCAGGTCCGCGTCCTCCCCTTCGGCCAGCTGCGCGAAGAGGGGGGCGGCGGAGTCGAACTGGCCGGCGTTGAAGGCGGACAGCGCGCGGTTGTAGGCGCCCACGTCCTGCTGGGCGAAGGCCGCGGCCGGCACGACGAGGGGCCCGATAACGACGAGGAGTCGGAGCAGTCGGGACATGGTTAGAAGAGCATCGAGAAGCCAGCGTAGAAGCTGACGTTGTTGAGGACGTCCGACGAGGGTTCGGCCACCAGGTCGCGGCCGAGGATGATGTCCTCGCGGTAGTTCTTCTTCGTCTCCGGATCGACGCCGTCGAACTTCGCGACCTTGCAACCGCCGCTCAGCGACAGGCCGTCGAAGGGCTGGTTCGCGGCCCGGGCGGCCTCCAGCGCTTCGAAATCACCCAGGTTGCAGCCGTCCACCTTGTCCACGCGCGCGGTGTAGATGAGGTCGCGCACCTCCAGGCGGATGGCGTAGGACTCGCCGAACTGCACGCGAAAGCCGCCGCCCACCTCGCCCAGGAACTTGTTGCCGGTGTCGCCGAAGCGCGCGGGCACCTGGTACGTCTGGCCGTCCACCTCGTTGGCCACCTTGGGGCGGATGAGGTGGCGCGTCTTGCCCACGCCCGCGCCGCCGGAGAGCACCACGCTGAACTGCGCCAGCGAGTTGTTGAAGAAGGCGAACTTGCCGTAGAGCGGCGTCACCTCCACGCCCGCGTGCGCGCCCCACTGGAGCAGGAGCGAGGACGCGGCCTGGGCCTGCTCGCGCACCTTGTCGATGAGCTCCAGGTTGAAGTCGCTCTCATCGGAGTACCAGTTGTACTGGCCGCCCACCTGGAGGGCGAAGTTCTCCTGCAGGTGGTAGACGTAGTGCAGCGCGGAGCCCACGTGGTTGGTGAACTTGCCGTTCACCTGGACGACGCCCGGGTACAGCACCAGCTCGTGCTTGCCCTCGTCCGCGAAGCGCTTCTTCTGGACGATGTGGACGTTCACGTTCGGGTTGTAGAGCGGCGCGCCGTTCACCAGTCGCTGCTGCTGGGCGTCCGTGGTGCGCGGGGCCTCACCGGACTCCGGCGACTCCAGCACCGGGGCATCCGCCGGCGCGATGCCGGACGTTGGGCCCGTGGGAGCCGGAGACTGCGCGTCGTCGTCCGACGAGGTCCCGGGGCCAGGACGGGACGCGGGGGGCGCGGCCGGCGTCTCCGGTGTCGCCTGGGGTACCGCGGGCGCGTCGCGCTGGGTGCGCGAACGCTCGGGCGGCTCTCCGGGTGAGGTGGAGGAAGGAGCGGTCGTTTCCGGGCCCACGGAGGCCGGAGCCCCAGGGGTGGCCGGCGGCTGCGCCGGGGCGGCAGCCTGCGCGAACGCGAGGGCGGGCACCGCGGCGACGAGGAGCGCGATGGAACGGAAGGGTCGCATAGGAAGGGTCAGAACGAGTAGGTGTAGCCGAGGTCGAACTGCACCAGGTGCGTGAGACCCGGGCTGCCAGCGGGCTCGCCGGTGGGATTGCCGGCCTCCCATTCGTCGCGCTGCAGGTTCACGCGGTAGCTGTCCTTGAAGATCCAGTCGCGCAGCTCCAGGCGGATGCCGTGCTGCTCCTTGACGAAGAAGCGGAAGCCCAGCGCGGCGGACACCACCGGCGCCACGCGCGTCTCCTTCACCCAGTAGTTCTCCGTCGCGGATCCGCGATCATCCACGGCCGTGCGGTTGTCACAGACGCCCGCGGCACGGTCCACCACCTGGGTGCACTGGATGACCGACTCGCGCTTCAGGTTGCCCAGCCCGCCGCCCACCCAGAGGTAGGTCTGGAAGTGCACCGGGAGGTCCGCGACGAGCGAAATCTTTCCGTAGATGGGGGCCCACCGGGCGCCAATGACGCCGTGCAGGTTCATCCGCCAGAGGTCTTCCAGCTCGTCCGTGACGCGCTTGTCCTCGCGGTCCAGGAAGGATTCAGAGATGGAGCGCGCCAGGCCCGTGTGGCGGCTGGCCGCGAAGCCCGCCCGCGCTTCCACGGCGAACGTGTCGAAGAGGTTGTAGGCGACGCCTACGTCGAAGAAGTAGTGCGCCGTCAGGTACGTCTGGACCGGCAGGCCCACGGACAGGGACAGCTCTGGATGGCCCGCGGGCTTGTAGAGCCGGTTGCGGACGACCGCGGAGTCCAGGACGCCGTCTTCCTGTGCGGCGGCGCCGAGCGCCGTCAGCGAGATGCACAGCGCTGCGAAGGCGCGAAGCGAGCGTGCGTTCATATCTCCTGCCCGGCCCGGGGGTGGGCCGTTGGGTAGGCCGGCGGCCCTGCGACCGTCTGCTTCGACGGTGAGGCTCCGGCGTGGGACAGCCATGTGAGCACGGCGCCCCTTCACCGCAAGCGGAACCCCACGCCTGTCGGTAAAGTTTTCGCCCTTTGTCCCCAGGGCGACCAGCACTCAACGTTTCGACGCACGCCGCGCGAGTCGGATGCCGGAAACGACGAACGCCCCGCCCGGAACCCGAAGGTGCCGGAAGCGGGGCGTCGAATGGGGCGCGCCGTTGAGGGCGCGCCCTACGTCGGCAGCGGCGGGATTACCGCGCGGCCTTGTGCGCGGCGCGCATCGCCACCTTGATACTGGGGCGCACGATCACGATGCCGTCGTTGTGGCCGGAGACCGCGCCCTTCACGAGCACGAGACCCTTCTCCACATCCACGTCCACCACCGTCAGGTTCTGGGTGGTGTTGCGCTCGACGCCGTAGTGACCCGGCATCTTCTTGTTCGGGTAGGTACGGCCGGGCGTCTTACGCTGACCGATGGCGCCCGCGTGACGCTGATACTCGTGCGTACCGTGCGTCTTCGTCTGCGAACCCTTGAAGCTCCAACGGCGCATGACGCCGGAGAAGCCGCGGCCCTTGGTGACGCCCGTGACATCCACGAGCTCGCCCTTGGTGAACATGTCCGCCTTGACGGCGTCGCCCACGTTGAACGCGGCGGCCTCCTCGGCCGTGACGCGGAACTCACGCAGGTGCCGGCGCGGCGTGGCGCTGGCCTTCTTGAAGAAGCCGAGCTCCGGCTTGTTCAGGAGCTTCTCGCGAATCTCGCCGAAGCCCACGGTCACCGCGGAGTACTGATCCTTCTCCGGGGTGCGCTTGCCGACAACCAGACAGGTGTTGACGTCGATGACCGTCACCGGAACGAGGTTGCCCTCGTCGTTGAACACCTGGGTCATGCCGATCTTCTTGCCAATCAGACCCTTCACGTCGTCCTCACAGCGAGCGCCCGTGGCGCCGAAAGCCCAATGAATTCAATGAACTGGCCTACACGCGTGCCCGCGGCCGCCAGGAAGCGGCGCAAGATAGCAAACACACTCCCCACGTCAAGCACCAAGGGCGTGTGCAACCCCCTACTGCGCGCGATCCAGCCGGGGGTAGAAGGAGGCGAGCTGTGCCTCCCCGATACGCTGGGCATACACCTCTTCGCCCAGCAGGAACAACGCCTGATCCAGATAATCTTCCGCGCCCTTCGACTCCTCCTCCTTGGCGGCGATGGCCTGGTCCAGCTCCGCCATCCGCTCGTCGTGGGTGCGTTTCTGATCCGCGGCGGCGTCCTCCAGCTCGATCAGCCGCTTGTGGGCCAGGATGCCGGCCCCACCGGGCTGGCCGGGCGTGGGCGTCAGCGCAGTGGCGAGCTGTGACTCCCAGTCCTCCACCTCGCGGGCCAGGCGCATCTGCGCGATGCGGTTCTTCTTGAGGTTCTGCCGGGCGGCGTCCAGCTTCACGGGGTCCTGGGTGTCCATCTCCAGGTCCGCGAGCTTCGCCTCGATCTTCTTCAGGCCGGCGATGGCGTAGCGCAGGTCGGCGCGGCGGGTGTCCAGCGTCTTGCGCAGACCCTTGACCTTGCCTTCCACGGCGTCCACGGCCCGCTTGAAGCGTCCGGTGATCTCCCGCTGGGCCGCGCACTCGTCCTCGTGCTGCGCGAGGTACTCCTGGTACGCGACATCCTCGTCGTTCATCTCCGCTTCCAGCACCGCCAGCTCCTCGCGACGCGCCTCCAGCACCTCTTCGGCGCGGTAGACGCGTTCCATGGAGCGGGGGCAGTTCGGCTTGCCCGGGAGGATGTCCCGGGCGAGGTCGCCGAGCTGGAAGATGAGGTCGTTGTAGCTCTCCTTCGCCATGGGCGGATTCATACGCCCAAGACGCCAGGACTGTCACCGGCCGAGCACACCTTGCCTGGGTGCCCGGCCCTGCCCGCGCCGCGTCAGGAGTCCGCGGGCGCCGCCACGGCCTGGGATTCCCGCCGCACGGCCGCCATGGCCCCTTCCGCCAGGGCGAGCAGCTCCCGGGCGCGGTCCTGCTCCTCGGTGCGGTTGAGCTCGCAGACCCAGGCGGACGACAGGTCCGCGTGCTGGCGGGCCATCTCCGCCGTCGTCTCATAGCGAGCAGCCGACGCCCGGGCGAAGGCGCCCTCCCGGCGCAGCTCCAGCACCGTGTCCGGATCCAGGTCGATCTCCTCCGGGGGCACCGGCAGCGGCCCCCGTCCCAGCGCCGCCAGACGGGCCAGCAGCCGGGACGCATGGGCCCGGCAGAACGCCGCCAGCACCATCAGCCGCGCCCTCACGCGCGCGTCGTTCATGCGTTCCGCCAGCCCCGTCATGCGGCGGGCCGACACCACTTCCGCCTCCCAAGCGGCGGCCAGTGCAGCGGCCAACCGGGTATGCCTCGCGCCCATCAGCGTCCCTCCCCCACCCTCATCAGCCCCAAGCTAGGAACGCATGCGGGGTAATTCAACCGACCCCGCGAGCAACCATCCAATAGAGGCCTACTCCCGCGAGCCCGATGGATGACACGCGCATGACCCTCGAGTGCAGACGGGGCCTGCGCTGAACGATTCGCAGCACGGGCACCAGGAAGGCCATCACCACCGCCTGCCCCACCTCCACCCCCAGGTTGAAGCCCACGAGCCCCGGCACCAGCGCATCCCCCAGCCCGTACCCGCGCAGCACGCTCGCGAAGCCCAGGCCGTGCACCAGGCCGAACAGGAAGGTGAGCCCCGAGCGGTGCCCGTGTCGCTTCAGCACCAGGTTCTCCAGCGCCATATAGAGGATGGACGCGGCGATGGCCGCCTCCGCCCACCGCGTGCCCCGCGCCCCCAGCGTCACCCAGCCGAGCGCCGTCAGCCCCAGCGTCAGCGAGTGCGCCACGGTGAAGGACGTCACCAGCGCCAGCATCCGCCGGAACGAGCCGCCCACCAGCAGCACGGCGACCAGGAACAGGAGATGATCCGCGCCCTCCAGGATGTGCCGCACGCCCAGGCCCACCCAGTGGGCGAAGCCGTCCACCGCCCCAGCCGACCCCTCCAAAGGCAGCGTGGGGTGTCCCTGGTCCGCGAAGGCCGCGCCCGCCGGAGCACCGCCCTCCCCCAGCCCCACGCGGATCACCCGGTAGCCCCGGGGCAGCGCGTCCAGCACGCCGAACGTCTGGTGGAGCGCGCCGGGTGGACAGCGGAAGTCCGCGCGCAGCGCCACGCCCCGCTCCGCGTCCCAGGTACCGCCCGAGGACTGGAGGATGCACGGCGCCCTGTCCGCGAACAGGGGCACCCGGCTCCAGACGCGCGCCTCCAGCTCCGCGCGCCGGGCGTCGAAGAAGGAGGGAGCGCCTGGCGCATCACCGTCGCGCGCGCCGAGGTCGGGCAGCAGCAGGCGGAGCGTGTCCGGGGACAACGTCAACGTCTCGCGCACGCGATCCGGGGACGCGTCATCGCGGACGGCCCGCACGGAGATCAGATCCGCCTCATGGGCGTGGGCGACGCCGGGCCCCAGCATGGCCAGGACCATCAGCATCACCCGGACGACAGGGCCGGGCTTCATCGCGCCCGCGAGCCTGCCCTCCGCGCGACCCGGCCGTCCACTGCCGGATTTCGCACGAGGGGCGAAGCTTCGCGGCCGTTGCCGCCTCGGGGTGTCGCTACTCCTGTACGAACTCCAGGGTCACCTGCCGGCGTCCGCTCAGCCCGCCATGGTGCGCGCCGCAGCGCGGACAGACGAGGGGCGCGTCCCAGTCCCACGACGCCTGCACCTCGTCCCCACAGCAGAGCATGGGCAGCGTGCGCAGCAGCTCCTCATCCGGAGGCAGCGGTCGGGGCAGCGGCTCCGGCGCCACCGACACGAAGGTGGGGTGCGGGTTCTGCGACAGCGTGCGCTGCACATACGCCAGTTGTTCGTAGCGCACGTGGTTCGCCCACGAGCGCGCCATCTGCTCCACGTGGGCGGACTGCTCCGGCGTGAGCCACGCATCCGGCAGCGCGCGGTGGCCGCAGTACAGGCAGTGGAAGGCGGGCAGCTCCTCCGCCGTGTACGCCTCGTGGACGTTCTCGAAGGGGAAGTAGCCGGCCAACAGCCGCTGCAGCATCCCCGGATCATGCCGGTTCGGGCGCGTCTTGAAGTTGCGCTGGCAGCGGGGACATTCGCGCCGCACGAAGCCCGCCTTGTCGCGTGGCAGCTCCAGCCACGCCATGTCCAGCTCCGGCACGTTCACGCCAGCCCCCGCCGGCGGCCCAGCGACGCGACGGCCAGCACGAAGGCGATGACGGAGAACACCAGGAGGAGGTGCACCCACTGCCCCTCCGTCGAACCGGTGATCAGCCCCATCACCCACAACACCATCAGAATGATGCCCATGGTCCAGTACACGCCACGCCTCCCGCCACACAGGGCCCACGAATAGAACGAGGCGCAAGCTAGGAACGCGGCCCCCTCGCGGCAACAGGGGGAGGTTTCTGCAGCCTCAGGTTGGGAAACAAACTTCCCTCCCCGGGCATTTTTTCAGACCCGCCACGGACCCGCAGGACCGTTCCGGACGCGCTCTATAAGGATCTTACAAGGAGGCATACACACGCATCGTACGCTGGCACGTTGTCTGCTTAGTCGCTGGGTGTGGGCGAGTCAGCGGGCGCGAGCAGTCGGGCGCCAGGGGAGGGCGAGATGCGGGGTTGGACGGTGGCGATGGCGGCGGCGGTGGTGCTGGTGGGGACGGGCGCAGGGGCTTTCCCGGTGCAGGTGCCGGTGGGTGCGCAGGGTGAAGCGCCGGACGTGGCGGCCCTGAGGGCGGAACTCGCGCAGAAGGACGCGCAGCTCAAGGCGGCGCTTTCCAAGCTCCAGATGTACGAGGACGAGGCGGACTTGCTCCGCGCGGAACAGATGGGCGTCGTCGAGGCCGTGCGCGCCTCCGGGCTTCCCGAGCGGCAGCAGCGCCGGCTGGCCGTCGCCATCGTTCGCGAGGCGGAGCGCAACAACCTGGATCCGATGCTGGTGGTGGCGCTGATCCGCTGCGAGTCCTCCTTCAACAACTACGCGGTGTCCGGTGTGGGAGCCATGGGCCTCATGCAGGTGATGCCGGACACGGGAAAGTACCTGGCGGGCAAGGCGGGCTTCCAGTTGGGCCGGCACACCAACCTGTTCGACTTCGAGACCAACGTGAACCTGGGCACCGCCTACCTCGCGGAGCTCATCGGCCGGTTCGGCTCCGTGGAGAGCGCGCTCGTCGCCTACAACGCGGGTCCCACCACCGCCCGGAAGATCCTCGCGAAGAAGGAGAACCGGGTGAAGTTCATGGCCGGCTATCCCGCCAAGGTCGTGAAGGAGTTCCAGAAGCTGAAGGCCCAGCAGGAGCGCGCGGTGAGCCTGCGTGCTGCCCAGCCGACGGAAGGTCGCAAGGGTTGACCGCTGTGTGACACGCCTTCCGCCCGGTCGCCAACACTCGGGCGGAAGTTGCACGCCTGCCACTGACTGAAACACCCGTGAAGGTGCAGTGTGGTTCTCCGGCTGCGCACCCCCACGGGTCACCTTGGGAAAGCCGGACCCCACAAGGGGTCCGGGATGTGCTTCAGCCGCCATCACCATCGCAGGCGGCACACAGGTGCACACCTCAGCAGGAGCACGGAACATGACGGGGCTTCAGATTCTTCGGGAAGAGGCGGCGGGACGGGTCACCCTGCGCCTGGAAGGAACGTTGGACGGCCGTACGGCGCAGGAACTGAGCCTGTCGCTGCAGTCGCTGGCCAAGAGCGAGGTCGTCCTGGACTTCGCGCACCTGCGTGAGTTCAAGGACAGCGCGGTGGGGGTGCTCACCCACGGCCTGAAGGAGGGCGCGGTGCAGATGCGCGGCCTGGCCACGCACCACGAGCGGATGTTCCGCTACTTCGGCGTGCTGTCCTCGCCCGCGACGAACCGGGCCTGGTACACGCCCGAGGACATCCTCTCCGTCTAGAAGCGGCAGTGCCCCGGGCGGGCCCCGCGCATCCTGGAAGCCTCCGCGCAAGCAGGCGGGCTCCGAATGCGAAGTTGCCGCCCTGGAGGGTGTGCCGGCTCGCGGTCGCCTGGGTTAGAGTCCGCCCAGGATGACCCAGCCCGCCCGCGTCCTCGGTCCTGTTCCCACCCCTGCTTCCGCGCGTGCGGTCATGGAGCGGCTCGCCGCCCAGCTTGGCCGCGCCGTGCAAGGCAAACCCACGGAGGTGCAGCGCGTCGTCACCTGCGTGGTGGCGGGCGGGCACCTGCTCCTGGAGGACATGCCGGGTGTGGGCAAGACGACGCTGGCCGAAGCCCTGGCCCGCGCGTGCGCCCTGTCCTTCGCCCGCATCCAGTTCACCGCGGACCTGCTGCCGGCCGACATCCTGGGCGCGCAGGTGTTCCACTCGCAGACGGCCACCTTCTCCTTCCGTCCCGGGCCGCTGTTCCGGCAGTTGGTGCTGGCGGACGAGCTCAACCGCGCCCCGCCGCGCACCCAGTCCGCGCTGCTGGAGGGCATGGCCCAGGGTCAGGTGTCGCTCGACGGTGAGACGCACCCCCTGCCCTCGCCCTTCACCGTGGTGGCCACCCAGAACCCGGTGGACTTCTCCGGCACCTACCCGCTGCCGGACTCCCAGTTGGATCGCTTCCTCGTGCGCCTGTCCCTGGGCCACCCGGCGCCGGACGTGGAGGCGCGCCTGCTCACCACGCGCGGCGCGGCGTCCCCCCTGGCGTCGGTGGAGGCGGTGACGGGGCCGGAGGAGCTGGCGTCGCTGCGCGACTTCGCCGCGGAGGTGAAGCTGGACGCCTCGGTGGCGGAGTACGTGGTGCGGCTGGCCCGGGCCACGCGCGAGCACGGCGACCTGGAGCGCGGCGCCTCCACCCGCGCGGTGCTGGCGCTGGGGTCCGCTGCCCGGGCCCAGGCCCTGTGGGAGGGGCGCGACTTCGTCACCCCCGGCGACGTGCGCACGATGCTGGTGCCCTGCTGGGCCCACCGGGTGCTGCTCAGGAGCGCGGTGCAGGGCGTGTCCGCGCGCGACGAGGCGGCGCACCTGGTGGAGGAGCTGTCCCGCAAGGTGGCGGCGCCCCGGTGAAGGCCCCCGCCCGCCCCCCCTTCCGGGCGCGGCTTCGCGCCCTCTTGCGTCCGCCGCGCACACTGTCGGTGACGAAGACGGGCCGCACCTATCTGGTGGTGACGTTCGGCGTGGGGCTGGGCGCGCTCAACACCGGCAACAACCTGCTGTACCTGCTGTTGGGCCTGCTGCTCAGCATGGTGGTGGTGTCCGGCGTGCTGTCCGAGCGCTGCCTGCGCGACCTGACGGTGCGCCGGGTGGGCGCCGACGCGGCCTTCGCGCGCGAGCCCTTCGCCTACCGCTGGGCGGTGTCGCGCAAGGCGGGGCACGGCTTCGCGCTGACGCTGGCGGAGGACCTGTCGCCGCTCGTCGGCACCGGCCGGCTGGGCTACCTGCCAGCGGGCAAGGAGCTGGTCGTCCGGGCGGACCTGGCTGCGCCCCATCGAGGTCCGGTGCGGCTGTCCGGCGTGCGCGTCACCACCACGTGGCCACTGGGCCTGTTCGCCAAGACGCGGGTGTTCTCCCTGGAGGGCACGCTGCTCGTATACCCGCGCCGGGGCTACGCCTGCCGGGAGCCGGGAAAGGCGGAGACGGGCCCCCGGGGTGAGTCAGGCAGTCCGCGCCATCATGACGGCACCGGCGACGTGGCGGGCCTGAAGGAGCTGGCCCCGGGCGAGGATGCGCGCCGCATCCACTGGAAGAAGAGCGCCGCGGCGGGGCGCCTGCTCAAGGTGGAGCGCGAGCGCGAGGAGCGCCGCATCTGGAAGCTCGCGCTGCCCCCCGGGCTCACGGGCGACGCGCTGGAGCACCAGTGCGAGGAGGTCGCCGCCCAGGCGCACCAGCTCCTCGGCGCGGGGCATGAAGTCGGGCTCCAGCTTCCGGACCACGTGCTGCGTCCGGCGGCGGGCGCGGGGCAGGAGCGGCGGATCCTCCAGGCGCTCGCGTGGGTGGGCTTCGAGGACGTGGACGCCATCACGAAGCAGGAGGCGGCGTGAAGAGGCCCCTGCGGTTGCGACTGGTGCTGCGGGACCTGGGCGCGGGCGCCGCGTTTGGCGCCATGGCCGTGTCCGGGCAGCTCCCCCTGTGGGTGCTGGGCGTGTTCCTGCTGGCGCTGGTGCTGGCGCTGTCCGACGTGCGGCTCGTGGCGCGGCATGCGCGCCTGTCGGCGGTGCTGCTGCTGATCGCGGCCGTCCTCCTGGGCCTGCGGCTGACGTCCGGCTCGATGAACGCGGTGGTGGCCGCGTGCGCCTTCGCGGGCCTCATCTCCGCGCAGCGGATGCTGTCCACGCCGGACAGCGCCGCGGACGGACAGACGCACCTGACGGGGCTGTTGATGGTGGCCGGCGGCGCGGCGCTGTCGGGCGACATGACGTACGCGCTGTGCCTCATCGCGTTCGGCGTGCTGGCCAGCCTGTCGCTGGCGCTGGGCGTGGTGGAGGCGGCGGTGCCGGACGGCGAGCCCGTGCCGGTGCGCTCGGTGTTGCTGCCGCTGTCGGGAGGCCTGAGCTTCGCGGTGGCCGGCGCGATGGCCTTCTTCATCCTCTTCCCCCGCCTCAACTGGGCCATGGTGGGCCCGCGCTCCGCCCCCGGCTTCGGCGCGGTCAGCAGCGCGGGCTTCTCCGACACGGTGCGGCTGGGCGGCGCGGGCACCATCAAGAGCAACCCGCGCGTCGTGCTGCGCGCCACGCTCACGCCCGACCCGGGCCGCGAAGAGCTGGACGCCTACTGGGTGGGCCGCACCTACGACACGTTCGACGGCCAGGAGTGGACCAACGTCGTCGGAGCCCAGCGCACCGAACGGCAGATCACCCTGCGCCCGGCCAGCGACACGCTGCTGCACCAGCGCGTGGAGCTGCTGCCCGCCTACGGAGGCCGCACGCTGGTGGCGCTGGAGTCTCCGTCGCGGCTGGGCAACGCCCTGGCCCTCACGCCCACCGGCACGCGGGCCAGCACCGTCCAACTGCACGGCGGGGGCGAGGTGCGCTTCACCATCACCGCGCCCGCGTACACATACGAAGCCTACAGCCTGCCGCCGAACGCGAAGGCGGATGCTCCTTCCGGCCTGCGGTCCGAGGAGCGCGATCAGCTCCTGGCCCTGCCCGAACACCTGGATCCGCGCGTGGCCCAGTTGGCGGCGAGCGTCCTCGATGGAGAGAAGGAACCGCTGGCCGCGGCGCGCAAGCTCGTCAGCCACCTGCAACGCGACTACGCGTACACGCTGGAGCAGGGGGGCTCCCTGGAGGATCCGCTCGCGGACTTCCTCTTCGCGCGCAAGGCGGGGCACTGCGAACACTTCGCCACCGCGCTCACGTTGCTGCTGCGCACGCAGGGCATCTCCGCGCGGCTGGCCACCGGCTTCTTCGGCGGGACGCGGATGGACGGGGGCTACCTGGTGCGCGCTGGTGACGCCCACGCGTGGACGCATGTCTTCGTGCCGGGGCGCGGCTTCGTCACGGTGGACGCCACCCCTCCCTCACACCGCACCAGCCAGGGCTCCGAGCTGATCGAGAAGCTGCTCGCCCTCTATGAAGCGGTGGAGGGGCGCTGGCGGCAGTCCGTCGTCGACTACTCATTCCGCGACCAGTTCGAGCTGGCGAGCAAGCTGGTGCGCCCTCCGCGCCGCACCGCCGAAGGGGCTGCCACCTCCAGCCGCCTGCCCCCGATGCGCGCCTGGGTGACGGCCGCCGTGGTGGCCTTCCTCGTCTGGCGCCTGGGCCGCATCGTCGCCCGCTGGCCGCGCCGCGCCCTGCGCCTGGAGGCCACGCGCTTCCTGGATCGGGTGGACGCGCTACTGGCCCGCGCCCACGTGCCGCGCCGGGAGGACGAATCCCTGGAGGACCTCACCACGCGGCTGGCGCGCGCTGGCCACCCGCTGGCCCTGGCGCTCACGCCCCTCACCCGCCGCTACCTGGAAGCGCGCTTCGGCGGCCGGGCCCTGCGCGAGGGAGAGACCGAGCACCTGCTGGGGACGCTGCGCCGCGCGCTCGAAGCCGAAGCCGCCCGCCACGCGCAGAGGCCAGACGAGCAGGCAGGCCCTACCGCCCGCGCTTCCTGATCGGAAAGGAAGTGCCCTCCGGAAGGAAGCGGCCTTCCCCTCCCGGTCGCCCGCCCTCCTCAGGGACGTCCGGGCGGAACCGAAATGCCAACACCCGCGCCTTGCGCGGCCATTAGCGTTTCCGCGAACCCTCATTCGCGAGCGCAACGGCGACGCACGCCCAGGGGCGAAAGAGACGTGCACTTTCTACCCACTCAGGCCCGCGGATTTCCTCCGGTGGCCGGGTAACGGTTACAGACCGCCCTACCCCGGCACCCTCCTGCGTCCGCCAACCCCTTGGAGACACACGCGAATACATCCGACCGCGGTTGGCATCCCGGTTGCTCAAGGCAATGCACGTCAAGTTGTAGGACTTGAACCTAGAGCACCTTTCAAACGCCTCCCTCCGAGGAGGCCCCAGATTCGGAGAATCCATCCATGCAGGCCTCGACCGAGCAGTCGTCCAATTCCGGCTCCCTGGCGATGTATCTCTCGGAGATCAACCAGTACAACCTCCTGAAGGTGGAGGAGGAGCAGGAGCTCGCGCGCCGCTTCATCAAGGGCGACCTGGCCGCGGGCCACCGCCTGGTGACGGCCAACCTCCGCTTCGTGGTGAAGGTCTCCTACGAGTACCGCTCCTACGGCATCAAGATGTCCGACCTCATCCAGGAGGGGAACATCGGCCTGATGAAGGCGGTGCAGAAGTTCGATCCGGACAAGGGCATCCGCCTCATCTCCTACGCGGTGTGGTGGATCCGCGCGTACATCCAGAACTACATCCTGAAGAGCTGGTCGCTGGTGAAGCTTGGGACCACGCAGGCGCAGCGCAAGCTGTTCTTCAGTCTGGCGCGCACGCGCCGCGAACTGGAGAAGCTGGGCAGCGGCGACGCGGTGGTGAACGTGGATGAGATCGCCCGCAAGCTGCACGTGAAGCCGGGCGAGGTCCGGGAGATGGAGCAGCGCATGGGCGGACGCGACTTGTCCCTGGACGCGCCCATGGGCGAGGACGGCGGCAACAGCCACGTGGACTTCGTGGTGAGCGCCGCGGCGCCGCAGGACGACGAGTTCGCGGACAAGGAGGAGGCGGGCCTCATCAACAACCGCGTGCGCACCGCGCTCATGCGCCTGGATCCGCGCGAGCGCTTCATCATCGAGCAGCGCGTGATGAACGAGCGCCCCATGACGCTCAAGGAGCTGGGCGAGCACTTCGGCTTCTCCCGCGAGCGCGCGCGCCAGCTGGAGATCCGCGCCAAGGACAAGCTCAAGTCGGAGCTGGCCGCGCTGATGGCGGAGGTGGATCCGGAGACGCTCGCCGCGCAGGGCTGACGCATCCTGGCAGTGAAGCGCAGGCCCCACGCCGCCCCGCCGCCCCTTGCCGGGCGTGTGGGGCGCGCGTGTTCCAGGGACACGGGTGTTTTCGCGCACGGACGGGGACCCTGCTAGAAAGGGCGTCTGATTCCCTGTCAGGAGTGCCTGCTTGTCCCACGCATCGCAGCCGGTCGTCGATGATCGCGTTCCCCTCGCGGGGACGCCTGTCCCCGCCACGCACAAACCCTATGTGTCGCCGGAGCAGTCGCCCGCCGAGCTGACGATCCGCGGGCTGGTGCTCGGGTCGGTGCTGGGCATCGTGTTCGCGGCGTCCTCCGTGTACCTGGCCATCAAGGTGGGCCTCACGGTGTCGGCGTCCATCCCGGTGGCGGTGCTCTCCATCGCCATCTTCCGGGCCCTGGGGCGCTCCAGCATCCTGGAGAACACCATCGTCCAGACGACGGGCTCCGCGGGTGAGTCGCTCGCGTTCGGCGTGGCGGCGGCGCTGCCTGCCCTGCTCATCCTGGGCTACGACATCAGCCTCACGCACGCGTTCCTCACCGCGGCCCTGGGCGGCGTGCTCGGCGTCCTGATGATGATCCCCCTGCGCCAGGGCCTCATCGTCCAGGAGCACGGGAAGCTCACCTACCCGGAGGGCACCGCGAGCGCGGACGTGCTCATCGTCGGCGAGCAGGGCGGCACCAACGCCCGCACGGTCATCCTGGGTTTCATCATCGGTGGCGTCTACAAGTTCGCCTACTCCGGGATGAAGCTCTTCAAGGAGGCCATCGGCATGCCCATCAAGGGGCTCAAGGCCGCGACGCTCTCCACGGAGGTGTCCCCGGAGCTCTTGGGCGTGGGCTACATCATCGGGCCGCGCGTCGCGTCCATCACCTTCGCGGGTGGCGTGCTCAGCTACCTCATCCTCATCCCGATGGTGTCCTTCTTCGGCAGCGGCATGGACACGCCGCTGCTCGTGCACAACGGGATGCTCATCCGGGACATGTCGCCGGATCAGATCCGCAACGCGTACGTGCTCTACATCGGCGCGGGCGCGGTGGCGACGGGCGGCCTCATCAGCCTCATCCGCTCCCTGCCCACCATCGTGGGCGCCTTCAAGCGCAGCGTGGAGACCCTGCGCGCCTCCCGCACCCAGGGACCGCTGCCCACGGTGCTGCGCACGGACCAGGACCTGCCGATCACCGTGGTGCTGGTGGGCAGCGCGCTGCTCATCCTGGCCATCTGGCTGGCGCCCCCGCTGCACGTGAACTTCATCTCCGCCATCCTCATCGTCATCTTCGGCTTCTTCTTCGTGACGGTGAGCGCGCGCATCACGGGGGAGATTGGCAGCTCCTCCAACCCCATCTCCGGCATGGTGGTGGCCACGCTGCTCGTGACGTGCCTCGTGTACCTGCTGTTCGGCTGGACGTCGTCGCCGGACCGGTTCATGGCGCTCACCACGGCGGCCATCGTGGGCATCGCGGCGTCCAACGGCGGCACCACCGCGCAGGATTTGAAGACGGCCTACCTCGTCGGCGGCACACCCCGGAAGCAGCAGATCGCCCTCTTCGTCGGCGTGCTCACGAGCGCGATGTTCATCGGCCTGGTGCTGGTGCTGCTCAACCAGGGCGCCACCGCGGTCATCCCGGAGTCGCACCCCGGCGTGAAGGTGACGGAGATGTCCACCGAGACGCGCACCCAGCACACGTACCGCTGGGCCGTGTCCCAGGACGCGCTCACCCAGCGCGGCATGACGCCCGCGCTGCTCAAGCGCTCGCTGTGGTCGGAGCGCCTGGACGCGGTGCCCGCGGACGGTGCGTTGGAGCTGCGCAGCTGGCGCCCCATCCCCGCCACGGAGCTCGCGGGGATGACGCTGACGTCGGCCACGGGCCCGTCGCTGAAGCTGTCGGACGCGGGGCTCGTCACCGCGGGACCGGACCGCATCTACAAGGAAGGCTTCGTGCGCGGCGCGGACACGCCGGTGCCCGCGGGCCGCTACCTCGTGGATGACACGGGCAGCATCCAGTACGTGGTGGACCCCGGCATCGGCGGACGCATCAGCGAGTACGAGGGCCAGACGCTCACCCGCTACTCGGCGCCCAAGGCGCAGCTGTTCGCGCTCATCATCGACGGCATCCTCACGCAGCGGCTGCCGTGGGACCTGGTGCTGATGGGCGTCTTCATCGCGCTGATGCTGGAGCTGTGCGGCGTGTCGTCCCTGCCCTTCGCGGTGGGCGTGTACCTGCCCATCAGCAGCAGCGCGCCCATCTTCGTGGGCGGCATGGTGCGCCACTTCGTGGACAAGCTGCGCGGCGGCAGCGCGGCGGAGGCGGAGTTCTCCCCCGGCACGCTGATGTCCTCCGGCTACATCGCGGGCGGCTCCATCGCGGGCGTGCTCATCGCCTTCCTGGAGATCGCCAGCGACGGCACCTGGACGCGCGCCATCAACCTGCCCGCCCTCTTCGGCCACGAGAACGCCATTGGCGCCTTCCTCAACGCCGTGGGCGAGAGCGAACTGGCGCACCCCACCTGGTCCAACGTCTGGGGCCTGGTGTTCTTCGCCGGCCTCACCGCCGTGTTGTTCCGCTCCGCCCTCAAGGGCAAGAGCGGCGCGGAAGCCCCGCCCCCGTCGCACTGACGCGAGCGGCGGCACACCCGGCTTGACGCCCTCCCCCGCTGCCTCGCGCGGGGAGGGCCGCTACAGGCCGGGGACCGAGGCAGGAACCTCGGCCCCGTCTCCCGCGGCATCCGGCCCCTGCGCGCAGACGTACTCGGTGCGCAGCGGGGCCACGATGCCGAAGGTGAAGGCGTAGACGATGGGGCTCCACCACGGCCAGTACACGTCCACCCGCGACAGGCCGTGCCGGCATTCGCCCGCGGCCACGTCGGACGTCGTCAGGCCCGCCACGAAGCTCGCGCCCAGCCGGCTCTCGGGTGCCCCATCGCGCGGCGCAGGGCTTCGCACGCTCATGCGAAAGCAGCCCGTCAGGGACGTCAGGACGAGGGCGGACAGGGCCAGTCGCTTCATGGGCGGCACCTCCAGGGGAACGGGGGCCCTTGCGTAACACACCGGGGATTCCCCGCCAGTCCACCAACTGTTGCACAGGTGTCACGCCAAACCCCTGGATTCAGGATGGTTCTGGGATTGGGACGGGGCCTGGGACGGGAGTAGGATGGACGTCTCTCATGGCCCAGCCCCAGAAAGTCACGGACGCGAACGCGAGCGCCGAGGCGGAGCAGTCCCCCGAGGTCCGCGAGAAGGTGGAGCTTGCGCGCACGTTCGCATTCCACCTGCTCAAGGGCATCAAGCAGATCGGCATGTACCGCCACAACGAGGCGCGCTTCCCGGAGTTCCTCGCCAAGGCGCAGGAGTCCATCTCCGCGTACACGGAGAAGTTCGGCCCGCTGTCGTTGAAGGTGGAGCAGCAGAACTTCACGCTCCACAACGAGTCGCTCTTCACCGAGGAGTCGTCGCTCCCCTACAAGTTCTTCCGCGACGGCATCCGCCAGCTCATCTTCCGGCCCGGGCTGCCGCTGGAAGAGCTCGTCACGCTCACGCTGATCGCGCTGTCGGAGCCGGAGCGCGGCGCGGAGGACGTGCTCGCGCAGTTGTGGCGCGCGGGCATGCAGCAGGTGGAGTACGTCGTCGTGGAAGGCTTCTCCATGGAGGGAGCCAACGAGGACGAGGTCCAGGTGGAGGTGGACAAGGTGGTGGGCTACCTCTACTCCCGCCTCCAGACGAACTCGGATGACTTCCTGCGCTTCGCGCGCGTGTCCGCGGAGGACCTGGACGCGAAGCTGGATGGCGTGGAGCAGATCCGCGGCCTCGTCGTGGGCGGCCGGCACGCGTCGGACGACCTGAAGGCGCGGCTGCAGAAGGACATCACCGAGGAGGAGAACGCGCGCCTGTTCCCCAAGCTGGTGGGCGCGGTGTTCCAGGTGGTGGAAGGCGGCGTGGACGACGCGGCGCTGCTGGAGGAGATCTTCCTGCAGCTGTTGGACATGCTGCTGCTCCAGGACGACTTCGGCACGGTGAACCAGATCGTCCTCAAGCTGCGCGCGCTGTCCCAGCGCCCCGAGGGCGGTGATGACCTGGCGCGCCTGCTGTCCTCGTTCCTCCACAAGATGGGCGAGGAGCAGCGCCTGAGCCGGGTGGGCGAATCGCTCAAGACGACGCGCGCGAAGCAGCCGCAGGACGTGACGCGCTACCTGCAGGCGCTGGGCATGGACTCGGTGCTGCCGCTGCTCAACGTGCTGGAGACGATTGAGCTGCCGGAGAACCGCGCGCTCCTGTGCGACGTGCTGGGCGGCTTCGCGAGGGAGCTACCGGAGCCCTTCGTGGCGCGCCTCCTGTCGGACCGGCCGCAGACGGTGCGCGACATGGTCTACATCCTGGAGAAGAGCAACCACCCGGACCGGGTGAAGATGTTCGCCCAGGTGCTCAAGAGCCCCAACCTCGTCGTCAAGCTGGAGGTGATGCAGATCATCGGGCGCGGGCGCACGGCGGAGTCGCGGCGCATCATCCAGGATGCCCTCAACGACAACGTCTCACAGGTGCGCATGCTGGCCGCGAAGCTCTTGCCAGAGTTCGACCGCGACAAGGCGTTCCCGGACCTGGTGAAGCTGGTGAGGGATCCGGGCTGGGACAAGAAGACGTCGGATGAGAAGGCCGCGGTGTACTCGGCCATCGGCGCCACCAACCTGCCCTCCGCGCTGTCCATGATGCAGCTGCTGCTGGCGGTGAAGCCGTCGCTGCTCAACAAGCGCCGGGTGATGGACGACAAGTTCCTGGCCATCCACGGCCTGGCGGGCGCGGGCTCCATCCAGTCCTACAAGTTGTTGCAGGCCGTGGTGGAGGACAAGGCGCAACCGCTGGATGTCCTCACCGCCGCCCGCAAGGCGATGTATCAGACGCGCAAGGCCCTCTTCGGGGACTCGGCGCTTCCGGAAGAGACGAACTGACGCCATGGCCGACAACCTGAAGATCAGCCACAACCAGGAAGAGAATCTCAGCGAGTACGGCCGCGAGCACAACGAGAAGCTCCAGAGCCTCTCGCGCTCCATGCTCGCGGGCCTCTACATGCTCGTGCGCTCGGTGAAGATGTACGACCCGGAGAACGCGGTCTTCGAGAAGCCGCTGCACCAGCTCCAGGACATCATCAACCAGATCATCGGCAAGGAAGGCCGGCTGGAGCTGGCGGGCGTCAAGGACTCCTTCTACCTCAACGGCATGCTGGTGAAGGTGGACCTGAACTCCATCGAGAACCAGCGCTACCTGCTGGCGGAGATGCGCGCCAAGGACGTGGGCGGCATCACGCTGACGAAGCCCGTCACGGTGCAGGAGCTGAAGAACTTCGTCTGGATCTTCAGCAAGGAGCAGTCCACCGCCGCGGAAGAGGACGGCCTCTCCGGGCGCAAGCTGCTCAACATGCGCGTGGCGAAGTTCTCCAAGCTCAAGGAGAAGCTGAACAAGGACATGGACAACCCGGGCGACATGAAGGTCGACCGGAAGAAGTACGCCATGACCGTGTACGCCCGCGCGGTGTTCTTCCTGCAGAAGTACCTGGAGTCGGTGCGCGCGGGAAAGCCCATCGGCTCGTCGCGTGCGCTGCGGCTGGTGCAGGACTTCGTGGACATCTCCTACGACCAGCGCACGCACTTCCTGGGCATGACGACGCAGAAGCGCGAGGACGACTACCTCGTCTACCACCAGGTCAACGTCGCGCTGATGTGCATCGTGTTCGGCGCGGAGCTGGGCCTGACGAAGCCGCAGCTTCGCGACCTGGGCTACATCGCGCTCTTCCACGACGCGGGCATGACGACGCTGCCGGAGGAGCTGTCCACCAAGCGCGGCGCCCTCACCGCGGATGAGAAGGTCACCGTCGCCCGCGCGCCCCTCATCAGCGTGCGCAACATCCTGATGGAGAAGGGCTTCAGCCGCTCCACGCTCCTGCGCGTGGTGACGACGTTCGAGCACAAGACGGACTACGGCACCGCGGTGCGGGATGCGCGCGGCAACATCCAGATGATCATCCCCAAGACGAACCTGGGGGTGTACGCGAAGCTCATCGCCATCTGCGACGCCTACGACGCGCTCACCTCACGCCGGCCGTACCGGGATGCGTACGGCCCGGAGGTCGCGCTGATGCTGATGTGGACGGAGATGCGCCAGAAGTTCGACCCGGAGCTGCTGTCCGTCTTCATGCGGGTGATGGCCATCCAGCCCATCAAGGTGCTCTCCCGCCGTCAGCAGCAGATCAGCGTTTCCGGACTCTAGTCGCCTTCGCCGGGGCCTTCTTCGCGACGGGAGGCCCGGCGGGAACGCCCGCCTCCCGCAGCAGCGCCAAGGCCTTCGTGAAGTCCTCCGGCAGGGGGGCCTCCAGCGACAGCGCCTTGTGGGTGCGCGGGTGTTCGAAGGCGAGGCGCCACGCGTGCAGCGCCTGACGGCCCAGCAGCTCCTGGGCCTCGGCCACCGCGCCCTTCGCCTTGCGGCCCGCGCCGTAGAGCGCGTCACAGAGCAGCGGGTGCCCGGCTTCGGCCAGGTGCACGCGGATCTGATGCGTGCGGCCGGTAAGCAGGTCCACCTCCACCAGCGCGGCGCCTTCGAAGGCCTCGCGCACGCGGTACAGGGTGATGGCGGTCTTGCCCTCCTTCACCTTGCCGGTGAAGCGCTGGCGGTGGATGGGGTGGCGACCGTAGAGCGTTTCGATGCGGCCTTCGGCCTGGGGCACGCCGTGCACCAGCGCGAGGTACGTCTTCTGGACCTCTCGCGTCTTGAAGGACTTCTGGAGCGCCACCAGGGCCTGCTCGTGCTTGGCGACGACGAGGCAGCCGGTGGTGTCCTTGTCCAGCCGGTGGACGATGCCCGGGCGCAGCTCGCCGCCCACGCCGGCCAGGTCCTTCACGCGGTGCAGGAGCGCGTTGACGAGCGTGCCGGAGGCGTGGCCCGCGCCGGGGTGCACCACCATGCCGGCGGCCTTGTCCACGACGACGAGGTCGCGGTCCTCGTGCAGCAAGGAGAGCGGAAGCGCTTCGGCCTGGGGGATGGCGGCGACGGGCGCGGGGATGTGGACGGAGAGCCGTTCCCCTCCGCGCAGGCGCTGGGCCACCTTGCCGGGCTTGCCGTCGGACAGCACGTGGCCGTCGGCGATGAGGCCCTGGAGGCGGGAGCGGGTGAGGTCCGGGAACGCTCGGGCCAGGTACTGATCCAGGCGCTCTCCCCGGGCTTCGGGGAGGGCGAGGTGCTCGCGCGTGTCGGGTGAGGCCACGGAGCGGGTGACTACCAGATCTTCGACTTCACGTGCGCCTTGGAGCGCAGCACGATGTCGTTGACGGCGCGCTCGAAGAAGTTCGCCTGGGTGCTGATCTCCTGGCTGACGCGGCTCTTGTAGAGCGCACGCCCCTCCTCCAGCTCCTCCTTGAGGACCTCGAAGAGGTTGTCCTGCTCGATGCCCTTGATGATCTTCTGCTCGTTGTAGAGCGAGATATCCGAGGCAATCGCGCGGGCCAGACGCATCGCCTTGACCTTTTCCTCTTCCGTCATCGTGCCATTACTTAGGCACCCACCCCCTGCGAGTCAACTTTCCTGATGCACGGCGTGACGGCGGGCCGCCCTTCGGGTCAGCGGCCCGACTTGGCGGGTTTCTCGGAGAACAGCCCCAGGTAGCTCTTGGACACGCGCAGGGGGTCCAGGCCCAGCTCGCGGGCGAGGTTCATGAGGATGCCGCGCAGGTACACCGGCGGGGGCAGCGCGGTGTAGCGGTCCGCCTCCACGTTCTCCAGGTGACGCACGGAGATGCGGGTGCGGTCGGCGAGCTGCTGGATGGACAGGCTCCGGGCCTCACGCACGCGGCGCAGCAGTTCGCCGTTGAACTCGGCGTCCGCCGGGATGTCCACGCCGCGGGGACGGGCCTCGCGCACCCGGGCGGCCACCTGCGCCAGCGCGGACTCCGCGGTCGCGATGGCCGAGTCCTGGGAGAGCACCTGGGCGTCCCCGAGCTTCCGGGTGACGGGGGTCTTGGACCCGGGGACAGGACGGGTGTTCGCCGAGGGACGCGCGTCGATGGGGCGCGCGGTGAGGGGACGCACGGCGGCACGCGCGGCGCCGGTGGCCGGGGTCCGCGACAGCGCGGTGGAGGAGACCTCCGGGGTCGCGTCCGGCGTGCTCGGAGCGCGAGCGTCCGGGGCGGGGTTCGGATCCGACTCCCCCGGGGCCGGGGCAGCGGCGACGGGGGTGCTGTCGGCGCCCGGCGCGGACGGGGTTTCCGGCTGGCTGGAATCGCTCGAAGCGGATGTGGCGGCGGCTTCGGTGGGCGTGCCGGGGTTCGGCTCGTTCGGAGGCGTCACCAGGGCGGCCGACGCCGCGTCCACCGGAGCCTCCGTGCGCTCCGAAGTGGAAGCCACAAGCGCCGAAGCCGAGGCGGCGTCCTCGTGCCCCGACGACGTGGAGGCCGCAGGCGCCGATGCAGCATGACCCGACGTGGAGGCAACAGGCGCCGAAGCCGTGGCGACATCCGCGTGATCCGACGTGGAAGCAGTCGGCGCGGAGGCCATGGCGTCCGCGCGGTCTGAACTGGCAGCCACGGGCGCTGAAGCCACCGCGACATCCGAAGCCGTAGGCGTTGAAGCGGCGGAGTCTTCCGCACGGGCTGACTCAAGGGCCGCAGGCGTCGAGGTCTTCGCGGCCTCCGAACGGTCTCCCGCAACAGGAGCAACAGGCGTCGAAGCAGTCGCAGGGGGCGACGCGGACTCAACGGGCGTCGCGGCCACGCCCCTCGAAGCGGAGGCAACGGGCATCGAGGCCACGGCGACAAGGCCCGCCCCGCTGTCCGGGGACGAGGCGACGGGCGCGGCTTCGACCGCGTTCGCGGCCAGGGCACCCGAGCCCTTGGGAGCATCGGCTCTGGACGAAGCCTGGGCACGGGGCTCCACGGAAGCCGGAGGACTCGCCACCGGAGCCGGGGGCGCGCTGGGGACACCCCTGCCCTGCCCTCGCAGCGGACCGGCGGGGACGTAGACGAACGACAGGCTCTGGGTGAACGAGGCGCGGAATGCCTCCACCACCGCCACGCCCCCCACCATCACCGGCTCGGGGGTCATGCCCGACGCGTCCTCCCCCGAGGCCTCCTGCCGCTTCGACTCCTCACCCCGCATCCGCTCCTCGCTCTTTCCGGGCGACCCGCTCGTGCGCGGGGCCTCCTCATCATTCACGGACGCGGCGGCCTTCAGTCGCGACTCCGCCTCCACCCTTTCGGCATCCACGGCGCCCGCGGCCTTCGCCAGGGCCGCCGCGGCGGTCGCCAGGGCCTCCGCGACCCGCGCGGCCGAGTCCGCCTTGTCCACGGCCCCCGCCGCCACGCTCGCCTTCGAAAGCCGCTCCGTCGACAGCCCGATCGAACGGTCGTACTCGACCCGCAGATCCGCGTCGGTGAGCATCTCCATCGCTTCGGTCATCCTCTCGCGCAGCGCATCCACCTGATCCGGGTCACCCAGCGCGTACACGGCGATGGAGTCCGGCGAGTACAGCTCCATCAGGCGCTGATGGGCCGCGCGGATGTCGTCGTCGGACGCCGAGGGCGGGACCTCCAGGATTTCGTAGTAGGTCTGCTGCGCGAAGGGCTTCATGGGATTGCGGACTCGGGGGAAAGGCCGTCGAGCGACAGCAGACGCGTGGCGATGCGCTGGAGACCCAGGGACACGGGCGAGTCGGGACGCTCGATGAGCACCGGCTTGCGCTTGCGCACCGCACGCCACGCTTCGTCGTCGTACCGCAGCGCGCCCAGATCATCCATGTCGATGCCAAAGAACTTCTTCCAGGCGGCCACCATCGCGGCGCCCACGTTGGCATCCGCGTCGGTGCGCGCCTGGTTCACCACCAGCCGCACCCGGAACGACGCCAGCTCCCGCTCCAGCCGCTCCGCGTCCGAAGGCGCCTTCTTGCGCACCTGCGCGACCACGTCATGGAGCGTGCGCAACCCACCCTCACGGGTAGACAGCGCCCCCTCGACGAGGTCCTGGATGCCGTACTGCGCCTCCACCTGCTGGAGCTTCCGGAAGAAGGCCGCCTTGACGAAGCGGTACGCGTTCTCCACCGACGTGGGCTCCGGCAGCACCACCAGCAGGCCGTGGTCCGCGAGGAGGAAGAAATCCAGCGTGTTGAAGCTGGTGCCCGCGCCCAGGTCCAGGATGAGGTAGTCGGCCGTCTGCGCGAGCAGCGTGCGCAAGAGCTTCTGCTTCTGCGCGTACTTGAGGTTCGCCGCGTCCAGCGAGTCCTGCGCGCCGGCGATGAGCGACAGCCCCGGCACGCCGGTGGAGACCATCACCTCTTCCAGGCTCCCCTTCCCGCGCCGCAGGAAGTCCGACAGCGTGGACTCCGGAGGCCCGACGCCCAGGCACGTGTGCAGGTTGGCCCCGCCCAGGTCCGCGTCCACCAGCAGCACCTTATGGCCGGCCTGCGCGAGCGCGACGCCCAGGTTCGCGGACACCATCGACTTGCCGATGCCGCCCTTGCCGCCGCCCACCGCGATGATCCGGCGGGAGCGGGCCCGACGCGCCAGTCCGGCGGGGCCCGAGGAAGCCACGGCGTCAGGCTCCACGGCACTCAAGGGGCGCGCCGGCGCGCCGGCCAACGAGGCGGGAGCGGATCCGGGCGGCGGAGACAAAGGGGCGGGCTTCACGGAGGCTCGCATCAAAACCCGTCCTACCGCCCGAGTCGACACCCCGCCATTTCACGACCCATCCTCGTACGGCACCCCGCCCGCGCCCCGACGCCCGGAGGGTCGGGGGGCAGGCGACCGGAGGGCCGGTCGGTGTCACTCGTCGAGCAGTTCGACGTTCCAGTACGAGATGTCCGCCAGGTGCAGGAACGGCAGCCACTCCCGGTAGGTGACCTTGCGGATGGCGCCACGGAACAGCGGCGTCCAGCGCGGGCGTACCGGCTTCTTGAGCAGCCGCATCCCGGCCTGCTCCGGTGTTCGACCGCCCTTCTTCAGGTTGCAGGGGACACAGGAGCACACCACGTTCTCCCAGGTGGTCTTACCGCCCTGGGTGCGCGGGTTCACGTGGTCCAGGTTGAGGTCACTGCGGGGAAGCTGCTTGGAGCAGTACTGGCAGGTGTCGTTGTCGCGCGCGTAGATGTTGAGGCGCGAGAAGCGCACCTTGGCGCGCGGCAGGTGGTCATACGCGCCGAGCACGAGCACGCGAGGCACGCGGATGGTGCGGTCGATGGTGGTGATGCTGTCCTGCGTGGCACTCAAGGCCGCCCAGTCGGCGAACTCGTACAGACGGTACTGCGCGTCGATGGCCTTCGCGACGCCCTGATACAGCAGTGAGAACGCCCGTTTTACCGACGTCACATGAACCGGCTGATAGTACCGGTTGAGCACGAGCACGGCGCTGTTGATCATGGATGGCTTCCCGAACGGGCGGCCGCCACGGATTGCGCGACCACACCCAGGTCCTCCTCAGAGAGACATCGGACGTCGAGGACCACCTCGCCATCCGCGATCCTGCCAATAACCGGCACCTCGCCACCGCGCAGACGTTCCAGGAATACTTCCGGCGCTCCAACGGTGAGGCTGCAAGCGTAGGAAGGCAACCGGGCCAACGGCATGGCCCCCCCGCCCACCCGTCCATCCACGGACACCACCCGTGCGGTGACACCGTGCGCCTTGAGCAAATCCAACAAGCGATCAGCCCGGGCGCTCAACACCTCTGGCTGCTGGACGAGCAGGCTTTGCGCGGGAACCGCTTCGGGGCGGCCATCCCGGTACAGCTCCAGCGTCGCTTCCAGAGCGGCGACCGTCATCTTGTCGACACGCAAAGCGCGTGTGAGCGGGTGGGATTTGATGCGCTGGAGCAGGTCCTTCCGGCCCACGATGACGCCGGCCTGCGGTCCACCCAGAAGCTTGTCGCCAGAGAACGCTACCACATCCGCCCCGGCGCTGATGGCCTGGCCCACCGTGGGCTCCAATGTGAGACCCGGCCCGACCAGGGGCACGAGCGCTCCGGAGCCCAGGTCCTGGAACACGGGCACACTGCGGGAGCGGCCCAGTTCCGTGAGCTCCGCGAGCGAAGCTTCTTCGGTGAAGCCGACGAGGGCGAAGTTGGAGCGGTGGACCTTCACGATGAGGCCGGTGTCGGGACTCAGGGCGTTGGCGTAGTCCGCGCGGCGGGTGCGGTTGGTGGTGCCTACTTCCACGAGCTTCGCGCCGGACTGGCGCATGACGTCCGGGATGCGGAAGCCGCCGCCGATTTCGACGAGCTCGCCGCGTGACACGACGCACTCACGGCCGGAAGCGAGCGCGGCCAGGACGAGCAGCACGGCGCCCGCGCAGTTGTTGACCACGAGCGCATCCTCCGCGCCGGTGAGCGTGCGCAGGAGGCCCACGAGGGGCGCGTAGCGGCTGCCGCGTTCGCCTTCGTCCAGGTCGTATTCGAGGTTGGAGTAACCTCGCGCGACGGCGACGACGCGCTCCACGGCTTCGGGGGCGAGGGGCGCGCGGCCCAGGTTGGTGTGGAGCACGACGCCGGTGGCGTTGAGGACTGGCCGCAGGTTCGGCGTGGCCAGGGACGCGAGCGCGGCTTCCACGTCCGCGTCCTCGAAGGGCCGCGCGTCACCGTTCAACAGGCGGGCACGCACGCGTTCGACGGCGAGCCGCAGGGCCGCCACCGCGCGCGCGTGGGGAAGGTTCGCGAGCAGGGGCTCCAGCGACGGCCGCCTCAGGAGTTGTTCGATGGAGGGAAGGTTGCGCAACAGCGCGTTCTTCCCTTCCGGGGGTTTCGACTCAGCGCCCATGGGCGGGGAGTCTACTCGGAGCACGGCCCGACACGTGACCGTCAGCCGTCCCCAAAGCCTTAAGTCAGCGTTCCAATCTCATACGCGCCCTGAACCCCATGCAATGCCAGGCCGCTGCCTTTGCGGACTCACCATCCGCCGTAGGGGACGGTGATGGCTTCCATGTAGTGACCTGACGGGTCCTGGAAATAGACCCCTCGGCCGCCATCATGGGTGTTGATCTCGCCGGACTGCTGACCACGCGGGTCGGCCCAGTGCTGGATCCCGCGCTCACGGATCTTGGCGATCAGCGAATCGAACACGTCCTCCGACACCAGGAAGGCGTAGTGCTGGCCGGGAAATTCGTCGTCGGTCTGGATGTAGTCGAGCGCAACCCCGTCGCCCAGCTTGACCGCCAGGAAATGCCCGAAGGGCTGGGGCTCCGCGAGCCCCAACAGCTCCGCGAGGAATTTCGCGGAGAGCACCTTGTCCTTCGCGGCAACAACGGTGTGATTGAAACGGACGGTCATGGATGGATCCCCCAGAGACCGCCCATCCATATCATCCGAGCGCAGTGACTGCCGAGAGCCCAGGCACTCACCCAGTCTGCTTGAGCGCCTCCGGCCATAGCTTCGCAAGCTCGACGCGCAGCGCCGTCGCACTGGCGAACCGGTCCTCGGGCCGCTTCTGCATCAATCGCAGCACGAGCTGTTCGAAGGACTCCGGCAGATCCGGCCGCAGCGTCCGGAGCGGCACCGGCGCCTCCTGGACGTGCAGGAACATCAGCGGCACGGGCTGCGCGTGGCGGAACGGCAACTGCCCGGTGAACAGCTCATACGCCACCACCCCCAGCGCATACAGGTCCGTGGCCGGAGACACTCCCGTCCCCATCACCTGCTCGGGCGCCATGTACTCCGGCGTCCCCAGCGTCGCCCCCTGCGCCGTGGCGCCCACCACATGCGTGCTCTTGGCGAGCCCGAAATCCATCAACTTCAGAACCCCGGTGCGCGTGATGAACAGGTTCCCGGGCTTCACATCCCGGTGCAGCACCCCCTTCGCGTGCGCATGCTCCAGCGCCACGGTGGCATGCGTCAGCCACCGCAGCGCACTGGCGAGCGAAGGACGCCCCTCCAACAACACCTGCCGCAAGTCCCTGCCCTCCAGCAGCTCCACCGTCAGGTAGTGCCGCGCCCCATCCCAGCCCACGTCGAAGACATGCAGGATGTTCACGTGCTCCAGCGCCTGCGCGTGCTGCACCTCCTGCCGGAAGCGCGTCACCATCGCCTCGTCCGCGTGGGGCACCACCAGCACCTTGAGTGCCACGCGCTGCCCCTTCTTCACGTCCAGCGCCTGGTACACCGTGGAAGTCCCACCCACGCCCAGCCACTTCTCCACCCGGTAGCGCTCCGCCACCAACTGCCCTGGAACAAGGCCCAGGGCAGCAGGCGAGGACGGCGTCACCGCGCCTTGGATCAACGTCCCCATCGGTGACATCGGCGGCGTCACCTGATGCAACGTCGCCTCCGTCCCATCCGAGACCGGGGTGCTCACGGGCCGTGGATACCCCTGCGCGTCCAGCTTCTCCGCGCTCAGGTAGGTCACCCCCCCGGAGTCCTCATCCTTCGAACGCACCAAGTCCCCTCCCCTCTCAGGATTCAAGCAGGGAGACAGGGGCCGGTGAGCCGGAGCCCTCGATGTCCAGGTGCGGCGTGGGCAGGTTGTACTCGGCGGCGGCGATGGTGGCCTCCACCAGGATGGGGCCTGCGATCTCCTGCGGCTCGCCCTGGCAGAGCACATCCACCACGTGCTCCAGGGTCCACTTGCCCATCCGATGCACTTCCAGCCGCTTGCCATTGAACCGGGCGGTGTCCGACAGCTGGTCGCTCGCGTTGAGCTTGGCCTCCACGGAGTCACCCAGGTAGCCGCGCGCCACCGCCAGCACCCGGTCCACCACCGTGTTCCACGCCTGGAGGAACGTCTTGTCCTGCGCCTCGTCGATGATGTCCAGGCCCACCTGGAGCCGCTCCATGCGCTCCAGGAACTGCTGCACCAGCTTGCCCCGGATGACGCGACCGTGCTGCGGCGCGATCATCTCCACCGCGGGCGTCAGCTTGCGGATGGCCGCCACCGCGCGCACCAGCGCCGAATTCACCGGCATGTAGATCTGATGGAACGCCCGGATGCCCGTCCAGTCGGACTCCTCCGCCCACAGGCCCTGCGCCTTGGAGTCCGTGAGCCCGCCGAACAGGTCCCCCGTGAAGAGCACCCGCGTCTGCGGATCGTAGAGCATCACCGCGCCCCGGAAATGGCAGAAGGGCGACGGCACCGGCAACAGCTTGTGCCCCGTGGGCACGCTCAACCCGTTGGAGAACTTCTCCGTGGGGATGAAGCGGTTGCGCGGCAGGTTGAAGTGGACGATGAGCCGCCACGTGTCCTCCGAGCACAGGATGCTCGCGCGCGGCGAATAGCGCGCGGAGATTATCGCCGCCGACGAACCCACGTCCGGGTCCTGGTGGTTCACGAAGAGCGCGGACAGCCGGTCCATGCCCCCAATCAGCGACACCACCTTCGTGTGGATGGTGGAGAAGTCGCTGCTCGACCCGGGGTCGACGAGGAGGTTGAACTCGGAGGGTTTCTTCGTGCGCACGTCCGTCCCGCGAAAGCGCCGCAGGTACGGGTTGGCGAAGAAGATGCCGCCGGGCTCGCGCTTCCCGACCCAGAAGGTCTCGGGAGCGATTTCCACGGCGGTGCGGTTGAGGTCGGAAGGTGGATTCGGGGCGGGAACGTCGCTGTGGCTCATGGCGTGTTGTCCTTCACGCAAACGAGTGGGGATGAGGACTGCCCCCCAAGCCTATCAGCCCTGCGTCCACCCCGACCGCCTGATTCCAGGCGCAGCGGACAGCGACATGAGCCTCGCTTCTCGCTGCCCGCCCTTCAGTCAATGAGGACCAGATGAGTCCCCGATCCCGAAACCCCTCTCAAGGGGCTTCCTTCCAGATGCCGATAAGGACTCAGCTCCAGGGCCGCAGAAAGAGCATGTACCCGGCGAGTCCCAGCTGGACCCCGAGCGTCAGCAGCGCCCCCACCACCTGGACGCGGCTGGCGGAGATCAGCCCGAACGCATGCGCTGCCCGCGCCACGAGCAGCGCGCCGCCAAACGCATGGAGCGCCATCGAGTTGCCGCCGCACAGCTCCGTCACCAGCAGCAGCAGGAGCGCCAGGGGCACGTTCTCCACGTTGTTGCCGTGCGCGCGGATGGCGGCGATGAGGTCGGCGTGTCCTCCGTCGCCCCGCCACAGGTTGTACCTGCCGCGCACCCGGCTGACGTTGAGGCTGAGCCCCACCGTGAGAAAGACATTGAAGGCGGCGTAGAGCGCCGTCACGGGGACCGCGAACAGGTGCGTCCCCAGCAAGGGATTCGTCAAGGGGTGTTCCTCCACGACAAGAGGCGCGGGACCGTAGCCGTTCCCGGCCCGTCGTGGAGGCCCATGTCACATGCTCCGTCTCAGCGGACGCCGGACTCCAGGCCCGGACGGTCGTCGAACAACTGCACCCAGCGTCCGTCGAACCCGCCGTTGGCCGGCAGGTACCACGCCCCGGGCAGCCAGAAGCCCTGCTCCACGCCGTCCGACGAGTCCGTCACGCCCGTGTGCACGAAGTAGTCGTGCTGCCACCAGTACGCATTCGGCGAAGCCGTGGACCCGCTGGCGCTCGCACGCGTCCGGCCGCGCGAGTCCACCACCGTGCTGGCCCAGGACCTGTCATGGAAGACATTGGACCCGCCGCCGCCCGTGTCCGACGCCTTGTCGTTGAGCTCGAACGTGCCGAAGAACCACTTCTTCGACGGGTAGCCCTCGCGGTCGTCCTCGTTTTCGATGTCGCGCGTCTTCGTGAAGAAGCGCTGCAGGCCCGGGCTCACCTCCGCCTGTCCCGCCTCGTTCACGATGGGGCTCTCCAGCAGGAAGGTCTCCGACGCGGAGGGCAGCCAGTGCGTCGCGTAGCCGCCCTGCTCCCAGTGCGTGGGCAGGATGTCCGCGATGTCCTGCAACTCGTACGTCACCCGCTTCACGGCGGGCCAGTTGGCCGTACTCCCGTTGTCGTAGCGGGTGGCCAGTGCGTCCGCCGTCGCGTACCGCACCGGCTGCGCGTTGAACGCCGCCACCGCCGCCGCGTCGTCCTCCGGCACGAACGCGATGTGCAGCTTCTTGCGGCCGTCGTCGTTGTTCACGTCCGCCTCCGCCTTCCCGCCCGAAGCCATCCGGCCCGCGAAGAACGAGTACGGCTCGGTGACGAAGCGCAGCTCCTGGCCGTGCGCCGCCAGCAGCTTGTCGGACCACTCCGCCTGCCAGATGAGCAGGTGGCTGCCGGACGGCGTCTGCATGAACTGGAGGTCCGTGTTGCCCTGCCGGCGCACCACGTTGCGCTTGTGCTGCGTCACCACCGCGTACGCCACGGACTCCCCGCTGCCCGGGTTGCCCACCACGTTCTTCACCTGCAACTCCACCCGCTCCCAGTCGTGGAGCTGGTAGTCGCCCGCCGCGTTCTTATCCAGCGCGTGATACAGGTGATACACGAGGACGAGGTTCTTGCCCCCGTCCATGTACTCGATGAGCGACGTGTACAGCGTCGGCCGGATGCGCCACCTGTCGAAGGCGCTCGGCCCCACACGCGACGCATCCACGTACTGGGGGATCTGCTTCCAGTGCAGCTTGTTGTTGGAGAAGTCCCCGTCCTGGTCGAAGTCGAAGTTCGTCAGCCAGTCATAGCCATGCCGGCCGTCGTTCGCGTTCGCCCGCTTGAAGATGAGCGGCGCGTAGTAGCGCAAAAACGCCTGGCGCTGCTCCTTCGTCAGCGACCAGCTCTGCGCCGCGGCCACGGCGGGCCAGCACAGGCCCGTCAACAGCACCGCCAGGACGACGAGGGGAGCGACTCTCTTCGGAAGTAGATTCATGGGCGGCCGAGGAAATCACGGCCCGCCCATCACCCTCCACGAAGAATGCCCGAATTCAGGATTCAGCCTGGATTTCGCACTTTAACGCGATGCGCTGGGCATCACCGGCGCCTTGGGCACGCGGCCGTAGAGGAGTTGGTAGGTGTTGTACGAGCGCAGCACGCGTTTGATGTAGCCGCGCGTCTCCGCGATGGGGATCTCCTCCACCCACGCATCCAGCGCCAGGTTGGGGTTGGCCGAGCGCCACCGGTTCACCGCGCCGGAGCCCGCGTTGTAGCTGCCCACCGCGTAGGGCGTGTGGCCCTTGAACTGCTTGATCAGCCCGCCCAGGTAGTGCGCGCCGAAGCGGATGTTGAGCTCCGGCTGGAGCAACGAATCCACGGTGAACTTCTTCACCTTCAGGTCGCGCGCCACGCCCTTCGCCGTCGCCGGCATCAGCTGCGTGAGGCCCATGGCGCCGGCCCAGGAGAGGGCCTTGGGGTCCAACGCGCTCTCCTCGCGCATCAGCGCCTGGAGCAGGTCCGGCTCCACGCCCGCGGGCACGGTGTGCTTCTCGATGAGGTCGCGGAAGGCGTTGGGATAGGCCACCTCCCACACCGGCCGCGTCTGCGCGGTGATGCGGCCGCTCAGGTCCTTGCGCAGCGCGAGCCGCGCGATGGCGTGCGCCGCCCGAGCATCCCCGGACTGCGACAGCACCATCACCAACAGGCGCATGGACTCCGGCGGCTGACTGGAGCGGTTGACGAGCATCAGCTCCGAGGACACCGAGTCCGGGAAGCCCAACCGGAGCAGCTCCACGCCCGCGCGGAAGTGCGAATCCTCCCCCATGGGCCCGGCGAACATCGGCCAGGGGCTGGCGGACTCCGGCACCTCGAAGATGGACGGCGACACGCGCTCCAGCCGGGGCTTGTCCAGCTCCCCCAGCTTCGTGCGCGCCATCAGCCCGTAGTAGGTGGCCGGGTGCTCCACCGCGAGCTGCTCCATCAGCTCCGCGGCGCCCTGGATGTTGCCGCGCTCCTCCAGCGTGCGGGCCCGCCAGTACCGCGCGCGCTCCACGTCGTAGGACTCGTCCGCGTTGGCGAACTGCGCCTCGATGCGGTCCAGGAAGGAGAAGCCCCCGTCCTCCGCCTTCGACGTGCGCGCCACCCAGAACGCCTTGAACAGCGCCTCGCCCAGGAAGTCGCCCTTCGGGTACAGCCGCGCCAGCTCGTCCAGGCGCGCCATCGCGTCCTTGGGCCGGGACGTCTTCACGTACAGGTCCGCCGCGTAGAAGAGCGCGTCGTCCGCGAACGAGTGGTCCGGGAACTCGCGCGCCAGCCGCTCGTACGTCTCCGTGCCGCGCGCCTGATCCACGATGGAGCGCGACGAGCCCAGCACGTACAGCGCGCGCGCCAGCAGGTCGCGGTCCTTGCACTGCTCCACCACGGGCGTCAGCACCTGAATGGCCCGCGTGTGCTGGCGCTCCTTGCGCTGGCCCTTGCCGAAGGCGAAGTGCGCCTTGCACGCCAGCGCGTCCGGCAGCTTCAGCGACGGCAGCAGCGGCTCCAGGAGGGTCAGCCCCTGCTTGTTGCGGTGCGCTTCGATGAGCGCCTCCGCGCGGCCCACCTTCGCGTCCAGCGGCGGCGTCTGCCCCTTCAGGCGCTTCTCCACCTGCTTGACGATGGGCGACAGTGGCTGGCTCGCCCACAGGCGCCACAGCGCGGCGCGTTCGGCGGCGCGGTCCTTCTTCTCCACCGCGAGGTCCGCCGTGGCGATGAGCGCCTCGGCACCTACGTTGCGGCCCCAGCCCGTCATGGCGCGCAGGGTCAGCGGCGTCAGCGCCTCCATGGCGCCGTCGTAGTCCTTCTTCTTGCGCAGCACGCGCGCCAGCCCCAGGCGCGCGTCCACGTACATCCGCGAGTCCGCCGGCACCTGCTTGAAGCTGGCCGCCGCGTCATCCAGCCGGCCCTGGGACTCCAGCGCCACGCCCGCGTGCGTGAGGCAGCGGTCCTTCAGCGCCGGGTAGTCGTTGGCCAGCGCCGCCATCTCCGTCGCCGCCGCCTTGTCATCCCCGGCGCGCACCGCCGACAGCGCGCGCAGGTAGCGCACCGGAGCGCTGTCGCCCTCACCCTCCAGGAGCGTGCGCGCCTTCGTGTACTGGCCCTTGTCGAACGCGTCCTTCGCGTCCTTCTTCTTGCCCTCGCCGAAGTACGGCGTGAGGTCCTCCAGCCCGTAGCGACGGCCCCGGTGCACCACCGGCGTGGGCGGCGCGAGGCCGGGGAACGCCGGGTTGAGCACCTGCACGTAGCCCCCCGGCAGCGGGGCCTTGTCCGCGTCCGGCGGCGGCGTGAGCTGCGCCTCCGACGGCGCGCTGTCCGTGCGCGTCGTGGGCGCCTGATCCGTGTCGTCCGTGGACGCCGCGCCCGCGAGCCCTGTCGGGGCGGCGGCCGGAGTCGGAGCCACGGCCGGCGTCGGCGTCACCGCGGGCGTTGGCGTGGCGGCCTGCGTCGGGGCGGACGGGGGCGTCGGGGCGGGAGCCTGCGCGGACAGGAGGGCCGCGGAGGCGAGGAGGGCGAGATGCTGGAGGGATACTTTCATTCGCGGGGGCCTCGGGGACCCTGGGAGATGCGCTCGGGCACGCCCGAGGACAACTGGGGACACATGGAAAATTTCCAGCCCCCGTCAGAGGTTAGACTGTCCGCCTGCACATGGATATCCGCACTCAGAGCGCACTGCTTGCTTCCATCATCGGCCTGGCGCTGGGCGTGTCCATGTTGTTGCGCCCCGGGCGTCCACGGGTGCTCACCCTCTACTCCGTCTTCACGCTGACGGTCGCCGGGTACTACCTCAGTCTCTTCTTCCACAGCATCTTTCCCGCCCAGGACTACCCCTGGGTGTCGCGCATCGCACTCGGCGCCACGGTGCTCATCGTCTCCCTGGTGCCCGGGGCGGCGGTCGCCTTCTTCCTCGAATTCCTGGGGGTCAGCAAAGGCACCCATCTGGTCGGTCGGCGGCTCGCCCTCCTGTCCGCCGTGCTGGGGCTCACCGTCGCCGTGACGCCGTTGGCGGACAAAGCATGGGCGCGGGTGGCGATGGGGACCTGGGTGCTGGGGGCCCTGTTCACGTCCGTGTCGCTGCTGGTGCACCGGGTGCGGACGACGGAGTCGCGCATCGAGCAGTTCCGGCTGGCGTACCTGGCCATCGGCGCGGGCGCGGCGGTGCTGTTCTCCGGCCTGGACTACCTCTCCCGCTACGACATCCCCTTCCCCACGCTGGGCCCCGTCTTCGCGACGCTCTACCTGTTCTTCCTCGCGCAGACGCTCTTGCGGCTGCGGCTGATGGACCTGCACGAGCTGTTGGGGAAGATCGCCTCGCAGACGGTGCTGGCCATCATCCTGGCCGCGGTCTTCACGGTGCTCACCGCGTGGGTGGACGAGAACACGTCGCTGTTCGTCTTCAACACGGTGGTGGCCGCGTTCGTCATCCTCATCCTGTTGGATCCGCTGCGCACCAAGGTGGAGGAGATGGTGGTGCGCATCTTCTTCCGCGAACGCTTCGCCCTGCTGGGCACGCTGGGCGCCCTGCGCGTGCGGATGACGGCGGTCATCGAAATCTCCGAACTGGCGCGCGTGGTGCTGGACGCGCTGCACGAGACGGGGCGCGTGACGCACGCGTCGGTGTACCTGATGGCGGAGGACCGGCCCGGCTACCGGCTCCTGGACTCGCGTGGGCCCCTGCCGGTGCCGCTCCTGGACACGGCGGCGGCGCGCGGCGTGCTGTTCGCGGTGGCGAGCGGCCAGAAGGCGGTGCTGCTGGAGAACGTGGAGCGCCGCATCTCCGTGATGCGGGTGCAGGCGGTGGAGGGCAAGCGGTTCCGCGACGAGCTGAAGCGGCTCAACGACACGCGCGCGGCACTGCTCCAGATGCGGGCCGGCATCAGCGTGCCCCTGATGGGGAACGACCGGGTCATCGGGTTCCTGAACCTCTGGGATGAACGGGTGCCGGAGGCGTACGCGTCCGATGAGATCGCCCTCATCCTGGAGGTCTCCGAGCGGATGGCGACGGTGCTGGAGAACTCCAAGCTGTACGAGAAGATCCGCGAGCGCGACCGCCTGGCGGCGCTGGGTGAGATGGCGGCGGGCCTGGCGCATGAAATCAGGAACCCGCTGGGCGCCATCAAGGGCGCGGCGCAGTGCCTGGACCCCAAGAATCTGTCGGGCGAGGACAGCGAGTTCCTGGATGTGATTGTCGAGGAGGTCAACCGGCTCAACGGCGTGGTGACGGCGTTCCTCGACTACTCGCGGCCGCTCAAGCAGAGCTTCGGGCCCACCGACCTCAACGAGGTGGTGACGCGCACGATGCGGCTCATCCAGAACGACATGCCGGACACGGCGGAGCTGGCGGTGGAGTTGGACTTGCGGCTTCCGCGCGCGGACGGCGACGCGGAGCAGCTCAAGCAGGTGTTGATCAACCTGGTGCAGAACGCGGTGCAGGCGATGGGCGCCCAGAAGGGCTGCATCACGGTGCGCACGGAGAAGCCGGAGCGCTTCGGCGACTTCCGCAGCGCGGGCGGCGAGTTCGTGGAGGTGCGCGTCACCGACAACGGCCCGGGCATCCCGTTGGATCAGCAGCCGCATATCTTCGTGCCCTTCTTCACGACGAAGCAGAAGGGCACGGGGCTGGGGCTCGCCATCTGCCATCGCATCGTGAAGAACCACGGCGGCAGCATCAGCGTGCATAGCAAGGGGGGCGAAGGCACCACGTTCGTCATCCGGCTGCCGGCGATTCCTCCGGAGCTGACGGAGGGTGCGCTCCCGGAGGGCACCCCCGCGCCCCCCACCCGCCCCTCCCAGTCCCTGGTCATCCCCGAGGAGCTCCGCGAGCCGGCCCCCACCCCGCCGAAGCCGCCCGAGCCCCGGTCGAAGCGCGACAAGCGTCGCCGCGCGAGCTGAAGGCGCCGGGTCCCCGCCCCTGGGGGTCCCGCTTCCAGGAAAGAACCGCTAGGCTTGGGGGCCCATGCAGCCGTGTCCCTGTCCCTACTGCCAGACGACGATGCTCAGCACCTACGCCCGGGGCCTGGCGCGCGACGAGTGTGGTGCGTGCGGTGCGGGCTGGCTTGACGCGGAGGCGCTGGGGAAGGTCGTCACCGGTCCGGTGATGGAGGCCGTGTTCGAGCAGGCGAAGGGAAGGCCCGGGCGGTGCCGGGGCTGTGACGCGGGGCTCCAGTACGTCCCGGGCTGTCCGTCCTGCGGGCGGCGGGCGCCCACCTGCCCCGGGTGTGGCAGCGCGCCGCTGTCAGCGGTGGAGTTGCGGGACGTGAGGGTGGACGTCTGCGTGAAGTGCCGGGGCGTGGCGATGGACCGGGAAGAGGTGGCCCGGCTCCTGAACGCGACGACACCCGCGCCCCGGGCACCGGACGCGCACGCGCCGGAGATCCAGGCCGCGGACTTCGAGCATGAGTATGTCCCCGCGCCTCCGGGCATGAACCTGCGGCCCAAGGTGCTGCTGGGCGACGAGCCCGCGTGCACGACCTGCGGGCGCAGGATGGAGCCGCGCTACGGGTTCGTCTGGGAGGAGCGGCTGTTCTGTGGAAGCTGCGCTCCGGAGGGCTCCGCGCCGTACGCCGGTGAGCTGACGAAGGCGCGTGCCAGTGAGTCCGCGGGCCGCAGGTCCCAGTACCTGAACACCGGCGCCACCGAGTCCGCCGTGGTGTGGCTGCTGTCGAAGCTGTTCAAGTAGTCCCGTGCCGCGCGCCTGACAGGCTGTCATTCGCGGCGCCACGAGGCCTGACAAGACGTCCGCGCCAGGGCCTCACCGCGCGGCACCTGTGTCCTGGACATGCCTGCCAGGGCCCTTGGCCCTCGTCTTGCTCATGCCTCTCGCGTTTCGCCGAGGGAGGCATTCGTGAACCATGGGATGCGCAGGTCCGTGCAGGGTGGCTTCGCCCTGCTTGTCTTTTCGTGCGCGCTGACAGCGGCGCTCATCGTGAATCAAATGTTCATCGGAGTCCTGACGCCAGCACCTCAGGACAGCGGAATCACGGTACGACTGCCCTTGCGCTCGCCATCAGAGGCCGCGCTGGACCCGGGCCTCCTGGCAAGGCTCACCGGCATGTCCCTTCCAGGTCCCGTGGCGCAACCGATGGAGGTGGACCCGGGCCCCGGGATTCCACGGAGCACGCTGCCCCTGCGGCTGCTTGGGACGTTGATTTCACAGGATCCGCGCTGGTCCATGGCCTCCATCCATGAACTTTCAGGCGGTGTCACACGCAGCCTGATGCTCAGTGATGCCTTCAAGGGCGCCCATGTCTTCGCCATCGAACGGGAGCGCATCCTGTTCGTGGTCGACGGGCGGCTCGAATACATTGACGGCGCTTCCCTGCCGGGCGCGGGCCCCACCCCGGTGAATGCCCATCCAGGCGCCGCGACGCCCGGAGGTTCCAACCTGGGCAAGGGCATCCGTGCCACGGGACCGGACTCCCTCGTCATCCCCCGCGAGGACGTCACCGAGGCGCTCGCGCACCTGAGCGAGCTGTCCATGGAGGCCCGCGTGGTCCCCGCCTTCAAGGACGGCCGCCCCGTGGGCTTCAAGCTGTTCTCCATCAAGGACGGCTCGCTCTACTCGCGGCTGGGGTTGCGCAACGGGGACGTGCTCCAGCGCATCAACGGGCTGGACCTGGACCGCCCGGAGAAGGCCCTGGAAGCCTTCACGAGCATGAGAGAGGCCCGGCGCATCGAGTTGCAGATTGAGCGCGGCGGGGCTCCGGTCCGGAAGACCTTCGACATCCAGTGAAGCAGGCCGTGCTCAGGCCTGCGCCGCCGCCAGCTTCTCCTGTGCCACTTCCCACCGGGCATAGAGGTCTTCCAGCTCCTCCTTGCCCGCGCGGTGCCCGTCCATCAGAGGCTTGGCCCGGGCGAAGTCGTTGTAGAGCACCGGGTCCGCGAGCTGCGCCTCGCGCTCCTTCTGCTCGGTCTCCACCTTCGCGATGCGCTCCTCCAGCTTCGCGATCTCCTTCTTGATGGGGCCCTCCACCACGGAGCGCCGCTGGCGCGCCTCCGCCTCCAGCCGCTTGCGCTCCTTCTCCGACACCGTCGCCGCGCCCGCCCCCGTTCCCTTGCCGCCGGACGTGCTGGACTCCGCGCCCTCCGCCGCCAGCCGCTGCTGCTCCTGGTGGTAGAGGTATTCGTCCAGGTTGCCCGGGTGCGACGTGAGCTTGCCGTCCGCCACCTCCCAGACGTGCGTGCACAGGCCGTTGATGAAGCTGCGGTTGTGGCTCACGAACAGCAACGTGCCGCCGTACAGCTTCAGCGCCTCAATCAGCATCTCCGACGAGTCCAGGTCCAGGTGGTTCGTCGGCTCGTCCATCAGGAGGAAGTTGGACGGCACCAGCAGCAGCTTCGCCAGGGCCACGCGCGCTCGCTCGCCACCGCTCAGCACGCCAATGGGCTTCTCCACGTCGTCGCCGCTGAAGAGGAACGCGCCCAGCACGCCGCGCACGTAGCTCTCCGGCTTGTCCGCCGCCAGGGGCCGCACTTCCTCGATGATGGAGTTGTGGCGGTTGAGCTTGTCCGCGTGGTGCTGCGCGTAATAGCCCACCACCACGTTGTGCCCCACCGTCACCTTGCCGGTGTCCGGTGCCAGCTCCCCCGCGACCATCTTCAGGAGCGTCGTCTTGCCCGCGCCGTTGGCGCCGACAACCGCGATGCGTTGGCCCCGCTCCAGTCGCGCGTTCAGCCCGTCGTAGACAGTGAGCGCGCCGTAGCGCTTGGTGATGTCCTCCATCACCACCACGTCCCGGCCGCTGCGCTCCACTTCCGGGAAGCGGAACTTCATCGTCTGGCGCTCTTCGAGGACCTGCACCTTCTCCAGCTTGGCCAGCATTTTCGCGCGGCTCTGCGCCTGCTTCGCCTTGGTGGCCTTGGCGCCGAACCGGTCGATGAAGCCCTGCAGCTCCGCCCGCCGCTGCTCCACCTTCTCCGCCTTCGCCTGCAGGAGCACCATCTCCTCGGCACGCTGGCGCTTGTAGTCCTCGTAGTTGCCCGCGTACTCGCGCACGCCTTCCATCTCCAGCGACACCACCCGGTTGATCTGCCGGTTGAGGAAGTCGCGGTCGTGGGAGATGAGCACCATCGCCTTGTTGGAGCGGCGCAGGAACCCGTCGAACCAGGCCAGCGTCGGCACGTCCAGGTGGTTCGTCGGCTCGTCCAGGAGCAGGAGGTCCGGGTCCTGGAGCAGCAGTCCCGCGAGCGCCGCCCGCATCCGCCAGCCGCCTGACAGGGCCTGCGTCGGCTTGGACAGGTCCGCGTCCCGGAAGCCCAGGCCCTTCAAGATTCGCTCGGCGTGGTGCCGGCCGTAGCGGTTCTCGAAGTCGTCCAGCTCCGCGTGGAGGTCCGCCAGCGTCTGCGCCAGCTCCAGCTGGTCCTCCTCCTCCACGGCCGCCGCCAGGGCCCCTTCGGTGTCCCTCAGGCGGGACTCCATCGCGTCCCGGCCGGGCACGGTGCTCATCACCGCCTCCACCACCGTGCCTTCGGGTAACCCCGCGATTTCCTGGGGCAGATAGCCCGCCCGGGCCCGGCGGCTGTACTGGATGGTGCCCCCATCCGGCTGGCTCGCCTTGGCGATGATCTTCATCAGGGAGGACTTCCCCGTGCCGTTGGCCCCCACCAGGCCCACCCGGTCCCGGGGGCCAAGTGTGAAGTTGTCCTCATCGAAGAGGATTTTCTTTCCGTAGGCGAGGCTGATGTCCTGGGCGATGACGAGGCTCATGGCGGGGCGGAGATAGCAGCCGGAAGGCCCCACGGGAACGCCTCAGATGCCTGCCTGACTGCCCAGGGGGCTCATCTCTCGGGTTGGGCATGGCGCGCGGCTTGCCTATACTCCCGCCACCCATGGCCGCCCCCTGCCCCCATTGCGGAAGTACCGACGGTCAAGATCACCTGTGCGCGGCGCAGAGCCTCCAGCTCCTGGGCCAGGTCCTGGACGGCCGCTACAAGATTGAGAGCGTCCTCGGCCAGGGCGGCATGGGCATGGTGTTCCGCGCCACCCAGACCTCCGTCCAGCGCCCGGTGGCGGTGAAGACGCTCAACCCGTCGCTCGCCGCCGCGCCCCAGTTCTTCGAGCGCTTCCGCCGCGAGGCGGAGATCGCCAGCCGCCTGCGCCACCCGAACGTCATCACCATCTTCGACTTCGGCCGCGCCGCGGACGGCACCTGCTACTACGTGATGGAGCTGCTCAAGGGCGAAAGCCTCAAGGAGCTGGTCAAGCGCGAGGGCCCCATGACCCTGCGCCGGGCCGTCAACCTCCTGGAGCAGGCCACGTTGGGCCTCGCGCACGCGCACGATGAGGGTTGCGTCCACCGCGACCTGAAGCCGCACAACATCATGGTCCAGGCGCTCGACGGGAAGGACTTCGTCAAGGTGCTGGACTTCGGCCTCGTCAAGGCGCTGGAGCAGGACGAGGAGGAGCAGCTCACGTCCACCGGCCAGGTGCTGGGCACCCCCCAGTACATGCCGCCCGAGCAGGCCGGCGGCGAGTCCGTGGACCAGCGCTCCGACCTCTACTCCATGGCGGGCGTGCTGTACTTCTGCCTCACGGGCAGCTCTCCGTACGGCGCCAACACCGTGCGCAAGGCGCTCACCGCGTCGCTCACCCAGCCCGTGCCCCTGGTGAGCACCAAGCGCCAGGGCGCGCCCGTGCCGGCGGAGCTGGACGCGTTCTTCGCCAAGGCGCTCTCCGCGGAGAAGGAAGACCGCTACCAGAACGCGCAGGAGTTCATCGACGCGCTCATCGACTCGGTGGAGGGCCTGTCCCAGGAGGAACTGGACGCGCACCCCACCGGCGGCGCCCCCGGGGCCGACCGGGGCACCGGCAGCCGCAGCCGTCCGGGCGCGGGCTCCAACAGCCGCGCGGGTTCGGGCAGCCGCCTGGGTTCCGCCAGCCGGGCAGGACGTGCGCCGGGTCCGGCGGGCACGGGGACGAACGCGCGGTCCGCGTCCCGAGTGGGCGCGGCCCCTGCCCGGGGCACCACGCCCGCCGGTGGGGCACAGCCGGCCGCGAACCGTCCGGCCACGAGCACGGGCAACCCTCCCCTCTCCCAGGCCAACCGCCGGCCGCCCCCGGCCCGCGAGGAGCCCGTCGAGCCGCCTCCGCCCCAGGGCATGTCCGGGGGCAAGAAGGTGGCGCTCATCGCCGTGCCGCTGGTGCTGCTGGGCGCCGGTGTGGCGTTGGTCATGTCGCGCGGAGGCGGCGAGGCCCCCACCCCGACCCCCGTGGTGATGACGCCTCCGAGGACGGTGGCCACGCCCCCGCCCACGCGGGTGCAGGACGATCCCGCCCCCAACCCGACGGCCCTGCCGCAGGACGTGACGGTGGAGTTCATCTCCACGCCCCCCGGCGCGGCCATCTATGACGGGGACGCCCAGATTGGCACCACGCCCACGAAGCTGATGCTGCCGCGCGCCAGGATGTCGGTGCTGCGCTTCAAGCTCGCCGGCCACCAGGACGTGGAGCGCAGGCTCGACTACAGCCGCAGCGCGGACTCGACGGTGCAGCCCGTGGAGGTGCGCCTGGAGCCGGTGCGCGTCGCGGCGCCCCGGCCGACGAAGCCCGCGAAGCCCTCGAACAACGGCTCCGACCCGGGCATCGGCGTTTTCGAGTAGGGCGCGGGTCCGATTCCCGCTCCCGGCACGCATTGAAGCCCAGCAACCTCACCGGGTTGCCGGGCTTCTTCTCATTGTGACGGAGGAGCGCGGTCCCTCGCTTCGGTCCCGCCGCGGCACGGCGAGCGGCCCGCCCCCGTGCACGCGACGTTCCGAGTGAGCCACCTGGACGATGCTCCCCGATGGGTGGCGCATGGCGCGAACCTGTCCGACAGTCGGACAGGTTCTGGCGACCAGCCGCCGGCGGGCGTCCCCATGGACTCCGTTTCTGGCGTGCCCACTCCAAGTCCGGCTCGAGCACACCCTGCTGCGCTCACCGGTTGAATGCACCGCGGCCCTCAGGCGATCCGTCAAGGTCTGCTTGAACAGGTCACGGATCCCCTGGCCGCACTGCCTTCGAACTCCAGGGTGCCGAAGCGGAGGGCCAGCGGGCGGCAGTGGGGGTCGGATTCGGACGGGGCGGCCCACGCCCCGAGCGCGTGGTAGAGCCGGCTCTCGCGCCGCTCCAGGTAGAGGATCATGTTGAGCGGCCAGCCGGCGCCCTGGAACAGATGCCGGTCCATGGGCGTGGGCTCCTGGCTCACCCGCAGGCCGCGCTCGTGGGGCGGGCCGATGCGGTGCCAGTCCGGGTGCAGGTGGATGGAGCCGAGCACCTCCAGCCCCTCCGCCTCCGCCTCGGCGGTGATGCGCAGCAATTCCCGGGGCTCGCACCAGTAGCCGCGCCGGCCATTGGCATAGCAGGCGCCGAAGCGCGGGATGATGGTGGCGTCGAACTCCTGGAGCACGGTGTCGTCCGTCTCGCGGATGTTGGCGGCGAAGCGGACCCGCTCCACCCGCATCGCGTCGTCCACGAAGCGCCCCAGCAGGACGGCCCAGCTCCGGGGTGGCAGCTCCGGGGTACACGCCAGGTATTCGCGGGTGGCGTCCGCGAGGAAGTCCGACAGCACGTCCGGGTCCAGCAGCACGAGCTCCGGGCTCATTCCGGCGTCTCCAACGTGGGGCTGGGGAGGCGGCCCTCGGCCCGGTCCTCGCGAAGCTGGGTGATGAGGCCGCGGGCGACGCGCTCCTCGAAGGCGGCGGTGGCGTCCGGCGTCCAGGTGTAGAAGCCCTGGCCCGACTTCAGGCCCAGCTCGCCGCGCTCGACCTTCTGGGCGAGCACCGGGGGCACCGGGCGTCCGGCGTTGCGCATGACGCCGGTGACGAGGTCCAGCCCCGCGAGATCCAACCGGTCGAAGATGCCGGACGCGCCGAATCGCCGCCCGATTCCCTGCGTGAGCACGCGGTCCACCATCTCCGGCGTGGCGACACCTTCCTGCACCAGCCGGATGCCCTCGCCGATGAGCGCCTGCAACAAGCGCGGGCCCACGGAGCCCGGCACGTCCTTCGCGAACACCACCGGCGTCTTGCCCACCTCCTCCAGGAACCGCCGCACGGTCTCCACGACGTCGGGAGCCGTCTTCTCCCCGGGAATGACATCCACGAGGGGAATCAGGTGCGCCGGCAGGTAGTAGTGCGCCGCGAGGACGCGCTCGGGCCGGGTGCAGTCCCGCGCCAGCGCCGTCACGCTCAGTGCGGTGGTGTTGGAGGCGAGCACGGTGTCCGGCGCCGCCAGCCCGTCCAGTCGACAGAAGACCTCCTGCTTGAGCACGAGGTCCTCGGGCACGGACTCGAGGATCAGGTCCTGGCCCACGGCGGCCTCGGTGAGCACCGTGGTGCGCCGGATCCGCCCGAGCGCGGCCTCACGCCCTGCCGGGGACAGCAGCCCCGTCTCCACCAGCAGCGCCGCGTCCCGTTCCAACTTCACCCGCGCGCGCTCACTGCTGTCCGCACGCGTGTTGAAGAGCACCACCTGCCTGCCCGCGATGGCGAGCTCGAGCGCGATTCCGCACCCCATGGCCCCACCGCCCACCACGCCAATCCGCATCAGCCGCTTGTGTCCCATGGCGGCGCAGCGTCGCCGCGGCCGCATGACGGAGGCAATCCTTCCTTCACGAACGCGGAGCGTCAGAACGATGCGGTGAAGGTGCGTTGCAATTGTTCATTCCGCGGCCTCCACCGCATCGCGTCGTCAGCCGTACAGCTCGCTGAGCGGCCCGAGAACGATGCGCATGCTGAACTCCAGATCGAAGGAGTCCATGGCTGTATCTCCCAACGCGTGGCCCAGGGAGTGTCGGAGCGCCGTCACCCTTGCGCGCACCTTGGGCCGAGCTACCGCGTGCCTCCATCCAGTGCCTTCTTCATCGCGGCCAGGCCGGCGTCGATCATCGGTCCAATGACGGCGCTCGCCTCGTGAGGAAGGAAATCGGCGGTCCAGACGACCCGGCTCCCCGTGCCCTCCGCGTGGACCTGGACCGCTCCGTTGTAGTGGGTCATCGGTCCACCCTCCGCGCCCCATACGAGACGCCGCCCGTCGTCATCGACCGTCACGATGGGCTCCCTGACCACCATCCCGTTGCCGAAGGTGACCACGCGGGCTCCCGGCTCAAGACGTGTGTCGACAACGAAGCCGGGAACCAGTCGCGTATGAAGCGCGCCAATGTCGCGGATTGCATCCCACACCCACTCGGGCGTGGCGCTCGTCGTGATGTCCTTGCGAATCGAAGCCATGGTGTGTGCTCTTGTTGTGTTGGAGTCAGGTTTTCAATGTGCGTGCATGCGGCTGGATGCGCTCACGTGAAGCACACGGCCTCGACATTGTTCCCATCCGGGTCGAGAACGAACGCGGCGTAGTAGTTGTCCGCGTAATCCGCGCGAATGCCCGGCGCGCCGTGGTCGTTCCCGCCCGCCGCCACGCCCGCGGCGTGGAACCGGTCCACCGCGCCGCGCTCGCTGGCCCGGAAGGCGACATGCCCGGTGCTCCGGGCGTCGCTCGCGGGATAGAGCCACAGGGCCGGCTGACCCTTGGGCCCGAAGCCAGCGCTTGCCGCGTCCTGGTGACAGAGCACGCAGCCCAATGGGGCGAGCACCGCCTGGTAGAACCGGATGCTGCGCTGGAGATCCTTCACACGTAGACCGATGTGGTCGAACACGATTGCCTCCTGGAGTGAGCCCCACGTCTAAGAGGTGCTCGCCATCTTCTCTTGGAGGATCTTGCGCTCTCCTCGCGAGGCCTTCCGGAACGCGCGCGGTGAGACGCCTGCCGCGCGGCGGAACGTGCGCACGAAGTTCGACAGGTCCCCGAAGCCCACGCCAACGCGCCACGCGTCCAGGGGGCTCCAAGCGAATCCACGAGTGCGTCAGAGAGCTGGAACGACAAACACTCATCGCCCGCGAAAGGGTGCTCGTGGGTGCAGTGGAAGGCGTCCCCCGCGTACCCGACGAGCGTTGCTCCGGCCACGATCTCATGCGCCGCGCCGCGGGAATGGTAGCCAAAGCTCCCCCACCGGACGTACGACACGGAGAAAGACGCATGCCGTTCCTCGAACTGGCGCTCGCCCGGCTTCGCGTCGCACCGGAGGACCCAGGGCGCCGCGCAGTCCTCCGAGAAGACGGAGGCTCAGCCCGGCGCGGATTCCGTCCGAAGCGGCGGCCTTCCGCGAGCCACCAGACGGCGCGGCGGTCGAACCGGTGAGCCTTTTGCCCGGTGGCCACGGCCCCAATGTCTTGGGGCAACGACCGAAGACGTGAGGCGAAGCCGCCCGGCGCTTGGTGCGTTTCTCACGACACTGGAGGGGCTCATGACAGACACAGGTAGCGGAGGAAGGGTGAGCAAGAGGTGGTGCGGGCCCCTGCTCGTCCTGCTCCTGGGAGTGACTCCCCTACTCGGGGGCGCGCAGGAGAAAGCACCCGCCGAGCCCACCGCTCGAATCGACCCCCAGGCCCAGCGCATCCTGCGACAGATGAGCGACTTCCTGGCCGCGCAGCGTGAGTTCTCCGTCCGCACCGAGGGGACGCTCGATGAAGTGCTCGACTCAGGGCAGAAGGTCCAGTTGCAGCGCGCGGGCGACGTGTTTCACCTCGGCGTCCGGTAGCCCTCTGTGCGCCCCCTCGGACGCGACAGCCATTCGAGCTGCTCGTCGATTGACGGCGCTTCCGCCATGACCCGCTGGAAGGCGTCCGTCGTCACGCAAAAGCCAGCCGGCACGCGGAGGCCTTCGATCCGCGAAAGCGCCCCCAGATGCGCGCCCTTGCCGCCAACAACCGCGATTTGCGTCTGGTCGCTCTCCTGGAAATCCAACACACGGTAGCCCAGACGCTCACCTCCCTCTCGCGAAAGAGCGGCACTGCACTCCTGAACGCGGAATGAAGTGCACCGACTCTTGCGCAGTCCGTACGCTGCGTGGGGCTGCTCCGCGGGCTCCTGCGACATCCGTACAACATGGCGCCAGCCCCCGGGCAGTGAAGGTCGCCGCACGCCAGCTCACATGGGGAGGAGCCGCGAATGCCAGACACCGACCCATGCCAGAAGGACAAGGCCTGCGCGTGGCGTCTCGGAGAGCCTCGAAAATAATCGCAAAGGGTCTACCTGCCGTGTCGTTGATTTTGTCCGGGTGCTGGCTGAACCTGACGCTACATCTGGACAAACACCACGAGGAGGCGTTCATGTTGGAATCGCAGCGCGATGAGTCCGAGTCCCACACCAGCCAGGGCTGCCATCACCACTTGATGTGGTCTGAGGAAAGCGTTCTGGATGAGAGGAGCGCGACCCACTTGTGGATCTTCCATCGCGCCATCGAGCTGCTGGATGACCTGGGGCCTTCTGGCGCCGACCCGCGAGTGGTGGCCGACGGCAAGCAAATCGCCCGGTTCTTGAAATTCAGCGTGTCGCCCGACCGCAACTCCAAGCGCCCCTGGACGGACAACACCATCTTTCATGACGCCATGGTGAAGGGCCTCTATGACAGTGACTGGGCCAACCCGTGGATGAACACCTGCACGTGGCAGAGCCATTTCTACAACCCGGTGACGAAGCAGAGCTATGAGACGCACCTCAACTGCTCCGACACTCACGCCAAGTCGGCGCCGAACTTCGCGGTCTCCGCCATCGAAACCGGCCAGTATGGGCGACTGGCCGTCGAGAATCCGGACCTCCGGACCCTCCTCCAGTTCTTCTACTACCTGGGCATCACGCTCCACTATTTCGAGGACGTGACGCAGCCCATGCACGCCCACAACTTCCCGAACGTCATCAGTGGCGCCAACGACGTATTCCACAGTGATTTCGAGAAAGCGGCGCAGGAGTACATCAACACCCGGCCCGCTGCGCTCAAGGTCGACCCCGAAACGCTGACGTCAGACAACTGCTTCGCGTTTGGGGGTGACCCTGCCCAGCAGGCTCCTGAAAAGGGCGTCGCGGCGTGGGTCATCGCCGCTGCCGCCCGGATTGGCCACCCCAACTTCAACCTGGCGCTGACGGACGACAACAAGCACGACTGGGCCCTGGCGCCCGTGCTGGGTTCTGAGCGCCACTCCGATCCGCTCCCGCCGAACATCAAGCCCAAGTACAATCTCGACGCCTTCTACAATTACGAAAACGCCATCATCAAGCCACCAGGCCAGCCGACGCCCGCGGGTTATCCGACCTGGAAGAAGGCCTGTGAGCCCGTCTTCAACCGGGTCATCGTCGGCGCCGTCCAGGCGTGCGCGGGGTACCTCCTCGCGGTGTTTCGCGACTGGTTCCCGATGCTGATGTGGAAGGACACCGCGCGCACGGCCCCGCGCTCCTTCGATGACTTCCCCAACAAGGCTGTCTTTCCGCAGGACGTCGTCGCCATCGGGTGCCAGACCGTGGCGAGGTATCAAGCGCAAAGCTTCGCCGCCCTCAACATCTACACGGGCAAGCCAGACCCGTTCGCGAGCATCGTCCCGGGCTCCGAGGGCTATTACACCCAGGCCCTGGGGCGATACGCCACGGCCATCGCGTCGAATCCCAACTATCCGCCGACGGAAGATGCGCTGCCGCCCGTCTACACCACCGGCCGCCAGTTGAAGGGAGGCGCGTCCGACATCACGCAGATCGGGTGTGACGGGACTCCGCTCGAAAACCAGCGAATGCCGCAGGGGTCGTCGATCAAGGTCAAGGGGTTTCCACCCATCACCAAGGCGGTGACCAAGACCCATGCCGTCATCCCACTGGGGTCGGGCGAGGCCTCGTCGAGCCGGTCACTGAACGCCACCCGCCCGATGCTGGCGCCGACCACGAACCACGACTGCGTCGCGCTGGCGGGCTCGGGCAACTCCTTCCGCTTCCTGTCGGCCGGGGTCTACTACGTCGTCGTCCAGGTCAGTACGCCTAGGCTGTCCGAGCGCGAGGATCCCTTCACAGCGCAGGTTGCACTGAAGAACGTCACGACCGGGAACATCGAGATTCACGAGAGCGTCGCCACGGGGAAGGCCAGGACAGGCGTCATCCAGGTGAGCGGCATCGTCTCGGTGACGAGCGCGGATGCGTCGTACAGCGTTCGTTTTGCCCAGGACTCGGGAGAAGACTTCGACGCCAATCCCAGTGAGTACGACTTCGTGCACATCGTTCAGCTCCAGAGCGCTCCGGTCTCGGACCTCGCGATGTCGCCGTTGACCGCCCGTCATTACCAGGCCTTCATTCCCTCGCAGACCCTGCGCGGTCTCCACCAGGGGCCGAATGGCCGTTTCTGGATTGTCCTGTCGCCAGAGACTCCCAACCGGGTCGCGCATCTCAACGACTCCTTCGGGCAGATCAGGTTCCTCTCCGCCGGGAGGTATTTCGTCCATGCGTCCCTCGGGACCTCGTACCACCGCTCGACTGGAAGCAATCAAGCCGCGGCGACCCTTGAGCTCGTCCGTACGCGGTGGGAGGACCGCAAGCTTGTCGGCGAGACGGTCTTGAAGAAGCGGGTTGCGACGGCGAACAACAGCATCACCGGCTTCGTCCACGTCTCGGGGTTCATTGATGTCACCACCGATGAGATTTATACGCTCTATTTGGGACTCTACCCGCTCGGAGGCGCGGAATACGTAGGGGTGGGGGGTGACATGCGGGATCGCATCGATCTCTTCAAGCTTGACGACCCCGACCCGCTGGAGGTGGCCCCTTATGACCTGACGGCCATGAGCAGCTCCATGCTTCTGCCGTACACCAACGACATCGCCAATGATCGGCCGTACTATTTGTGCCTGCCGTCCGAGAAGAACCGCTGCATCCGGACGGAGAAGACGGACTGGGGCCATGCCTTCCAGTTCAATCTCCCAGGGAAGTACTGGGTAGTGGTCTCCCTCGGCATCCCCGTGACGACCGGTCCGCTGTTCATGGCGGATTTGACCTTGTATCGCCATAACGACGCGCCCTCACCGGGCTCGCCCATCATGTCGACTTCAATCTGCCCCACGGGAAACCTGGGTGACCGGCAGTCGGGGTACATCCAGATGGAGGGCATGGTGATCGTCTCGGACGCCTCGAAGGACTACTTCCTGTTATTCACCCAGACGAGTGGGGAGACCCTCTCCGTGGGCGGGACCAGCCTTGATTTCATCCAGGTCTTCGCAATCGACGGGGAGGTCTGAGCAGGCCCTTCTGCTGAAAGGGACTTCGGCATAGAGATGGACGGCATACGCCCCAAGGAGGCTCGATGTCGCCGCGCCATCTCGTGCCGTGGTTGTTGCTGGTGGGTCTTGTGACCGCCTGCGCTTCGTCCTCACCCGCGGAGCGCCCAGGGCGTCCGCCGCCCCCCAGGGTCCTCTTCCAGTCGCCCCTCGCGCTGCTGCTCGAGCACCATCAGGAGCTGATGCTCACCACCGACCAGTTGATCCAGGTGGGCCAGCGGGAGGAGGCCCTCGACGCGGCCAACCGGCCCCTCCGTGAACAGCTCCGGCAGCTCTGGCACCCCGAACCAGCCCCAGGAGAGGGGCCACCGCCCGGAGCCGGAATGAGGGGCAGGAGCGGCACCGTGGGCCCGGGGGGCCGGCCCGCGTACAGGCCTCCCGCCCGGCCTCCCGCACCTCTGAGCGAAGAGGAGCTGAAGCGGCAGCAGGCCCTGTTCCAGGCGATGGAGGACAACGACGCGGCGGCCTACCGTGATGTCGAAGCGCTCCTGGACGAGACGCAGAAGGGGAAGGCGCGAGAATGGGTCTCGAAGCATCGCGAGGAGCGACTGCGCGCACGCGAATCCTTGCAAAGCCCCGAAACCCAACCGGCGCCGTAGGTCCGGAAACCGCACGGCGGACCGCCTGGCGGGGGCGGCTCAAGGACAATTCAATGTCCCGGCGGGGGGGATGTTGTTCGGGTTCTGGGGGAGCGGCTGCGGATCCGCGGGAATCGCCCAGGAGAAGTCCGTGGACGTGAAACCCGTGAGCCACGGGTACGATGCGAAATCAATGGGCGCTTGATAGTCACACGGATACGAGGGCGTCTGGGGCGTCCACTGCGCGGGCGGCGTGCTGGCGCTGTTCGAGAAGGAGCTGCCCACCGCCGCGGTGCCATGACACGTCATGCAGTTGCTCTGGACGCCGGCGGGAATCCCCGAGGCGGTTTCCAGGTACGGGTTGAAGCAGACAACCATCTTGCTGCTCCCCTTGCCCTGGGTCTGATTGTAGGCGGTGCACATCGCATAGTTGCGCCCCGCCCCCGTGACCTTGTCCGTCATCCCTTGCTTGCTTCCCGGGAAGTCATCGGGCGCATCGCGGCCGGGCTGCCACCAGAAGGTCTGCCAGGTCCAGTTGAGGATCTCCTTGGTATTGACATGCATGGCCGTCAGGACCGCGTAGTCGCCCGTTTCGGCCTGGAGTCCTTCGATGTTGGTGCTGTTGAAGGCCTGGGCCTCGGCGGCATTCATCTGGAAGGAGTAGAGGGTGGAGAGCGGCACATGCAGGTACCGCTTGCAGCTGAAGATCGGGCTGCCAGGATTGGCGCTGTTCGCCTTGGCGATGAGAGGCTCGACGCGCTGGATCTGCTCGGCGGTGGCATCCGCGATGGGAGCACTCGCTGGCGCGGAGGGATCCACGATCGCACACGTCAGCCAGGTCGAGGGCGTCGGATGGCACTTGTCCTGCTCCTGGCCCTCGGGCGTGCACGTCGCCCCCGGGTCGAGACTCCCCTCGAATCCCATCCACACGGGCACCGGGGTGGGCTGGCTCTTCTTGACCAGGTACAGCACGGGCTTGAGCTCCATGGCCGCCGAGCCCGCTCTGCCTGCCGAGGGCGCGGTGTACGGCGCCTGTTGCACCGTCCGCCGCGCGATGGGCGTCGTGTCTGGCCACTGGTTGTTCAGCGCGGCCAGACTGGTGAACTGGTTGTAGAAATACCGCGTCTCCCCTGCCCTGGCGGGATGGCCCTGGGTCAGGTAGGCGGCCATCTGGGGGTTGAACTTGTTGAAGGAGACGAGCTGTTCGGTCGGGGTGCCGGCCTGTCCCGAAGTGCTCGGGTGGTGGAACTGACGGGGCCCGTGAAAGGCATGGGTGGGCGTGCGCCGCGTCAGGTCCGGCGTCGCCTGATTGGGGGCGGGGAATATCTCCTCCCCGTTCCAGGTGTCCCAGACAGGCATGGGGAGCCCGGTTCCCGGGTAGACCTCCCCGGAATCGGCGTGCAGCCCCGCCCAGAGGTTCCAGGCCTTGGGGGTGATGCGAGCGATATCCCATGCATCCGCCCACCGCTGAATTTCATCCCGGTCGCCCGGGAAGCCGTATCCAGCCGGGATGGGCCGGGGAGAAACCGTGGCCTGCCTGCACGCCACGAGGGCACAGATGCAGGTCAGCAGGAGCGTAGGGGCATGTCGGTAGCGCATTCGAAGGCCTTCCCCTTTGGGGACATGGAGAAGCGGGGCACCGCGCGACGCCCCCCTCTCCGATGGCCTGGAAACGCATCCACATGGGAAAATTGGGGTTGTGGAGCTGTAGGTCCGTGGCCTCTGATTCAATTCGAGTCCCGCCCACCAGGGAGACTGTATTAAATACGAACATCGTGTCTGTCGATAGGCCCTGGTCACCCCGACCTCGGGCTGGGCGCCTGCTGCGCTGGGCCCCCCGACATGCAGCGAAAGACCTCAAGAACCTGGAGACGGACGAACGACACGGGACGTCTGTCGGGTCCTATGTCGAAGAAGTGCGCGGCGAGGCTCTGTCAGGGTCCGGCCTTCACCGTCGAACTCCCCATCGTGGACACCGGCGCCGCGTCACTTCGGTGGAGGGCGGGGCTTGCTGACGTCCGGCACCTGGAGCCGCTCATCGCGGAGCCGGTCGCCCCGGAAGAAGGCGCGGAGACGTTCGAGGATGCGCGGGTCCCCCTGGAACAGGCCGTCGTGCCCGGCGCCCTCCAGCACGAGGTGGACCGAGCGTGGCAACCCCGAGCGCAGCGCTTCCGCATTGTCGACAGGGGTGCGCCCGTCCAGCGTGCCGCTGATGAGCAGGACGGGCGTGCGCGCACGAACCGGCGCGCGGAAGGCCTCGCCCAGATCCTCGACGCCCGCCACCCAGGCGGCCTCCGGCGCGCCCGCGTTGACGGCCCCGCCCAGCAGCGCCGTCGACGCCTCGCGGGCGATGCGCGCGCGCCGGGCCGGGCTCATTCCAGACGCCGCGTCCATCGCCATCGACATCATGCTGAACGTGCCCCCGCGCAGCTCCGGCACGAGCGGCGCCATGACCTCGAAGGACCCCGCCTCCAGTGCCCCCAGCAGTTCGACGAAGCGCGGGAACCCCTCCGGGCCCCGCATCAATTCGAAGGCAACACACTGGATGTCGAACGCGCTGGCCATCCAGACCTTTTCGGTGCCGGTGCGCGGATCCCGGAGGGGCACGCGGCGGGGCGTGGTCTTCAGTGCCTCCAGCACCCGCCCCAACCGCGCGCGCAGGTCCGGCTGTCCACGCGCCTGAAGCCGGACCTCCCAGCGTGCGAGCAGCGCCTCCGCCTGCGCGGGGGACTTCCACGTGTCGTCAGGTCCCTCGATGCCGGCGAGGACGGCGCGCTCCACCCGGGCCGCATGGCGCTTGAGGTACGCAATCCCCAGGTGCGTGCCGTAGCTGATGCCCCACAGCCGCAGGCGCGGCACGCCCAGCGCCTGTCGCAGCGACTCCAGGTCCTCCACGCTCTCCTCCGTGTTGAACGCGCCCACGTCCACGCCAGCCGCGGCCCATGCCGGCGCCGCCTCGGCCAGCGCCTGCCGCAGCGCCATGGTGAGCCGGGCCTCGTCCATCGGCTCCTCCCAGGGAACACTCCAGGCGCGCTCCAGGCCCTTGCGCTCCGGCTCGGACTGCCCGGTGCCGCGCTGGTCCAGGGCGATGACGTCTCCCAACTCCCGCAGCGCGAGGAACAGCTCGTAGCGCGGACCGCTCGCCGCATCGATGCCCGAGCCGCCCGGCCCTCCCGCCAGGTAGACGATGGGCGCCGCCGCGCGCGCCTTGCCGGTGGCGGGGAAGCGGACGAAGCGCAGCGTCAGGCGGGGGCCCTTGGGATGGCCGTGCCGCACCGGCACGCTGAACGTGCCGAGTTCCGCTTCGGTCGTCCGCCCGTCGCGGGCCTGAAACGTGTACGGCTCGAAGCGCGCCGCCGGGCCCTTGGCGGCCGCGAGCGGCGCGACGAGGAGGAGGCTGAGGACGAAGAGGTGTTTCAAGGCAGGTCCTTTCGGCGGGAGGAGGCCCGTGAGGATGCGGCCCGGAAGCGCCGCACGCGGGCCCGCGTCGCCCAACGGCTCGTGCCGTCGCCGGACGGTGGTGCCCCACCCGGGGGCCCGGGGTAGCGTGGTGGCAGTGGCGCTCCCTTCCTGCCTGCCCTCGCTCCTCGCCGTCCTGCTCACCGCCGCCGTCCCCGCGATGGAGGACGGACAAGTGGAGTTGCACCCGGAGGACCTTCCCCTGGAGCGGGCTCTCGCCGTGGACTCCACGGGCTGGCACCCGGTGCGCGCCGACCGCGTGGTGCCCACGTCCGGGCCCATGTGGCTGCGCACGCGGGTCCAGGTGCCCGTGCGCGAGCCCGGGGCCCCGCTGCCCGCGCTCACCCTCGGGGTCCTCGGCGCATGGGAGGCCTTCTGGGATGGCGTGCCCATCGGGCGCAACGGCCAGCCGGGGGCGAGTCCAGAGAGCGAGCTGCCTGGGCGCGTGGACGTGCTGCTGCCGCTCTCCCTGGAGGGAGCCACCCCGGGCGCGCATGTCCTGACGCTGCGGCTGAGCAGCCACCACCTGGGCTTCCAGCCCGTGGGGATCCTCCATGAGGCGCGGGTGGGCGACGCGGCCGTCCTCGCCCGCGCGCGGCTGGAAGCGCTGCTGCCCGCGCTCTGCACGCTGGGCGCGCTGGTGCTGATGGGATTGCACCTTCTGGTGCGTGCCGCGTCCGGGCCCCGACGCATGACCGCGCTCCTGCTCGGGCTCGCATGCCTCGCGGCCTCGGCGCTGGTGCTGCTGGAGAGCTGGCGCGGCGTGTCCTCGTACGCGTATCCGCTCCAGGTCGTCCGGCTGCGGCTGCTGCTCGCGGCGTTGGTCGCGGTGGCCCTGCTCCTGCCCGCGGCGTTGGCCGTGGCCTTCGATGCGCCCGGAAGGCGCTGGCTGTTCGCGCTCCTGGCCGGAGGACTGCTCGCCGTCGCCTGGGTGCCGGGGTTCGATGCCCGGGGGGTGGTGGCGCTCGCGCTGTCCCTCGCCGTGTCCCTGGGGCTTTGCGTGGGGGCGGTGCGCCAGCGCAAGCCCGGCGCCCGCGGAGTGCTCGCCTGCGTCCTCTTCGCCACGGCCCTCCTCGTGATGGACCCGGAGAGCTTCCAGGGGCGGGGCTTCTTCATCGCCTTCGGCGTGCTGCTGTCCGCCTCCGTCGCGCACGCGCGTCAGGTGCGCCTGTGGGAGGCGCGGCTGTCCGAGGCCCTGCGTGCCACGGAGCGCCTGCAACTGGACCTGCTCTCACGCAGCCTGCAACCCCACTTCCTGATGAACACCCTGGCCGCGCTGACGGAGACGGTGGAGACGGCGCCAGCGCGGGCGGTGCACTTCATTGAAACGCTGGGGGAGGTGTACCGGCACCTCGTCGGCATGTCGGGCGCGCGGACCGTGGCGCTCTCGCGGGAGCTGGAGCTGTGCCGGGCATACCTGGCGCTGATGAGCTTCCGGCAGGGCACGCGCTTCGAGCTCGACGTGCGCGGGGCCCCCGACCTGGACGCCACCGTGCCACCGGCGCTGTTCCACACGCTGCTGGAGAACGCCTTCAGCCACAACCGCTACGTCGAGCCCACCACCTTCCGCATCGAGGGCGAGCGGATGCCCGGCCGTCGCGGCTACCGGCTGGTGGCTCCTCGCGGCGTGGGCGCGGGACGCGCGGTGATGGGAGAGGGCACGGGGACACGCTATGTGGCCGCGAGGCTGGAAGAGGCCTTTCCCGGCGCGTGGCGGCTGGAGGCGGGCCCCCATGAGGAGGGGTGGACGACGCGGGTGGAGGTGCCGCGGTGAGGGTGCTCATCGTCGAGGACGAGCCGCTGGCCGCGCAGCGACTGGTGAGGCTGTGTCGCGAGCTGCTGGGCCCGGATGCGCCGGCCGCGCAGGCCTGCGCCACCCTGGACGAGGCGCGCGACGTGCTGGCCGGGCGCGGGGTGGAGCTGGTGCTGCTCGACCTCCACCTCACCGGAGATGACGGCTTCGAGCTCTTGACGGAGGCCGTCGCCGGCGCGTTCCACACCGTGGTGGTGTCGGCGAACGGGGATCAGGCGCTGCGCGCCTACGAGCTGGGCGTGCTCGACTTCGTGCCCAAGCCCTACACGGCCGAGCGGCTCGGCAAGGCCTTCGCCCGCGTCCAGGGCCGCTCCGCTTCCCCCTTGAGCGCGCTGGCGGTGCGCAAGCCGCGCGGCATCGTCCTCGTGTCGGTGGCGGACGTCTCTTACGTCCGCGCGGCGGGCGACTACAGCGACCTGGTGCTGCGCGACGGAAGGACGGAGCTGAGCGAGAAGAGCCTGGAGCGACTCCAGGTGTTGCTCCCATCGGACTTCCTGCGCATCCACCGCTCCCACCTGGCCCGCGTCTCGGAGGTGGTGCGGCTGTGGACGTTGGAGGGCTCACGCACCGAGGTGCAGCTGCGGGACGGCACCCGCCTGCCCGTGGGCCGAAGCCGGGTGGAGGCGCTGCGCACCCGCCTGGGGGAATGACGCGAAGGGGGCCGCAAACCTGCGCGTTCATTGAAGCATCGGCGGCTGAAAGCCATTGACCGGAGAGGGAATCATGGCCCGTTCAAAAGCAAAGACCGAGAAACAGAACCGCTCTGTCCAGCAGCAACCGACTCCTCACATCCACCCCGTCCCCTCCCAAAGATCAGAAAAGATGAGCAGGCCCGCGTTGATGAACTGAACGAGCAGCTGCTTTCGCCCCTCCCAGGAGAGGTGCGGCAGGACATCGAGACGAACCTTGAATTCCGGAAGGCTCTCATGGAGGACTTGTCCGGGCATTCCCATCACATCATCAACGCCTTCTCGAACAGCTTCCTGAACACGTTCTACTGGCCAATGCTCTACACCTGCCTGCTTGGAATCGCTGTCATCCTCAAGCCGCGCGGAGCAACCGAGCCAGGCCTTCGACGCTTCACGCCCCCCATCCTCACGGGCACGGGCCTTTACCTTCTCCTGGAGCTGCCGAGCCTGGCCAGGGCATTCCTGCCCGAGGGCGAAGAGCGAAGCATCTACGTCTTCACCCAATCAGACATCGACCTGCCATCGTTCGCCTATCAAGAATTCGAAATCCTGGGCCTGATGATCCTGCTCGCCACGATATGGGACAATGGCGGGCCCATCTTCATGCCGTTCGAAGTGAGCTTCCCGCTTCGATTCCGGATCCGCGCCAGGAGCTCTTGAGCGCCGCCCGCATCGCGCATGTGCGGAGCGTCTTCCTCCACTGGCAGGCAGTCTCCGCGGTCCTGGGCGCTTTCGCCCTCACCCTCTCCCTCTTTGTCTGGCGCAGCATCAGCATCTTTCAAGATGGGCAGTTACTGTTGTTCGCGTTCACGTTCCATGTGTTCACGATGCTGACCTGGGGCGCGGTCTCCCTGCCATTGATGGAAGTCGGTCGGCACTGGAACCAGCTCAAGACACGGGCCATCCCTCAGGCGCTGATGTCCAGCGACAAGGCAGACGCCACGTTCTGGCTGGATGTCATCCAGGAAACGCGTCCCTTCAGCACCTGGAACGTAGTGGGCGCCGCAAGCATCATCTTCGGAGCGCTGTCCGCCCCGATGCTTCATACCCTCTTCAGCTCTCGTTAGCGTCCAGGCGGGATAGCGGGTAACAGCGCGTCCTGCCTGGGTTTCCCATCGCCTTGGCCCACAGGTTCAAGTCCCGTACTCCTCCCCCATGACGAACGGCACCGTGGCGGTGGGGGTCGGCCTTGCGGCTGGGCCTTACCGATTCTCCCCCGCGCGCCTGGGGCTCAGGGCGGCGCGGGGACCGTTGGCGGAAGGTTGGCCACATAGGAGATGTAGACCATGCCGCCGCCTCCGACGAAGTAATCAGCGCCGTCGTTCCTGGGCTGGACCAGCTTCGCGTCGGCCCAGCCTACGGTGTTCGGCGGAAAGAGCCAGGCCCAGGAGTTGACGTTGGGGACATCGTAGGTCCCCGTGTTCTGTGCCAGTTGGATGTGCCCGCCTCCGTCCACGTTGAAGATGATGCCCTGGTTCGCGCAGGCCACTGACGCCTGGGTGATGTTGATCCCCGCGGAGGGAATCAAGTGGATCTGCGGATAGTCCTCACCGGCCGCGGGCGGCGAAGCCTTGAGCCTCCCCTTGAAGTGATCGAGGCAGACTTCCAGGCCGAAGCGGATACCCGCCATGGTGAAGTGGCCTCCACCGCCCAGGCCGGACGCACTGTTTTCCTTTCCGCGCCCGGGAGCGTTCGTGTTCTTGGAGAGATGATCCCTTGAGCCCTGGGTGGGCCTGAGCACGCTCATGCGTTGATCCGGCGTGTTCGCCAGCGCCAGCCGGTGATCGGGCCGGTTGATATCCCAGTTCGTGAAGTCGTTCGCGTAGACCATGGTGTTGCAGTTGGGACATGCTTTACCGGTGTACGCTTTGGGGCGGATGAAATCGACGCGTGAGATGTACTCCTTGAAGACCAGCCTGGCGTTGTCCTTGTCGTCCGCTTCAGTCCCGCCTCGCTGGATCAGCGCGACATTGAAAATCTCCTTGGCCTTGCCGTCGGTCAGGTAGCCCAGCGCCGATCCGAAGACGAAGAGCCAGTCCTTGTAGGCCGAGGAGTGGGTCCACTGCCGAAGCCTGGGCAGGATCGTCGACACCTCTTCGATGGGATAGGCGCCGCCATCGCCACGGAAGAAGAACTCCGGTGCCATGAAGATCTTCAGCGTGTTGCTGCCTGCGATGGTCACGCTCTTCGCGGCCGCCCGCACCGCATCCATCATGACCTGACAGCGCTTGGACACGTCGATCTTGCTGTTCGCATTACCCAGGTACTTCAACTGGAAGGGATTGGTGGGATCCGCATCCGCCGCGGGCATCGTGTTGATGGAGAACCCGAGGAACTGAACACTGTTGTAGGCCACGAATCCCTCGACGGCGCAGGCGAGTGGGGGGACGTCGTGGGACAAGTTAACCGCGAATTCCTGGAGCCGCCAGTTTGCGGGCGCACGGCTCGACCGGGTCGAAATGGCGCGCCCCCCGTCGGGTGCCGCCAGATACGCCGACACCCGGCGCCTGCCGCCACACCGTACCCAGCAGGAGCGAGGCCGCGTCAGTGTTTCGCCGTCATAGGACGCGGCTTCGCACGCAGGCTCAGCAGAACGCCCGCGAGCAGCGCGGTGCCACCCAGCAGCAGCCGCTGGGTGAGGGGCTCTCCGAGCAGCAGCACCGCGCCCACCGCCGCGATGACCGGGACGCACAGTTGCACCACCGCCGCGCGCGCGCTGCTCAGGTGGGGCAGCGCTGCGTACCAGAGGCTGTAGCCCACGCCCGAGGCGAGCGCGCCTGACGTGACCGCGAGCAGCAGCCCCTTCGACGACGGATGTGGGGCCGCATCCAGAGCGCGGGCGAGCATCACGAGTGCAAGGGCCAGCGGCACGCTGCGCACGAAGTTGCCGGCCGTTGCCGCGAGAGGGTCCGTGCTCCCACGCCCCCGCAGGCTGTAGATGCCCCACGCCACGCCCGCCCCGGCCATGAGCCCCGCGCCGAGCGCATCCGGCGCGCTCGCTCCAGGAAGCATGAGCCCCGCGAACCCCGCGAGTGCCACCGCGAGACCCACCCACTCGAGCGCGCGCGGCCGCTCACCGCGCGCGAGCCCTGCCCCGAGCATGGTGAGCTGCACGCAGCCGAAGAGCAGCAGGGCGCCCACGCCCGCGCCGATGCGCACGTACGCGAAGCTGAAGCCGGCCGCATACGCGAAGAGCGCAAGCGCCGAGGCCCAGCTCCCGTGCCCCGTCTCCCTGCGGCCGCCCCGTCGGAGCCGCAGCAGCAGCGCGAGCACCAGCGCTCCCGACGCAAGCCGCACCAGCGTGAACGAACCCGCGTCGATGCCCCGCGCCGCGCCACCCGAGAGGGCAGCGCGGCACAGCAGCGAGTTCGCGGCGAAGCCCAGGAGGGCAAGCAGGGTGAGGAGGGGGGTGCTCACGCAGTAGGGACATAGCGGGCCGCGTGACGCGCGTCACGTCCCCTGGGCATCACCTCCCGGCTGAAGTGCGCGCGTAGCACTCGTCGTGCTCCCCGGTTGGCCCCAGCGCGGGGGCCACCCCAGAGCGCCGGGACCCGATGCGCTCCTGATGCGCCCCAACGCATGGGCGCATGCAGCGCGTCAGGCATGGCGCACACACGGCCCCGGGCGCGTCACAACGCGCTGCAGGCCCAGACGCCAAGGGGCGTACAGAAGCAATTGGGATTGGGGTGGCCCGTCAGACAGCAACTCCGCGACCCGCCAACGGGCGAACACGGGGTCCCCGCGAGCTTGCTGCAGCGGTTGTTCAGCCCACAGATGGGGATGGGTGTGAAACAGATATTGTAGAGGCCATCGCACTCGACGGAGTCCGCCTGCACCGAACAGGTGTTCCCCTCACAAGACACCGTCGAGCCATTCGGACAGGTCTGTGAGCACGTGACGAGGGCGCTCGACGCCTGCCCCAGCTCCGGGGCCTCGACAGGTTCCAATCCACCACAGGCCACCAGCACCGGGACGACGAGCACCGTCAGCACACCCAGGAAGCTCTTCATGGCGTGTCTCTCCTTGAGGGGTTGAGCGGCATCGAATCACAACATGCCCTCCCTTCGCCACGGAGCCGCGCCCGCAGGAGTGCAGGGAATCCCACCTCACTCGCGAATCAGCTCTTGGACTGGCTGCCCTTCCGGGCCCACACCCTCCAGCCGCACGAAGTCAACCGAGAAGGGCCAGGACGTCTTCACGAAGACGTGTTCCAGTCGGGAGACGCTGTTGCCCAGCTTCGTCCACGCCTGGACCCGGCATTCGCCGTCGACCCGCGCGGTGGTGATGTCGATGGGGCGCGAGGCAAAGGCCCGCAGGCGCACCCGCACTCGCCAGCCATCCGCGGTGGCGTCGACCGGCTGCGGGTCCTCCAGCCCATACACGGATTGCTCGACCCCCAGCAGCTCCTCCACCTCCGATGCCCCACGCTCCAACATCCGCCAGTACACCTGCACGGGACGCGTCCCCACGGGGCGACAGGCCTCGTCCAGGCGCAGGGCGTAATGGACCTGGTTCCGGTTCTCGCTACGGGACAGGAAGAAGGCGGACTGCGATGGGAGGGGCGCCCCGGCCGCGGAGGCCAGGGTCGCGACGGTCGTCAGCGCGACGGCAGCGAGGTTGCTGAGCCCGGATTCAGGAAACATCGGGGTCCCCCTTTCATGGCGGAGTGGGCGGTCGCCCGCGGGGCTGTGTCGGAATGACGAACACCCCTGGCCCTTGGAACTGTCACCCGCCCTGCGCACTTTTCACCGAACACGACGCAGGCTCCTCCGAGTACTGAGCTTGCCCGGGCTTCGTGGCGCTCCCGCGCTTCGTGTGGATTTGCCGCAAGGAGGTCTTGGTGGATGAGGAGCCCTTTCCCTCGCTTCGGTCCCACGGCTGCCCGGCGCAACCTGCTCGGGCTGGCGTCGGAGCAGAGCCTCTACAACCTCACCCAGCGCACCATCGAACTCGAGGTCATCCCGGCGCTGCGCCACTTCGGCGTGGGCCTCATCCCGTGGAGCCCCATCGGCATGGGGCTCCTGGGCGGTGCGCTGCGCAAGGCGGTCCAGGGGCGCCGGGCGTCGCCGCACATGCAGGAGCGAATCAACAAGCTGCGCCCGCGGCTCGAGGCCTACGAGGCGCTGTGCGACGCGCTGGGCGAGACGCCTGCTGACGTGGCCCTGGCCTGGCTCCTCCACAATCCGGTGGTCACCTCCGTCATCAGCGGCCCTCGCACGGTGGAGCAGTTGCGCCAGAGCCTGAAGGCGCCGTCGCTGCGCCTCCCGGCCGAGACGCTGGCGAAGCTGGACGCCATCTGGCCTGGCCCGGGCGGCGAGGCGCCGATGGCCTACGCCTGGTGAAGTGCCGGTCGATGGGGGCTTCACCGCGCACTGAATCCGCCGCTGGCCCCTCCCCAACGACACCTCGCCAGGGCACACGCCAGGTGCCGCCAGGCGCTTCTGTGTCGAGGAAGAGCCGGGTCATTCAATGGGTGGCGGCTCGGGCTCCAGGAGGTGGGGGGGCTCCGACTGCCCCTCGTCTCGAAGCCTGAGCGCGCGGTCGATGCGCGCGGCGGCGCTGATGAGGCCGAGGTGGCTGAAGGCCTGCGGGAAGTTTCCCAACTGCTCGCGGGTCAGCGGGTGGACTTCCTCCGCCAGCAGTCCCAGATGGTTCGACGCCTCCGCGTGCGCGACAAAGACGTCCTCGGCCTCTTCGATGCGGTTGGCCAGCGCCAGCGCCTCGGCCAGCCAGAAGCCACAGAGGATGAAGCCTCCCTCCGGCCCCCCTACCCCGTCATCCATCCGGTATCGGCGCAGGAAGGGGCCCGCGCCCAACTCCCCGCGCAGCCAGTCGATGGTCCTCAGGATGAACGGGTCCGTCGCCCGGAAGCAGCCGACGATGGGCAGGAGCAGCAGCGCGGCGTCCGGCTCGTTGCCTCCGTAGGCTCCGACGAAGTGCTTGCGCGCCGGGTCCACGCCGTTGCGAAGGATGTCCGCCCGGATGACGTCCGCCAGGGCGGCACTGGACTGCTCCAGCGCCGTCTCACCAAAGAGCCGTGCCAGGTGCTGTCCCCGGCGCAGGGCCAGCCACCCCATGAGCTTCGAGTGGACGTTGTGCCGCATCTCCCGGCGCGGCTCCCAGATGCCGTGGTCGGGCTCGCGCCAGCGGCGGGCGGTGGTCTGGATGACCGAGCGGAGCAGCCTCCAGGTGCGCAGCGGCAGCCGCCCGCCGGAGCGCTCATAGAGGTACGCCGCGTCGAGCAGCGCACCCGCGGTGTCGAATTGGAACTGGTCCCTCGCGCCGTTGCCCAGCCGCACCGGCCGCGAGCCCTGGAAGCCGGTGAGTTGGGTCAGCTCCGTTTCCGGCGGCACGGGGCCACCGTCCAGCGTGTACATCACCTGAAGCAGGTCACCGCGCTGCAACGTGTCGCGCATGAAGTAGAAGAACTCGCGCGACTCACCCAGGAAGCCGAGGAGGTTGGTGGCGCGTACCGCCATCGCTGAGTCGCGGACCCAACTGAAGCGGTAGTCCCAGTTGCGAGGCCCCCCAATCCACTCGGGGAGCGAGGTGGTGGGCGCGGCCACCATCGCGCCCGTGGGGCCGTACATCAGCATCTTCAGCGTCAGCGCGGAGCGCAGGACGTGGTGCCGCCACGGCCCTTCGTAGTGGAGCTGTTGCGCCCACTGGCGCCAGGCCTGGCGGGTATCCCGAAGGTGATCGAAGGGCCGGTACGCGGCAAGAGGCTCCGGCCGGTCCGAGTCCCACGACAGGATCATCCAGCGCCGCTCGCCCGGCCCCATCCGGATGCGCGTCTGGAGGCCCGTGTCTCCCCGGCAGGGTTGGCCGCGCAGCTCCCGGCAGGGCCGCCATTCCGCCTCCCCGCTGAGCACGGCGACCAGCCGCTCCCCTCCCGACCCGCGTGCGACCAGGCCGTGCTCCTCCCGCTCCACCCGCGTCTGCGACGCCCCGTAATCGAAGCGCGGGTCGAAGACGATGTTCAGCTCCACCGCGCCTTCGAGGCACTCGATGCGCCGGTGCACCTCGTGGATGGTGGAGCGCGGATCGTTGGTCCACGGCATGGAGTCGATGATGCGGATGGCACCCTTGCGCTCGAAGCGGAACAGCGTCTCCAGGACGTTGGTGTCCGGGTCGTAGCGCTGCAGGCTCTCGAAGGGCCACACGACGGGAGTGATGCCGGTGATGCCGCCCTTCTCGTCATCGAGGATGCCCGCGAAGACGCTCGGGCTGTCGAAGCGGGGGAAGCAAAGCCAGTCGATGACGCCGTCCGGCCGGACGAGCGCGCAGGAGCTTCCGTCGCCAATCACCCCACGGCCCGCCAGGGGGACCTCCCGGTAGGACGCCGGGTTGGTGAACCGGAAGGGGCGGGCCATCCGCTTTGCGGCGCTGTAGAGGTCCATGAACAGGCGTGTCGCGAGGCAGGAGCGCGACCTCCCGCCCTCAACGTAGCAACGCCCGCGACGGCCGCACCCGGCGACCCACCGACGCAGGGAGCCCCCTCCGTCCAGCCCCGTCGACCCTTCCTGGAATCAACGGAGAGCCGGGCCGCGGAGGCTCAAAGGGGGAGCAGGAATGATGACCGCCGAGGCCAGCACCGCAGAGCGCGGCCTCCCCTTCCTGGCCGCTGTCTCGGGTGCCACGCTCTCCCCCTCCTCGTCTGCTTGGGGGAGCCCTCCTGCCCCCGGGGCCCTGGGCCTCTGAACTTCCGATGCGCTCAATCACCAGGGCACCACGACTCCAGCCGACCTTGGATTGCGCGTTGTGTCTGTCTTTGCGCTGATCGACGGCGCCCTGCCACGTGAAAGCACGATGCAGACCGTGCAGCCAACCGGCTGGGGCTCCGTCGCTCGGTACCGCCATGCGCTGCCCTGCTTCCTCCCCGATGTCGCCTCGCCACGGCCGCCTGCTTGTTTCAGGGCGTGATACACCGTGACACCCGGGTGCGGTATGCTTCACCGGAAGCCGCTGACGCGATACCGCGCTCCCGGATACATGGCACTGGCCCTGTTCTTGCCGCTTGAGACATTTCCTCTATGTACACCCTCGACGAATCACTCTGGCCGCTGGTCATCGTCCAGCGTAGCGACACCACGACGGACAAGGAGATGGAAAGCATTCTCCAGAGCCTTTCCAAGCTCATCAAGAGGCGTGAGCCCTATGTCCTGGTGATTGATTTCTCCCGTTCCCGTCCGCTGAACCATACACAACGGATGATGCTGGCGGATCATCAAACCCAGACCGCCGACCTGGCGCGCGATTACTGCAAGGGATTCTTCGTGGTGATCAACTCGGCCACCGCCAGACTCGCGAGGGCCGTCACCAGCTTCGTCCGGCCGTCCGCGGACCAACATGAGGTGGTCGCGTCGTTGGACGAGGCGCTCGAGCGCGCCGCGCTCCGATTCGAGCAGGCGGGTGTGCACATGGGGGCCTTCATTGCCCGTACCCAGGCGCTGCGGCAGAAGTCCCGTCCCGCCACGAGCGGCGCGGGCGCCCGTCACGATTGAAGCCCGGAGGCGTGGCGGCCCTCCAGTGCCGGTGGTGACACGGAGGGCCCGCGGCGTGGAAGCTCCACCGTGAAGGTGGATCCACGCCCCGTCTCGCTTTCGACCCGAACCGACCCGCCCAGCCTTTCGACGAGCTGGTTCACGATGTGGAGGCCCAATCCCAGCCCTCCGTAGTGGCGCGACGACACCGCGCGCTCGAAGGCCCGGAAGATCCGCGCGTGCCGTTCCGCTGGGATTCCAATGCCTTGATCCCTCACCTCCAGGCGGGCCGTCACGGCGTCGCCCTCGACCCGGATTTCAATGGGCCTGCCCTCCCCGTACTTGATTGCATTCGAGAGCAGGTTGGTGACGATCTGATCGAGCCGCGACCGGTCCCACACGCCCGGCATCGCAGTGTCGGCGTGAACCAGGAGCCGGGTTCCGGAGGTGGCCAGCTCGGGGGCGAAGCGCGCCGCGATGTCCCGGACCAGCGCGGCGAGATCCACCTCTTCGAGTTCGAGGTCGAGCCGTCCGGCATGGATGCGCGAGACATCGAGCAGCGTGTTGACGAGCTTCGCCATCCGCTTCGCCTGGCGTTCGATGACTTCGAGCGAGTGGGTCACGGTCTCCACCGGCGCCGTTCGGAGCGCTCCCGTCCGGGTGAGGCGCATCAATCCCTGCACGGACAACTGGAGGGACGTGACCGGGGTCTTCAGCTCGTGGGAGGCAATGGAGAGGAACTCATCGCGAAGTCCAATCGCCATCTGGGCCTGTTGATAGAGGCGTGCGTTGTCCACGGCCATCGCCGCGCGGCGGGCCAGCTCCTGTGCGAGGGCGAACTCGGCCGGGCCGTAGCGGCCGCCGGCCTCCGACCGGGCCAGGGTGATGGCGCCGAGCGTATGGCCCCGTGCGAGCAGCGGGACCGACATGAAGGATTCGAACTCGACGACTCCCGCACCCCCCTGGCCGTCTCGCATGCACCCCAGCGCCGCGGAGGGGCAGCCCTCCGGGAAGAACTCTGGCTCGCCGAGTCGGAGCACCCTTCCGGGCCCATGTGCCGCGTTGAGATCAGGCGGCGCGCAGAGGACCTTCGCCGGCGACATGGCGCGAAGCGCTTCGGAGCGGGCCTCGGTGATCCGCTGGAAGGATTGGTCCGGGTCCAGGAGATCGACCGTGCACCAGTCGGCGAAGCGCTGGACGGTCAGCGCGGCCACGCTCCGCAGTGCGTCTTCGGGAGCGAGTTCGCCGGCGAGCAGACCGGAGGCTTCCGCCAGGAACGCGGATCTCGCCTCCTGCTCCTCGGCCCGGGCACGCGCCTGCTGCTCACGCTGAAAGGTCTGGTCGCGCTCCTGCTCGGCCCGCCGTTGCTCGGTGATGTCGATGCCGGTGCCGATGACGAACTCAACCGCTCCCGTCTCGCCGCGCAGGGCATTGCTGGACCAGGAGATGAGGCGGCGCTCTCCCTCCCGCGTCAGCCAGTGGCTCTCATAATGTTCGAACCCCTGGCCCGCCGCGAGCACGGCGTAGTTCGCCTCGACCTGCTCCCTTTCTTCCGGAGGCTGGAGCCGCTTCCAGAACTGCGCGCCGCGGAGCTCCTCGAAGGAGTAGCCCGTCACCTTCTGGCACGCTCGGTTGAAGCGGATGATCCGTCCCTCCGGATCCAGGACGATCACCAGTGCGCGGGCCGTGTCCAGGACCGCCGAGCTGAAGTCACGCTCGCGCTGGAGCTCCCGCTCCGTGCGCTGCCGGGCGGTGATGTCCCGGAAATAGACGGCCCGCCCATAGTAGACACCGTCCGCGCTCACCACCGGGGCGTTGTACTGGTCGAACACCCGGCCATCCTTGAGTCGAAGCTCGTCGTGTCCCGACGTGGTGATGTGTTCGAAGAAGGAGGCTGCGCGCGCCAGGAACCTGGCGGGCTCCTCCACGAGCTCCGAGATCGCACGGAGCAGGAGCTCGTTCGACGCGGATTCGATCTCCTCCTCCAATCCCCACATCTCCACGAAGCGCCGGTTGTGGGTGAGGATCCTCCCGTCCGGAGAGGCGATCAGGATGCCCTCGACGGAGGCTTCACTCAGGGACTCCAACAGCGTCTTCTGCTGGTGGAGATCGCGTTCGCTGTCCAGGGTCCGCGCGAAGAGCTGCCGGTGGATGAGCGCGGTGCGGAGGACGCGTCCAAGGCGCTCCACCATGCCGCGGTACTGCCGTGGCAGATGCGGCTCGCGGTCGAAGTACAACAGCAGCGCGCTGGAGACGTGCCCGGCGCCCGGCCCGGAGTCCGCGATGGGAACGGACCAGCGCACGAGCCCCGGCGATGCCAGCTCCGGATAGGGCAGGTCCGGCTCGGCAGGCCCGCGCTCCAGGGGGGACTCGGAGGGACACGGAATCGGGAGTTGGCGGGATGCGGTGGACAGTCCGCTCGTGCCCTGAAGACGGACCCGGCCCTGCTCATCCGTCTGGAGCCACAGGGCGACCATGCACCCCAATCGCTCCGCGACCCGGTCCAGGAATGAGTCGGCGGGCTTGTTCGGATCCAGGAGGTCGAGGGCCGCGACGGTGAGCTCCTGGAGCACGCTCAGCAGCGCGAGCCGCTCCTCGGTGACCTTGTGGTCCGCGTCCGCGCAGTGCTCCTCCATGCCCCACCTCGTCCCCTCACGCCGGAAAGGCGAGCACCACCGCCGTCTTGTTGTGGAACTGGGGAACCCCTCCCCCCAGGGCCCCCACCTCGCCAAGGGTCAGACAGCCCACGACCGGGACCCCCTCCCCGAGCGCATCCTGGAATCTCAAGAGCTCATCCCGGACCCCCTCGCCCAGGATGAGGTAGCGGGAGACGCAATCGAACACCACCGCGCCGCCCAGCGGGCCAGGAGTTCCCTTCCGGGCCATGGCGGCGGCACCCGCCGCCGCGTCGAGCAGGTCCGCGCGCGCCCCCTCCATCACGCGGACGAGCGAGCCGTCCGGTATCTCCGCGACGTAGCGGATTGAACCGTCGGACTCGACGGAGATGGGGTCACGGATCACGAACTCTCCGCTGGCCTGGGGAATCCCCAGCGGGTGCGTCATCGCGAAGCGGGTGAAGTCCCGCATGTCCAGTTCGACTCCCCGGCTGGAGGCCGTGCGCCGGTAGACATCGAACGCGCTCTCGTAGTCGAGTTCGATGGCGGTCGTGCCTCGGGCCTTCGTGACCTGGGTCGGTGGGCCGTACGGATACCAGCCGTGTTGAATGCCGACACCGATTGGCTCCTGGGCATCGAAGGCAATCACCACCACCTGGTCCCGGTAGGCCTGCCCTTGCGTGAACTGGGCCGTCTTGACGAACCGGAGGTTGTTTCCCGCGCCGCCTCCCGCCCAGCCGACGCCCGCGCCCGCTTCCTGCTGGGCCCCTCGCACGACTTCTGTCGGGTCCCCGCTCAGGGCGTCCGGGAGGACGATCAGCGCCCGGCGACGTCCGGGCGGCAGGGGAGGCAACTGCCCGACGGCCCGTGCCACCGCGGTGCGCCCGGCTGCTCTGGGATCCTCACTGACGGGCCCGCCCATTCCCACCCCGACGCGGAAGTCCTTCCCGCAGAAGAGCGCGATCACCATGCCCTGGAGCAACAGCTCGGTTCCCGCGAAGACGCCCGCCGCGCAGCAGCCGGCCCACGGAATGTCCCCCAGTTGCCTCCGGACCGCGGCCGCGAAGCTTTCCGCGTCGTATTGGTCCGTGCACAGGACGAGGGCGAAGGTGGGAGCCTCCGCTCCCCGCAGCGCCTGTTGGCTCGCTTCCCGAGCGGCAGCTTCGCAATCCGGCGAGCTGCTCTTTCCAATCTGGATCCGCATGGACTCCAGAATCGATATGCACGGGTGGACGCGCTCGCAGGAGCCGACGGCTTCGTTCGCGCCTCTCCCACCAGGATGGCAGCGCCTGTTCGACCGGCCTGTGAGGCACGAACGGTTGCCGCCTCCTTCCACCTATACTCGCGGCGGAACAGGAGAACCTGCCAATGGCGGTAGAGCTGCGAATCGCCTCGTACAACATCCTCGCGGACGCCTACGTCAAGCCCGAGTGGTTCCCACACACGCCCGCGGACGTCCTCCGTCCGCAGGGGCGCCAAGAGGCGTTGGCCCGCCGGATCGCGGGGCTGGACGCGGACATCGTCTGCCTGCAGGAGGTGGAGCCCGACCGCTTCGCCACGCTCCAGACGGCGATGGAGGCGCGCGGGTACACGGGCGTGCTGGCCCTCAAGCAACAGGGCCGGCCCGACGGCTGCGCGGTGTTCCACCGCCTGGAGCGCTGCCTGGGCCACCGGGCCCATTACTTCAGGGACCGGCTGGAGGACGGGCGCATTTCGGGGCACCTGGCGCTGGTCGTGGATTTCGACGTTGGAGGAGACCGACTGCGCGTGGCGTGCACGCACCTGCGCTGGGACCGGCCGGACAGGCCCGTGGAGCAACACCAGGGGATGCAGGAGGCGGCCGAGCTGATCGAAGAGTTCGTCCAGGGGGACCCAGAGGCTCTCTGGGTCGTGTGCGGCGACTTCAACGCACAGCCCGGGGAACCGCTGGTCCGAGCGTTCGCGGCGGCCGGGCTGCTCGATGCCTACGAGGGACAGCACCAGCCGACCTGCAACGCGAACGGCAAAGCCAAGGCGATTGACTTCATCTTCCATTCGCGCGCGCTGCAGGCGCAGCCGGTCTGGCTGCCGGAGCTGGACGATCGTACGCCGATGCCGTCGGAGACCGAGCCCTCGGATCACCTGCCGATCGCCGCGCGGCTGCTGCGCCCCTGAGCTGCTGCCGCTCCTCTCCTCGCTGGCAGTCCTGTCCCCCGGTGGGGACTCTCGGGCTTCACGTAGGTCGTAGCGTAGGGGCGTGCAGGCCTCCAGCCCAGACCTGGCCTTGGCTGCAGGGTAGGATCCATGGCGTGAAAACGCGTTACGGCTTCATCGACAAGAAGGGGGAGCTGGTCATCCCCAGCCCCCATGGCACGCCCTTCAGCTTCAACGAAGGCTGGGCCCGCATGCCCGTCGAGGATGGCTGGGCCTTCATCGACGTGAAGGGCCAGCCCAAGCTGAAGGTGAAGCGTGCCTTGACCGGCTTCAACGATGGCCTGGCCCTGACGGACGCGGGCTTCATCGATGGCAAGGGCAAGCTCGTGTTGCCGGTGGAGTTCAAGGCGAACTTCACGAAGTACGTCGTGGCCGGGATGAGCTACGCGAACGTGGGGCGCTTCGACTCGGGGCTCGCGCCGGTGATGCGCATGGGGGCGAAGGCCTCTGACGCGTACATCAACCGGAAGGGAGTGGTGGTGCTGGACGGGTTCGGCGGTGGGCTTGCCCGGCCCTTCGTCGACGGCAAGGCACACGTCGTCTTGAAGGAGGGTCCGAAGGGCGAGCAGAGCCGGCTCATCGACCCCAAGGGCCAGTGCCTCGCCAGTTTCGACTTCAAGACGATGGGCCGCTTCTCGGACGGGCTGGCGCTGGTGGTGAAGGGCAAGAAGTTCGGCTTCGTGGACGAGTCCGGCGCCTGGGTGCTGGAGCCCACCTTCTCGCCCTGGGGAGACTCGTACCTGTCGGAGTGCGCGTTTCGGGAGGGACTCGCTCCCGTGAAGGTGAATGGCCGCTATGGCTTCATCGACCGGAAGGGAGCACTGGTCATCGAGCCCCGCTTCCAGGCGGTGCAGGGCGCGTTCTCGGAGGGGCTGGTGCCCGTGAAGCAGGACGGCCTGTTCGGCTACCTGCGCCCGGACGGAAGCTGGGCGGTGACACCCCGCTTCGTCTCCGCCCAGCCCTTCTCCCATGGCCTGGCCGTGGTGCTGAACGACTGACGGCGCGCGACGGATACAAGAGCCCGCCTCGTGCCTTGTGGCAGGAGATTTGAGCACGGGCGGATCTTGAGTCCAGGGCGTCAGCGCCCTTCTGCACCCTCCATCCGCAGGTGCGCGCCAGGAGTCTGGGCTGCTGGGCCCATGAAGGGCTGGCGGCCGGATATATCAGCCTGATATATCGCCCTGGAGGAGGTTGCCATGGCGAGGGAGAGCACCTGTCGGTTCGCCATCCTGGGGATGCTGTGCCGGGAGCCGATGAGCGGATACGACCTGCGAAGCGCCATCGAGCAGTCAGTGGGGCACTTCTGGCAGGAGAGCTACGGCAACCTGTACCCGACGCTGAAGCAGATGGCGCAGGAGCACCTGGTCGAGCTCGAACCGGAGGAGCCCTCGCGGGGCGGACGGATCCGGAAGGCGTACCGGGTGACGGCGGCGGGGCGGGCGGCGCTCGCGCAATGGCTGAGGCGGCCGGTGCTCCCTCACGTGGAGCGCAACGAGCTGTTGCTCAAGCTCTTCTTCGGGGCCCAGGTGGGACCCGCGGACTCCCTGGCCCAGGTGGAGCGCAGCCGCTCCGAAGCGGAGGGACTGCTGGCGGCGCTGCGCCTCATTGACGAGAACGTCCGCCACTCCCGGGGAGACGACCCGGAGCGACCCTACTGGCATCTGTCCATTCGCGCGGGGCTGCTCGGACTGGAGGCGCACCTGCGCTGGTGTGACGAGGCGCGTGAGGCACTCCAGCGGATGGAGCGGACAACGGGTTCGACGAAGAAGAGGAAAGCACGATGAGCGGTCACCCGGACGAAGGAGCGCGGCGTCCGTCTGTGTTCATGCCGTGGCTCGCCCTGGGCGTGGGGAGCGGACTGTTGCTGTTGCTGAACACGGAGTGGGCCGTGCTGCCCGGCTGGTGGATGGGCGCCCTGTTCCTCTTCTTCTCCCGGCGGCAGCGCCCCTCGGTGGGCTTCTTGGGGCTCCTGGTGGCCAACACCGTCGCCGCCGGCGTGGCGAACCTGGGGGTGTTCCCGGGCTCCGCCGCGAGCGCCTTTGGCATGGCCCTGGGGGGCGCGGTGGTCGTCGCGGGGGTGTATTGGGCGGACCGGCTCATCGTGGGGCCACGGGGCTCCTTCGCGGGGACACTCTTCCTGCCGGCCGCGATGACGGGGTTGGAGTTCTTCAGCAGCCTGGGCAACCCGTTCGGCACCTGGGGCGTGCTGGCCTACACCCAGGCCCGGGTGCCAGTGCTGGTGCAGTTCGTGTCGGTGACGGGGCTGTGGGGCCTGACGTTCGTCCTGGTGTGGTTCGCCACCGTGGCCAACTGGGCGTTCGAGCACCGGGAGGCGGGGCGCCGCGTCCTGCACGGGGTGGCGGTGTACGCGGCCGTGCTGGTGGCCATCCTCGGCTTCGGCGTGCTGCGGCTCGCGGGGGCGGGGAGCGTGGGCGAGCCCGTCCAGGTGGCGGGCATCACCGTCGCGGGAGAGCTGGCCACGGGCCGTGAGGCCGGGCTGTCCCGGCTCATGAAGGGCGAGGCTTTGGGCGATGAGGACTGGCGCGCCTTCGCCGAGGCTTCGCGCGGGGTGAACGAGGAGCTGCTGCGCCTGTCGGAGCGGGAGGCCGCGAACGGGGCGAAGCTACTGCTCTGGTCCGAGGGAAACGCGGTGGTGCTGGCCGGGGAGTTGGAGGCGCTCGTCGCGCGGGGGAGCGCGCTGGCGCGCGAGCGGGGCGTGTGGCTGGGCATGTCGGTGGCGAGCTTCACGCCCTCGGTGGAGCGGATGCTGCGCAACGAGCTCATCCTGGTGGGGCCGGACGGCGCGGTGGCGTGGCGCTACGTGAAGTCCCGGCCGGTGCCGGGGTGGGAGGCGGAGCACTCCGTCCCAGGCAGCGCGGAGCCGGCGGTGGGCCAGGCCCCCGGCGTGGGAATCCTGGGGGGCGCCATCTGCTTCGACGGAGACTTCCCAGCGGTGTTTTCCAACGCGTCGGAGCGAGGGCTCGAGCTGCTCCTGCTGCCGTCGAGCGACTGGAAGGGCATCAGCCCGCTGCACACGCGGCAGGCGGTGTTCCGCGCGGTGGAGCAGGGCTTCAGCATGGTGCGCCAGGTCAACCAGGGGCTCTCGGTGGCGGTGGACGGCTACGGGCGCGTGTATGGCGAACTGGATCACTTCACGGCCGAGGAGCGGGTGCTGCGCGCGGAGCTGCCGGTGGGTCGGGTGCCCACGCTCTATGCGCGCATTGGAGACGCGGTGGGTGTGCTCTGTGGGCTGGCGGCGCTGGGATGGGTGCTTCAGGCCTCCGTCCTCGGGCTCGTCGCGCGGCGGCGAAGCGCCGCCACGGAGCCAACAACCCAGACTCCTGCCGCGCCCTGAAGTCTTCGCCCGATCAGGTCGGCCTGCGACGGTGGCTCACCCAGGTCTCGAAGCTCATGGGCGACAGGCCGTAGGCGCGCGCGAGCTCGGGCCGTGCCAGCACCGGAGCGACGTTCATGTACGTCAAGCCTTGCGCCACGCCGGGATGCAGCCCGGCCGCGACGGCCTCCTCGACGGTGCCCGACTGGACGGTGTAGTCCTTGCCGTCGACGCGGGAGAGGATCTCGGCGATTTGCGGAAGCGTGAGCACGTCCCCCGCGAGCTGCAGCGTCACGCCGTGGAACGTCGAAGGATGCTGGATGGCCGCCGCAGCGGCCTTGCCGATGTCCTCCGGGGCGATCAACGGGATGGGTCGATCCGTCTTGATCACCGTGACCAGGCGGCGTTCGTCGACGAAGCCGGCGGGGTCCAACATGGGGTGGTCCATGAAGGTGGAGGGCAGGATGAGGGTCCAGTGCCGGAAGCCCGCGCCACGGACGAGCTCACAGGTGGCGAGCTTGTTCTCCCAGTACACCTCGTGGGACTTCCAGCGTCCCTCTGCCCAGCCCTCGATGCCGCGGTGGTCTCCGACGCCGGACGTCGCGGTGTGCACGAACGCCTCGACGCCCTCGGCGAGCGCGGCCTCGACGAGGTTCCTCCCCTGCTGCAGCTCCTTGCTGAAGTCGATCCCCGTCGCCGAGAGGATGGGCGACTGCATCGAGAAGACCGCCCGCGCCCCGGCGCACGCGGCGCGCAACGACGCGGGATCATCGAGGTCCCCGACAACCACCTCGGCGCCCGCCGCCGCGAGCTCCCGGGCGTTCGGCGCCTCCGGATCGCGCACCAACACGCGCACCGTGGAGTGGCCATCAGCCAACAGGGCCCGGGCGGTGGCGCCACCCTGGCGCCCCGTGGCGGCGGTGACGAGAACGGTCTGCGTGCTCATGGGCAGCTCCTTCTTGTAAGTGGGGTCCCACCCCGTTTATATTCATGGTCAAATACGGAGGGGGCCCCCGTTTGTCAAGGAAGGGACCCCGAGGAGAGGAGTGCCGTGGAGCACGTGAAGCCGTTGCGCGCGGATGGGCGCCGCAACCGGGAGAGCATTGTCGCGGCCGCCGCGGAGCTGGTCGCCCGGGATGGCGCGCAGGCGTCGCTGGAGGAGATTGCCCGGAAGGCGGGGGTGGGCTCTGCGACCCTGCACCGGCACTTCCCTTCGCGGCAGGCGCTGTTGGAGGTGGTCTTCCGGGAGGGTGTCGCACAGCTCTGCGCGCGGGCCACCGCGCAGCCGGGAAAGCATCCCGCCGCCGAGCTGGCGGCCTGGCTCGAGGATTTGACGGTCTACACCGCGACCCATCGCGGGCTCGCCGCCGCGCTGCTGACGGGCCCGGAGGGCCTCTCCGCCGAAGACATCTGCTGCACGGACATGGTGTTCGACGTGTTGAGCGCCTTGGTGGAAAGGGCGTCATCGGCGGGCGCGATTCACGCCAGCGCCACCACGGAGGACCTGATGCGGCTGGCGAATGCGATTGCCGTCGCCAACGAAGACGACCCGGTCACCGCGCGCCGGGTGCTGCGACTCGCGCTCACTGGCATCCAGTTGTGAAGGCAGGAGCGTGCCGCGGCGCGGGCGCTCCGAACGGTAGCGACTTTCATGCCCGCGAGTTGATGCGCTTGCGCAGTCGCTCGGCTGCGAACTCCAGGAAGGCCGCCGCCGCCCGGCGCTGGGGGCCCGGCAGGTGGACGAGGTGCACCGGAACGGGCTCCGGCTCGAACGGCTCGAGCACCACGCGCAGCCGCTTGTCCGCGAGCAGCGAGTCCACCTGATAGGAGAGGACCCGCACGAGCCCCACGCCGGCCAGCGCGGCTTCGATGGCCGCCTGGGCCGTGTTGACGATCAGCCGTGGATGCACGGCGACGCCTCGCTCCCGCCTTCCGCCGCTCGGGAAGGACCACCGGTCCGCGATGGGGGTCGTGGTCGTGAACGCGATGCAGGCGTGGCGGGCCAGCGCCTCCGGGTCCTTCGGCACGCCCGCGCGTTTCAAGTACGCCGGACTCGCGCAGAGGATGGACCGCACGTGGCCAACCCCGCGGGCCCGCAGCGCCGAGTCGGAGAGCGCGCCGATGCGCACGCCCAGGTCGATGCCCTCCTCCGCCAGTGACACCACGCGATCGAGCAGGGTGAGTCGCAGGTCCAGTTGGGGATGAGCCTCCAGGAACTCCGCCACCACGGGCACGAGGTGGAGCTGGCCGAACAGCACCGACGCCGTCACGGACAGCGTGCCGTGCAGCTCGGCCTGGGCGTCCGAGGGCGCTTCGAGGAGATCGAACTCCGCCAGCGCCCGGCGGCTGCGCTCAAGGTAGCGCTCCCCTTCCCCCGTGAGCGAGACGGATCGGGTGGTCCGGTTCAGCAGGCGCGTGCCCAGCCGCTTCTCCAGCGCGGCGACGGCGCGGGTGACGCTCTGCGGGGAACGTGAGTGGGCGTGCGCCGCCTCGATGAAGCTTCCCAGGCTCGCGACGGACACGAAGAGGCGCCACTCCCCGACTCGATCCATTGTTCCACCTCCTGGAATACTGTTACCACGGATGCGCCATTGTTGATGGAGCGGGAGATCCGTACCTTGGGTTCACGGTCGCGGTGCTGGCGGCCGCCACCCCACCGCTGGAAGCCTGGAGGTTCCTGTCAATGAAACCCATCTCAAGTGATGTGGCCTTCTCCCCGGCGGTGAAGCAGTTGCAGGGCGAGCGCGGCTCCAGGGCGGCGTATGCTCGGATGGAGCGCGCCGGGGGCTTCGAGACCGAGGTGACGGAGAGCCTGCGCGCGTTCCTGGCGCAGGTGGACACGGGGTTCCTGGCCACCGCGAGCGCGGATGGACAGCCCTACGTCCAGCATCGAGGAGGCCTCCGAGGCTTCATCCAGGCGCTCGATGATCACACGCTCGGGTTCGTCGATTTCGTGGGCAACCGCCAGTACGTCTCGACGGGCAACCTGTCGGAGAACGATCGGGTCTGCCTCTTCCTCATCGACTACGCGCACCAGCGCCGCGTCAAGGTCTGGGGCACGGCGCGCGCCGTCCCCGCGACGGACGCACTGCTGTCCCGGTTCACCCCCACGGAGCCCCGGGCGCGCCCCGAGCAGATCATCCTCATCACGGTGAGCGCCTGGGACGTGAACTGCCCGAAGCACATTCCCCAGAAGCTCGATGCCTCCGAGGTGGCCCAGGCGCTTCAGCGAATGGAGAAGCGCATCGCGGAGCTGGAAGCCGAGAACCGCAACCTCAAGGCGACGCTCCAGCTCCGCGATGCAAAGCCAGGATAGGGGCCTGAAAGGGGTTGGAATCCGAGGCATGCGTTTATTGCGTCAGATGAGCATGCGCGGCTGGAGTGGTGTCGGTGCTGCGCGGGTGGAACGCGTCAAAGGTGTTATGGACATGGAGCGGGAGCCTCGCCCAATCCGAGCCCTCCGGGGTTGGCGCTCTCGAAGTCGATCTTCGTTCCGCCCGTGGGAGCAACACGGCAGCGAAGTCCGCGCCGAGCGCCGGTCATGCCCGGCGCTCGGCGAACGTTGTGACAGCGTTCAGGGCGTGTACAGCTCCGCCGTTGCCAGCCGGAAGCCGGTGTTCCCCCCTCCCCCTGCGATGAGGACCTGCCCATTGGGCAGCAGCGTCGCGGTCTGGTCCGAGCGCGGTTCGACGAGAGAGCCGGCAGGGCTCCAGGTGTTCGTGACCGGATCGTACAGTTGCGGCATCTGATCCGACGCGACGAGCACCGTGCCATCGGGCAGCAGCGTCGCCGTGTGGAGGGCGCGAGTTTCGGCCATGGAGCCGATGGGGCTCCAGGTGCCCGTGGCCGGATCGTATACCTCCGCCGTCGCGAGCTCGGAGTCGAAGATGTCCAGTCCTCCCGTGACGAGCACCTTGCCATCGGGCAGCAGTGTCGCCGTGTGGAAGGCGCGAGCTTCGGTCATGGAGCCGGTGGGGCTCCAGGTGCCCGTGGCCGGGTCGTACACCTCCGCCGTCGCCTGAGAGGGGGGACCGAATCCCCCTGCGACGAGGACCTTGCCATTGGACAGCAGCGTCGCCGTATGGGCCCAACGCCTTGCAACCATGGCGCCGGTCGGGCTCCAGGTCCCCGTGGCCGGGTCGTACACCTCCACCCTCAAGGGCCCGCCGATATTGCTGATGCCCCCCGCGACGAGCACCTTGCCATCGGGCAGCAGCGTCGCCGTATGGGCGGAGCGACGATCCTGCAGGGAGCCGGTGGGGCTCCAGGTGCCCGTGGCCGGGTCGTACAGCTCCGCCGTCGCGAGAAAGGTGGTGGACGTGAGTCCCCCTACGACGAGGACCTTGCCATCAGGCAACAGCGTCGCCGTGTGGGACCCACGCGCGTCAGCCATGGAGCCGGTCGGGCTCCAGGTCCCCGTGGCCGGGTCGTACAGCTCCGCCGTCGCGAGGACCTCGGTATCCGTTCGGGTCCCCCCCGTGACGAGCACCTTGCCGTTGGGCAACAGCGTTGCCGTATGGTTGGCGCGAGGCCCCGCCAGGGAGCCAGTCAAGGCCCAACTCCCTCCTGTACAGGCCGGCAGCCCCGTCACGGTGAAGGTGCGGGTGGCTGCCAGGTGGAAGGCATTGGTGACGGTGGCGGTGATGGAAGGAGGCGCGCTGACACAGGAGGGAGCCGTCCAGGTGATGCGGCTGTGGGACGCGTCGCTGGCCGGCGCGCCCAGCGAGCCGGTATTGGCCTCCCAGGAGAACGTGAGGGCGGAACCTTCCGGATCGCTGGCCACCACCTCGTAGGTGAGCTCCTGGCCCGGTGACGCCGTGTCCGAGGAGCGATAGGAGCGGATGATGACGGGGTTGAAGTGTTGGGCCGGGGGCGTGTTGCTGACGCACAAAGCGACGGTGCCGGTGTTCTGTCCGCCGCGCCCATCGGAGACCGTGACGGTCAACTGGCAGTTGTTACAGGTACCGGCGGGCAGGACCGAAGGCGTGAAGAAAGCCGAACTGGAGGAGGCCTGGGCCCAGGTGCCGGCACAGGAGGCGCTCCAGGCGTAGGAGAGGCCGTCACCGTCCGGGTCGGAGGCCAAGGTGGAGACAGACGTCGTCTGCCCGACGGCCAGGGACGTGGGGCTGGCACTGAGAGCGGTCACCACGGGGGAGCTGTTGAAGGAGATGGACAGGGTCGCATCTCCCTCGCCGTCAGCGGTGACGTTGACCGCCAGCACGACGCTGGAGGACAGGCCGCGCGAGTCCGTCACGGTCAGGATCAGGGTCGCAATGCCCGTGGAAGCAGGCGCGGTCCATGAAGTGGCGGCAGCCGAGGGAGCGGAGAAAGAGCCCGCGGTCGCACTCCAGGCGTAGGAGAGGGTATCGCCCGGATTGGGATCATGCGCGGTGGCGGTCAGGGAGATGGAGCCACCCGCGGCCACGGAGGTGGAGGAGACCACCAGGGAGTCAATGATGGGGGCCTCGTTTTCGAAGGGAGGCGGAGGCTGGAGCTGCTGAAGGATGATGGCGACCAGGGTGCTCTGGTTGGCGGTGATTGTGACTCCCGTGGCGGTACCTTCGAAGAGCAGGAGGCCGGAGGAGTCGAATGCCTGGGCCAGAAAGGAGCGATTGGAGCCTGCGGGGATGTTGCCAATGATACCGCCCCACACGCCGTTGGTAGCAGCCAGGTCCACGGTCACCGAGGGGATGTCCGCGGCGCTCGAGGTGACCGAGACGCGAGAGATGCTGGAGGCGAGGGCCTGGTTGACAGAGACAGCAAACCGGACCGAGCCGGGATCTTTAGAGGAATCAGAGCAGCCCGCCAGCAGCGACACTGTGAGCGCGAGCATCAACGGAGTGAATGCTTTCTTCATGAGGCAGCCTTCCACATCGCCAATTCCTTGCAGCCTGATTGCTGAAGGACAATGATTTCCCTGCGACAGACATGGCGAGGAGTATTGGCAATGGGAGGCGGCTCTGGACATTGCCCCAGCAGCTCATGCGCCGTTGCTCGTCAGACGAATGCGGACGCTTGCTTGGGTGCTGTCAGTGGATGGGGAGTCGTGGAGGCGGGCGCGCCAGCGTGAAATGCTCTGGCGGAGGCCGGTGAGGCCGGAATCAGGGAGGCAGGAAAGCTGGGCTTTGGAAAGCGGTCCGCGCTGGGTTCGGTGTTCATCGTGATTCTGGGCGCGGTCGTTCCTCGTGCGAGCAGCGCGAGCCTCCGGCGCAGGGCGGTCTCGAGCTCATGCGCTTCAAGGCGAGCGAAAAGACCGACGGGGTGACCCAGGAAGCACAGGCCCTTGCGCCAGCCAACGTGCAGGCCTTCTACGCGGAAGGCACTGTTGCCTTTTTCCCGTGCCACGAACCCGGAGTACGCTTTCGTGGCACTCGGTGGGGGACGCCCATGGATGACGACGTTTTTCTCGAACGATTCTCACGTGGAGCGCTGAGCGAGTTCGCCCATCTCGACCATGTGCGGGTGGTCTACCTCTACACGCGCAGGGAGGGCCCTGATGCCGCCATTGAGCTCACCCGCGCCGGGCTGCGGGCCCTGACCCGCCAACTCGGGGTCCCGGAGAAGTACCACGAGACCGTGACGGTCGCGTGGGCTCGGCTCGTCGGTCAGCAAGCGGCGACAGGGCCGGGCCGTGATTTCAACGCGTTCATCAACGACAATCCACGATTCCGGCGCAAGGACCTCCTCGACGACTACTACTCGCGCGAGGTCCTCTTCGGAACCGAATCCAGGACCCGGTTCTCCGAGCCGGACCTGCGACCCCTGCACACGCCTCCCAGCGGCTGAGCTGCACCCCATCATGAGCGCCACGCCAGGTGCTCATGATGTGAGGGAATGAACCGGCCCGCCACCACCGGCCCGCGCGGGAGAAGCCATCCCGTGCGGGCCGGTGTCTGTCATTTCTCGTGCCTCAAGGGTAGGTAACGGGCCCGACGTAGCCGGGCAAGCCGGACGCGCACGTCGCGATGCGCACGTACTGCCTTCCCCGTGGCGCGAACATTGCCACAAGCGCCGCAGTTGTTGTTGTCGGTGCTCGGATCCACACAGGCCTCGCCACAGACGATGTTCGGCGGATTGCACGCGGGCTCCTCGCACTCGAAGCTCCCCGGCGTGTTGGAGCCAATTTGACGCAGTCGACGGTGCCGGCAGTGAGGACGCGTGACGTCGCGACCTGCCGGCGCACCTCACTCCCTCCAGAGCAGACCAAGACCCTGGCGGTGCACGACCCGCGTTCGGCGTACGTGGACAACCTGAGGAACGGGCTGATTGACGAGCTGCTCAAGGTCACCCGCGCGGAGCAGGCGAACCTGCTCATCGTCTGGGAATGCACGCTGTCCATCCATGAGCAGCTGCTCGACCTGGTCCTCCAGTTCGAGATGCCCGGCGGCCAGCAGCAACGCTTCCCGCTGAGCAAGACCCACGTGCATGGCACGCCCACGCAGGCCCCCGGCTTCGACCTGAAGGTCATCAACGCAGCTGCGTGACGCGGGGCCGCGAAGGGTGGCCTCCTCCGCTTACACTTCGTCTCAGTAGGCCAGCCACCGCGCGGAGGATACCTTGTCTCCGAAGCTCCAGTGGTTCAGGTTGACCTCGTGGAGCATGCCGTCGCCCACCAGGTCCTTGTAGCTGCCCTGGTGGTTGGAGTCGTTGTAGAGCCGCACGCGATGGCCCGGCGGGATGCACCAACGGACCGCGGAGGCCTTGTCGTTGAACTTGTCCACGTCGTTGAAGCGGGCCCAGTTCTTCAACCCCTGGTCCTCGTAGTCGAAGATGACGCCCCGGTCGCTGAAGTCGGAGTCGTCGTAGAAGTCCACGTAGGCGCGCTGGAGGTCGGCGCGGCAGAAGGTGTCCGCCCAGACGCTGCGGAACTCCACCATCTTCACCGTCGAGGCAGGGCCGTCATCCGCGTGCTCGGTGGCGTAGAGGATGAGGCTGCGATCAGACCCCACGAAGAGGCCGGCGGCCGCGTCCAGGTTGCACTGCCGCGACCCGTCGTTGCTGCAGTACAGGTGCTTGGACGCGACGTGCTCGATGCGCATGTGGCCGTCGAGCGTCACCCGGTACAGGTGGGCGTAGTCGTCGCTCACCGCGCCCCAGCGCAGCCCGCCCAGCCGCGTGCCCACCAGGTAAAGCTGTGAGTCATTGCAGTCCGTCACGAAGTTGAGGTTCTGGAACGCGCCCCACTCCCCCTGCCCCAGCTCCGCCTTCTCCCAGAAGTCCACGCGCTGCCACTGATTGCTCGCGGAGCGGATGTTGGTTTCCGAGGAGCGGAAGACCTCCAGCGCCTCCGCATCCTCCTGCCCGAGCAGCATCAGGTAATGCCCGTCAGACAGCTTCGTCAGCGACGCCGTGCCCGCATTCGATGTGAGGCCCTCGATGTAGGCATGGGGGCTCGGGTTCAGGCCCGGGTTGTAGTCATACAGCGCGACGCGGCCCAGGCCCGGCCCTTCCTCCAGGGGCAGGGCGAGGACGTTGCCCACCGCCTGCATGCCGCCGCCGTGGCGGTAGCCGCCTGGCACCGGCAGCGCCGCCACCGCGACGTCCCCACCCGGAGGCGCGGTGTCCTCGGGCTGCTGGGTGGAGACCGCCAGCCGGTTGGAGCGCAAGCGCCGCCCCTCCCCGTTGCGGCTCTCCATCCGCACCAGGTGCCCCACGTTCCCCAAGGCCGCGTCATCCCGCTTGGACACGACGAGGTAGCGGCCGGAGCCCAACGTCAGGCGCTGGATGCCTTGCCAGTGGTTGCTGCCCGGGTAGGCCACGTTGAGGTTGAACGGCCCGGGGTGGAAGCCCAGCACCTCGCCGTGGTCCCGCAGTTCCTGGAAGCGGAGCGGCACGTCCGGGCTGCACAGGTTGCAGTCCGGGCTTCCCCAGGTGCAGGTGGTATCCCCTCCAAACCCGACGCTCAGGGAGGACGCCGCGCCACGGACCGCCACTTCAGGGCCGGGGGCTTCCGGTTCGCAACCGGCGAGCGTCAGCAACCCCGCCAATGACAAGACCGCGGTGGGCAGGCGACGACGATGCATGGGGGACATGGGATTTCCTATGGCTGTTCCGGCGGATGCCGCGAAGGTTTGATCCGGCCGTCCATTGTCATCCAGGAACACACCGTGAGCATCGTTTGGCTGCGGTGACGCCCAGGCGATGATTGCAGGACGCGCAGGCGGCTACTTCGGAAGGGGCCGCTGCGGCGGCGGCGGTGACGGGCGCAGGGGCTCCGCCTTGAAGGATGCCCAGGACAGCGACACTTCCCGGCCCATCGCATCGCGCCCGTGGAGGGTGTCGAGCACCTGCTTCACCTCGGGCCGCACGTCGCCAGCGGGCACGGTGACCTCCCCCCGGAAGCCCCCACGGCCCAGGTCCTCCGTCACGGTGATGAGCTCCTGCCATCCGTGGGTGCGGGTCTCCACCTGGTCGTCCCAGCTCACGGTGAGGCGCTCCACGCGCTCCCAGACGACGTGGGTGTCATCGGGCACATCCACCTGGAGCTGGGTCCTCCAGCCGTCGTTCGCGGAGCGCGCGGCCACCCGTTCCAGCTTCAAGCTCGCCGAGGGAGCAACCTCTGGCGAGGGCTGCGCGCGGACCTGCACGAACGCCGTCGCGCCCTGCCCTCCTCCCGCGCCCCCGGGGGTCAACCGCACGGTGTAGACGCGCACGTCCTGCTCCCCCTGCGCGGGCGGCGCGAAGGCATGCGTGACTTCAGGCACCGTCGTCACGGTGGAGCTTCCGTCACCGAAGTCCCAGGTGTACGCGGTGGCGGGAGCAGGAGACACCGCGCGGAGGTTGAAGGCGGTGGGGTCGCGCTGGGTGACTTCGATGCGAAGCAGGTGGGCCTGTCCCTCCCCCGCGCCACAGGCGCGCACGTCGATGTCAGCGACCTGTTCGGCCAGCACGCCGACGCGGCGGCCTCCCAGGTCGCGGCAGAGCTGGAAGCGGACGAAGTACCGGCCCGCTGTCGCGGGAGCACTCCACGCAAGGCGTGCGCCGGGATGCAGTTCCGCCCCGGTTTCCTGTCCCGGCCACACCCAGCGCGGGACAACGCCGGGCTCAAGTGTGCCTCCCACGCGCGCGGAGAGCGTCAGCAGCTCGCCCGCGCAGACCCACGGGCGGTCCGCGTCGAGCCCCTCGATGACGGCGCTCGACGCCAGCACCACGCGCTCCTCGTTCAGGGCGGCGGAGAGGGCCTCACCGGTCGCGGCGGGTGGCACTTGCGTGGCGGCGGGCAAGGGCCGCACGGGAAGCGAGGGGCTCGCGGCGGCCTCCCCCTGCCTCGCGGGCTCCGTCACGACGATGCGCGGCGGGGCGGGCGTGGGGGATGCTCCGTCATTCCGGGCCAGCACCCACCAGGAGCCCTCCCCCGACCAGTAGGGCGCGAGCGGGGCCACTCCCAGGCCCGCGTCCACCACGTCCGGTGTCCATGGGCGCGCGACCTCAGAAGCCGAAGTCGTTGAGGTGACGCCGGTAGCCCTGGGAGTTGGGGCGGTACCACTGATCATCCCAGCCGGTGAACTCCACGTCGTCGAGCAGCCGCTCCGTCTTGCCATTGAGGACGACGGTGTTGATGAGGGGCACGGCGGTGGAGCCCACGTTGCGGGCGGCGAGCTTGTTCGCGGTGGGGTCCAGGTACTGGGCGGTGGTGCGGCTGCAGTAGTCCTGGAGGAAGCAGCCCCGGTCGCATACGGCCAGGGTGTTGTAGGAGGCGTGTTTGTCCTCGGCCATGTAGAGGACGGGCCATCCGCGATAGCCATTGCGTGAATCGCTCAGGTCGTATTCGAGCTGGTCGAACGCGTACCACGCGGAGGATTCGCACGAACTCTTGCGGTGGGCGGACAGGTAGGCCCAGTCGAGGTACCAGCGCCCGCCGGAGAAGTGCACCTCGAAGATCTGGAACTCGGGGTCGCCGTCGTGCCCGGTGGTGACGCCAGTGTCTTCGAAGAAGGTGTCCAGATAGACGATGCGCACGGTGCGCGTGGCGAAGGCCTCGCTCTTGACGGCGTAGTAGGGCCGCCGGCCCATGCCGCTCTCGCCGCTGTCGAACCAGAACAGGGGCATGAACCACTTCGCGAGCTGGTATTCGCAGTCGTCGTTGAGGCCGTCCCGGTCCGCGTCCGTGCCGGTGCCCCGCAGTTGTCACCGTAGGGGATGACGGAGAGGCCATCCGCGCGGGCGGATGGGACCGACAGCGCGAGGAACATGATCAACGACAGGAAGACGGTGCGCGGGCCACGGCCCATGGAAGTGCTCCGGGAAACGTCAGGGGAAGCCGGAGGCTACCGCATTCCCGTGGCTGCTGGAGCCTCAACACCCTGCGGCCCATGGGGCTCGCGCTGGGGCAAGGCTCGCACATCCAATGGGCAATCCCAGGTGCTTAACGAGAGCCGGGCATGTCCGACTTGACGGGGGCAACTCCAGTCCTCCTCAACAACCCCAGCCAGTCCTCTCGCGGTCCGCGCTCCTAAGTCCTCCCGACCCGAGCACTAGGCAGGACACGCACCTGCGCGCTAGCATCGCGAGCCCGTCAATCTTCAGCTCCCAAGCCAATGGGCGAACACCTGGAGGTCTCCCGTGGCGCAGCTACCGCTCTCTCCTGAGAAGCAAGAGAAAAAGCGACAGAGCGTCCTCAAGGAGTACATCTGGCTGCGGCATGAAAGCCATAAGGCCGATCCAAAGCGCGCCCAGCCGCCCAGGGAGGACAACAGGGAGGCCGAGGACAAGGAGCCACACCTCGACGCTCAGGCCCTCATCAAGGGCAATCTGGCCAAGGGCGTGCATTCCTACGCGTTCATCAAGGGCAAGAAGGTCTCCCGCGCGGAAGGAAAAGAGTACTACGCCTGGAACGCATGGAACTTCCTCGGCTCGCTTTCCAGAGGCGACGTCCGTGACATCTACCGTGGGGCGCCGTGCGCCTGGTATGACTTCTACGAGCCCGACTACAAGCCGAACTTCCTCCAGGCATTTCCCATCAGGTCACTCGGCGGCTACCGCAGTATCGGGAGCTACGAGGAGCTGAAGGAGTTCGTCGCCTACTACAAGAGCCTGCCCAACCGGAGCGTCGAGGAGAACGCGCAGCTCCAGTATGCCGCCATCTGCCGGGGCAAGGTGGGTATGTCGCTCAATCCCAGTGTCACCGCATCGGTCGTTGGCTGCTCATTCCCCTACAAATGGCAGGCCCACCACCTCCTGCCCATGAACTGCTTTCACACATACCTCCAGGACTGGCACGTCCGGGTCATCCTCTCCTCGAACTACGACATCAACGCCGGCTCGAACATCATCTTCCTGCCGGAGAAGCCCGATGGGATGCCGCACCACAAGCTCCCGTTCCACCGCAGCTCGCATGCCGACTACGACATCCGACTCAAGGGCGACTTCCAGAAGCTCCAGGATCTGCTGAACGAGAAGAAGGAAGACGACGAGCCCCACGAGGCCATCGCCGAGAACGCCGAAGCAACGCTCCGCGAGATGGAAACCGAAGCATTCCAGTACCTGTCGCGCTCTTTTGGAATGAGCAAGCTGACCTAGCCCTGCCGCTGCTTCTCCCTCCCATGGCCAACTCCGTCATCGTCCGAGACACCCGCCTCCAGGATTCCGCCATCCTCTCGGACCACCCTTCCGAGCTGAGTGACAAGGCATTCCGGTTCCGCCGTGGGGTTCCCTTGAAGGACTGGGTGCCCGTGAACGCCCCGTACCCCATGTCCCCGCAGTGGCCGGACCGACGGGCGCTCTACGACTTCCAGAGCAACACGCTCAGCCTGCTCATCATCTCCAGGCGGTGCAGGGACATGCTCGAATCAGGCCACCACGCCAACATCGAGTTCCTCCCCATCACCCTCCTCGACCATCGTGGGAAGGTCGCGAGCCCCAGCTACTTCATCGCGAACCTCCAGGGTTCCGTCGACTGCATGGACCTGGAGAGGTCCATCTTCAGGCCGGAGCCGCTCAAGCCCTCGACCTTCGCCAGTTGCAGCCGGCTGGTGCTCCGCGACGACCGGATTCCCGAAGACGTGGAGCTCTTCCGACTGAGCAACGGCCCAACGACCTACATTCTCAAGCAGTCGCTCAAGGAGCGCTTCGAAGCCGCGGGCATCCAGGGAGCGTCCTTCATCCCCGAGCACGAGTACAACTCGGCGCTCTACTGACCATGGCGCATCATCTCCACGCGAGCATCGCCAGGTATGAGATCCAGCAACTGCTCCAGGGCTTCCAAACGACGTGTGACTTCCGGGAGCGTCTGCGTGTGTACCGAGCCTTCTGCCAGTCGCTGGAGACGCTCGCGTTCTGCGCGCTGCTGGGGCGGGCGGACGTCATGGGCTTCTCGCGAGGTCTGATGCGGGCGGCGCTCCACTGGAAGGCGCTGCTGGAGCATGCTCGGGACCATGAGCCCGGCGCCAGGGTGCCTGCCTCGTGGAACGGCCCCTTGCTGGGAGCCATCTGCTGTGGCCCCCGAAGCTTCGCCTGTGAGCTGGCGGCACTCTCGGCGCGAGCACCCACCCCGCCCGAATACGACGACGAGTTCCTCTCCGCCCTCCTCCTCCAGGAGTACCTGCGCAGCCGCTTCGTCGCGGGGAGCGAGCCCGCGGACCTGGAGGTCCTTTGTGAGCGCATGGAGGATTACCTCGGGAAGCAGACGCCTCGGGCCGAGGTCTACCGGGCGGTGTCGCGCAGGGATGGGCGCCTGTTCCCGGAGGCCTTCCAGGCGTGGAACGAGGAGGTTGCGGGGGAGCTGAGAACTCGCGCGGAGGCCCCAGGCGCCCCTCCCGCGCTGGAGGTGGGCAGGTACATCTGGCTGGAAGGGATGGCCGTGCTGAAGCTCGCCGAGGAGGAAGGGCTTTGGGTTCCCGACCGGATCCACCGGCTGATTCCGCCGCTCGCGCGCAGTGCCCCAACCCTCGCCCCCAGCGCGGTCTCCCTCCTGCTGGGGCACCCTGTGAATGAGCAGGAGCTCATCCTGCCCTGAGTGAGGCCCTCTCCATGTCCTCCAACGCGCTGGTCATCACCGGCATCGGAATGGCTTCGTCCCTGGGCCCTGCCATCGGCGCTTGCGCCGCCGCGCGTGCGGGTGTCACCCGGACGGCGCCCCTCGACCTCGTGGTGGGAGGGCCGGACACCGAGGTCCCGCTGCCCGTGACCGGGCATCCCTGTCCGTGGGTGGAAGGGTTCACGGGAGTGGGGCGGCTCGTGGCCCTGCTCAACCTGGCCATCGAGGACCTCGTCGGAGGCACGTCCTTGCCTCCGGGCCAGCTGCCGCTGCTGCTGGAGGCTCCGTCCGTGGAGGAGCGGCCGGGTCTGCAGGAGCAGTTGGACGAGGAGTGGGAGGAGGTGCCGGGAGACCTGGAGGGCCGCCTGGGGGAGGGCCTCTCACTGACCCAGGGGAGCTCGGGGTGGGGCTGGGCGCTCCAGGTCACCCAGCGAGGCCATGCGGGAGGACTGGCCTTGCTCCGCGCGGCGCAGGAACTGCTCCGCTCGGGCCGGCATGAAGCCTGTGTCATTGGCGGAGTGGACAGCCTCATGGACCTGCTGACCCAGGAGTGGCTCTACGCAACCCGGCAACTGAAGCACCCCAACCATCCGGTGGGACTGATGCCGGGGGAAGGCGCCGCCGTGGTGCTCATCGAGCGGGCCGCCCATGCGCGGAAGCGTGGCGCCAAGGTGCTGGCGGAGGTGGGCCCTGTGTCGCTTCAGGATGAGGAGTACAGCCTCTCCGATGAGGGCGTCTTCCCTCATGGGCGCGCCCTGGCGAGCGCCATCCGGGACGTGGTGCGGGCCTCTCCCCTCGGTGCCCGGAATGTCAGCGTCATCTTCCATGACCTGAACGGTCAAGTCGTCCGTGCCATGGAGTGGGGCAACACGCTCATCCATCTCGCGGGGGAACTGGAGATGCTGCGAGAGGCACGGCGCTGGATGCCTGCCGCGAGCTTCGGGGATGTGGGCTCCGCCTCGGGAGCCTTCTCGTTGTGCATGGCGACCCAGGCCTTCGCGCGAGGGTATGCGCAAGGGACTGAAGTCCTGCTCTGCAATTCTTCCGAGAGCGGGCTCCGGGGTGCCGCCATCCTGTCGGCACCAAGAGACACCTGAGCGACAGAAAGAGCCAGGCGCTGGGGGAGAGAGACTCCCCTATGACCGCCGCCTGAAGGCGCCCCTCCGCACTTGGTTCAAGAATGAGTGGAACATGGACATCCAACCGTGGCGCGAAGCGCTCCACCGGGGCCAGATGCCGTGGTGGAACGCTTCAAGCCGCCCCAACGCGGGGCTTGCGCCTCAGCTCCCCGCGGGCAGCCCGACGCTGGCCTCCGCCACCAGGCCGGGCGCGGGCGGTACGCCGAAGTAGCGCGAGAGTTCCGCCTGGGCCTCGCGGGCTTGCGCACCGCTGATGCGCCCTTCCCGCTCCAGCCTCCCGATGATGACTCCAGCTCGGGTGCGCAGGGCCTCGGGCCGTTGGGCCGGCAGCCAGCGGCGCGGGGCGGGCAGCATGGCCGCGAGCATCGCGCCCTGCGCCACGCTGAGCGCGCGCGCCGAGATGCCGAAGTGCTCGCGCGCCGCCGCTTCGATGCCGTAGACGCCCTCTCCCCACTCCACGACGTTCACGTACAGCGCGAGGATGCGCTGCTTGGACAGGTGATCCTCCAGCCGGCGGGCGAGCAGCAGCTCCTTGCCCTTGCGCAGCAGGCTGCGGTCCGTGGAGAGGTAGAGGTTCTTCGCCAACTGCTGGGTGAGGGTGGAGGCGCCGCGCCCCAGGCGCGCCTCGCGCACCGACTGTTCGAGGGCGTTCTCCACCTCGGTCCAGTCCACGCCCTCGTGCCGGTAGAAGCGCGCATCCTCGGAAGTCAGCACGGCGTCCATCACGTGCGGGGCCACCGCGCCAAGGGAGACCCAGGCCTGGCGCACGCGCGGCTTCCTGCCCGCCTCGCTCGCCTCCTCGGCTCGCTGATCCATGAGCGCGGTGGTGCGCGGATTCTGCGTCAGCAAGGTGCTCACGTCAGGCAGCCGCACGTACTCGATGCTGAGCCAGAGGACGAGCAGCAGCCACCCGCCGAGCGCCCAGCGGCCCCAGCCCGGGCCGGAGCGCTTCCCCACGACGCGCCGCGCGCCAGAGGTGAGCTGTTTCGTCTTCTGCGTCCTGGGGGACGGGGCTCGCGCGGAGGGCGTTCGGGATGCCATCTGTGCACACATTTCCCCCCATATGCGGCCGCTGTCCAGAAGACGGCCGGGGCGGCCCCCGTCGGTCCGCCCTTGCTAGGGTGCGACCCATGCTCTCCCTCCGTACCGCGCTCGGCGCGGGTGTCCTCGTGCTGGGCCTGGGTTCGGCGGGGCTTGCCGTGCATTCCTTCCAGGCGAAGCGGCGCGTCGCGGTCGAGGCGCGCATCGCGGCCCGCGAGAAGCCCGTCCTGACGCCTGCTCCAGGCCCCGCCCCCCAGGGGCTTCCCGTCGTCGCGCCGGCAGGGGCCAGGCAGGACAAGGTCCCCCGTGGACACGTGGACGGGGTGGCGCTGCGCTCGCTCCTGCTCCGCCGCCAGTTCGATGAGCTGACGCTGGCGGTGGAGCAACTCCAATGGGGCATGGAGGCGCACCCCCGGGACGAGCACTGGATGACGGACGGCATCCAGGCGCTCGGCAACGGAGCCCCTGACTCGACGGAGCTCCTGGACGCCTGGGTGGAGGCATCGCCGCGCTCCTTCGCGCCCTACCTCGCCCGGGGGACCCACTGGGTGAACGTGGGCTACCTGCGACGCGGGACGCGGTTCGGAGCGGAGACGGCGGCGGAGGAGTTCGCCGGGATGCGGAAGGCCTTCGAACGTGCGCTGCCTGATCTCAACCTCGCCTGGACGCTCCATCCGAAGGCGGTCTCCGCGGCGCGGCCGCTGATCCACGTGGCGAACGCGCTCGGCGACCACGAGGCGCGCGATCGCGTCTTCACCCGCGCCGCGGAGCAGTGCCCCTCCTGCGCGGACATCCGGACCACCTACCTCCACGGACTGGCCCCCCGCTGGGGCGGCTCCTACGAGGAGATGGACGCCTTCGCCGAAGCCCAGAGGCGCGCTCACCCCGAGCTGGGCTTCCTGCGCGGCTTCGCCGATTGGGACCGCGCTCGCTCGCTGCGGGCCGAGGGCGACAACGACCGTGCACTGGCCCTGCTCGCCAAGGCACTGTCGGCCGGTGACTTCTGGGAGTTCCGGCTGGCGCGAGCGAAGCATCTGCGCCGCGCCCGGGCCCTGGACGCCGCGCTCGTCGAGGCGAACCTGGCCGTGGCCCTGCGGCCCGCTCGCGCGGACGTCTACTTCGAGCGCTCCCGGGTCCTCGCTTCCAGCCAGAAGTGGGGACGCTCGGGAGAGGATCTCCTGCACGGCCTGCGGCTGGATGCGACGGACGCGGACGGGCGGTCCCTGCAACCTGGCGTGGTGAAGGGGCTGATCTCCGCGGCCTGGGAGCAGCATGAGGCAGGACGCCGCGAGGAGGCCCTGCGCCTGTTCGAGCTCGCGGGGGAACTCGCCCCGGGCGACCCCGAGGTGACGCGCTGGCGCGCCCGGGTCGTGACCTCTCCGCTGCACGCGGAGGCGCGGGTCGGGGAGGAGCAGGCCCAGGCGCCGGAGGACTTTCGCGCCGTGCAGCAGCGGGACTACGCCCTGGCGCGAGAGCGGCGCTTCGCGGAGATCCTCCCGCTCTGGGATGCCTTCCTCGCGCGCAATCCCGACCACGGGCTCGCCTTCCTCGAGCGCAGTGGGACGCACTACCACCTGCGCAACCTCGAGGCCGCGCTGTCCGACCTGAAGAAGGCGTGTGACCTGGGCATCAACGAGGGCTGTGCCCGGGCGCGCCAGGTCGAGCGAACCAGGGGCGCGGCCCGCTGAAGCCGCACCCTTGAATCATCCACCTTCGCCGCCAGCCGCGGTCCGGATGAACACGACCGAGAGGCTCATGGAGGCCGAGCCGGCCATGTCCGCCGAGGCCGTGTTCATCACCCAGTACAATCCGAAGGGCCCGCGCGGCAGCACCCACCGCGGTCCTGCCAGCCTCGCCATGTCCCTGGCGTACACGGGCCACAGGCCCCCGGGCCTCACGTTCGCGCCTCAGCTCAGGCCGCGCTCGCGGTTGACGAACGCGCTGACACGGGCGGCGTCGTAGTCCGTGCGCAGGTCCGGGTTGGAGATCTGCTCGCCGAAGGCGCCGTGGAACGGGATGGCGTCCGAGGCGTTCTGGGCATTCTCCTGCAGGTTGGACGTCACCCAGTTCTGGAGCTGATCAATGGTCAGGTCCTTGAGCTTGCCCGCCCCGGGGATGGGCAGGTCGGGCAGGAACTGCTTGGCGGAGAAGAGCAGGTCCACCATGCCCTTCACCGCGTCGTTGCGCTTGTTCAGCTCGTCCACGGCGATCTGGAAGCCGCCTTCCAGCGCGCCCACCAGGCTGCCCATGAGCCGGGCGTCGCGCTTGGCATCCTGGGACGGCGGGTTCTCCGTGGCGTGCTCCTCGAGGCCGGCGCCCATCGTCTCCAGCCGCGACATGACGTCCTGGCGGAACGCGGCCTGGCCCTCGAACTCCGGCGGCGAGAAGAGCGTGCGGGTGAAGAACTCGGACATCTTCTTCTCGCCGTCCAGGGTCAGCGAGCCGGCCTTGTCCTGCAGCGAGGACAGCACGGCGTCACCGTGCTGGGTGAAGAAGCGGGCGGCGGCGGCGCGCGACTCGCGGTTCTCCCCCAGCTTGTCGATGGAGTCCGAGAACAGCTTCAGCGACTCCGTGGTGGGCGGGTTGATGCGGCCGGCCGCGTCCAGCAGCTTGCCCAGCGCGGGCGAGTAGGACGCATCCATGCCCGCGTTGATGTTCTTGAGGACGTCCGCCATGCCGTCCTTGTTCTCGGCGAGGAACGACTGGAGCCGGTCCGGCGGCATGCCCGCGAGGGCCGTGGCCACCGCCGCGCTGCGCTGCTGATCATACCCGCCGTCCGCGCGGATGATCTCCATCTCCTTCTTGGCGTACGTCTCGATGAGGTCCGCGTTGCCCGTGCCCGCGACGATGCCCGCCAGGCCCTCGTGCGTCTCACCCGGCAGCTCCCCGCTGTGGGCCGACGCGACAGCCGCCTCCAGTTCGCCAGGGGACACCGCGCCCGAGCGATAGGCATTGTCGAGCGCGCGGGACAGGCCCGCGCGGTCCGCTTCCGGCAGCCGCTGCACGTCGTCCAGGATGGCGCCAGCGACGGGGCCGAACTTGAACATCAGGTCCATGAACGCCGCCTGCTTGGCGGGATCCGGGTTGGCCTTCAGCCAGTCGGCGACGTAGCTCGCGTCCCGGCCGTCATGCGCGTTGGCGATGGCCTGCTCAGCGGCCTTCTGCTCGGACGCCGACAGCGCCGTGGGTGCGACGGCCGTCGTGCTGGTGGCCCGCACAGTCGTCGTTTCCGCGCCCAGACTCACCGCGCTCCGCGTCACCGGCGTCGCCTGGAAGGCATCCCGCGCCAGTTCGGCACGCACCGCGTTGTCACGCACGGCCGGCTTCGTGACCGTCTGGCCCTCCGTGCGCTCCGCGGTTCGGGTCTCGACGCGCTTCGGATTGCCACGCTGGATGGTCGACATGAGGGTCCCCCTCGCCCGGACTCAGGCGATGAGTGAGGCGGTGTACGCCTCACGATTTCCAGGAATTATCGAATAGAATCCCTGGAAGTTGCGCCCCCCAGGAACTGGCTTGCCGAGCGGGCGGACGACCGACGTCCCAAGGCGCAGACCCCAGCGGGGCTCGCCGGGGAGGCACGGTCAGCTGAGCTTTTCCAGGAGGGTGCGCAGCTCCGCCTGCTGCGCCGCGCTCAGGCGGCCGAGCCGCGAGCCGAACGCCTCCGAGAGCAGCGCGATGCCGCGTTGCATCACCTTGCGCCCGGCGGGCGTGAGGTGCAGCCGGTGGCGCCGCAGGTCCGTGGCGTCGATCTCACGGCGCACGAAGCCTGCCGCTTCCAGGCGCTTCACGTACACGGTCACCGTCGGCTTGGGCATGCTCAGCGTCGCCGCCAGCTCCGCCGGGTACGGGTGCTCCTCCACCTCCGTGAGCACGAACAACTCCTTCGCCTCCAGCCCCAGCGCGGTGACGTCGGAGGCGACGCTGGTGATCACCGACATCAGCAGGCGGTAGTTCAGCGACCAGATCTTCGCCGGGTCGATCTTCGACATGTTCCCTTGCGTGGCAATTGGTTCAAAATTAAATTGGTTCAAGGCTGAACAAAATGGCCTTCAACGCTAGCACGCCCCAGGAGTTCCCATGCCTCTCGACCACTATGTGACGCTCGGCCGCTCTGGCCTCCGAGTGAGCCCGCTGTGCCTCGGTGCGATGACGTTCGGAGAAGACCTCGGCTGGGGTTCGAGCGTGGAGGAATCCCAGCGGATCATGGACCGCTTCATCGACCTGGGTGGCAACTTCATCGACACGGCGAACTTCTACACGAAGAGCCATTCGGAGAAGATCATCGGAGACCACGTCGGTCGCCACGCGGCCCGGCGAGAGCGGCTGGTCATCGCGACGAAGTTCAGCGGGAATCTCTACCCGGGGGACCCGAACGGAGGCGGCTCCGGCCGCAAGTCCATCGTGTCGGCCTGCGAGAACTCGCTGCGCCGCCTGCAGACGGACTACATCGACCTCTACTGGCTGCACAATTGGGACATGCACACGCCCATCGATGAGACGATGGCCGCGCTCGAGGACCTCGTCCGGGCCGGAAAGGTCCGCTACCTCGGCGTCTCCGACACGCCGGCGTGGAAGATCGTCGAGGCCAACGTGACGGCTCGCTTCCGGGGCTGGTCGGCCTTCATCGGCTTGCAAATTGAGTATTCGCTGCTGGAGCGTTCGGTCGAGCAGGAGCTCGTGCCGATGGCCCTGGAGCACGGGCTTGGGATCACGCCCTGGTCGCCGCTCAAGAGCGGAGTGCTCAGCGGCAAGTACACGCGCGCGAACGCGGGACAGATGAAGGCCGACCGGGGGCTCTTCGTCGAGCCGTACCTGAACGAGAAGACCTACGCCGTCGTCGACGCGCTCGAAGCCATTGCCCGCGCGCACGAGAGCACGGCGGCGCGCGTGGCGCTGTCATGGGTGCAGTCACAGCCGGGCGTGGGCTCGACGATCATCGGCGCGCGGCGGCTCGCGCAGCTCGAGGACAACGTGAAGGCGGTGGACGTGAAGCTCACGGCGGAGGAGCGCGGTCGCCTCGACGCGCTGACGAAGCCCACGTTCGGGTTCCCGCAGAACATGCAGCCCGTGTTCCCCAGCATCCACAACGGCGGGACGACGGTGAACGGCATCTCCGCGCCCCCTTCTGGCTTCGTGATGGAGAAGGGCAACAAGCCCTACTGAGCCGCCTCGAAAGACGCCAGGCGCCGCGCTGCCGGATCTTCGCGAACGCCTCTGGGTTCTCTCGGAGCAGGGACACCGGCACGGGCTCCGGCCGTTCCCCGGAAGCAGTCGCCGGAGCGTTGGCCATACCCCGAGGAGGTGGCTCTCGGGGTCTGGGGCAAACTCGCACTCCCGGCGAAGTGTCTGCTAATCTCGCCAGATGCTTTCCCGCGCCCTCGCTCCCCTGCTGCTCTGCGTCTCGGTTCTCGCGCCGCTGCGTGCGATTGCCTGCTTCAACTCGATGGACGCCAGCACCCGGGAGTTCACCCAGTCCTTCTGGGTGGACCTGATCCTCTGGACCCTGGGCGCGGTGTTCCTCAACCGCGTGGTCCTCTTCAACGGCCTGGGCACCAACGCCACGGAGCGGGCCAGCACCTCTGGCTTGCGCAAGGCCTTCCTGCTGCTCGTCAGCGCCGCGCTCGTCCTGCTGCTGGCGACGGTCTCCGCGGGGGGACCGCTCCTCAACTTCAGCTCGATGGACTTCGCCAGGTGTTCGGTGAGCCGCACCATGCTGTTGGTGCTGGTGGCCAGCCCCGCGGTGCTCTTCAGCCTGCAGGCCGTGTTCTTCCATGGACCGGGCAGACGGCTGTTCAGCGACAGGCGTGGCGTGGCGCTCGCGAGCCTGGTGCTCACGTCGGTGCTGCTGTCGACGGGGTTGGGAAAGGTCCGGGAGACCTTCATCCTTCCGCATCTCTGCGAGGCTCCCCCTCCATCCTCCTTCAAGAGCGGCGCCGTCTTCATGAACACCGGTTACTGAGCCGCGCCAGGAGCCTCCCTCATGGCCCTGCGCTCCCTCCCGCTCGCCTCCCTGGCCGGTGTCTTCATCCTGGTGGCCACGGCGGGCGGTGGCTTCGTGCTCTGGCGCGACGCCGACGTGCTCGCGCTGCGCATGCCGACGCGGGTCCTCGCCCCCACGCAACGCACGCCTGAGAGTCCACGGGACGCCGTGGAGCACTTCCAGTGCAACCGGTGCCACGTGGTGCCCGGCATCGAGCCGACGTCCGCGCGCATGAGCGAGAACTGCGTGACGTGCCACCAGGCCATCAGCGCCGGGCGACTCGACCTCTGGTACCAGAAGGCGGAACTCCAGAAGTGGAACGAGCACCTCACGCACCTGGTGCGGACCCCGGACCTCGGCTCCCTGGGACAGCGGGTCAAGCGCGGCTGGCTCACCTCCTGGCTCCAGGCGCCCCATGTGGTGAGGCCGCTCTACGGCGCCACCATGCCCCGGATGAAGATTGGCCCGAAGGAAGCCGGACTCCTCGCGGACTACTTCCAGGTGACCGGGGAGGAGTCCGGAGAACCCGCGCGAGGTGACGCGGCGGCGGGCCGGGCGCTCTACGAGAAGAACGCCTGCGCGAGCTGCCATTACCGGGGGGACTCCCCGCTTGAGTCCCTGCGCTACGGCGCGCCGGAGTTCCTCGGCCCCTCGGCCCGGAGGCGGGCCCCGGACCTGCGCCATGTGCGCAGCCGCATGTCGCTTTCGCAGCTGCGCAGTTGGCTGGTGGATCCCTCCAGCATCCTCCCCGACACCGAAATGCCCACCTTCCCGTTCACCCCGAAGGAGGTCGAGGACCTGGCGACCTTCCTGCGCGAACCCCTGCCAGAGGTCGCGGCCGAACCGCGCTCGCCCTACCGGCCCCGCATGCTCCAGCGCGAGGTGCACTACCCGGAGGTCGCGCAGAAGCTCTCACGCCACCTCTGCTTCCACTGTCACTCCGACATGACGCGCCCCGGAGATCAGGGACCGGGCAACACCGGCGGGTTCGGCTACGAAGGCGTCTCGCTCGACCTGGCCACGCGGGACGGCATCCTCCGAGGCATCAAGCGGGACGGCCAGTTCCGCGGGCTTCCGGACCGGATGGAGGATGGCACGCCCCGGCTGGTGGCCAGCCTGCTCGCCCGTCACCGTGAAATGGACGGGCAATCCCATCCAGGGGTGCTGGGCATGCCCATGGGCTTCCCGCCCATTCCCGACGAGGAGATTGACCTCATCTCCACGTGGATCGAACAGGGCGCGCCCGAGTAGCTGGCGTCGCCCGAGCGCGGGCCCTACGCCTTGAGCATGCCAAGCACGTCCCTGGACGGATTGAGCGTCTGTTCGCGACGGAGGCTCAACGTGGTCTCACAAACGGCCCATGACCCGAAGCCACATCGGCGACAAATCCGTGCGCGCAGACCCATGCGAGTCGGCGGTCGAATGACGAGGCGGGGCTCATGAGAGCAAGTCCTACCAGGGACATTCTTCCTTGGCGCTCTTTTGCGCCCCTATGCTGGGGCTCCTGGGAGGCCTCCAAGTGATCCGTTCGGCCAATACTGTAGAGCAGACCCGGCTCTTCACCGAGGCCAGAGCCGTGGATGCGGGCTACATGACGAGCCTGACGGTGAGGCTCACGCTCGGCGCCTTCACCGGCACTGGCGTCGTCTATGCCCGCTACCGGGATCGCGTCCTCATCGCCACCGCTCGGCACAACATCGAGATCGCGGCAGCCCTCGGGAATTTCCAGGCCAAGGTGCGCGCCTTCCGCGACAATGTGTTGATTCGGCTACCGGGCGCCCCTGCTGACGTCCACCCGACCACGGTGATCGCCCCAGCACAAGGCGCGGGGTCTGTCTACGATGTAGCGGTTCTCCTCGTCAGGGATGCGGCCTTCGTCGCCCAGGTGCGAGCGGTCGTCACCGCCCGTATTGGGCCGTTCGCAGAGGGGCCGGTGTGGAAGCTCTTCCGTCAGTGGCAGGGACTGGAGAGCTTCACCGCGCTCGGCAACCTCGGAGGCTGGTGGCCAGACCACGACAACGAGGTCATCAACAACGAGACCTTCCGTTATCGCGCGGGCGACCGGTATCACCTGCTCCAGGTAGGTTATGGCCGCACCGTCGCAAACAACGCGAATACGGCGGGGAATCTTCAGACACGCCACATGAACATGTGCACGCCGTGGAGCACGATCGAGACAAGCATCGATCAGAGCTTCCCGGATGAGGATGAAGAGGAGCCTGGTTTCAAGAGTCTGTTGATCCTGCGAGCGAGCAACGCCGAGTCGACCCTGCCCGGAGACTCTGGCGGCCCGCTGTTCCTGCTGAACACGTGGAACAGCGACATTCATCTGCTCGGCACGACCCTCGGCTCCAACTTCTACGAAGACCGCGTGGACAACGGCGACGACACCCACAACAACGCGACCACCGTCGTCTCGAAGTCCGCATTGGAAGAGATCGCAGGCATGGATGAAGGGATGATCTCGGCCTGATCCCTTCGACCGATGAACCTTGAGAGGCACCCCTCTAAACATCTTCTTTGACGTAGTCGACGGTGCCGGCAGCGAGGACGCGTGACGTCGCGACCTGCCGGCGCACCTCGCTCGCTGGCGCGTAGCCTTTCTTCTTCTTGGGCTTCGGTCCGCGAGGGTGCTTGAGGAGCATCGCTGGGTCGACGTGCCTTGCCATGTCCACCAGCGTCCGGGCCAGCCGTTTCGGTGTCTGGCTTTCGTAGGGCAGCCAGACTTCCTCCGGGAGAGCGGCCTTCATTCCACCGTAGTACTCGCGCAACTCGGCCGCGATGTAGAAAGAGGAGATGGGCTTCTCCTCGCATACGGGATGGGCGGTCCGCACTGCCGCCTGCAAAAGGGCCAATACATCATAGGCCACCAGTGCGACGCAGAATCCAAGCAGGGCTCCTCGGGGCGAGCCCAGGCTTCGCAGCTCGCTTTCAAGGACAGACTCCAAGCGGCCAAAAAGGCATTCAATCCGCCAACGCGTACGGTACAGCCGTGCGAGCGTTGTCGCCCCCTTGCGGTCCGCCGGGACGTTCGTCAGCAGCCGAATGACTGCGTCGCCGTCGTCGGTTGGCGTGTCGAGCTCAATCTCGATGCGCCGCAGTCGCAGCACTCCACCGGCTCCGTCTGGGATGGACACGGGCTGCTCGAAGACCGTCCCCGTTTCGATGCGCCCCACCTTGCGTCGTGGGCCCTCCTCTGTCGGCGAGGGATTGCGAGCGTGCTCCCGCACGAGCAAAAAGGCGTCGCGCGCGCTGAAGGCCTGGAGAATCGAGCGCGTGCTGAAGCCCCGGTCCGCCACCCAGAGGTGGCCTGGCTCGACTTGCGGCAGCAGGTGCTTGAGCAGCGAGCGCTCATGGTCATGCGCGTCCTCCCAGGGCAGCACGTCGGCCACCAGGTCCAGGTCCGGGTCATAAAGCACGAGGGATTGGCCCGGCATCGCCGCGCCCCGGAAACCCCGCAGCGCGCAAAGCCGCTTGTCACTGGCCGGCAAGTCGTTGCCGTCCACGATGCGCACGCTCATCCCCTCGCAAACCGCGTCCCCCGGGCCCATCGCGCGGCGCACTGGGGAAAGCCGCGCGTATGCGCCACGCACCAGCGCCCTGAGGACAGCTGGTTCGGTCCGGTTCACCTTCTTGTAGAGCGCCTGCACCGAGACGGGCAGCCGATGCCGCTGCGCCGCCGCATGCAGCGAGGGGCGCAGGCCCAGCACCACCAGACTCATGCGGTCAACGACGTCGGAGAAGAGCAGCTCGCGCTCATACTGCCGGCCCCGGTGCTCATGGAACGCCGCATCCACCCACGCTGCGTCACAGGCACGCTCCAGCACCACCCGGGCCATGACGGTGAGTGGACTCTGGGCAAGGAAGCGCTCCACGATGGACTCGAACATGACGGTAGAACCCCCAGTCCCAATGTGGCCAAGGCGCTCCCCTGCGCACAGCGGTCAGGACGTGCAGATGGAGCAGTCCCTTCGCACGCCCGCTCGCCAGCCTGCATGCCTTCCTCCCAGGGCGCCGAGGCCGAAGATGTTTAGAGGGGTGGGCGTAAGTGCCCGTTTTTAAGGGTATTTCCAGGTGTCAGATACGGTAGGTTACGCTTGGGTAAACTGGGTCAACCTTTAATGAGCAAGTGTCATGATTTACCCACCTTAAGTCTTGGCCTGCCGAGCGGCTATGCCATCCGGAGTAAACCTTGTCGGCAGGTGAGAACATGAAGCCCGAATGGCCTTTGCTGGTGCTTCTGATTCTCCTTTCTTCCTGTGCTGTTAGCCGTGGTTCCAAAACGGCCCCAGTTCATGTTCAAGAGGGAGAGACTTGCAAGAGTAGCGCCGACTGCGAGGAGGAGCTGGAGTGCATGATCTGGCCGCTGACACGTTCAGGTACCTGTCAGCGGGCGTGCGAAGAGACTTCGGAATGCCCGAGCGGAGAGGTGTGCGGCGGGGGATTGTTTACCGATTCTGCGGGGTCTTTTTGCACCCCTCCGGGCGTCTCCTATCAGGGGGCGTGCGAAGAGTGTGACGGGCCGGGGTAATGCATCGCAGTTGGGTCGGCCAAGCAGTTCGTAGCCGGGTCGGCCAAGCGGATCGCGCGCTGGAGCAATGGGCGCGGCAGTCGGCTCAGGGCGGAGGCCGTCAGAAGAAACCCTCATGCGAGGAGGTCCCGAGCCTCTCTGTTAGGTCTCCCTCCTGTTGACGGTAGCGTCTTCCTCTGGCGATCGGCAGAGGCCTCTAGTCGGAGGCCTCTGCCGCGCGGCGTTGGTCGCCACAGTCCGATTCGACGTCCTGATAACGGAGTCGGCGTGCTGGACCTATCGCAAGTGCCCGTATTTTATGGATGAAATGACGGGTCGGATAAGGTGGGTTGCGTCGTTTGGCCGGATAATCCCTCCGTAGACGTCTGTGGGATGGGGCCCAGGGGTAGGGGAAGGCGAGCCAGGGCCGGCCCTGGAGCACTCACGGCAGGCAGGGAAGTGCTTCCTGGCAGTCGTGGTTCGGGCGCGCGGTCCACGCAGGACAGGGGAGGGAGTGCAACCCTATCCCTGTGGGTAGTCCTGGAAAGGAGGGTGGGAAACGTCTCCGATGGCTGCATTGCGATCCTCGAGCTCGCCATCAAGGACCTTCCATGGCCGGTCTGTCCCCACTGCACAGGCGAGGGCCTTCTGGAGGCAGGGGCTCGGGGATGGGCCAGCTCATGGCGTGACGTGTTGAACGCCTACCCATCCCCCAAAGACAGAAGCCAGCCCTCCCGTGCGCTGGTAGCGTCCTGGGCCGCGTTGGTGGAAGGCTCGCCCGGCATTGACCGGTGGCTCGTGGCCGCCCATAAATCCCGGCCGCGGCCGCATGCTCTGCGCATGGCGGACAGCGTGAACAGCGACCGTGAGGAGTGACCAACTGATGGGCTTCAATCGGGATGGGCTACCTGGACACGAAGGCTCTGCAGTTGGATTCGTGACGCGGGACGGATGTGACAGTGCCGCAAGGCTGTTCCGCGAGCTGGAATACCGTCGCGACGACAATGAACGGGAGGTCGAGGCGCTTTCCGCCGGCTGCGACTGCGGCTGGCGCTCGCCTCGCTGGGCTCCAACACCTGGCACAACGTGGTTTCCCTTCATGGTGGCCACCAGCGCACCGGACGCGGAACGGGTTCGCCAACTCTGGGAAGAGCACGCCGAGCATCAGGCAGCGCATCTCCGCTCAAGAGGTCCCCAATGAATCCCAACGTCCAAGCTGACGGGCGCTGCGGCCCGTCCCTCCACCTTGCCCTGGGCCCTTGTCCGCACACGTCTGCGACGTTCTGGGCGCCCGGTCAAAGCACGCCGCGAGGGCCCCATGGTTTCCGAGTCGAAGCCGGCGGCGATGGTCGCGGCCACCTGCACTGGCAACAGCCGCACCGGCTCGCGTCGTGCCGGGTGCGTCGCCGCTTCTTCGAGGCGCTGCCCACCGCTCCCGAAGCCCGTGAGGCCCTGGACTTCATCCTCACCCTCTACGACCTCAAGCGCTTTCGCGCCGCCGCCACCCGTTACGACAAGACGGCGACCTGCTACCTCGCCGTCCTGCACGTCGCATTCATGCTTCTCTCGCTGCGTTAATCAGGGACAGCCCCTAGGAGCGTGTCGGGGTAATCGGAAGAACCTATTTGAAAGGTAGGCAGAGGCGTGGTGCTCTTTGCCTACCCATGAGCAAGACCTTCCGCCCCTACGCGCCGGAGCAGTCGGAGTTGCTGCCGCCCTCGCCCCGAGAGTGGCTGCCAGCCGGGCACGTGGCGTACTTCATCCTGGACACGGTGGCGGAGCTGGACTTGAGGCCGCTGCTGGAGCGCTACGAGCGGGAGCTGCGGGGCTATCCGCCGCACCACCCGCGGATGATGGTGGGGCTGCTGCTGTACGGGTACTGCGTGGGGGTGGCCTCCTCGCGCAAGATTGAGAAGAAGACGTACGAGGACATCGCCTTCCGAGTCATCGCCGCGGGTCAGCACCCGGACCACAGCACGGTGAGTGAGTTCCGGCGCCAGCACCTGGACGTGCTGGCGGGGCTCTTCGTGCAGGTGCTGGCGCTCTGTCAGAAGGCGGGGCTGGTGCAGTTGGGGCACGTGGCGCTGGACGGCACCAAGCTGAAAGCCAACGCCAGCAAACATAAGGCGATGAGCTACGAGCGGATGCAGCAACGCGAGAAGGAGCTGGCCGAGAAGGTCGCGGCGCTGCTCAAGGCGGCCGAGGCGGCGGACGCGGCCGAGGATAAGCTCTACGGCAAGAAGAAGCGCGGAGACGAGCTCCCCGAGGAGCTCAAGCGAGCCGAGACGCGGCTGGCGCGCATCCGCGCCGCCAAGGCGGAGCTGGAGGCCGAGGCGAAGGCAGCCAGGGCGGCGCGGCAGGCCGAGAAGCAGCAGGCCGAGAAGCAGCAGGACGGAGACGACGAGCCGCCGAGTGGCCCGACACCGCTACCGGGCCACCAGGTGCAGAGCGAAGCAGACGGCACGCCCAAACCCAAGGCGCAGCGCAACTTCACCGACCCGGAGAGCCGAATCCAGAAGACGCAGCATGGCTTCATCCAGGGTTTCAACGCGCAGGCCGCCGTGGACGAGGCGCACCAAATCATCGTGGCCCAGGCACTCACCAACCAGCCGCCGGACGTTGAGCACTTCTTGCCGCTGCTGGAGCAGGTGGTGGAGAACTGCGGCCAGGTGCCCCAGGTGACGACGGCGGACGCGGGCTATTTCTCCGAGGAGAACCTCACGCGCGCGGCAAGCATGGGCATCACCGCGTACGTGGCCGTCGGGCGGCAAAAGCACGGAGTGCAGCCGCCCGCGGTGCGAGGACGAATGCCGCGCGAGCTGAGCGTCAAGGATTGGATGGCGCGTCGACTGAGGACGAAGGCAGGACGACAGGCGTACGCCCGACGCAAAGCGGTGGCGGAACCGCCCTTCGGCCAAATCAAACAGGCGCGAGGCTTCCGCCAACTGCTGCTGCGTGGGCTCAAGAAGGCGCGCGGCGAGTGGGCGCTTATCTGCCTCACCCACAACCTGCTGAAACTCCATAGGGCACAGGCCACCGTGTAGTGGCGGTGCCGCCGGCCCCAGACGGGCGAGGCGGCACCGATGCAGCAAGGAGCCTGTTACCCAGCTCCTTGCCCGTTACCCCAACACACTCCTAGTGTCGTCGATGGCCGAGAGCAGCGCATGGGGGCATACTCATCGGACGTATAGGCGGGATAAAGGCCATGTTGATGAGGGCTGGATCGGAGGGGGTAGCTGCGAACGCACGGGCGTGAGCTGATCCAGAAACGTACCGTTGCCCAGCTCGCCGTCGGAGTTGCGGCCCCAGGTCCACACCGTGCCGTCCGGGCGGACCACCACCATGTGGTCACCGCTGGTGGCTGCCGCAGTGACACCACCGTCCAGGGGGGCGATGCGCACTGGTACCTCCGACGTGTCCAACTCGCTGCCCAGCTGGCCCCAGTCGTTGTAGCCGCCAACCCAGACCCCTCCGGTGAAGTCTGTCGCCAAGCTGGTGTAGTAGCCTGCGACGACAGTGTTTAGGTCGCTGATGGCGATGGGATTCAGCCCCGGCTCATAGGTGTGTTCCCACCCCAGTCCCTGCCCGAAACCGCCGTAACCCCAGGTCCAGCCCATGCCATTGGAGCGCACGGCGAGGGAATGGCGGACCCCTGCGGAAACGGAGATCGCGTCGCTCACTCCCTGGACCTGGACGGGCGTCGAACTATCGACGGTGGTGCCATCCCCCAACTCGCCATCCCAGTTGGAGCCCCAGGCCCAGACGGTGCCGTCGAAGCGCACGGCGAGCGCATGGAAGGCCCCCGCAGAAAGGGCGGTGATGCCCGTCAGTCCCTGTACCTGGGTGGGCACCAGCCGCGTCTGCCTGGTCCCGTCGCCCAACTGGGCATAGGTGTTATCGCCCCAGGCCCAGACGGTGCCGTCATCCTTCAGCGCCAGGGCGAAGCCCTCTCCCATGGAGATGGCGCTCACGGACGTCATCCCTGGCACCGGACCGGGCGTGCCACGGCCGTTGTAGGTGTCGTCGCCCAGCTGGCCATAGTCGTTGGAACCCCAGGCCCACACTGAGCCGTCGGAGCGCAGTGCCAGCGAACTGTCGAGCCGGGTCGACACCGCCGTGACGTCCGTGAGGCCGTGCACAGCTACGGGCAGCGCGCGTCGCGTGGTGCTGCCGTCGCCCAGTTGGCCGAAGCCGTTACCTCCCCACGCCCACACCGTCCCGTCGTCACGGACAGCCAGCGAAGACAGGAGGCCGGCCGCCACGGCCGTCACGCCCGTGAGCCCCGGAACCTGCTGGGGCGCGAGTTGGCGGGTCATCGCGCCGTTGCCTAGCTGGCCATACTGGTTGCCCCCCCAGGCGCTGACCGAGCCGTCGGAGCGCAGCGCTAGTGAATGGCTGAGTCCCGCCGCCGTGGCGACGACGCTCGTCAGGCCTTGGACCTGGACGGGTGTGGTGGCGCGTACCCTGGTGCCGTCGCCTAGCTGGCCGGAACCGTTACTGCCACAAGCCCAGACCGTGCCATCTGCTCGCTGCGCGAGCACCTGGACGTTGGCGCTGATGTCAGTGATGCCCGTAATGCCCGGCACCTGCGAGGGCGTAAGGGACACGAGGGAGCCGCCGAATCTTCCCCAGTGCCAGACGGTGCCGTTCGACTTCACCGCCACCGCTCCGCGGTAGCCCGCCGCCGCAGCCGTAATGCCTGACAGGCCGTGGACCAGCGTGGGAGCGCATCGCTGGACCTGCGTTCCATCCCCTAGTTGCCCCTGGGCGTTGTAACCCCAGGCCCAGAGGGTTCCATCGGAGCGCAGCGCCAGGGAGTACCAGAAGTTGGCCATCACGGCGACCACATTGGTGATGCCGGGAACCTGGGTGGGAACCTGCCGGTCGGTCGTGGTCCCGTCGCCCAACTGGCAGTACTGGTTGCTACCCCAGGCCCACACCGTGCCGTTGGACTTCACGGACAGGGAGTGGCTGTAGCCCGCCGCGATGGAGGTGACTCCGCTCAGCGAAGGCACGAGGCCGGGCAGGTTCCGAGACTCCCAAGTCAGGGAGTTGTCGCCCAGTTGGTCCGCCCAGTTCGCGCCCCACGCATGGACTTTGCCGTCCGAGCTCAGCGCCAGCGAATGGGCGGAGCCACCGGCGACGGAAACGATGCCCGACAGCCCCGTTACCTGCACCGGCGAGGAGCGCTCCAGGAAGGTTCCGTCACCCAGTTGGCCGTTGCCGTTTCTGCCCGCTGCCCAGACGGTGCCATCCGGGCGAACGACCAGCGAGTGGTATTCACCCGCAGCCAATCGGGTGCGCGGACTGGAGCGCTTGATGGCGGCTGTGGACGCGTCCTCCGCCACAGCCACATCAGCCTCGGACGGCTGCTGGCCGCAACCCAAAGACAATCCCAACCCCAGCAGTGCCAAGTGCAGCCAACGGCTTGTACTGTAATCCATTTCCATCTCCTTGAAATTGGCGACTTTGCTGCTAGTACCATTTTTCAGGAATTTTTGAGATGGCAGCAGCCACATCGTGGCGGTGAGGGCTGTGGGCACCGTCTGGGCCTGGGGCTGAAACAACCTCGGTCCGCTCGGTGACGCAACCGTCAGCGACAAGTGGATGCCGGGGGAGGTGCTGGTATTGGGGAACTGATTCCATGAACTGGGTGCCCGCCGAAGACGGGCGCCCAGTCGAGGTCCAGCGGTGCCCCCGGACGCTGGCCAAAGAACACCGCCAGCGTCCGGGACGCCGCAGCCGGATTCGACGTCCAGATAATATGCAGCGCTCATGTTGCTTTTCTAAGTATTTGTTTTTTCTGGACTTTAATTGTGTCCGATAAGAGTGATTATGTCGCCTTGGTCGAAAAGCCGCCCGTAAGTAGGCGGAGTTACAGCCTGAGCCCAGCTCGTGGATCCGTGCCGCCCCGGGACGCCGCCGACAGGTTCAGGTCGCAGACGACGGGCCCGCGAAGGCCGTTGGTGCCCGCGTGGAAGTAGCTGACGCCCCCGCCGGCTAGGTCGCCGCCACCCTTCTTGGAAGTCGCCTCTCAGCTCCATCCTCCGACTGAGGGCGCATGATGCAAACTGACCGGATAAAATCCGCCCGCGAAAGTGGGCCCCGTGGTTCTGCGGTGGCCTCCGACGGGGCAGCCCGAGTTAACCGGCCAATGGCCATCGCTCGTGGCGCTCGCTGCGAGTCTGAGCTAGGTTGTCATTAATGGGCTCGGCGTCCGTCGGGCCTTCTGCTCGGGAGCGCGAATGCGTAGAAGAATTGCCAAGCTCATGTTGGCGGCCGTCCTGGTGTCGGCCGGCGTGCCGGCCGGCGCGACGGTGCTGGTCTCAGGTCCGGCTTCGGTATTGACCGCGACGTGTCAGGGCTCTCGGATCGCCACGTTGACCCACAAGAGGTCCGGTGGGGTAGTGGTTGCGACGACCGGCGTCTATGAGACGGCGGATCATCGTATCTGCGCCGTGACGATCAAACAGGGGGCGCTCTATGGGCAATCGACGCGGATGGACCTGAGGATGACGCGCTTCCGCAAAGACAACAGTTCGACACATGAGTCTGACGTCGGCAAATTCAAGTACCAAGCGGGGGCGATCACGATGAGCGCGTTGAATTCGTGCATCTACATCGATTTGGCCATGTGGGGGCCCGGCGGTGCTGAGATTGTGCAGGACCACACCTACACGGGATGGTGCCGCTAGGTCGAACGTTTGTCGTTGAGAACCCGCAGGCCGCCAAGCCTGCGGGTTCCGTCGTTCCGGGACCATGGCCCGTGTAGCGGCGACGGTGAGTCCGGAGGCATCCTGCCCCTGCCCACCGTGAGTGCCCCAGGGCCGGCCCAGGCACCCTGATGATGTCCAGCGTCTGACCGTCCTCTCGACCCCCGAGTGCGTCCACCGGCTCCGTCTGTGGAGCTGCACTCCCCGGTGATCCGCAGCACTCGCCCCCGGCGGCCCCCGTGACAGCTCCCCCGACCCTTCACCTAACCCACGGGGCGGCCGTCGCCGTCTGGCGCATTCTCTTGGCCGCCCTCAAGCGTGCTCCACGCCCTCATGGCCTGGTCTCCGATTTGCTCGCCTCGTTCGAGTCGGTTGCGCCAGACTGGCTCGACCAATTCGAGCCGCTCCGCATCGAGGACGGCCTCCTCATCCTCGGTTGCGCTTCGGCGTTCCTTGAGGCGGCCCTCTCGGATTTGTACGGCTGTGAGGAAGTCACCGTCGTCGAGCGAAGCTTCGTGCTGCGCTGGGTGCGCCGGCAGAAGTACCGCTGCCACCAGGGCTGCGTGCCGGTGACGGCCCCCGCGCCGCCGCGGCTGATTCGTAACCGTCCGGCCAACGACGTGTGTCGGAACTGTCAAGGCTCGGCTGATCGGGTCACTGTTCGGTCCGGCCAAAGAGGTCCGGACGAGAGGAGCCCGGGAAGCGCGACGGCGTGGACCGCGCGGGTTCGGCCAAACCGGTCCGGCAGGGGCTCCGCCAGGCGTCAGCGTGCGGCGGTCTCGACCTGGGCCGCGCGCGGAGCGCGGGTGCGCTTGGCGAGCGGCGGGTTGCGGTAGCTGTCCCCTTCGATGGTGAGGACGTGGGCGTGGTGCAGCAGCCGGTCCATGGCGGCGCTGGCCAGCAGTGCGTCACCAAACAGCGGAGGCCACTCCTCCAGGGCGCGATTGGAGGTGATGCAAGTGGCCGCGCGCTCGTAGCGACGGCGGACAATCTCGTACAGGTCCATGCCCTCCTCACCCGTGAGGGGCCGCAGTCCCAGGTCGTCGACGATGAGCAGGGCTGGCGTGGTGAAGCGCAGGAGGCGTCGCTCGTAGCTGTTGTCGGCGCGTGAGGCGCGCAACTGCGTGAGCATGTCGTGAGCGCTCACCATCGTTTTTCAAGAGGGCGGGTACACCGGGAAGTCCCGCTACATGCCCAGCTATGCGGACCTCGTGATGGCCTACAACGCCCTCAAGGATGAGGCGGAGCAGGAGGACCTGCTTCGGACCCTGGTCGTGTTGGGCTCGCACCAGTACATCATCCCGGAGAGCAACATGATGATCAACGCCTCGCTGGGATTCGATGGAATCGCCAGGAAGCCCTTCATCCTGTTCAAGAAGCTTCACGACAAGACCATGGATGCGATTCCCTCGTCGGTGAGCATCTCGAACGTGGGAGGGCCCAAGAGCCTGTATGGCTTCGACATGGCCATCTGTGCCGACGTTGGGTACCTGGACCTCGACAAACAACTCCTCGCAAGGATTGTGTCCAGCTATGGGACTCCGGAATCCCTGGATGACGCCAACGGTCTCAAGATCGTCGCGGACGGTGCCTACGAGGAGAAGGCCGGGGTCTTCGAGGGCACCCTGGCCCCGAAGGACACCACCTGGACCTGGGTGGCGGAGCTTTGCGGCTTCCAGCCCAAGAAGAAGATGGTCCATGTGAACCAGGAGCTCATGCCCACTGCGAATCTCCTCGCGGACAGTGACGGCTACAAGTCGAAGGTCATGCTCTATCGCCCCGTGGTCGTGAAGAAGCAGTAGCCCACGGGGGGGACCCGCTGACGCCAGGCATCAGCGGGCTTCCGGTTTCCGAGGCACGTCCAGGGTTACGCCTTGAGCATGCCGAGCACGTCCGCGGACGGCATCGGGCGCGAGAACATCGGGAAGTCGTACTTGAGCGCGTTCTTGTGCTCTTCCGACGAGGTGGCGGCGGTGCAGTCGACGAGGGTGATGACGTCGTAGCCGTTCTCGTAGGCGCTGCGCATCGTCGACTCCACACAGCAGTTGGTGAGGAAGCCGCCAATCACCACCGTCTTGATGCCCTTGCTGCGCAGGATGAAGTCCAGGTTGGTGCTGGCGAAGGTGTCCAGGCCGCGCTTGCCCTCGATGACGATGTCGCCCTTCTGCGGTTCCAGGGATTCGATGAACCGCGCGCCCCAACTGCCCTTCACGAATGCATTGCCGTCCACCACGCCCTTCAAGATGCCGTACGGGTGCCGCGTCAGCTCTCCGTAGCCCTCGGCGAAGGTGATGGGCGCGTGCATCACCGTCACGCCCTTCGTCCGCGCGGCCTTCACCAGCGCCTGGGTGTTCTCCAGCATCCGCGTCTCCTCCATGACTCCTTTCACCGCCGGGTGGAGCACCCCTCCCTCGGTGGCGAACTCGTTCTGATACTCAATCAGCAGCACGGCGGTGGTCGATGGGTCGAGCGACATGGCGGACTCCTTAGTAGAGGAAGTTCAGTGCGATGATATCGTATTGGGAGAACTCGCCGGTCACGGTCGCCGGCATGCAGGAATTCATGATCGACTTCGGGTCCAGGGTCGGCGTCCCGGGGATGAGGATGCCGCCCACGCCCCCGCCGCCTTCGCCGCTGCCGCAACCAGACGTGGTGAAGAAGTCCGTGTGGCGCAGGCCAACCGTGTGGCCCAGTTGGTGGGTGATGACGTGCTCACTCCAGTCCACGCCGTAGCTCTGCAGCCCGGTGCCGATATTGATTTGTCCATAGGGATTGCCGCCCGAGGGGTATCCCGAAGAGCCGCTGATGCCGGTCATGGTCCCCGCGGTGATGTTCGCGTTGCAGCCGGTGGTCGGCCCCCGCGCCAGCGTGAAGGTCAGCCCCAGGCTGTTGTAATTGGCGATGGCCAGATCGAGCCCCTGGCTCAGTTGGCTGTAGCTGTTGAACGCGGCCGTGGGGTTGATGCAGATCCTCCGCACGACGGTGGTGTTGATGAGGTTGGTCGTCCGGTAGTGCTCCTGGGTCCCCTCCCCCTGCTGGAGCATCTCCTGGGACGCCATGAGGCTCACCTTCGCGTCGCCCCCGACGTACACGGCACCGTCGATGACCTGGATTCCCTCGGCCGGGAACCCGGCTTCGATCAGGTTGGAGACGATCTCCCCATTCGCGACCTCTGCGTCGGTTCCGCAGCCGGACAGCAACGCACCACAGCTCACCACGAGGACTGCTGCTCGCTTGAACATGTTCGTTTCCCTCTTGTCTTGAGGCGGTTCTTCCCACGCTCCCGGCATGGGGGCGGCTGGGCGGACAGCCGTCCTTTCTAGGCCACCCCAACCGTAAAAACCAGGGAGCCACGATTAACTGATATTCACCATGATACATGCCACACACGGCATGTCCTCTCATCACCCCGGAGATTGAAGATGCCTTCCAGCCGTCCGACGAAGATCGCAGTGATTGGCAGTGGGCTCATGGGAAGCGCCCTCGCGCGAGCGTTCGCGGCGGCCGGACACGAGGTCGCGGTCTGGAACAGGACCCCCAGCAAGGCCAGGGCCGTAGGCGGTGGCACGCTCGCGTTCGAGAACCTGGGCGAGGCTGTCGCCGGACGCGAGCTCGTGGTCGTCTCGCTGTCCAACTACGCCGCCAGCGCCGAGCTGTTCGCTTCGCAGACTGTCGCATCCGCGTTGGCTGGGACGACGCTCGTCCAGCTCACCAGTGGCTCACCCGCGGACGCGCGGGGAGGACTGGAGTGGGCCAGGGCCCATGGCGTGGACTACCTGGATGCGGCGATCCTCGCGTACCCGGCCTTCGTGGCCACTGACTACGCCACGGTCTTCTACGCCGGGTCGAAAGCGGTCTTCGACCGGCACCACGAAACCCTCCGTGCGATTGCCAGCAACTCCGTCTACGTCGACGAGAAGATCGGCTCCGCCGCGACGCTCGACTGCGCGATCCTCGAGGCCTACTACGGAGGCACCCTGGCGGTGCTCCACGCCGCGGCGATGTGCAAGGCCGAGGGTCTGGATCCGAAGGCGTTCTTCGCCCAGAAGAACTCCTTCCTGGGTCTGATCTCCGTCACCGCCGACGCCGCGCAGGGCATGATCGAGAACAACGACTTCTCGGGCGACCAGTGCAGTCTCAACACCCATGTCGCGGCCATCGAGCACATCGTCCGGCTGAGCACGGACGCACGCATCAGCTCACGCTTCCCCAGGGAGCTGCTGGAGAACTACCGGCGGGCCCTCGGCGCGGGCCTGGGTGACAAGGAATTGCCCGCCGTGTTCCGCACCCTGGAAAGGGACTGAGCCCCGACGGCAGGGGCGGCTTCAACGGGCGCGCGTCATGACGCCGCCCTGCTCCAGCAGCCCGAAGAGCTCCAGGAGCGCCTCCACGGGGAAGACGTGGCCGTACTCGGCATGGGCCGCGTCGCGGATGTCCGCCACGGAGCGCCTGCCGTCGGCGTAGCTCGCGAGGGCTTCGGCCAGTTGGTAGAAGCGCAGCTCGCTCTCCCCTCGCTCCCGCAGGGCCGTGGCCGCCTCGTTCATGGCGGCCTGCACCGCGGCCACGCGGGGCTTCGACTCGGGGGCCGCACGGCGCTCCAGCGCGTCGAACGAAGCCAGCTCCTGGCCCTTCACGCGACGCGGAACATAGGCCCGCGCCCGGCGTTCGGCTTCGCTGGGGGCAGGCTCCTTCAGGGACACCCCTCGCGCCCTGGCCTCCGCGTCCAGCCGCCCCAGGGACTGGGCCTCCGCGGTCTCCAGCGTGCGGACCATGGACTGCACCGGCGCGGTGGGCGCGCCCAGCGACAGGCAGGAGCGCAGGGCCTCGCGCTCGCGCTGGTAGCCCGCGCGCACCCCGGCACGGGCCAGGCGGACGGCACCGGGCAACTGCGCGTCGGGCGTCGCGGCCAGGTCGCGGCGGGCCCGGAACTCGTCCTCCGCCACGCGCCGCACGCCGTGCACCGCCACCAGCCGCGCAAGCTCCAGGGCCCCCGCGCCTTCGGCCCAGGCGGCGACGGTGATGGAGGCCAGGCCCGCGAAGGCGGCGCGGTGGAGCTGGGTGGGGTCCACGTTCTCCGGCCGGTCACCGCTGGTGTGGTAGCCGTCGTCGGGCCACGTGGCGAAGGCCACGCCGGGGATGCCGTGGTCGTTGAAGAGCTGGTGATCCGAGCCCCGGCTGTAGCGATCCATGTGCGCATCCATCGGGTCCTGCGACCCGGTGACCGAACCGATGCGGAAATCCCTTCGCGGCGGATACGCCACCGCGTTGAAGCGGTTCATGAAGACCACCGTGGACTCGGACACGGCGTTCACGAAGCTGCCATTCCAGTCCGGGGTGTAGGACACCGAGAAGCGCGAGTGGGCGCGGGTCAGGCTGGCGCCGAGCATGTCGAAGTTGAAGTGGGCCACCCGCCGCGCCGGATCCGCACCGTGGAGGGAGAACCATTCGCGGGTGCCCTCGAACTCCGGCAGCCACAGCACGCGCAGGGTGCGCACCGGAGGCGGCAGCACGCCCTGGCGGATGAGCGTGGTGTAGGTGCGCACCAGCTCCAGCAGGGTGGCCGCCCCCGAGGCGTTGTCATTGGCGCCGGGCTTGTAGTGGTCCAGGTGGGCGGTGAGGACGACCTCCTCGCCCGCGCGGGTGCCGGGGATGACGCCACTGACGATGCTGAGGTGTCCCGTGGGCGCCTGCGTGGCGACGCTCACGTCCACCTTCACCGGGCCTGTCTGGAGCTGGGCGCGCAGCTCGCGCCCCTGCCGGTCCGACACCATGAACAGGAAGGGCGCTCGCGTGCCCTGCGGCAGCAGCCCCTGCGGGACGGTGGCCCAGCCCACCTGATCCGGGAAGTCGCCGTCCATGCGGTGGGGAGCATTCCAGGGTGGCGTCGAATAGGACGACACCACGCCCACGGCGCCGAGCTTCGCCACGGCGGTGCGCAGGGCGGTCGAGGGGTGGCCCCGGGTGAGCGCCACCCTGCCCTTCAGGTCCTTGCCTGCGTACTCCGCGTCCTGGGTGCCCGTGCCCACGTCGACCAGCTCCAGGCCCGTGCCCTCGAAGCTGCCACTGCCCGTCGCCAGGGCCATGGGCAGGTCGGCCCAGGACGTCACCCGGTAACGGTGGGGGCCGGCCACCCACAGCTCGCCACGCGTGGCGCGCCACTGGGGACCGTCCTTCATCGCCTCCAGGTGCACGTCCTGAAGCCCCGCGGCCTCGGCGGCGGCCTTCGTCCATCCGGCCGCCTCGGCATAGCCGTCCTGGGCGTCCCGGGCGAGGAGCGAGAGCCGCTGCACGCCGTCGTGGATGCGGTCGCCCGAGCTCTCATGGATGAGGGCGCGCACCACGTCATCCCGCAGCACCAGCCCGGTGGTGGGCGAGAGGGGCCCCAACGGGGACGTGGGGACCTGGGCGGCGGCGCTGAGCGCGACGGGCGTCGGTGCGGCCCCCATCACGACGAGGAACACCACGAAACAGAGAGAGGGATTGAGCCGCACGGAAGCGTCCTTCGTGGGATGGAGGCAGACGCGCCCACCCTATGATTTCCGTGCGGCCCGAGCATCCCCCTTCCGCTTCGCGCCGTGCCTGCCTGTGGAGGCAGGGGCAGGAGGACCTTCAGGGGATCGCAATCATCTCAAAGCGGACCGCCGTCCCAAGCCGCTGAGTGAGTCGTGCGCAGATCCGGGAAACGACCTGGCGGGCTGCTTCGACCGACAGGCCACCGTCATGGAGCACGACATCCAGATGGACCCGGTCGTTGTAATAGAAACCCCATTCGTGCCCGTCGATGAGCACCTGTCCCTCCCCCTGCCCATGGTTCAACTGCTCGCAGTCCGCGCCCTCTGGAAAGAACACGGACAGCGGAGGAGTGCCGCTGTAGTCCAGGTCATCCCAGCTCGAATCAGCGCACGACAGTCTGAACACCCACTCCGTCGGCTCCATCTTCACCTCCATCCCCGAGGCATCGAGCCTCGGGGTCCCTTCGCGCCAACCGTGAGTGAACATCCCGCCTCGTGGAGGTGCTCAGCGGGACGCGGGAGGCGCGGCGTCCTCGCCGAGCAGCAGCTGGCGGACGATGGGCACGGGCGGGTAGCCGTGGGAGACCACGGCATCGTGGAAGCGCTGGAGGGTGAAGTCCCTGCCCCACTTCACCTTCGCCTCCTCACGCAGCTCCATCAGCATCTTCTTGCCCAGCGCGTAGACGAGGTACGTCGGGTCCGACGTGCCACGGCGCGCCTCGCGCTCCGCGTTGATGCGCGTCATGTACGCCTCCTCCTCGAAGAGGCGCACCGCCTGGTCGTACGTCATCCCCCGCGTGTGCAGTGACAGGCCCGCCACGTAGCGCGCCAGCCGCTGGAGGTAGAGCGCCAGTTGGTTCAACCGCAGCCGGTCCGCCTCCGGCCCCGTGCCGCCGTAGCCTTCGTCCAGCATCATCTGCTCGGTGTACAAACCCCAGCCCTCGCTGAAGGAGCCTGAGCCGAACAGCCTGCGCACCTTGGACTGGATGCGGTTCGTCCACAGGAACTGCACGTAGTGCCCCGGGTACGCTTCATGGATGGAGACGAGGGGCAGCGCGTAGCGGCTGTAGAAACTCATGTGCTGCTCGGTCTGCTCCGCGCTCCACGCCGGGTCCGGCGGCGTCACGTAGTAGTACGCCTCCGTCGCCTTCGACTCGAACGGGCCCGCCGTGCTCATGCTCGCGAAGGACAGCGCGCGGTTGAAGGCCGGCGTCTCCGCCACCTTCGCGCGGACCTCGCTGGGCACGGTGATGATGCGGTGGTCGAGGAGGAACTGGCGGATGCCCTCCAGCGTCGCCGTCGTCGTGGCCACCAGCTCCGCCGGGGCCGGGTGCTCCTGGCCCAGCTCGCGGTACACGTCCATGGGCGCCCTGCCCGGCGCGATGCGCGCCGCCACCGCGCGGAACTCCTCCTGCGTGCGCTTCATCTCCGAGCGACCCCAGGCCAGCAGCGAGTCGATGCTCTCGGTGACGCCCTCCTCGTACTGGAGCTTCTTGCGGTACGTCTCCTCACCGATGGCGAAGTCCCCGTTCGAGCGGGGCAGCAGGTCGTCCTTCAGGAAGCGGGTGTACCCGTCGATGGCCTCCAGGCACCGCGCCTGTTCCTTCTGGAAGGCAGCCTGGAGCGCGGCGTCCTTCACCGGCGCGAAGGCCCGAGGCAGCGTCTGCGCGTAGAGCGCGCGCGTGCCCTTCACCTGCTCCAGGGCAATCTGCGTCCACAGCTTCGGCGGGTTCTGGAGGCTGGCCGGCGCCGCCGCGAAGACCTCCGGCACCACCGCCATGCGCTTCACCGCCGAGCGCATCCGGTCCTCCAGCGGCGCGAAGTCGCGGTTGATGAGCTGGAACACGGACCCTGACGCGAAGCCCAGGTACGTGTTCGGGTTGCGCTCCCACGAGCGCACCGTCTCCAGCTCCAGGATGCGCGCCCGGAAGTGGTTCTCCAGGATGTCGTAGTCGGCCCGGTCCTCCGGCGGCAGCGCGGCACGGTCCACCGCCGTGGGCAGCGCCACGAGCCGCTCCTTCAGGTACGCAAGGCTGGACGCCCGCTCCTCGGGCCGGAAGCCTCGCAGCTCGCCGTCATGAGCGTGGAGGCCCGCGGACGTGGCGGACATCGGCGAGCGACGGAAGTGCTCCTCCAGGTGCGCATCCACGAAGGCGCGCAGCGCCACCTGCGCGGGCGTGGCGTCCGGTGCGGTCGTGGACGCGGTCTGGACCGGCGGGCGCGAGGAGGTGCAGCCAGGGGACAGCAACAGCAGCGCGGCGAGGACACTCGTGGGGCGCAGTGCGTGCATGGAGCCTCGGGGAAAGGGACGCGGGAGCGTCGCCGAAGGCCCCTCGCGCGACAAGCATCAGGCCGCGGACCGGATGGAAGCAGGCTGGCGTGCGACCGTTCGCACCGCGTCCAGACACTGCTTCGCGGGCTCGATTCCATTCCCACGACGTGGCCCTGACTGACTCCACGCCCTCCACGCGGATGACCGCCTCGGAGGGAAACCCCTTAGGTGTCTGTGTTTGACAGAGTCAATCCCTAACACCATCGTGATTGCGCAGCAAAAGCAGCACAACCCAGGAAAGGCTCCGCAGATGAAAAATATGCTCAAGCTGTTCGCGCTCGCGGCCGCTGTGGTGTCACTCCAGGCCTGTGGCGTGGCCGAGGCCCAGGACAATGCCCGGCCCCCGGAGGAGTCGGTCACCCTGAATACGGAACCGGGTGAGGCGGTACGGCGCACTGAGCCTGGAGCTCAAGGAATCCAGGCCCCCGCGAAATGTGAGGGTGATGATGGCAGCACCTGCGGCTGCGCCCCCGGAGTGATCTGCATCGCCACCGGCGGTGGCTGCTGCTGCGGCTGCTCGGTCACGACGGAACAGACGGCGGCGACGCCGGACCAGAATGCGCCCGCGGGTTCGACGCAGGCCCGCTGAAGCAACGCAGGCGCTGGAACCTCGACGGAGGGGAGTGTCCTTCCCCCCGCCGGGTTCCCGGGGCCCGCTGGCCTGGCGGTCGGGCGCCCGCGTTGGACAGGCTCCGGTCCGTTTGACACCCTCCTGACCACAATGCCCCCCATTCCCCCGACCCCACCCGCCTCCCCCTGGTGGGTCGAGCGCGCGGAGCTCCTCCTGGCGCCCGGGGATTTGAAAACATTGAGCCTGGGCGCGCAGTGGGAGCTCTTTGAACGGTTCTCCTTCGTGCAGGAGAACGTGGAACCCGCGCTGCTCCTGCTCGATGTGCAGGCGCGTCCGGAGCTCCAGGTCCTCTGGACGGAGCTGGAGGCGCGGGCCCTCCTGGTGACCGCCGCGCTGGATGCGGCGGGAGAGGATGTCGCCCAGCGGTTGCGCACGGGAGGCCTCTCACCGGCGCGCTTCCGGGAACAGTGGGAGGGGCTCGGCTTCACCGAGGCCACGGGTCGCGCGAGCACGGCGGCGGATGACTGGCTGGAGGGCCTGCTGCGCATCTCCCGCATCACCACCGGCCAGAACCGCCCCCCATTCGGTCAGGTGAACATGGCCTCGCGGGCCGAGCGCATCTCCGATTTCCTTTCCGTCACGAGTCCCGGACAGAGCGACACCGTCTACGACCTCGGCTGTGGCAACGGGAAGTTCGCCATCACCGTGGCCGCGAGCTCCGCCGCCCGGGTCAAGGGCGTGGAGTATGGGCAGACGTACGTTGATTCCGCGCGCCGCAATGGCGAGCGTTTCGCGCTGCCGAACCTGGAGTTCATCCACGCGGATGTCCGCGACGTGGACCTGTCGGACGGCACCGCGTTCTATCTGTACTTCCCCTTCTGGGGAGAGGTGGCGCACGCGGTGGCCCGCACGCTCGGGGACATCGCGCAGGCCCGGAACATCACCGTGTATGCCTCCGGCCCCCGGCTCGACTACGGCGAGCACTTCCTCGAACAGGTGTCACAGGGCGCGCTGCGTCTCGCGCCCGAGCGCCTGGACTTCGCCGACGTGATGGTCCTGCGCAGCGCCGCCTTCGCGTGAGCGGCGTCGGCGAAAGCCCCTGCCTTCAGCAAGCCCGTGCGGACATGACGCCTTCTGGACAGAGGTTTCGCAGAAGCACGCCCCTTCCCCTGAAGGGAGGGCAGGCCTTCGTGCAAGCGCCGACATCACGGGAAATCCAAGGAGACCCCGGGTTGCCATTTCTGGCAGCATCCTGGGCATCCATGGGGGATATCGATGAGTCCACGCATCGCCGGGCACCGCGCCCATTCCGCTCCCGCAGCGAAGCATTCCGCTCCGGCTCGCGCTTCCGTCTCACCGGTACGCCCCCAGACGAAGCAGCCCCAGGCCCGCGCGCCGGGCCATGAGCGCCGGGACGCCTTCGAGGGCTCCTCGGCGTCCCGAAAGACCCCGGAGCTGGTGGACCGGCTTCGCTCGAACGACACCTTCCGCCAGTTGCCGCGGGGAACGCAGGCCCGACTGCTGGCCACCGCCCGGAAGCATGGGGAGTCTCCGGAGGCACGCCGCAACATCGTGACCCTCGCGCTGAACCAGAACCTGGATCGGCTCGCGCCCCGTCAGCAGCGCGAGGCCATCAAGACGCTGCGCGAGGGCATCAAGAACAAGGGTGTGGGCGCGGATCTGGTCGAGCTGGCCTCGGACAAGGACTTCCGGCGCCTCAACGGCAAGGACCAGCGGAACATCCTGGAGTCGGTGGCCGCCCAGCGCAAAGACCGCTCCGCACGGGATGCGCTGGTGGACCTGGGATCGTCCAGGGGCTTCGGCAAGCTGAAGGCCCCGATGCGCAAGCAGCTGATCGACGAACTCGAGAAGCGGCGCAGCGGCAAGTCAGAGGCGCGCTTCGGAAAGGCCGCCCTGGAGCTGGCGGACAGCGCGAGCTTCCGGCGGTTGTCTCCCGATGTGCAGAGCCAGTGGGCAAAGGCCATCGCCCCCGGACGTCCCTCCAGCCAGGCGGCTCGCGCTGCGCTCGTGGAGCTCGGTTCGAACCCGGGACTCGCGAAGCTGCCGCCTGAAACCCAGCGCAAGGTGCTGGAGCATCTGCCCCCGCCCCATGCGGGCCGCGAGGTCAGCGTCGATCACATCGACCGCCTCGCGACGCTCGTGGACGGTGGCGCCTTCGCGAAGCTGCGGCCGGAGCTGCAGGGCCGCATGCTCGACGCCATCCGCCCCGGACGGCTTGAGCCCGAACATGAACAGACGCTGGTGGATCTGGGCTCCAGCAAGGGCTTCGCCGCCCTGTCGGCCCCGGAGCAGGACCGGCTGTTTCCGTACGTGTCGGGCACGAATCCGCTCTCGCGGCATGTCCAACTGGGGCTGGGTGAGCTGCTCCTGAGCAAGGGCTTCGAGAAGGCGGATGCCGCAGGTCAGGCCGACCAGCTGCGAACCTTCCTGCGGGATCAACCCGCCGTCCCCGATCTCACTTCGTCGCTCGAGGGCAGCTTCCCGACCCGCCCTTTCACCCTCACCGGTCCCACCGAGGTGCAGGGGCACGGCTTTCCCTCCGGGCCGGGGGACGCCCTCCGCTACGAGGTGGAAATCGAGGGACAGCGCATCCCGGTGTTCATCGCGAAGGACCAGGATGCCAGCCGTGGCAGCTATCATTCGATTGACGAGGTCGCGCAGGGCCTCTCGACGCTGCCTCCCGCGAGCAGGGCGCTCGTCAAACAGGTGGATGTGGACGGCAAGCAGAACCCCCAGGATGCCTATTGGGAGCAGGTGTACGGGGAGCCTGGATTCCGCTCGTACATGACCGCGGGCGCCGAGGGGATCATCACCCTCTATCCCACAGCGGGAAAGGTGCAGCAGGAGGCGATGAACTCCTCACTGATCCACGAGACGGGACACACGCTGTCGCACCAGCACTGGGGTTCGGACTCGCAGGGGCCGCGCTGGAATGACTACCGTGCGGCCATCGCCAATGATGGGTTCGTGCCCTCCAACTACGCACGCAACTCACCCAGTGAGGACTTCGCGGAGACGCTCGTGTTGTACGAGAAGGTCCACGGAACACCTCAGGAAGCGGAGGTCCGCGCGCTGATGCCAGGACGCTTCCGGCTCATCGACGAGCTTCGTTCCCGTCCACCTCCCGCGGCGCAAGCCCCCTTGCGCATGGCCGCCTCCCACTGGATGGCGGGTTCCTTCCGGGCCTGAAATCATGAGCAAACCCAAGCACCCTGGCTTCATCCGATACATCGACGGCAAGACCCAGCAGGAGGTCCGCCGCATGGACGTCTCCCAGGTTCCGGAGGCGCTCCAGTACGCGCAGGGTCCCAAGGGCTGGGTGCCCGTGGTGAAGGTCATCGCGCTGGAAGAAGGCAATCAGCGCACCCTGCGGGAGTATGGTCCTGAGGACGAGCTGCTGCGTTCGACCGTGCAGGCGCGCCCGTAGCCAGCCCCCTACGGCACGATCCCGTTGGGGGGCGGCGTGCTGGAACAGGAAGACGGCCTGGGAGGCGAGCCCGTCCCTGGCCGCACGTGACGAAGCCTCATTATCAACCCTGGCTTAAAAGCCTGTTGGCTTCATGCGCATAGTCATTGGCGGTCCAGGTCCCTACGTTTCTTGCGAACGGGGCGGACGACAGGGTCCTCACAGGGCCCTGAGCCGCCGCTCGACCTGATTGCTCTCTCAGAGGAAAACGCCATGCAGAAGCGCAAACTTGGAAACAGCGGACTGGAAGTCTCGGCCATCGGCCTTGGCTGCATGGGTTTGAGTTATGGCTATGGCCCGGCCACTGAAAAGCAGGAGGCCGTCCAGTTGCTTCGTCTGGCCTTCGAGCGCGGGATCACCTTCTTCGACACCGCCGAGGCCTACGGCCCCTACCGCAACGAAGAGCTCCTGGGCGAAGCCCTCGCTCCCTTCCGGGACCAGGTGGTCATCGCCACCAAGTTCGGCTTCGACTTCGACTCCGCTGGCGGTCAGAGCGGCATGAACAGCCGGCCGGAGCACATCAAGGCCGTCGCCGAGGCGGCGCTCAAGCGGCTCAAGACCGACCGCATCGATCTCTTCTATCAGCACCGCGTCGACCCGAACGTTCCCATCGAGGAGGTCGCGGGCACGGTGAAGGAGCTGATCCAGCAGGGCAAGGTGAAGCACTTCGGCCTGTCCGAAGCAGGCGCGCAGACGATCCGGCGCGCGCACGCGGTCCAGCCGATCACCGCCCTCCAGAGCGAATACTCCCTGTGGTGGCGGGAACCCGAGAAGGAGATCCTGCCGACGCTGGAGGAGCTCGGGATCGGCTTCGTGCCCTTCTCCCCGCTCGGCAAGGGCTTCCTCACGGGGGCCATCAGCGAGAGCACGACGTTCGACAGCACGGACTTCCGCAACGTCGTCCCGCGCTTCACGCCGGAGGCCCGGAAGGCGAACCAGGATCTGGTGGACCGGCTGGGCGAACTGGCGACCCGGAAGAAGGTGACCCGCAGCCAGCTCGCGCTCGCCTGGCTCCTGGAACAGAAGCCGTGGATCGTGCCCATCCCGGGGACCACCAAGCGGCATCGCCTGGAGGAGAACGCCGGAGCCGCGGACGTCAGGCTGACGCCCGAGGAGCTGCGCGACATCCAGGGGGCCCTCGCCCAGATCACGGTGCAGGGAGATCGCTACCCCGCGCACCTCCAGGCCAGGGTCGGTCGCTGAGCACCGGGCCGGTGCGGCACGGCGGCATCCCGAGGGTCAGTTCAGCGTTCCGCAGTCGGCGATGCGCTGCACCCGAAGCGCGGCCAGCCGTTCCAACGGCGCCGCCGCCTCCGGTCCTTCGAGCAGCGCCACCGCGCGGGCGATGGCATCCAGGGTGGACATCCCTGAGGGATGCGAGGTTTCGCGAAGCCGGAGCAGCCCGGGCTCGGGCGGTGGCAGCACCAGCCGGGGGAGCGTCCGAAGCGCGGGGATCCGCTGGCTCATCCGCCGTGCCTGTGACCAGTTCCCGTCCAGCACCACCAGTTGCCTCGGCGCGGGAGCGTCTGGCGGTGCGGTGGGGCCATCCGGGAAGAGCAGCCAGGTGCCCGGTTCGGAGAGCACGGCCGGGTCGAAGGCATCGACCATCGCACCGTGGATGAACAGCCTCGCGTTCGTGAGGGCCAGCGCGGCCACGCGCCCGGTGTTGCTCCGCTTCGCGACCTCCATCACGTGCTGGAGCAGGAGGATCCGGGTCCGGGTCTCCACCCGAGGAATCTCCGCGCACAGGCACAGGTGGATCGCGAGGTTGCAACGCGGACAGCGGGGTGGACGGTCGGCGCGGGGAGGCATCCGCCGTCATCCTGGGCCGGCCACCTCGGGAAGAGAAGCCTTCGTTGATGGGCGGGCCCGTGCGTCCACCTCCGCCTGGACTCACCGTGCAACGAAATGCACAGCTGCACGGCGCGTCCGCGCGGCACCCTGCACACCGGGACCGTCCGACGGCGGGCTTCAGACGAACGAAGGCCCGCGCACGGACCGGTGATTCTTCTGGAGGATGCGCTCCACGCGCAATGCCAGAGCCCTTGCGGAGGTGGACCCATCACTCCTTGACCAGACGCAGGCCGGCATCTGCTTCAGGCCCAGGGTGTCAGGAATACTGGGGCATTTCCATCTGCACTGGAAGGCCCTGACGGCCTGCATTCAAGGAGGTAGCATTCAAACCATGCGTTCATTCCTTCCCTGGCTTGCCCTGGCATGGCTGACAGCCTTTCCCACGCAAGCGGAGACTCACATTCCTCCTCCTGCCACGGGCTCCTATGGCGTCGAGGCGGAGTACTACATTTTGTCGGATGCACTGCGCCAGTCGACAGGGCTGGCCTGGGCTCCGGACGGTTCCCATCGCCTCTTCGTGACGCTCCAGGAGGGACAGGTCCTGATCTTCCAGGACGGCGTCTTGCAGCCGATGCCCTTCATCACCGAAACCGTGGTGACCGGCCTCGAGCTGGGATTGGTGAACCTCGTCTTCGACCCGGACTTCGCGAACAACCACTACGTCTACTTCTTCGCCAGCCAGCAGGGTCCTAGCTTCTGGCCTGTCACCCGGATCCTCCGGTACACCGACGTCGGAGGCGTGGGAATGGACCGCACCGTCATCGTGGACGACATCCCCGCCAACCAGGTTCACAACGGCGGTGGCATGGCCTTCGGTCCGGATGGTCTGCTGTACTTCGCGGTGGGAGACACGGGCGGCTGGGGAACCGACGAGGACCTGACGCTGATGTCGTCAAAAATCAATCGCGTCCACAAGGACGGAACCGTCCCCACGGACAACCCCTTCTACGACGGCCCCGGGCCCAACAACGACTACATCTGGGCCCGGGGCTTCCGCAATCCCTTCAAGATCCGCTTCCAGCCGGGCACGGCGCACCTCTGGGTCAACGTCGCCGGGCAGTCCTTCGAGCAGATCTTCCGGGTGGGGCGGGGCGACCACGCAGGCTGGAGCCAGTATGAAAACAAGCAGCCCGACGGCTACCTGAAGCCGGTGGTCGCCTACAACTCGCAGTGGTGGGAGGAATACTGGTTCGCGGAGACAGGCGCGGTGCGAAAGGATGGTGTCGCGACCTTCACGGTGATCGACGACGACTACATGCCGGTCTCCACCCTGCGCCAGGGCAAGCGGATCCATGTGCGCGATGTGCGGGACCCGAGCTTCAACGGGGTCGGGTTCATCACCGGCTTTCCCTCCCCCCACACCTTCACGATGGCGCAGCCCGGACCCGACGCGGTGAGCGGGGGCGGTACCTTGAAGACGGATCCGATGGGCAACGTCCTCGTGGGCGGCACCTTCTGTGAAGGCCCGCTCTTTCCTCCGGAGTACCAGGGCAACTATTTCTTCGCGGATATGACTGGCAATGTCTTTCGCGCCGTCCTCCGACCGGATGGTTCCGTGGACCGGGTGGACTTCGTCGTGATCGGCAGCATCGGGGGTGAGCTCATCGACCTGGCGATGGGCCCGGACGGGGCCCTGTATGTCTTGCCCTACTCGGGAGGGGTTCTCCGGATCACCCCCGTCCCGCCGGAACTGGGTCTGGTCTTGTCGTCGCAGGACCTGGTCATCCCGGAAGGAGGGTCGAAGACCGTCACGGTGTCCCTGGCCGCGCCGCCCACCAAGCCCCTGACCATCACCGCACAGCCGCGCCGGCAGGAGGATTTCCGCGTGAGCGAAGGCAGCGTGCTCCAGTTCGACGCGACCAATTGGAGCGTCCCGCAGTTCGTAACGATCTCCGCCAATCAGGACGCGGACGCAGACATCGACCACGGGACGATCTTCTTCAGCCTGTACAATGGCTTCCCGGATGGCTTCCCCGGAAGGGACATCCGGGTGCGCACCTCGGAAGATGAAATCCAGGCGCTCCAGCTCTCCGCCTCCTCCCTGGACTTCGAGGAGGGCACGGGCGGGTCCTTCACCGTGGCCCTGGCCTACGCGCCGACAGTCCCCGTGACGATCACCGTGGCGCACACTTCGGGGAGCGAGGATGTGAGCATCACGGAAGGCGAAAGCCTGACGTTCACCCCCGAGGACGGTACGGCGCCGAAGACGGTCACCGTCGCGACGGCCCGAGACTCCGACAGCGATGACGACCTCGCGGTGCTGACGGTGTCCGCACCCGGGATGGAAGCCCGGGCCGTCACCGTCACCGCCCGGGATGTCGCCGGGGTGCCCGTCATCACCTCCGCGCCCGTGACGGAGGCCACCGTCGGTGAGCCGTATGCCTATTCAGTCACAGCGACGGGGCGACCCGTGCCCATCCTCACGCTGGAGCAGGGCCCGGAGGGCATGACGCTGGACGCTGAGTCCGGACTCCTGTCGTGGGAGCCCCTGGCCGAGACAACCGTTGGCGTGTCCATCCGCGCGCACAATGGGCAGACGCCGGATGCCGTGCAGACGTTCCAGCTCAAGGTCCAACTGCCCGGCGCGGCCGACGCGGGAACGGACCTGGATGGTGGCGGCGTGCTGGATGCCGGCCCCGAAACGGACGCGGGCACCGACGCCGATGCGGGCACTGTCTCGGATGCGGGTCCTGAGTTCGATGCGGGCACCGTCGCTGACGCGGGCCACGGACTGGATGCGGGCACCGCGCACGACGCCGGCACGGGGCCGGACGGGATGGAGAACGAATCCGGAGGCTGTGGCTGCGGTGCTACCGCGATGCCAGGTGTCCTGGGCTGGTGGCTCCTGACAGGCCTGGTGTGGAAGACCCGCCGGGCTCGGCGGTAGCGCCTCCCTCCCAGCTCCAAGCCTTCGCGGCCGCCGCGCCGTCGGCCGCGAGGGCACCTGCGGGCGGGGGCCACCCGTCACCCATGTCTGGATGCCTTTGCCGTATAGGATGAAGTCCTGGTGGGCTTGCTTCCGATGAGCTCTGGGCGCCGTCCGAGCGGAAGTGAGCCGCCGAGGCAAGCTGCCCGTCAGCTCCCGGGGGCCCGGGGCGTCGCTGTGCGGCGCCGTGCTAGCGTGAGCCCCCTTCCATGAACTTCCGTTTTCAATGCTGGGTGCAGCGGCACGCCAGCCGCCGGGTCACGCTCACTCCGTTGGCGCTGCCCCACCTCGCCGTGCACGCGGAGACGCTGGAGAAGGCCACCGAGGAGCTGACACTGGCGCTCGATGATCAGCTCACCCGCGTGCACCCCCGCCGGGTGCCGGAGTTCATCGCCGCGTCCGACGGCGTCCTCCACACGCTCGAGGTGCAGGAGGCCCTCCCCATCTGGGGCGCGGAGTCGAACACCGTCGCGCCGCTGCACTTCACCGCCATCGTCGCCCCCGCGCACCAGTCCTTCATCGGACTGCATGCCCCGCGCCTCGGCACGCACCTGTGGTTCCAGGGCAAGGCACTTCCCCCAGACGCATCGGACCGGCTGGGCGAACAACTGGAGGGCCTCTCCGACGCGCGTCGGCTCGCGCTGCGCCCGGAAGGCGCGGAGTCGCTGGTGGAGATTGAAGTCCACGCCACGCCCACCCTGCTCGCCACCCTCACCCCACGCCAGCTCCGCCTGGACATCCGCCCACCGGCGCGTCCTCCAGATGCGCCCGTGGAGCCGTCGGGCGCGGACCTGGACGACGAGGATGAGGACGCGCTGGACCTGGACACGTGGGAGCCGCGCCGCCGCTCCCGCCGCCGCGACGGGAGCGCGAAGCCGGAGAAGCCGCCTCCCACGCCCACGCTGGAGCGCATCGCCGTGCCCTGGCACACGCTCGCGAAGGACGGACAGCTCGACGCCGCGTATGAGCAGGACGCGCTGGTGACGCTCCTGCGCGCGCGCCTCGCCGCGAAGGACGCGGAGTCCGTGGTGCTGGTGGGCCCTTCGGGCGTGGGCAAGACGGCGGTGCTCCACGCGCTCGCCCAGGCGATGCGCGGCCCCACCGCCACCGCGTCCGAGCGCGCCCGTCCCTGCTTCTTCCTGGACGGCAGCCGCCTCATCGCGGGCGAAGGCATGGGGGGCGACTGGCAGCAGCAGGTCATCCGCTGCATGCGCGAAGCCGCCGAGTCGCACGCCCTCCTCTGCCTGGGCCACGCGGTGGACCTGCTGGACGCGGGCAAGAGCGCGCACAGCGACCAGAACGTGGCCCAGCTCCTGCTGCCGCTGCTCGCCACCCGCGAGGTGTCCGTGGTCGCCGAGGCCACGCCGGAGACGTGGGCACGGGTGGAGCGCCGCAACACCAGCTTCGCCCGCCTCTTCTCCGTGGTGCGCGTGGAGGAGCCGTCCACGGACGCGCTGGCCCGCATCCTCGCGCGCGTGGCCGAGGACGACGCGGGACCGAAGCCGCTGGAGGTGCGGCCCGAGGCGCTCGACGAGGCACGCTTCCTCTGCCGCCGCTTCCTGCCCTACGGCGCCCAGGTGGGCAACACGGTGGCCTTCCTGCGCCGCCTGCTGGCCACGTGCTCTCACGCCGGACAGCCGCGCGTCACCCGCCTGGACGCCGTCCGCCAGTTCGCCTCCGAGTCCGGCATCCCTGAAGCACTGCTGCGCGACGACGTCCCGCTGGAGCCGGCCCAGGTGCGCGACTTCCTCTCGGCGCGGGTGCTGGGACAGGAGACGGCGGTGGAGCGCGCGGCGGCGGTGGTGTCCGTGCTCAAGGCGGGCCTCGCCGACACCCGCCGCCCGCTGGGCGTGCTGCTCTTCGTGGGCCCCACCGGCGTGGGAAAGACGGAGCTGTCCAAGGCCCTGGCGGAGCTGCTCTTCGGCGCGAAGGAGCGCATGGTCCGCCTGGACATGGGCGAGTACGCCGGCCCGGACGCGCTCTTGCGCCTGCTGGGCGACGGCGAGACGCCCGGACACCTGTCGGCCGCGGTGCGCCGCCAGCCCTTCTGCGTGGTGCTGCTGGACGAAGTGGAGAAGGCCCACCCCGCCGTGCACGACGCGCTGCTCGGCGTGCTGGGCGAGGGCCGCCTCACCGACGCGTCCGGCCGCTTCACCGACTTCCGCAACGCGGTGCTCGTGCTCACCAGCAACCTGGGCGCGGACACCTGGCGCGCCCGCGTGGGCTTCGATTCGTCCGGCGGCATGCCCGACACCGCAGCCCTGCGCGCGCACTACCTCGCGGAGGTGCAGCGCTTCTTCCGCCCGGAGCTGTTCAACCGGCTGGATGACGTCGTTGTCTTCTCCCCCCTCTCCGCGCAGCTGCTGCGCCGGCTGGTGGTGCGCGAGGTGGAGGCCGTGTGCCGCCGCCCGGGGCTGTCCCTCCACGACGCGGCGCTGGAGGTGGCCCCTTCCGCGCTGGACTGGCTGGCCACGCGCGGCTTCGACCCGCGCTACGGCGCCCGTCCCCTCAAGCGCGCGCTGGAGCGGGAGCTGGTCGTGCCGGTGGCGGCGTGGCTCGCCGCGCATCCCCAGGGCGGCGCGGTGAAGCTGTCCGTGGAGGCGGGGGACGCGGGGCTGACGCTGCGCGCGGAAGCGGTGGGCGGGGATGCCGAGGGCGTGGGGCGGCAGACCCTCGAGAAGGTGCTGGAGGAAGCGGCCAGCCTGCGCGCGGAGGTGCAGCGATGGAGCCGCTCGGAGCCCATGCGGGGCCTGCGGCGCGAGCTGGCCGTCTTCGACAAGGCGTCCCGCCAGCCGGCGTACTGGGAGGAACGGGCCCTGGCGGAGGCGTCCTCGCGCAAGTCGTCCGAGGCGCGTGAACTGGACAAGGCCTTCCGCGACTGCGCGCAGCAGGCCGAGGCCGTGGAGGACCTCCTGTTCGAGGCGCACCTCACGCGCGCCGTGGGACAAGCGGAAGGCCTGGCCCGCGACGTGGCCGTGCTCCGGCGGGCCTTCCAGCCCCTGCGCGAGCGCATCTACGCCAGCCTCTTCCCTGTCTCGCGCGGCGCCACCCTCATCCTCGTCCCCGGACGCGGCGCATGGCCGCACCTGTGCACGCTGGCGAAGGCGTACGAGGCCTGGGCCCACGCGCAGTCCATCGCCTTCCACCGGTCCCTGTTGCTGCCCGAGGAACCCAAGGCGGGCGAGAAGCCGAAGCCCTCGCGCAAGGACAAGGACCTCCGGTTCAAGTGGAGCTGGGAGCAGAAGGCCTCTCTGGAGGAACTGAAGCGGCCCCCCGCCGCGTATGCGCTGCAGCTCAACAGCGGCACGCTGCCGCTGCTGCTGGCGGGTGAGCACGGCGTGCACCGCTTCGTCGAGGGCAGCCAGGCCGCGCTGGTGCGCGTGCGCTTCGAACCGCAGCCCCTGGCCCTGCACGCACTGCCAACGCTGGAGGACCTGGAGAAGTCGCTGACGAAGCAGGAGGTGCGCCGGGTGCGGCCCATCGCCAGCATCGTGACGGGAGGCTCGCTGGAAGACCTGCGCACCGGCGCGAAGCAGCGCTACGGGCCCACCGGACCGGACATGGAATCGCTGCTGGAAGCGTGGTTGCAGTGGCGCGTCTTCGGCGCGCGAGAGGAGGACTGACACCATGGATCTCAAACTGCCCCTGGTGGTGTCCCCCCTTGGCGGACGGCTGGTGCAGGCCTGGGTGCCCGCCTTCTGGCCCCGGCTGAGCGGCGTGGGCCCCAGCCTCTCCACGCTCCGCGACGAGCTGGCGCTCGCCGTCATGGAGCGCTTCGAGAAGGAGCCCGTGGCCCACGTGGCCGCCTATCAGCTCCCGCCGCACCTGGCCCTGCGGCACGTCAAGGTGGACACGGAGGCGAGGGACCGGGAGAAGAACAAGCGCGTCGTCCTCCAGGGCCGCATGGCCGTGCTGCTGGAGAAGTGGCCGCGCGACGAGTTCTGGGTGGTGACGCCCACCCGGCTGCCCCTGGCCCGCTTCGCGCTCGCGAACCCAGACGCGCTGCCCCAGGCGCTCGCGCGCCGACTGGCCGCGTGGTGCCTGGAGCACGACCTGGAGAACCTGGACGAGGCCTGGGGCACCGGACACGAGCGCCTGGAGCTGCTGGAGGTGGACGCGTACGCGCCCACCATCCTGCCCCGCACGCCTCCCAAGCCCCCCACCCCGCCGCGCCGTCGCAAGGCCACCTCCGAGAAGAAGGAGCCGGCCCCGGAGACGCCCGAGCAGCGCGAGGCGCGCCGCAACCGTCGCCGCCTGTCGCTCGTGGAGCTGCGCGCGGTGGCGCGCAACCTGAGCCATGGCGCGCGCGACGAGACCCTGGAGCGCTGCTTCGGCCGCGAGGCGCTGGTGCGCGAGGTGGTGGACGCGCTGGAGGGCCGCGAGGGCGCTGGGGTGGTCCTCGTGGGCCCGCCCGGCTCCGGCAAGACGGCGCTGGTGCACGAGGCCGTCAGCCGCCTCACCGCGCGGCAGGACGCCGCGAACACCCGGCGCGACGTGTGGCGCGTGGACGGCAACCAGTTCATCGCGGGCATGATGTACGTGGGCCAGTGGGAGGCTCGCGCGCGCGGCGTGGTGCGGGAGCTGGTGGAGGTGGGCGACCTGCTCTACGTGGACGACCTGGCCTCGCTCGTCTACGCGGGGCGCACCCACAACGAGCGCACCAACGTGGCGCAGTACCTGGAGCCCCACCTGGCGCGCGGCGAGCTGACGGTGCTGGCCGAGTCCACGCCGGAGCGCTTCGAGCGCGTGCGCGAGGAGGCTCCCACCTTCGCGTCCCTCTTCCGCGTGGTGCACGTGCCCGCGCTGGACGCGCGCGCCACGCTGCCCGCGCTGCTGGGCACGCTGCGCGAATTGGAGGCGTCGAGCGACGCGGGCGCGGTGCGGCTGTCCCCGCTGGCGCTGGAGACGCTGTTGGACCTGCAGCAGCGCTTCGTCGCGCACGAGGCCTTCCCGGGCAAGGCCGTCCGGCTGCTGCGCCGGGTGGTGTCGCGGTCCGGCACCGAAGAGGGCGGCGTGCGCCGCTTCACGCAGGAGGATGTCACCGCCGCCATGCGCGAGCAGACGGGCCTGCCGGACTTCGTGCTGGGCAGCGAGCCGCCGAAGACGCGCGACACGCTGGAGCGCGAGCTGGCCGCGCAGGTGGCGGGCCAGCCGGAGGCCGTGTCCGCGGTGGTGGATGCCATCCTCACACTCCAGCGCTCGCTACAACCACCGGACAAGCCGCTGGCCACCTACCTCTTCGTGGGCCCCACCGGCGTGGGCAAGACGGAGACGGCCAAGGCGCTGGCGCGGACGCTCTTCGGCGGCGAGGGGCGGCTGGTGCGCTTCGACATGTCGGAGTTCGTGTCCGCGTCCAGCATCACGCGGCTGCTGGGCATGCCGGGCGCGCCGGACGGCGAATTGACCACCGCGCTGCGCACCCAGCCCTTCTGCGTGGTGCTCTTCGACGAGGTGGAGAAGGCGCACCCGCGCATCTTCGATGCCCTGCTCCAGTTCCTGGGCGAGGGGCGGCTGACGGACGGCGCGGGCCGCACGGTGGACGCGCGCCAGGCGGTGGTGGTGCTGACGTCCAACCTGGGCGTGCGCGAGGCCGCGGCCCGCACCGGCTTCCACCGCACGGCGGAGAGCGCGGAGGCGCACTACCTGTCGTCGGTGCGCGCCTTCTTCCGCCCGGAGTTCTTCAACCGGTTGGACCGGGTGGTGCCCTTCCGTCCGCTGACGCCCGCCGCGCTGCGCGTGGTGGTGGAGCACGCGCTGGAGTCGCTGCTGTCGCGCCGGGGCATCCGCCGGGGCAACGTGCTGGTGGAGGTGGAGCCCGCGCTGTTGGACCTGCTCGTGGAGCAGGCCTATGACCCGCGCTACGGCGCCCGTCCCCTCAAACGCGCGCTGGAGCGGCGCCTCACGGTGCCCCTGGCCCACCACCTGGTGCAGCGCGGCGCCGAGGACCTGGCCCGGGTGGAGCTGTTCCCCCGGGGCGACGACATGGGCCTCTCCGTGGAGCTGCTGTCGCGTGAGAAGGCCTGGGCACAGGAGCCGGACCCGGCGGCCTGGACGCTGGCGGACGTGTCGCGCGTGCTGGAGGAGACGGCGGCACGGTTGGAAGCACTCGGCGCCCCAAAGGTAGGCCCGGAGGCGTTGGAGTTGGTGGAGCGGCTGGAGCGCCTGCGCGCGGAGGCGGTGGACATCCGGGAGACCGAGCTGGCGGAGCGCGATTTCCTGGAGACGGAGGAGGCGGTGCCCAAGGAGGTCGAGCGCGCGTACGACTGGCGCCGCAACCCCGGTCGCGGGGGCCTCCGGGCCCGGCCGTCCTATGCCTCCGTGCCCCTGCCGGTGTCCCGAGAGGAGCGGCTGCGTCGCTGCCGCCCACGCGTGGTGGACCTGCGGGACGAGGTGGAGTGGCTCTCGCATCAGCTCGCCTGCCGCGAACGCGGTCCGGACACGCGAGCCCTGCTCATCGAAGGCCTGGGCGATGCGTCCGTGTCCGCGCTGGAGTCGGTGGTGCGCGCGCTGCCGCAGGCCCTGGGGCGCATGAGCGTGTACGAAGAGCGCGTCGAGCCGGACGGCCGCATCGCATGGACGACGACATCCGGCGAGCAGCGTCCCGCGGCGGTGCGGGTGCGGCGCATGGCCGTGAGTCTCACGGCCTTCGGCCTCGCGGAGGTGCTGGCGCCGCTGGAGGGCTATGCGCTGGTGGAGTCCCGCCGCGGAGACGGGATGCGCCGGTCGCACGTGCGCCTGGAGTTGCTGGACGGCGTCGCTGGACTGACGGACGACGTGTTCCGGGCGGTGGTCGCGCGGGACGCGGTGCGCGCGGCGGAGCGCGAGGCGCGGCGGACGGGGACGGCGCGGGAGCAGGACCGGGGCCGCGCGGTGCTGGAGGGAACCATCGGCGGGCTCGTGCACCTGGCGAGCCAGCGCTCGCCGTCGGAGGCGCTCGCATGGGCCGGGTGCGTGCTGCGGCGCGCGGCCCGGAAGGAGGGCTGAGCCATGGACAAGAACTTCCACCTCTTCGTGCGCCGCTATCCAGGACTGGGCGTGGCGGCCCACGTGCTGACGCACCCGCACCTGGCCTCGTTCGCGAGCGACCTGAACACCGCGCGGTTGGACATCGCGGAGGTGGTGGGCCGCCTCCTGCGCCGGGGGGAACTGTCCGACGAGGTGACGCACTGGGCGGACCTGCGGCAGCGCCGGATGGCCCTCACCGTGCGCGCCATGCAGCACGGGCGGCTGCTGCCCGTGCCGCTGCGCCTGACGGTGGTGACCCATGGCGGGCGGGGTGCGGCCCGGGCCGCGCGCAAGGGCGACGCGGCGAAGGGGCCGCTCAGGGTGTGGGTGCCGCGCGTGGGCGTGGAGGGCACGCTGCACGACACGGCGGACCTGGAGTCCTACGTGGAGGAGCTGGTCCGCCACGAGCTGTACCTCGCGCCGCTGGACCGGCTGCACGAGCTTGCGTACCTGGGCGAGGAGTCGGTGGAGACGCTGTCCGTGTCGTCGCGCATGAAGCCGACGAAGGCACGCGCCGAGGAGGAGGCCACGAAGCAGCCCCGGCGCCAGCCTCCGCCCGCCGGGCTCGCGGAGGCCAGCCGCTGTCTCAACGAGGAGGCGCGCGCGGGCCTCCTGGAGCGCGCGTGGGAGCGCGACGCGGAGGTGGCCCGGCTCGCCGAGACCGTCACCGCGAGCGCCCGCGCCAGCGTGCTGCTGGTGGGCCCGGCCTCCGTGGGCAAGACGGCGCTGGTGCATGAGCTGGTGCAGCGCGCGGAGTCCGCCGCGGAGGGCCATCCCCTGCGCGGCCTGGAGGTCTACAGCACGTCGGGCGGCCGCATCATGGCGGGCATGCGCTACCTGGGGCAGTGGCAGGAGCGCGTGCAGGCCATGGTGGAGGCGCTGCGCGTGCGCCGGGCGGTGCTGCACCTGGACAGCCTGTCGGAGCTGCTCTCGCTGGGCGGCGGTGACACCGGCCTGGACGTGGCGCGCCACCTGCTGCCGGCCCTGGAGGGCGGCGAGGTGACGCTGGTGCTGGAGGCCACCCCGGAGGACGTGGCCCGCGCGGAGCGGACGCACGGGGCGTTCCTTCAGGCGCTGCGGCACTTCTCCGTGGCCCCCCTGAACTCCGGGGCCGCGCGCAACGCGCTCCAGCAGGCCTCGCAGCGGGTGGCCCGCGCGCGCAAGGTGCGCTTCACCGCGGACGCGCTGGAGCGGGCCGCCGAACTGACGGAGCGCTTCGGAGACGGTCCGCCCCCCGGTGGCGCGGTGTCCCTGCTGCGCTCGGCCAGCACCCAGCCCTCCCCCACCGGCGAGGTGGACGCGACCGGGGTGACGCAGGCCTTCTGCACGCGCACCGGCTACCCGCGCGAGTTGGTGGACACGTCCGTGCGCCTGGATCCGGAGGCCCTGCTGCGGCGCTTCCGCGAACGCATCGTCGGCCAGGACGAGGCCACGCTGCTCTTGCGCAACCTCATCGTCACGCTGAAGACGGGGCTTGCGGATCCATCCCGCCCGCTGGGCGTCTTCCTGCTGCTGGGCCCCACCGGCGTGGGCAAGACGGAGTCCGCGCTGGCGTTGGCGGAGTACCTCTTCGGCGACACGTCCCGGCTGGCCCGCTTCGACATGGCGGAGTACGCGGCGCCGGGCAGCGCGGGGCGGCTGGTGGGCGAAGGGGGAGGCCAGCAGGGCGGCCTCGCGCGCCGCGTGCGCGAGCAGCCCTTCGGTGTGGTGCTGCTGGACGAAGTGGAGAAGGCGGACGCGGGCGTGCATGACCTCTTGCTTCAAGTATTGGGCGAGGGACGCCTCACGGACGGCACCGGCCGCACCGTCAGCTTCCGCAACACCGTGGTGCTGCTCACCAGCAACCTGGGCGCGGACAGCGCGGGACGCTCACTCGGCTTCGGCGGAGGCAGCGTGCGCGACATGGAGCAGCACTACCTGGGCGCCGCCACTGCCTTCTTCCGGCCCGAATTGCTGAACCGGTTGGATCAGGTGGTGCCCTACCGGTCCCTCACCCCGGAGGTCATCCGGGCCCTGGCGCGGCGCACGCTGGAGGCGGCCCTGGCGCGCGAGGGGCTCACCCGCCGGGGCGTGAAGGTGTCCTTCGGCGAGGACGTGGTGGAGTACCTGGCGCGCACCGGCTTCGACGCGCGCTACGGCGCCCGGCCCCTGAAGCGCGCGGTGGAACAGCACGTGGTGACGCGGCTGGCCCAGTGGCTCGCCGGTCACGCCAGCGCCCCTCCAGCGCACGTCATGCTGCGGGTAGGGACGGATGGCGAGGTGGAGCTCGCTTGAGCCATTGCCCTCCGAGGACTGCGACGGAGGTCCGCACCCCAACGGCGCAAACACCTTGGTCAGCAGCCTGGGCCCCCCGAAGAGTGTCTGGGTTTACTGACCCGCCGCCTGACTCTCGGCTGTCCGCGGCGGGCCTTCCCTTGCCGCCGCGGCTACCGGCGCTCGCTGTCCAGGTGGTGCATCTGCTCCGCCCCGTAGCGGTCGCCAGCAATTGTCACGATCGACTCCACGGCCGCCACGTCCTCCTTCGACAGCGGCCGGGCGAGGGCGCCCAGCGCGTCGTCCAACTGCGCCTCCGTCCTCGCACCCACCACCGGAACGAAGCCGGGCTGGCGCGCGAACACCCAGGCGATGGCGAGCTGGCCCGGCGTCATCCGCCGCTCCTGGGCGAAGCGCTGGAGGGCGGCCACGCTGTCCTGGTTCTTCTCACCGTTGGCGCCGGCGAAGCGCGGCAGGTACGCGCGGTAGTCGCCCTGCCCCTTCGGCTTGCTCCCCGTCAGGAGCCCTCGTGAGAGGACGCCGTAGAGCGTCGCGCTGATGCCCAGCTCGTTGAGCGCGGGGAAGATGGCCGCCTCGGGGCCCCGGCTCGCCACCGAGTACTCAATCTGCAAATCGACGATGGGGTGCACGCGGTGCGCGCGGCGGACGGTCTCCACGCCCATCTCGGACAACCCGATGTGGCGCACGTAGCCGGCCTTCACGAGGTCCGCGATGGCCCCGATGGTCTCCTCGATGGGGACGGCGGGATCCAACCGCGCGGGGCGGTAGATGTCGATGACCTCCACCCCCAGCCGCTTCAGGCTGTAGGCCGCGAAGTTCTTCACCGCGGCGGGACGCATGTCCATGCCCATCCAGCTCCCGTCCGGCCCGCGAAGCGCACCGAACTTCACCGACAACTGGACGCGCTCGCGCCGGCCCGCGATGGCGCGCCCCACGAGCATTTCGTTGTGCCCCATCCCGTAGAAGTCCCCGGTGTCGAGGAGCGTGACGCCCCGGTCGATGGCGGCCTGGATCGTCCGGATGCTCTCCGCGTCATCCGTCGCGCCGTACATGCCCGACATGCCCATGCACCCCAGCCCGAGCGGGAATACCTCGGGGCCCGTGGAACCCAGCTTCACCGTGCGCTGCGCCTGCTTCGTCTCTTGCGTGGCCATGTGTGTCGTCCCTTCCGTGTGAGGGGAGATTCATCATTCGCCATGCTGAAATCCATTGAATAGGATGTATCCCAATCATGAACGACATCTATGGGAGGAACCTGGACCTCAACCTGCTCCGCGTCTTCGTCGTGGTGGCGGAGGCCGGCAGCGTCACGGTGGCGGCCGAGCGCCTCTACCTCACGCAGCCCGCGGTGAGCGCGGCGTTGAGGCGGCTCGCATCAACGGTGGGTGCTCCCCTCTTCGTCCGCGCGGGGCGGGGGCTGGCGCTGACCACGCGCGGCGAGCGCCTGCTCGCTTCAGCGCGGCCCCACCTGGGGGCGCTCGTGGAGGCCACGCTGTCACCCGTGGCGTTCGACCCGAAGACGAGCGAACGGACGGTGCGCCTGGGCCTGTCGGACGTGACCGAGGCCTGGCTGCTTCCTCCCCTGCTCCGCATCCTCGCCCGGGAAGCGCCGCGCATGCGACTGGTGGTGCTGCCGGTCCAGTTCCGCACCGTCGTGGCGGCCTTGACGGACTCCGCGGTGGACCTCGCGGTGACCGTGGCGGATGAGCTTCCGGCCGGCACCCGGCGCCTGGAGCTCTTCAACGGAGGCTTCGTCTGCCTCTACGACCCACGTCATGCGCGGGTTCCGAAGCGCCTCACGCTGGAGCGCTACCTGGAGCACGAGCACGTCATCGTCTCGTACAACGGAGACCTGCGCGGCGTCGTGGAGGACCACTTCGACGTCCAGCGCAGGATCCGGGTGTCGGTGCCCACCTTCCAGAGCATCGGCGCCCTGGTGGATGGAAGTGAGCTGCTCGCCACGGTGCCGAGAATGGTCGCGCGCGACATCCTCCGGCTGCGCCCGCACCTCCAGACGACGGCGGTGCCCCTGGCCCTGCAGGGCACGCCCATGGAGCTGCTCTGGCGGGGCGCGGTCGAGGACGACGAGGCCATCCGCTTCATCCGCGACCACGTGGTGCAGGTGACGAAGGTCCTCTGGCACGACGCGTGACCGGCGGGGTCACGCGTCGCCCCAGGGCATTACTTCGCCTGGGCGATCTTGTTGCCCATGCCGGTATGGCTGACCTTCGGCTTCGACTTGCCGATGACGCGCTTCCAGGTGACGGAGTTGGACGCCCCCGTCACGTCGATGGCGCGGGTGGCCTCCACCTTCACGACGTTGCCGGAGCCGTTCACGGTGACGCTCTTGCACTCGCCGGTGAGCGTGACGTTGTTCGACGCACCGGTGATCTCCACCGTGCTGCCCGGCTTGCACTCGTGGGTCGAGGTCTCGCCGGTGCCGGTGACATCGATGGTGGCCTCTCCCTCCGAGTCCTCCTGTGCGGCGGCCGCCATCGGGCCGAAGGTACACGCCACCATCATGAACACTGCCGCGCCGAGCTTCCTGTTCATACGAGTTGATTCTCCCTGAGACGAGGTGCGGGCCGGGTCTGGCGCCGCACGGCCCCATCTACGTGAGGGGTGATGGGATATTCAACCCGTGACGAGTACGGCGAGGTCCCTGCTGAACATCACCGTCATGACGGCCGCCCCTGATCCAGGCTCGAGATGACCCGCGCCAGCAGCGCGCGGCGGTCCGGGCGGGCATGGGCCAGCTCGCCCCGGAGGACGGGCAGCGCGGCTTCGCCCATGACGAGCAATCCATCCCAGGCCGCGCGCGCCACCGCATTGCGGCGGTCAGGCAGCAGCGCCGCCACCTCCGCCACCGCTGGCAAGTGCCCTCCGAACGTGAGCGTCCGGACGGCCCGGACGACGTTCCCGGCCTCCGCATCCTTGAGCAATTCGCGGGTCAGCTCCAGGTACGACTCCCGTGACACCTGATCCTTCAGCAGCCGGTGCGCATGCAGGCGCACCGAGGACTTCCGGTGGGAGAGCAGCCCCGTCAGTCGTTCGACGACGTGAGGCGCACGCCGGAGCACCATCCACTTCATCGCCTTCGCCTCCGGTTCGGGGACTTCCCAGGCCAGCGCCTCCAGCCTCCGCTCCACGTCGCGCATGAGCTCGGCCGGGAGCTTCTTTTCGAGCGACGGATCATCCAGGACGAGGAGCGCGAGCGCGGTGACGACCTCCGTCCGCAGCGCTGGCGTGGTGACCCGCGCGAGCAGCGCGATCCGCACCTCCGGGCCCTGCCGTTCGAGCCCTCGCGACATCGCCGCCAGGGCCTGGGCGTCGTCCTTCCGGTTCACGATTCCGATGAGCCCGTCCGCCAGGCGGAAGGCGTCTTCGCGGTTCCCCCAGCAGGCGCGTCCTCCGAGGAGCTGCAACGCCGCCTCGCGATGACCATCGTCCTCGTGGACGATGCGCAAGAGCGCATCCTCCAGTCTCCGGCCGTCGCGGCCCTGCACGGTGTCCACTCGCTGGAGCCACTCCAGGAAGTGCGTTCGCGCCAGGCCCCGCGCCTGGAGGAACATCTCCATCAACTCGGGTCCCCACACGGTGTCGCCCGGGAGGATTTCGAGCGCCGCGGTGTGGCCTTCTCGAAGCATCGGGAGGACGAAGGGCAACATGCGGGCCGCTGGGAGCCCGCGCAGCCTGTCCGCCGCCATCGTCACCGACCGACCCCGGCCTATCCGCCACACGTCCAGCAGGAGCAGGGCCAGGGAGGGCATCAGGCGCTGCTCCGACCCGAGCCCACCGAGCAACTCCAGCAGAGACTCCAGCCAGACGTCCCCTTCCAACTTCTCCGCATCGGAGCCCGGGGCTTCGACGAAGCCGAGCATCGCACGCAGTGCTTCCAGATCCTGCCGATCCACGGCCCACGGAGGGAGCCACCGGCGCGGCTGCGCCTCGCCGATGAGGTCGAGCAGATATTGGAGACGAGGCAGTCCCCGCACCCGCCAGAGCTGCCACGCGGCCTGTCGGCGGATCTCGACGTGGGCATGGGACAGCAGGTCGACGAGCAGCGCCTCATCCTCCGCCGAAGTGGGTGTCCCCAGCGCCGCGAACGCGGCGAGGGCGATCCCCCGTTCGTGATGGCGCGCGAGTCGCCGCAGGGACGCCCGGGCCGCCTCCGTTCCGACCTCCGCCATCCACCGCACGAGCGCCCCCGCCTGCGGGGACGCCACGGCTCCGACGGCGCGGGCAAGCTCCGCGAGCAGCGCGTCCTCCGGCACGCGTGCGTCCCACTCCTCGCGGACGAGCTCCAGCAGGTCCCCGTGTGACCCTCGCGCCGCGGCTTCCAGCACCTGGAGCGGCGGCACTTCCCGCAGCGCGTACGGCACGAGGAACCGCCGCACCGAAGGCGAGCGGGCCTGCTTCAGCGCCTCCATCAGCCCAGGGCCGGACAGCTCCCCCGCGAGGATGCGTCGCTCCGTTCCCCAGAGCGCCACGCGCTCGTCCGGGAGCGAGGAAGCCATCCGTGTCTCCTCCAGCGAAGGCACGGCCCCCAACCGGTACAGGACGCCAAGGGCCTCGTGAGGCTCGATGAGCTTCCCTGTCCATGCGCGTCGAACCTCCGCGAGCGCCCCCACCCGCTCGGGCTCGGACAGCCGTCCAGCGAGCGCCGTCAGCAGGCCCAGGGCCAGTCGCCGCAAGGAAGGTCTGGGGCTGTCCAGCAGGCCGCGAATCCCATCGAGGTGCCGCTTGAGGACGGCCGCCCGCGTGTCCGTGAGGCCCGCGCTGGCCACCGCCGCGAGCCGCTTCGTGAACTCCTCCTCCGGGGCTTCGAGCAGGGCCGCGTCCCCGGACGCCAGCGCGTCATCCATCCACGCGAGGTTCGCATCCAGCCGTCGCTCCCGGAGCAGCCTCGCCTGCACGGGGTCGTCGGACGTGGCGGGAATCCACTGCGACAGGCCATGGCGTCGCAGCAGCACCTCCAGCGTCTCGCGCGCCTGCGACGAAAGCAGGAGGACTCCGTCATGGACCGCGTCGTTCAGCACCTTCGCGGAGCGTGTCCCACGCCGCAGGAGGGACACGAGCGCATGGGGCGACAGCTCGCCGGAGAGCGCCTCGCACAGCAGTTCCTGCTCACGTGGCGTTTCGGTGTCTTCGAGTGCATCGAGCACGGTCGCGACATGGCCCCGTCCGCAGGCGGCACGCAGCGCGCGGATGAGGGACTCGCGCAGGCCCGGGTTGTCGTGGCGCCGGAGCCAACCCAGCATCAGCCCGATGGGCGCAGGCCAGCCAGGACCCGCGTTGGCGAGCGCCTCGGCGGCGGTCTTCTTGATGTTCATGTTGGGGTGCGCGAGCCCCGCCGCGAGGAGCGGCACGGCCCACTCCACCTTGAACACCCCGAGGCCACTGAGCGCCTGCCGCAGGCGATAGATGTCCTCCGAACGCGCGAAGGGCACCAGCCAGGCCACGGCCCGCGAGTCTCCGGAGTGCGCGAGACACTCCAGCACGAGCTTCCGCACCTGCACGCCCTCATGGCGGAGCAGACGCCGCAGCCGCCGCGCGAGCGCGGGATGCTTCCGGCCAACGAGCTGCCCCAGCACCCGTTCGAGCTGCGCGTCGCTCAGGTCCCGCCGCTGGAGCAGGTCGAGCAGACACTCCGTGAGGACCCGCGCACCGGCTTCGTCTTCCGATGCGTGGGCGGACCGCCGGTCCGGGCGCACGCGGCCACGGGCCTGGAGCCCACGCCCCACCTGGGCAACAGCCTGCTGCGCCGCGGACCGGACGTCCTCGTCCGCATCGAGCAACAGCTCCCCCAGCGGTTCGAGTGCACGCCGCCGCGCTTCATGGCCGAGCTGGCCGATGGCCTGGAGCCGCAGCGGATGCTGGGTCTGGAGCGCGATGCGGGAGACCTCGGAGAAGGACGCGTCGTCGTAGCCGGGCTGAAGGCTCGCGAGCACCTCACGGCTCGGCTCACCTTCCACGGGCGAGGGCATGGACGCGGGTGCGTCCTCGAGCGCCGCCAGCAGGGCAAGCGCTTCGGCGCGCCAGGGGGAATCAGACAGGCCCGGGTGGGCACGCAGGAACGCCACGGTGCGTGCGCCGCCCAGGTGATGGAGCGCATCGAGGCAGGCCCAGGGTTCGGCATCGAAACAGGCGAGGAGATCCTCCTCCGCGGCCTCGTGTCCCTGCTGTCCGAGCGCCTCGATGACCTCAGGACGGAGCGCACGCGCTTCGGGCCGGACGAGCAGCGCGCGGAGCAGATCGAGCGCTTCGGGACCGTCCAGCTCCCGCAGGAGCGCGAGGTGCCGGGTGAAGTCCGCGTCCGTGGCGGACAGCGTCCACAGCGGTTCGACGTACTCACGCTGCCGGAGACTCAACACCTCCGCGATGACCTCGGGCGTGATGGCCGGGCTGGAGAGGAACAGCCCGCGCACCAGGGGAACATCGTCCGGCTCGCACCGCACGCCCCGCCGGTAGAGCGTCTGGAGCAACCCCGCGCACGTGGGGCCGAAGAGGAGCGGATCCTCCCGTGAGAGGTGGAGCGACAACCGCAACTCCGCATGGCTCGCGAAGGGTGCCAGCAGGGCCATGGCCTCGCGCCGCACCGGGAGCGATCGCCGACCGTCCTCCAGCACGAGCCGCAGCGCGGAAGCGTCTCCTCGACGGGCGAGGATGCGCAGCGAAGCGAGGGCCAGTCGTTCCGAGCGCTCCAGCAGGCCCTGGAGCGAACCGAGGGAAGGAGCCAGGTCGGGCCTCGCCGCCCAGGGCTCCGCGAGCAGCTCCGCGGCCTGGAGCGCCACCCGCGCGTCCGGGGCTTCGAGCGCGCGAACCGCCACCGCCAGCGCATGCTTCACCGTGACGAGTCCCAGGCCGAGCGCCTCGCCCAGGTGGCGAAGACCTTCGAGTTGGACCTCCGGATCCAGGTGGCTGCACAGCGCGTCGACCAGCGCCTCCGCGTCAACTGCATCGGCCGGGGAGAGTCGCTGCACGGCATGCAACAGCAGTGCACCTCCCGGAAGGACCGCCAGCTTCGCGGGCTCGCGAAGCACCTCCGTGACAAGCCACGCCAACTCGGCGTCAACGGGGAGCGGCCCCCTCCCCTCCGCCAGCGACCTCAGCCTCGCCAGGGGAACCTCCGGAGGTAGCAGACAAGCCAGCTCGGCGAGGAGCACCTGCGACTCGGGAGCGCACGCGCCGAGGGCCGCCGGTAGCGCCTCCACCAGCGACGCCGGCGTGTCACCGCCCTCCAGCCGCTCCAGGCGGCGCTTCAGGTGCAGCAGCGCCGCGTGGACCTCTTCCGGATCGGACGCGGCGAGCAGGGCGCGGAGCTCCTCGGGGGCCAGCCGCTCGGTGAGAAGCCGCTGGGTGAGGAGCGCGCGGCGACGACGCGGGGTGAGCTCGACCGGTTGGGGCTGAGGCATGGAACCCTTATAGGCGGACCGGGGAAAGCCCGGCACGCCTCAGGGGACGCCCGCCGCGCCGCGCCCTGACGGCTCACGAGGGACCGGCTCGTGCCCCGCGCGTGACGGGGCACCTCTTCCGGACGCCTCACCCGTGGCGGAGCACCAGCAGCCGCGGCTCCGTCATGTCCTCCATGGCGTACTTCACGCCCTCGCGTCCCAGCCCGGATCCCTTCACCCCGCCGTACGGCATGGTGTCGACCCGGAAGCTCGGCACGTCACCGACGACGACACCGCCGACCTCCAGTTCGTCCCACGCGCGCATCGCCCGCGACAGGTCCTGCGTGAAGAGGCCCGCCTGAAGTCCGTAGCGACTGTCATTCACCCGGCGCAATGCCTCGTCGAAGTCGCGGAACGGCTGGAGCAACACGACAGGCCCGAAGGCCTCCTCCACACACAGCGACGCGTCCTCGGGGACGCCCTCCAGAACGGTGGCCTCCAGCAGCGCGCCGCGCCGCCCACCTCCGGTCAGCACCCGGGCTCCGCGCTCCACGGCCTGTTGAATCCACCCCTCCAGTCGCCGCGCCGCGGGCTCGTCGATCAGCGGTCCGAGCGTGGTGGACTCGTCCCGGGGGTTGCCCGCGCGCAGGGCCCGAGCGCGCTCGACAATCCGCTCGCTCAGGCCGTCGTACAGCGATTCGTGCACGAGCACGCGCTGCACCGAGATGCAGCTCTGCCCCGCCTGGAAGAAGGCACCCTGGGCGATGCGGTCCGCGACGAAGTCCAGGCGCTCGCCCTGGTCCGCGTCCACCACGCAGGCCGCGTTGCCGCCCAGCTCCAGCACCACCTTCTTGCGACCGGCGCGGGCCTTCAGGTCCCACCCCACCTTCTCCGAGCCGGTGAACGACAACAGCTTCAACCGCTCATCCTCGATGAAGGGACCCACGTCCTCCAGGCGCGTGGGCAGCACCGAGAAGGCGCCTTCGGGCAGCGCCGTCTCCGCGAGCACCTCCGCCATGAGCAGCGCGCTCACCGGCGTGCGGTCCGACGGCTTGAGGACGAAGGGGCAACCGGCGGCGATGGCGGGGGCCACCTTGTGCGCCACCAGGTTGAGCGGGAAGTTGAACGGCGTGATGAAGGAGCACGGCCCTACCGGCACGCGCTGGGTGAAGCCCCGGTAGCCCTCCGTGCGCTGCGACACCTCCAGATTGAGGACCTCGCCCCCGCCGCGCACGGCTTCCTCCGCCGCCGCCTTGAAGGTCTCGATGAGACGGGTGACCTCCGCCCGCGCGTCGCGCAGCGGCTTGCCCGCCTCGATGCAGAGGGCGAGCGCGAACTCCTCCGAACGCTCCTGGAAGCGGCGCACGCAGTGCTCCAGCACCGCCTGCCGGGCGTAGGGGGCCATCTTCCGCAGGGGCACCGTCGCGCGCACCGCGGCGGCGATGGCCTCCTCCACGGCGGACGCATCAGCGACGGCCACGCGCGTGACGACCTCCCCCGAATACTTGTCGGTGACGGCCAGCTCAGCGTTGGGCTGCCTCGGACGGTTGGCCAGGTAGTACGGGTAGCGCTCAGCCAGCATGGTGTTCCCCACTTTCACTTTTTGTGCCCATGGCTCACGACTCCACCAGGGCGCCGGCACCGAGCGCACGCGCGGTGTCCGTGTAGTCGATGGGCAAGTCGATGACGTGCACGCCACCCGACTCCAGGCAGCGCGCGAGCGTGGCGCCGAACTCGGTGGCGCTCGTCGGGCGGTGCCCGCGTGCGCCGTACGCCTCCGCGTAGCGGACGAAGTCCGGGTTGCCCAACGTCATCCCGAAGTCGGGCAGGCCCATCTCCCCCTGCTTCCAACGGATCATCCCGTAGCCGTCGTCGCGCACCACGACCACCGTCAGGTCGAGCGTCAGGCGCACCGCCGTCTCCAGCTCCTGCGAGTTCATCATGAACCCACCGTCACCGCAGACAGCCACCACCTTGCGCCGGGGATGCACGAGCTTCGCGGCGATGGCGGACGGCAGGCCCGCGCCCATCGTCGCGAGCGCGTTGTCGAGCAGCAGCGTGTTGGGCCGGCGGCAGCGGTAGTAGCGGGCGAACCAGAGCTTGTACATGCCGTTGTCCAGGCACACGACGCCGTCATCCGGCATGGCGCGGCGCACCTCCGCGACGAGCCGCGCGGGGTAGATGGGGAAGCGGTCGTCGGCGGCGCCGCTCACGAACTGCGCGTCGAGCCCCGCGCGGGCCCGCTCGAAGGGCGTGAAGTCCCAGTGCGAGCGAGGGCCCACGCCCTCCGCGATGCGCCACACCGCATTGGCCAAGTCTCCCGTCACCTGCACCTGCGGGAAGTACACGGGGTCGACCTCCGCGGAGGAGAAGTTCAGGTGGATCACCGTGCGGCGGCCATCGCGCATGACGAACGGGGGCTTCTCGATGACGTCATGGCCCACGTTGAGGATGCAGTCCGAGGCCTCGATGGCGCGGTGGACGAAGTCGCCGTCGGACAGCGCCGCGGTGCCCATCCAAAGCGGGTGCGTCTCATCCACCACGCCCTTGCCCATCTGCGTGCTGAAGAAGGGAAGGCCCACGCGGTCCACGAAGGCGCGAAGCATCTCCGACGTCAGCTTGCGGTTGGCCCCCGCGCCAATCATCAACAGCGGGCGGCGGGCCGAAGCGAGCGTCTCCACCGCCTGCGCGATGGCCGCCTCATCCGCCACGGGCCTGCGCGCGACTCCAGGCGACAGGGGCACGGCGTCGGTGGACTCGCGCGCGATGTCCTCGGGCAATTCCAGGTGGGTGGCGCCGGGGCGCTCCTCCTCCGCGCGGCGGAAGGCCTCGCGAACCGCCGAGGGGACGTGCTCCGCGGAGACGAGCGTGCGGGTGGACTTGGTGAGCGGCCGCATCATCCCGACGACATCGACGATCTGGAAGTGACCCTGCTTGCTGGCCTTGATGGGCTTCTGGCCGGTGAGCATCACCATGGGCATGGCGCCAAGCTGCGCGTAGGCGGCGGCGGTGACGAGGTTGGTGGCTCCCGGACCCAGCGTCGCCAGACACACGCCCGCGCGCCCGGTGAGCCGTCCGTGAGTGGCGGCCATGAACCCTGCCGCCTGCTCGTGTCGAGTGACGACGAGGCGCATGCCGGCGGCGCGCATGGACTCGAGCAGGTCCAGGTTCTCCTCGCCGGGGAGTCCGTAGACGCAGCGCACGCCCTCGGCTTCGAGCGCTTTGACGAACAGGTCGGATGCCTTCATGGGGTCCCTCTCCTTCATGACGAGGAAGATGTACCCGGGGGCCTCGATTCGTACATTCGTCTGTTCTCATCAACCCGATAGATGCCATCTATGATGGCACCATGGAGCTTCGACACCTCCGCTACTTCTCCGCCGTCGCCGACACGCTGCACTTCGGGCGCGCCGCGCGGCGGGTGCACATCTCGCAGCCCACGCTGTCGCAGCAGATCCGCCAGTTGGAGGAGGAGGTCGGAACACCGCTCTTCGAGCGGGCCCGCGCCGGGGTGCGGCTGACACAGGCCGGCGAGCTGTTCCGCACCTATGCGTCGCGCGCGCTGGAGGACGTGAACGCGGGCCTGTCGGCGGTGGGCGCGCTGCGGGGGCTCGCCACGGGGGCCCTCCGCGTGGGCTACCCACCGAGCATGCGCGGCATCGTGGTGCCGGCGCTGACGGCGGTGCTCCGCAGGCACCCCGGACTGGCGCTGAGCGCGGAGGAGGCGGTCGTCAGGAGGCTGGAGCAGCGGCTCGCGGACGGAAGGCTGGACGTGGGGCTGGGCTATGCGCCCGCGCGCCTGGCGGACCTGGATGCCGAGCCCGTCTTCGACAGCCGGCTCGCGCTCGTCGTCGCGCGCGGACATGCGCTGGCGGGGGCGGAGTCCGTGGGGGTGAAGCTGCTCGCGGAGGAGCCCTTCGCGCTGCTGTCGCGCGGGTTGCGGGTGCGCACCCGGGTGGACGCGCACTTCGCGGCGATGCGGTTCGCTCCCCGGATCGCGCTCGAATCCAACGCGGTGGCCACCGTGCTGGCCATCGTCCGCGCGGGCCTCGCCGTCACGGTGCTTCCCGAGCCGCGACTCGCGGACGCGGAGCGGCTGGTGGTGAAGCGGCTGTCCCCGGCGCCCCGCTCCGAACTGGCGGCACTGCTCTGGCGCAAGGGCGCACCCCGCACGCCCGCGGCGGAGCTGTTCGCGGCGGAGGTGCGCGCACGGGCGAAGGAGGACACCGGATGAGGTCTGCCCGTCTGCTAACCCCGGGGCAGCGCGCTGGGTTCAGGCTTCCCCGAACCACAGACCCAGGCCGCCCAGCAGGCCCAGTCCGACGAACATCGCCATGAGCAGCCACGCCTGGCGGCGCGACCACCCGAGTGCCTTTCCATACCGCCGGGCACACACCCCGACGAGGATGGCGAACCCCAGACAGATGGACACCGGCCCCAGCGCGACCAGCGCCTTGCGCGTCGGTCCGCTCACGTCCAGGAGCGCCAACAGCAACAAGGGCCCGAAGCCAATCACAAGCACGCCCAGCACGAGGCCCAGGCCCCACCACCCCGAGGGCCCGGACAGCTCCAGCGCGTCCAGGATCTGCCTTCCCAGGGAGCGGGGCGGCTCCCGGGCTGGCTCAGGACGGCGGCGCCGGCGTGGAGGGGGCAACGGCTCCATTTCAGCCCTGCTCGGCGCCCTCGAAGGTCACGCGGGCCTTCGACATGACGTGCTCGACGACCATCAGGTGCCAGCCCATGTCATGCAGCCGCTTCGTCGTCTCGGGGGACTCGCGCAGCGCGGCGCTCACGTCCGCGGACGTCAGACCGAAGGGCTCGGTGGACTCTTCGAGGAGCTCCTGGAGCTTCTGCGGCGTGAGCGTGAGCTGATCCCGCTCCGCCACGGCCTTGAGGCCCAGCCCGACGCGGATGCGGCGCTCGGCCTGCTCGCGCGTGGCGGGGTCCGTCAGCCAGCCCTGGACCGCCTCCTCCTGCTCCTCCACGCTGAAGTTCTGCTCGACCATGCCAAAGCCTTCGGCGGCGGCCCAGCGGCGGCGGATCTCCTCGTCCACCAGCTTGCGCGGAATCTCCACCTCGGTGCGGCGCGCCAGCTCTTCCAGGACCAGCTCCTGCGCCTGGACCCACAAGCTGTCGGAGAGCTCCTGCTCCAGTTCCTCCTGGAGGTGGTCCATGACCGCGTCCAGCGAGTCGCCGAGCGCCATCTGCTTCAGGAAGTCGGGGGCCTCCTCCTCCGGCATCGTCACCTCGCGCGCGGCGCGCACGTCGACGAGGAAGCGGACCGTCTTTCCACGCAGCGACTCCACCGGGTAGTCGTCCGGAAGGTCGAGCATGAGCTGGAGGCTGCCGCCCACGGTGCCACCTTCGGCCAGGCCCTCCGCGAAGCCAGGGAGGGCTTGCAGCGGGGCCAGCTCCATCCACTGTCCGAAGCGGGCGGAGAAGGGAATGAGCCGGCCGTCGGCGTAGCCCAGCACGTTGAGCTGCACGTCGTCGCCCGCCGCGAGGTGCTCGCCCTCGGCCCGCGCGCGCACGGTGGCCCGCTCGCGCTTCTTCTCGTGGAAGCGGGTGATGAGGTCCTCCGGCGTCAGGTCCCGGGCCAGGGGGACCTTCACCGCGAGGCCCTCCAGGGAGGGCGCCTTCGCCTCGGGCAGTGACACCGGCCCCGCCGCCATGAGGCTGGCGATGGGGCTCATCTTCAGGAGCCGCTCGACTCCCGGTCCTTCGCCTCGACCACTGTGGCTGCTCACGGGGACTCCAGGGACGTAGCCCGGCCCTCGCCCATGCCAATGCGGAGCGAAGGGCCGGTGCGCCATGGAAGCTCTTCTAGTGCAGCCGGGCGCTTATTAGAAGAACGCGCCGACGATGCTGGAGATGGTGGACACCGCCGCACCCACCTGGCTGACGATGGGGATGTTCGTCGCCGCGGCGATGGAGCCGACCGCGGTGATGACCGACGTCACCTTCTTGCCCGTGCTGGCATTGGAGTCCGCCAGGGTGGCCACCGCCTGAGCGGTGTCCACGGCCGCCATGGCGATGTTGAGGCCCGGAGCGAACCGGGCCGCCGCCTTGGCCGCCGGACCCGCCGCCGCGCGCGCACCGGCCTTGAGGGCGGCCTCGCCGGCCTCACGACCCGCCGCGCTCAGCACCGCCTTGCCCGCGGCGCGAGAGGCGCTGCCGGCGCCCCGGGCGATGGAGCCCGCCGCCTTCTGGGCCGTCTCCGTGGCGACCTCGGTGATGGCGCGCCGCGCCGCCTTGGCGGTGGCGCCCTCGAAGACCTGCTTCAGCGCCGTACCGGAGGCCGCCTTCGCGACCGCCTCGCTGGCGTTGGGGGCCACGCGCTTGAACGCTTCGAGCGCCGCCTTCTCCGCGCCCAGCTTCTGGGTGACGACCGCCGCGTGGAGGATGCCGCCCGCGACCTTGCTGCCCTGGATGCCGCCCGAGACGACGTTGAGGCCGGCCTTCGCCGCGTCCAGCGACGAGCGCGCCGCCTTGGTGATGTCCTCACGGCTGCCGGAGCGCACCGCGTTGCGGATGTCGCCCGCCGCGGTGGCGACGGCCTTGCCCGCGGTCAGGACGCTGAAGGCGGCCAGGGGGCCCTTCGCCTTCGACATCACCTTCTGGAAGGCGCCGAACTTGCCGGCATCGACCGTGGGGTTGGAGATGAAGCCCAGCCCCTTGGAGCCGAGGATGCCCTCCAGGGGCTTCTTGCCCACATTGCCCACCTGCTCCATCACGTCCTTGCCGAACGAGATGGCCTTCGAGGCCTGGCTCACGACCGCCGTGCCGCCCTTGATGAGGCTCTCGTTCTTCTTGACCGTGTCCTGCACGGTCGAGACGGCCTGCTTCGCCTGCTGGGTGGCGCTCTGGAAGATCTTCTTGATGGAGGTCATGGACTGCCTCGATTGGAAAGTTGAGTCTTGCTGCCATTATCGGGCTTGGGCGCAAGAAGTTGCATGGTGGGGATTTGATTACACCCACACACCTCAAGTCTGGCGCGTACCGAGGTCCGCCGAGGCGGCGCTCGCGGCCTGCCTCCGGGCGACGAGGGCACCGAAGACTCCCGCGGTGAAGAACATGATGACGCTGTAGATGGCCGCGGGGATGGCCATCACGCCGTCATTGAGCAGCCGGGGGCTGGACGCGATGGCGATGGCGAGCGTGCCGTTGTGGATGCCCACCTCCATCGCGATCGCCACCGCCTGCTTGCGCTCGATTCTCAGCAGCATGGGCACCACGAAGCCCACCGCCATGCTGGCCAGGTTGAAAGCGAGCGCCGCGAGCCCGACGCTCTGGAAGTAGGTCACCAGCTGATCCCGCTCCTTGAGCGTCGCCGCGAGCACCACCAGCACCAGGAACAGCGCTGACGTGATGCGCACCGGCCGGTCCAGTCCATCCGCCAGCGTCGGCCGCTTCGCGCGCACCCACATCCCCAGCGAGATGGGCACCAGGACGATGGCGAACACCTGGAGGATCTTCGCGAACTGCAAGGGAATGGCGCGCTCCTCGCCCATGAAGTGCGACAGGGAGAGGTTCACGATGAGCGGCAGTGTGAACAGCGACAGCACGCTGTTGACCGCCGTCAGGCTGACGTTGAGCGCGACATCGCCCTTGGCCAGGTGGCTGAAGAGGTTCGCGGTCGCACCGCCCGGCGAGGCCGCGAGCAGCATCAGCCCCACGGCGAGCTGCGGGGGCAGACCGAAGCCGCTCGCGATGGCGTAACAGACCAGCGGCATGAGCAGCGTCTGACAGCCCAGCCCCACCAGCGCCGCGCGCGGATACTGGGCCACGCGGCGGAAGTCCGCGAGGGTGAGGCTCAGGCCGAGCCCGAGCATGATCACCCCCAGCGCGAGCGGCAGGAACACCTCGGTGATGGCACTGGTCTGCATTGCGGGGGCCCCCAGCGAAAGCATCCACTCTGCCAGAAAGCCCTGTGCGGAGGATCCGATGCGCGCGCAATCCGTGCGCGGGTTCGGCACTGCGCTGCGTCAGGGCGCGGCCTGCAACCCGCCCATGGCCGCCGCGACGATGCGCGCGGCGATGTCCGGCCGGTCCTGCCCCATGCGCAGCGTGTTGACCGAATAGACGAGCCGCCGGCGCAGGTCGCGCGTGGCCCCCATGCCGTTGTTGTAGCCGTGCCGGTCACCGCTCTTGCCCCACAGCGTGAGCCCGCCCACCTGGATGCGGGACAGCCCCGCGCTGTAGATGGCGCGGCCGCCGTCCACGTTGGGCACGTCCGGGACGGTGAACAGCTCCTCCCGCTGCGCGTGCGGCAGCAACCGGCCCTGGAAGAGCGCGACGAGGAAGCGATCCAGGTCGGCCGTGCTGGAGACCATCTCGCCCGCCGCCCACGGGACGGACTGGCTGGCTTCGGTGACGTCCACCAGGCACCGCGCCTGATAGACGATGGCTCCCGCCGGGCACACCCCCGCTTCGGCCTGGATCTCCTCATAGCCTCGGGCATGCGGCCCCGGAATCGTCACCAGGTTGCCGGGCACGAAGGTGTCCCCCAGCCGCAGCGGGCGAAGGATGCGATCCCGCACCGCGTCACCGTAGGGACGGCCCGTCACCTGTTCGATGAGCAGCCCGGCGACGATGTAGCCGATGTTGCCGTAGTCCTGCTGCGTGCCCGGCGCGAACCGGGGCCCCTCGGGCAGCGCCAGCGCGATGAGCTCCCGGGGGCTGTAGCGTCGGAACCGGTTCACGAAGAACCAGTCCGGATCCTTCTGCGGCACCGGCACCCCGGGCAGGCCATGCGTGTGATTGAGCAACTGCCGCACCGTGATGGGTGCGTAGACGCCCGCCGGCAGGAGGCGCGGCAGGTACTCCTGGACGGGCCGGTCCAGGTCCACCCGGCGCTCAGCGGCGAGTTGCAGCACCACCGTGGCGGTGAAGACCTTGGTCATGCTGCCAATGCGGAAGCGTGCGTCCGCGCGCACCGGCGCCCCGGTGCGGACATCCGCCACGCCAGACGCCCCCAGCCACCGCCCTTCCGAGCCTTCCGCGCCCTCCACCCGGACGAGCGCGCCCGTGACCTCCGCATCCGGCAGGCCCGCGATGGCCTGACGCAGGGCCTCGCGGTTGAGCGGGGGCAGGCGCGAGCCCGCCTCCAGTCCCAACGCGGCCGACTCTTGCTCCCCGACCTCCAGGATGCTTCCAGGCGGAAGCTCCGGACCACACGCGGGAGCCATCACGCTCGCGAGCAACGTCATGCCCAGCCGCAGTCCACGGTGCAGGACAGTCATGTTCCATCTCCTCGTTGGGTAGGCCGGAAGTGCCGGCGGACGGATGGAACACCGCCCCCCTTCCGGGTTGTCACCCGGACCTCGGCCTCCAGTGGCACGCGCCCCGCCCGCGCGCCGGCTTGGGAAAACGTGGAGACGCGCGTGATACATTCCACGCACCGTCGCGCCCGCTCCCGAGCCCGTCACCATGTCCAGCCCCTGGTTCGACGTTCCCTTCCTGTATTGCCGCCTGCGCCTGCGCGTCTCGCACACGTTCGACAAGAGGGACGCCGCTGACGGTCCCATGGCCAACATCTGGCACCACCGCGCGGACTTCGCCGTCTCCGGCATGTTCCGGCTCCAGAACGTGCCGGGAGAGATGCGCCCCACCTTCCACAACCCCAAGGTGTCGTTCCGGATCGCGGGGGATGCCGTGGGGGTGGTGGTCGCGGGCGACGGATCGATGGAGTCGGGCACCCGAAACTCCTGCGCCGTGCGCACCACGCCGGGCCCCTTCACCCTGACGCTCTATCCCGATGACAAGAACACCGCCAACCTCGCGACCGGCGAGGTCGACGGCAACGATGGGCTGCCCTTCAAGATGCTGACCCAGGGATGGCTCAAGACGTCCTTCGGGCATCACGAGGAGACGACCACCCGGGGAGAAGGTGTCCTCAGCCTGCTGCTGCAACAACCCTTCCCGGACAAGCCAGGCGAGGTGCGCCTCCAGGCGGAGCCCTCGGCCCTCGTCCTGTCCACCCCCTTCTGTCCTGGCGTCACCGCCTGCGAAATGCCGGTCATCCTCGGCGGCGTCCGACTCACGCCCGGCCTGCCCACGTTCCGCATCGTGGACGACACGCTGGAGCAGAAACCCATCCCCCACTGCCGCGTGCGCGTGCTCTGCCCGGACGGAACGGAGCGCGAATGCGTCACCGATGAAGAGGGGAACATCTTCCTGCCCTCGAGCGGCAAGGACGTCTACACGTTGCTCGAGGTCCTCGACGACGGCGGGCCCCTCGCCCTGGCGCAGCCCGGGGAGTGGAGCCTCGAACCGCTGCAGGACTTCAGCTGAGCCTCCCTCCCCGACCGACGCCCGACGACCGATGCCAAGCCTCGACACGCTGTTGATGAGCACGCTGCTGCTGAACGCGGATCCCAGAGCACCGTACACGTCCTTCGCCGAGGAAGGGGCGTCCGCGGAAGGAGCCGCCCGCGCGAGCAAGGGAGCCGTCTGGGCCTGGACCCACGACACCGAGAACCCCGGCCGCGTGACGAACGTCACCCACCGCCTGCGCAAGACGGCCTGGTTTGCCGAGCAGACCCTCACGGTGCTGGACGAACTCGTCTGGCATCCCATCGAGATCATCTACCGGGGCACGACGCTGAAGCTGGAGCTCACCCGCAAGTTCCTCCTGCGCAAGTACGAGGTGGGCAGCGGCTCCATCGGCGAGGAGCGTTCGCTGTTCTGGATCCCCGCGGAGCTCGACCGGAGCATGCTGCAGGTGTTCGGGTTCCAGGTGAACCTGCGCACCGGCTCCGGGACCGTGGAGCTGGAGCCCATCCCTCGGGACGTGCTGGACCGCGAGGACTTCATGCCGTACGAGAACAGCCCGCCGCCTCCCAAGCCACCCGTCATGAAGGTGAAGCGCACGGAGACGGGCACGCTGCAGATGACTCCCCTGCGCGTCATCGTGTGCGCGGAGTTCGTCTGCTGCCTGGAGCGGGCGGACTACGTCCCCAAGGCCAAGGCCGCGACGTCGAGGTTCCGGCCCCACCTGATGTTCGTGAGCAACCGCCCGCTGGAGCGGATGGCCGCGAGCATCAGCGTCCGCCGTCCCCCCATGTCGGACATGGCCCACCCACCGTCGCCGGGCGGTGAGCCGCACGCTCCTCACACCCCGCCCCCCCACGCTCCGCACGACCACGACCACGCCGGGGCCCACGCCACGGCGGGGCCCCCCGCGCACGACCCGGCGGACGACCAGGACGAGATGGCGCATGCGATGGCCACGGGCATGTGGTCGGACTCGAACAATGGGCTGTTGGCCTGGCAGAACCTCGCCAACCTGTCGTTCCCCCCTCTGTGGAACGGCATCTTCTCCCGCGTGAAGACGAACCTTCCCGCGGGCTCGGGCTACCTGATGGCCTCACCCGAGCTCGTCGAAGGCCCGGGGTTCAATTCCTACCTCTTCACGGGCGTCGAATACAAAGCGTGGCAGCAGAACCTGAAGGCGCGCCAGGGCTACTTCGACAACATCCACGTCGCGCCGCCCATGAAGGCCCCCAAGAGCATCCGCGCCAGGCTCACCCAGGCCCAGGTGGACCACTACCAACTGGAGTCCATCGCCATGGCGCCCTTCTGCATCCACGACTGCCTGCACATGCACTGGCGCTGGCTGCCCGCGGACGAGAAGCACCTGTGGGGTTGGGACGCCTCCCGGCCGTATGCCATCCCGGGCGTACCGCACATCCCGGCCCATCAGCACCTGCGCGTCGAAGTGGACGCCCCCCACGCGTTCACCTACTCCGTCCACGCGGACACGTGCCTTGATGCAGGCCGCTGGCAGTACGTCATGCACGAGGGGATGGCCTACGGCAACAGCGCGGCCGACGAGCAGTTCGCCAAGATGATGCACCTGGGCCTCCAGCTGTTGGACAAGTGGCCGGCGCCGGCCCAGAAGTCGTGGGCGATGTTCTACTGGTCCCTGCGCTACTGGCACACGGAAGGCGCGGCCCGGGAGCGGCTCCTGGAGGACGGAGCGCAGGGGCTGCCCTATCCCTGAAAGGGCAGACATCCCGTGCCAAGGGTTCGGGACCACACGTTGAGGTCCGCCACCCGGCGTCGGTGGCCGTCCTCACGTTAGGCTTGCCCCCATGGCAAACCGGCACCGCGTCTATCTGGTCCCCGGCTTCTTTGGCTTTACCCAGATGGGTGACAAGGAAACGGAGCGAATCGCCTACTTCCAGAACGTCCCCCGTCTGCTCCAGCAGCGGTTCAAGGAGCGCGGCATCGACGCGCAGGTGCATGCCGTGGCCTCCTCCCCCACCTCCGGGCTGGAGGCGCGGGCCCGCGACGTGTTCCGGGAGATGGCGCGGACCGCGAACGAGGACGACGCGCAGCTCCACCTCGTCGGGCACTCCACGGGCGGGCTGGATGCTCGGAGCGTCGTCTCACCCCGCATGGCCCGGGAGGCTCCGGCCTTCGTGAAGCGCGTGCGCTCGGTGGTGACCATCGCCACCCCGAACCACGGCACCCCGCTGGCGACCTTCTTCCACCAGGGCGACGTGGGGAAGACGCTGATGCGCTACCTGTGGCTCTTCACCTTCCTCACCCTGCACCGCAAGGCCATGCCCTTCCGGACCGCCGCGCTCCAGGCGTGCTACTGGCTCGTCCTGAAGAGCGAACAGGCGAAGCTGCCGCCCAACCTCTTCAATCAGATCGTCCGGCTGACGGCGGACCTCTCCGAGGACGAGCGCGAAGAGCTCATCCGGTTCTTCAATCAGGTGGGAGAAAACCAGACGCTGATCCAGGACCTCACGCCAGCCAGCGTGCAGGCCTTCAACGCGAACACGGCGGACCGGGAGGGCGTGCGCTACGGCTGCATCGTCACGGGCGCGCCGCCGCCCGCTCTGGCCCTCCGCCTGCTGCTCTCCCCGGACGCGCTCCTCTACGGAATCTTCTCCTTCCTGTATGGGAAGAGCGCGCCCCTGTCCCGGGAGCTCCAGATTCCCGAGCGCACGGCGGCGCAGATGCAGGCCCTCCAGGATGTCCTTGGCAGGAAGTTCGAATCCCGGAGCGACGGCATCGTCCCGAGCCGCTCCCAGGTCTGGGGACGGGTCCTCCACGTCGCGAGCGCGGACCACATGGACGTCATGGGCCACTTCGACCAGCCCCCTGAGTACATCAGCTGGCTGAAGTCAGGCTCCCACTTCCAGGAGGAGCAATTCCAGGCGCTGTGGGAGCGGGTGATCGACTTCACGGTGGGCGGCCCCAGCACCTGAGCGGACCCGCCCCAGCCTCGCGTCCGTCTGCCTTTCGATTCGCGCCCCACGTCCGGTAGAGTCCGCGCCGACAACGGGGGAAAATCCAAAGGGCCTGAAGCCTCCCCCCGGGAACAGCTTCCATGCGCCATTTGCTCATCCTGCTCGCGGCCGCCTTCCTCGCCTGCTCCTCGGGTTCACCTCCCGTCAAAGGTGAACCCGATGCCGGCGTGACCTGTGGCCCTGGAAGCTGCGCGGGCTGCTGCGACGCCACCGGCCAGTGCCGCGCGGGCACGGAGCAGACCGCCTGCGGCATGGCGGGGGCGACGTGCAGCGACTGCCTCACCGCCGTCTGCGTCACCGGTGGGTGTGAGACCCCCGTGGAGCCGTTCGCGGGCGACACCTGCGCCGCGCCCGTCGAGCTTCAGGTGGACTCGGAGGGCCTCGCGCGCGCGACCCTCGACCTGACAGGCCTCGCCGACGACACCGCCGCGAGCTGTGGCAGCGGGGGCGCGGACGCGGTCGTCGCCTTTGACGTGCCGGAGAACGACACCTATGTCGAACTCGTCGTGCGCTCGGACGCCGAGGGCGTGCGGCCCCTCGTGGCCCTGCGCGGCAATTGCACCCATGGCGGCACGGAGTTCCGGTGCGACCTGGCTCCGGCGGGCACCGGCAGCGTACGGATCACGACGGTGCTCCCGCGCGGACGATTCTTCGCCTGGGTGGAGGCGGTGGGCTCCGCCAGTTCTTCCCTGAAGGTGGAGCTGCGGCTGTCCCCCCCCAGGGCGGGTGATACCTGCGCCGCGCCCCGCACGTTCGCGCTGGCCGAGGGGAGCGCCACGCTCCGGGACGACCTGCGCCGCTACGCGCCCGACGTGCTCGGCTGCGTCGAGGGCTCGCGCGACGCGGTGTACACCTTCACGCTCGCGGCCCCGGCGGAGGTGGACCTCTCCGTCGTCTCGCGCACCCCGGGGTTCGAACCCGTGCTCACGGTGGGTTCCTACTGCACGCGCCCGACCTGCGAGGCCTCCGGACTGGAGACCTCCCACTTCGAAGGCGGGCTGGACACGGGGACGCACTTCGTCATCGTGTCCGCGCGGACCCTCGCCGCCGGCGAGTTCGACCTCACCCTCGGCACCCGGCCGCAGCCCTCCGGGGAGAGCTGCTCGGAAGCCGCCCTGCTGACGTTTGATGCCAACCGCCGGGCCACCACCTGGGTGCCGACCCAGGGTCGCGCGGACGACTTCACGCTGGACTGCATGCACTGGACTCCCGGTCCCGACTCCGTCTACCGCTTCCGGGTGGACCAGACGAGCGACCTCGCCGCGACGCTTGGCAGCGGCGGGTTCGGGCAGGGCAACGTGCTTGCCCTGCGCTCCGCGTGTGACGGCGTGGATCTGGGCTGCGGCCCGACCCTCTCCGTCGCGGACCTCGCGCCGGGCGAATACCTCCTCTTCACGGATTCGTCCTCCTACGAGACCAGCACCCTCACGCTGTCGGCGCAGCTCACCGGAGCACGCCCCCAGGGCGAGACGTGCGCACGTCCCATCCCCATCACGCTTTCGGGCGGCACCGCCCACCTCACCGACACCCTCAGCGGAGCGACGGACGACCTTCCCGAGATTTGCGTCACGAACGGCCCCGTGCCCGAACGCATCTACTCGCTCACCCTGGACCAGCCCCTGCTCGTCAACGCCACCGCCACGCGGATGGGGACAAGCGGCTCGCTCGCCCTGAGCCTGCTGGAGGCACGCCACTGCGGGACGGGCTCTTCGACGGACTGCCAGGTGGGGACGACCGCCACCGTCCAGAAACTGCTCCCCGCGGGCACGTACTTCTTCGTCGTCGAGTCCGCCACCGGCATCGGCTACACGCTCGACGTGAGCGCGGTGCCCCCACCCGATGGGGAGTCGTGCGCCAACCCCGTCGGCTTCGACCTTGCCATGGGGGGCGGCACGCTCACGCATCAGGCCAGCACGCGGGGCAGCTCTCAGGAGAACTACAACAACGCCTGCATGGGCTACGACCTGCCCGACCGCGTGCACCGCCTCACGCTCACCGCTCCGCACTCGAACCTGGTGGTGACGGCCACCGCCCTGGGCACGAACAATGCCCCGGCCCTGCTCCTCGTTCCGGAGTGCATGGACGTCGAACCCCAGGCGCAGAACTGCGAATCGACGGTCCAGGCCTCGCGCGTCCTGCGGCAGACGGCCGTCCCCGCGGGCACCTACTTCCTCTGGGTGAAGGGCCCGACGGTGGCCGGCACCGACTACCGCCTGGACGTCTCCGCGACGCCGACCCCGGAGGGCGACACCTGCTCGGTCGCGACCCCGGTGACGCTGTCCGGAGGGCCCACGGGTGGAACCGCCACGCTCACGGGGACGACCGTGGGCATGTCGGACGACCTCAGCGCCTGCATGCAGGTCAGCCCCTCCTTCCCAGAGCATGTCTATTCGCTCACCCTCGATCGCGAGTTGGACGTGAAGGTGAAGATGACGCCCGCGCAGACCTCGGCCCGGGGCATGGTGTCGCTCGTCGACGCCATGTGCAGGGCGTCCTACAACGTGTGCGGGATGCTGGAGGCGGACGGCGTGACGACCCTGCGCGCGGGGAGCCTCAAGGCCGGCACCCACTTGTTCTCGGTTGACCACACCTCCGGTGGCCCCGACGCCTATTCGCTCGAGGTTTCCGCGGCCCCGCATCAACTGGGAGAGACCTGCGCGAATCCGCGCCCGCTGGTGTTCTCCGAAGGCAGCGCGGGCGGCACCGCGGTCTTCACGTTCGACCCGCGTGACTTCTTCGATGACCCGAACCTCGACTGCCTCAACAACGGGGCGGACGCGTTCTTCACGTTCACCACCGACCGCGTGCTGGACCTGTACGTCCACGCGCCCACCGGGACGACGGAGCTGTCGCTCACCCGGACCTGCGGCGAGGCGCTCCCCTGCCAGTCGGTCAACCTGTCCTCGGGTCCGTTCGGGCGAGGCAGCCTGCAGCCGGGCACGTACATCTTCGCCGTGGACTTCAGACACCCATACCTGGAGCAGCCCCTGACGCTCCAGGCTTTGCTGACACCGCCCACCCCCGGTGACACCTGCGCGCTCGCCCTCCCGCTCGGTCTTCCCCCGGAGGGAGGCACCACCGTGATCCCCGGAACCCTCACGGGCGCCTTCAACGAACACCAGAGCGACTGCTCGTTGTACGTCTACGAGGACCGCGTCTACACCTTCACCCTCACCGAGCCGATGAGCTTCATCGCGGAAGCCACCAACGCCTCGGGCACGAAGGCCCCAACCCTCACCCTGCGCCGCGGCACCTGTGACGGCACGGTGTCCACCTGCACCGTGGGCGGCAGTGCGCGCTCGTCCATCCGCGACACGAGCCTGGCCGCGGGGACCTACTACCTGTTCGTGGACAAGGCGTCCTACGAGGATGCGCCCACCGACTACTCGCTGAAGGTGTCCCTGGGCTCGATGCCGGCGGGTGACTCCTGCGCCAACGCGCTCCCCCTGGGCCTGCCGACGAGCGGCCCCGGCCAGGTCACCGTCCAGGGTGACACGGGACGCTTCTTCCACGACCTGACGCCCTCCTGCGGGGCACCGTACGTGAGGCGCGAAGCGCCGGACGCCGTCTACACCTTCACCACCACGGAGCAGATGAACCTGCGCCTGTCCACGAAGGCCCTCACCCCCGGTTTCCGGCCCACCGTGTCGCTGCGCCGGGGGTGTGGCGGCCTCGATACCGACCTGCGGTGCGCGTGGACTCCTACCTATTCGCCCGACACCTGGACGAGCTACCGCGACCTGCCCGCGGGCACGTACTACGTCGTCGTCGACGGCAACGAAACCGCCCACGTGGGTGACTTCGAACTGGTGGCGCGCCTGTCCCGGTCGGGACAGGTGGGCGAGAGCTGCGCGAGTCCGGAGCCGTTGACGCTCTCCCTGGGCACCCACGGTCGCGCGACGCTCACGCGCGCGTTCGCGGACTCTTTCGATGACCACGCGGACTGCTGGGGCCGCGAAGGCAGCGATGCCGTCTTCGCTGTCAGCACCGACCGTCCCCGGCGCCTCCATGCCCGCGCCACGGGCTCGCCGGCGGTGACGCAGCCGGTGCTGTCCGTCCGGCGCAGCCCCTGTGACGACACCGCCTCGCAGCTCGCCTGCGAGCGCGCCTCCCTGGACGGCCTCGCCCGCGCCTCCGCGGACCTCCCCACGGGCACGTCGTACCTCCTCGTCAAGTCGCCGCTGGCCAACCCGACGGGCACGTTCCAGCTCGACGTGAATGTCGACGACTTCGTGCCGGGCGATGTCTGCGCGGACGCCCTCCCCCTGTCCTTCTCGAATGGCGCGGCGGGCGGCACGGCGACCGTCACGCTCGACCCGGCCGCGCACGGCACGGACGCGAAGCTGACGTGTGATTCCGGCAACCGGCCAGACACCTTCTTCACCTTCACCACGGACCGCATGCTCAACCTGTCGGCCACGCTCCTGCGTCAGAACACGAGCGATACGTTCTCCATGGGGCTGCTCGCCGACTGCGGAGGTCCGGAGTCGGTGTGCCGCGCCACCAGCTTCTCCACGGCCCCCCTGGTGCTCACGCGGAGCGCACTGCCCGCGGGCACCCACGTCCTCGTCGTCCGGGGTGGAACGGGCTTCACCGTGGACCTGTCGCTCGCCCCCTGAGCGGCCGGTACGGCCGACGCGCGCTCCCTGGCGTCACCCGCGCCGGGGGGCGGCGGCGCGACTGTTCACCAAGGCAAACAGGGGGCATGGCGTGCCCGTCGACGGGTGACGTCCAGCCCTTCTCGACGGAGAGTCGTCCCCATGCGCACTGGACTCGTGACCCCACTCCTCGCCTCTCTCCTGCTGAGCGCCGCCCCCGAAGCGGCGGCCCAGACGACCCGACCGCCAACGCGCCAGGAAGGCAACCTCGCCCCGGGACGCGGGGGTGACAGTCAGCAGTCCGTACCGCGACAGGGTGACATCCCCTCGGGCGCGCCCGTGGAGACCGCGCCGCCCAACGTCCCGGAGTTCAAGCCCGCGTTTCCGCAGCAGACGCGTGCCCCCGCGGTGAAGACGCGCACGCCCATCGTCGTGACGGAGATCGCCTCGGGCTTCAACAAGCCGTGGGCCATCGCCTTCCTGCCGGAGGGTCGCTTCCTCGTCACGGAGAAGCCCACGGGCTCGCTCTTCATCGTCACCGCCGCAGGCAAGAAGTCACCTGCGGTGACGGGCCTCCCCAAGGTGGATGGTCGGGGACAGGGAGGTCTGCTCGACGTGGAGATCGGCCCCGACTACTCGAAGAGCGGGCTCATCTACTGGACCTATTACGAGCCGCGCGAGGGCGGCAACGGGCTCGCGGTGGCGAGAGCGCGGCTGGTGGACGGTCCGAAGCCGCGCATCGAAGGACTCCAGGTCATCTTCCGCATGCAGCCCACGCTCGAATCGACGCTGCACGCGGGCGGGCGGCTCGTCTTCACGCCGGACGGCAAGCTCTTCGTCACGCTGGGCGAGCGCTCCATCCTCAAGGGCCGCGTGCAGGCGCAGGACCTCAAGAGCGACTTCGGGAAGATCGTCCGCATCTTCCCGGATGGCTCCATCCCCCAGGACAATCCCTTCGTGGGCAGGAAGGACGCCCGGCCGGAGATCTGGTCCTCCGGACACCGCAACATCCTCTCCGCGGCCCTGGACGCCCAGCAGCGGCTCTGGACCGTGGAGATGGGACCGCGCGGAGGCGATGAGCTCAACCGTCCCGAGCCCGGCAAGGACTACGGCTGGCCCACGATTGGCTATGGCGAGGAATACTCGGGCGAACCCATCCACAAGGCGACGCAGGCCGCTGGCATGGAGCAGCCTGTCTATTATTGGGATCCGGTCATCTCCCCCTCGGGGCTCGCCATCTACTCGGGGGCGCTCTTTCCAGAGTGGAAGGGGAACTTCTTCATCGGCGGCCTGTCCAGCCAGGCGCTGGTGCGGCTTGTGCTGAAGGACGACCGCGTGGTCGGCGAGGAGCGCCTGCTCACGGAGCGCAACGAGCGGATCCGCGAGGTGGTCCAGGGGCCCGACGGTGCGCTCTACCTGCTCACGGACGATTCGAACGGCCGCATGTGGAAGCTCACCCCGGGAGCCACCCCGCCAGCCCGCGCCCCTTGAAGTCGTCCTGACCGGGCCAGGGCGCTCCTCCAGGCGTCTCGGCCTGCGAGGTCGAAGCCCTGGTCTTCGCCCGCTGTGGCGGCTGCCACGACGCGGTGCCACCGAGGAACTTCCCATGCCGCTCGACGCGATGCGCGCGCCGTCGCGCAGATGCACTGCCGTCACATGCGCCCGCTTCGCGCTGCAGGAGGTGACGTTCGAGGCGCATGCGAAGGAGCGGGGGCGGGCGAAGGACAGCCCGGAGCTGAATGCATCCATCAAGTCCTATGTCCGGGATCGGGAGTTGAACGGGGAAAGACAAGAGTTCAGGATTCGCCGCGCCCGAACGGAAAGCGATTCCCGCACAGCCCTTCGAGGCTCGCCCCATGAAAAGACTTGCATTGATTCCATCCCTGCTCACCTTGCTGGCCTGTGGCCCGGATGCCGCGGATACGGACTCCGTCACTCCCAGCACCCAGCGCTCCGCCTTGGGGACGCCCCGGTGGACTGCCACGACCAGCGCCCTGACGGCCCGGAGCGGAGCCACGGCCACGCGTCTGGCTTCAGGGCAGGTGCTCTTCACAGGTGGCTCCTCCGCGACTGGCGTGCTGCTGCAGAGCGCGGAGCTGTACAGCCCGTCCACGGCCTCCTGGTCATCCACGGGCGCGATGACCACCGTGCGCCGTGGGAACACCGCGACGCTGCTGCGGAACGGCCAGGTTCTCGTGGCCAACGGTTATGCGGGCGGAGGCGCGGGTGTGTATCTGAGTTCCGCGGAGCTCTACAACCCGAGCACGGGCTCGTGGACAGCGACGAGCGCCAGCCCCACGGTGCGTTCGGACGGCAAGGCCGTGCTGCTTTCCTCGGGCAAGGTGCTGATCGCGGGCGGGGCCGGGAGCATGGGTCCCATCAGTGCCGCGGAGCTGTATGAACCGTTCAATGGCAGTTGGACCCCCACAGGGTTGCGCCTTGCCCGATACCGGCACACCTTGACGGCGCTACCCTCCGGCAAGGCCCTGGTGACGGGCGGGAGCTCCCGGCTCAGCACGCTCAGCTCCGTGGAGCTGTTCGACCCGGTCACCAATTCCTTCTCCTCTGTCGCGCCCATGAGCCAGACGCGCCACAGCCACACCGCGACGCTGCTGCCCAACGGCAAGGTCCTGGTGGCGGGTGGAAGCGGGGCGTTCACGGCGGAGCTCTATGACCCCGCGACCAACACCTGGACGCCCACGGGCTCCATGACGCGCACCCATCCGAACCATGAAGCGGAGCTGCTGCCCTCGGGCAAGGTGCTTGTCTTCGACTCCAGTGGCACCAGCGAGCTTTACAACCCGGCCACCGGGACCTGGAGCATCGCCGCGCCCCTGATTTCCAATCGCAGCCAGGGGGCGTCCGCGCTGCTTCGTTCGGGGCAGGTGTTGTTCGCCGGAGGCATCGTCAACTCGGCCACCACGGCCGCCGCGGAGGTGTACGAACCGGGGCAGTCCTCCTGGAATGCCACCTCGCGGCTCTTCGTGAACCGGTGCAAGCACTCCGCCACGGAGCTGCCCTCGGGGCGGGTGCTCGTGGCCGGCGGTTCGGGAAGCGGGGGAAGCGTAGAGGCGTATGATCCGGGCACGCGAACCTGGATCTGGCTGGGCGCCATGAACGAGCCCCGCTCCGGTCATCAGGCCGTCCGGCTGCCGTGGGGGCAGGTGTTGGTCATCGGAGGCAATGACTCCACGACCCAGACCACCGCGGAGCTGTACGACCCGGACAGCAACGCCTGGACCCCCACCGGCAGCCTGCTCACGGCGCGCTCGGGGTTCACGGCCACGGTCATGCCCTCGGGGCAGGTGCTCGTCACCGGAGGCCGCAACGGGTCCGTCTATCTGACCAGCTCGGAGCTGTACGACCCGGTCACGGGGACCTGGTCCGCCACGGGGAATCTGGGCTTTGGCCGTGCGGATCACGCGGCCCTGCTGCTCAGTGACGGACGGGTGCTCGTGACTGGCGGCGCCTACGTGGCGAACACGATCACGAGCCGGACCTCGAGTTCGGAGCTGTATGAACCCGCGATAGGCCTCTGGACCGCCACCGGCTACCTGGCCTCGTCATCGCGAAGCGACTTCACCCTGAACCTCTTGGGTTCGGGCGTGCCCCTCGCCGTGGGCGGACGCAACGGATCCTCCATGCCCTTCGGCCCGTTCTCCGTGGCTTCGACGGAACGGTTCTCTCCGACGTCGGGCACCTGGTCCCATGCGGGTCAGATGACCGCGGCCCGTCACTTCCATGCCACCACGGCGCTGGCCTCGGGTGCAGTCCTGACCGCGGGAGGCAGCACCACGGTGGGCGGTGGGCAGCCCGTCACCACCGCGCAAGCCAGCGCGGAGCTGTACGATCCGGGCTTGAATCAGTGGACGGCCACGGCCGGAATGCTCGTCGCGCGCTCGGGCCTGACGCTGACCCCGCTCTATACCCAGGAGGTGCTCGCGGTGGGCTGTGGGCCCAGCACGGAGCCGTCCGCGGAGCTCTACACGCCGTAAATCCGCCAAGCCTCCCGCAGGGCTACGGGTACCGAAAACTGCGTGTGTTCCTCCAGTGGAAGCTCGGTCCCGCCACGCCGTTCGCGGGACCGGAATGCCCGGGACGGCTCGGGTGTCACGGGCCACGCGGAGAAGCCTGAGGAGGAGCCCTGAGCGCGCACCGTTTCCGCGGAGGGTGCAAGAGGGCCTGACGCGACGTTTCTGTTCAGACACCGCCAGTGAGGCATTCGATTTCTGGGTAGACCCAACGAAGGTCTCCGCCTGATGGGGCCCCAACGCCGGCGACACGAGCGACGTGCGAACGTTCGAGCTCCGCGTCGGCGGCAGGCATCGGGTCCTCACCCATGCGCCAAACGGCGATACCTACGACTTCACCGGTGAATTCCGCGCGCTCGAACCTGGCACGGGGCGCTCGACAAGTTGGAGCGCGAGGCGCGCCAGTGGGCCAGTCGTCAGATTGAGGTGGGCAGCACTCTCCAAGCTTATCCGGCATATCAGGAAATAACTGACCACAAAGATTGACACACCCCGGGTACGTCTGACTTCTAGTGCCTCCAAGTCCTTTCACTTGGAGGCCATATGAAGAAAGCTGTTCGAGCGAGCCTGCTCCCCGTGCTGCTGTCGTCTGTCTTGAGCGCCTGCGGAGGCGAGGTCCCCACCCCGGGAGCCTCCTTCACGGCGGACACCGCGCTGTCGGAGTCCGCTGCGCCCGCGAAGAATCCCCGCCGGTTCGTGCCGGGCCAGGCCATCGTGAAGTTCAAGGGTTCCGCCAGGGGACTCGCGGACGGCGCGCTTCCCCCGGTCCGGGGCTTCCAGGCGCAGCTCGTCAAGCCGCTCTCCAGTGGCTCCTTGCTGGTGGCGCTGGAGCCGGAGCAGCGGTCCGTCGCGCCCTCCATCGCGGAGGAGGAGGCCCGAACCCTGGAGGCCATCGAGGAGCTGCGCAGGAATCCGGACGTCGAGTACGCGCACGAGAACCTCTACATGGAGTTCTTCGCCACGCCGACGGATCCCCTGTACTCGGTGCAGTGGAACTACCCGGCCATCAACCTGCCCACGGCCTGGAACACCGTCACCGGCAACGTGAAGATCGCCGTGCTCGACTCCGGCAGGCTCAACCACCCGGACCTCATCGGGGCCTGGACCGGGGGCTATGACTTCGGAGATGGGGACGCGGATCCCACTGACACGACCACCTACCACCACGGCCTGCATGTGGCGGGCATCCTCGCGGCCCGCACGAACAACGGAGTGGGCGGCGCCGGCGTCTGTTGGGGCTGTCAGCTCATGCCCGTCAAGGTGTCCAATGCCAGCAACAGCATCACCCTGGCCGCCGTGGACGATGCCATCCGGTACGCGGCGGACAACGGCGCGCGTGTCATCAACATGAGCTTCGGCACGGCCTACAACGTCAACTTCCCCACGGCGGTCTACCCATGTTCGAACTACGCTGACATCCAGAGCGCGGTGACCTACGCCACTGGCAAGGGCGTGGTGGTCGTCGCCGCCGCGGGCAATGACGGCGTGGCGGGCCTCCAGGCGGCGAACATCACCCCCGCCTCCTGCACCGGCGTCATCGCCGTGGGCGCCAGTACGCAGACCGGTGCGCGGGCGACGTGGAGCAGCGGCGGCTCACGCGTTGACGTGGTCGCCCCGGGCGGCACCGCCAGCTCCGGCTTCTACGGTCAGGGCTTCAGTTGCCCCACGGATCCCAATGTATGGGACCCGTACAGCGGCACTGATCAGATCGTCTCCGCCTGGGCCATTGGCAAGCCCGGCGCCACGCTCCTGCCGGGCGACTATTGCCACCGCTACCTGAGCGGCACCTCCATGTCGTCCCCGCACGTCGCGGGCCTCGCCGCGCTCATCCTTTCGCAGAAGCCGTCCATGACGCCCGCGCAGGTCACCGCGCGCATCAAGTCCACCGCGACGGCCGTCTCCGGCTGCGGCAGCAACTGCGGCACCGGCCGCATCAACGCCTCCGCGGCCATCTACACCAACCTTCCGCCGCAGCCGGCGAAGGGCCCCTGGTACAACCCGGCGCGCTCTGGCAACGGCCTGGACATCAGCCACCTGGCCAGCGATCAGATCCACGTCACGTGGTTCACGTACACGGCCACGGGCACCCCCATCTGGTACCAGAGCTTCCTCTTCGCGGAGCCCGGCGAGTGGCGCGGCGACCTGTGGAGGAATTTGTGGACGGGTTCGACCGCGACGTTCTCCACGGTGGGCAGCATGCGCATCACCTACACGGGTGGGCTGTGGCGCCTGTATTGGACGCTGGGAGCGCTTTCGGGCAACGAACCCATCCAGTTCCTCGCCTTCGGCAGCGGCGGCACGGTGATGAACCTGAATGGCCTCTGGTACAACGCGGCGGAGTCGGGCTGGGGCGCGAACTTCAACACGCAGGGCAACACCCACGTCCTCAACCTCACCATCTACCAGGGCAGCAATCCGGTCTGGGTGCAGGGTGTCACGACGAGCACCTCCACCTCGCTCTCGTTCCCCATGCAGTACATCACCGGCACCAACCTCTGCCCGGGTTGCACGGGAACGACGTCCACGTCCTCCACGGCGGCGGGCACGTTCACCGTCAGCGGTTCGGCGGGCGCTCCCGGTGGCATGGCCGCCTCCTCCGCGGTGAGCTTCCCCGGAGGGACCTGGAACCGGCCCTCCTTCACGCTCAACCGGCTGACGGGACCGTAGGCGTCGTCTTCCAAGCGCCGTGTCGACGCCCACGTCGCGTCGGCACGGCGTTCGCCGGCCCACGGGGTCCAGCGCGCCCACTCAAGCTCACCCTTCGGGCCCCCGTCGCCGCGCCTCCAGACTTGCAGCCTCTTCGTGGCTGGCCTGATAGGCGCGTCCATGAAGAACCAGGTGCTGCTGCTGGGCCTGCTGCTGCTGGTCGCATGCAAGGGAGCGATTGGCGGAGACGCGTCGCCCGACGCCTCCGTCCCTGACGCGGGGGGGCCGCCTCCGGAGCCGTCCGCCTCGGCCTGCGAGGTCGAAGCCATGGTCGTCGCCCGCTGTGGCGGCTGCCACGGCGCGGTGCCCACCGAGGGCGCCCCCATGCCGCTCAACTCGCTGGACGCGATGCGCGCGCCGTCGATGAAGGACCCGGCGGTGTCGAACGCGCAGCGCTCCCTCATCCGCATGGCGGACACCGCCGCGCCCATGCCCCCCGCGCCTGGAAGCCCCGCCACCCAGTTGGAGGTGGCCGTGCTCGCGGGCTGGATGGCGGATGGCATGCCGTCCTGCACGACTTCTCCGGATGGGGGAACGCCCACGGTCGCCTCCCCCAACCTCATCCCGCAGGCGGAGCTCTTCGCCTGTTCCGCGGGCGTCGCGTCGGACGCGCCGACGCGGCTGCGCCGGCTCAATCGCTGGCAGTTCACGCGCAACGTCAGCGGTTCCGTCACCCGCTCCTGGACGGGCTTCACGTTCTTCGACAACCCGTTCGACGCGGAGGCCCACGAGCAGTACAGCAGTTGGGCGTCCACCGCGACCGTGGACGATACGACCCTGGACCTGTTCCTCCCCGTCGTCGCGGACGCGCCCCTGCCCTACCCCTTCACCGGCAACAACCGGATGGAGTGGATGAATGAGAATGGCTCGGCGCAGCGCTGCATGTTCCACGAAGATCATCCCAGCGCCGCGTGCGTGAAGGGCTACGTCAGCGCGTTCCTGGAGCACGGCGTGTTCTACCGCCCGCCCCTGGAGCGCGAGGTCAACCGCCTCACGGCCTTCGCGGTGGAGGTGCTCGCGCAGGAGCCCGCACCCAACCCGACAAACCGCACCGCGACGTTGGCGCGCATCTCCACCGCCGCCTGGGTCATGCCCGGAGCACTCTTCCGCGACGAGTTCGGGACGGAGGAGAACGGGCGCGCGGTGCTTGGGCCCTGGGAGCTCGCGCAGCAGTTGGCGTACGCGGTGGGCAACCGCGCCCCCGGGGCGACGCCCACGTGGATCTACACGCCGCAGCCCTACTCCGAGGATCCGGTGAAGGGCTACATGGGAGGCATCGCGGAGGCGGCGCGCGATGGCAGCATCCGCGATGACGCCCGGGTGGACGCCCTCTTGCGCCAGTACGCGGGCGGGGTGGACCCCACGCGCTTCGATCTGGTCCAGGACCACCGGGATGCGGATCGCCGCAAGCGCCGGGGCGAGTACTGGCTGGCGGATGGCCTGTCCGGCTTCTTCCGCGAGTGGCTGGGCTACGAGCACCTGGCCCTGGGCTTCAAGGACGACCCCGCGAAGACGTCCCGGTTCGACGACGAGGGCCAGAAGGCCAGCGACAGCTCCTACTCGTACTTCAACCTGATGACCGGCTACTACGGCCCCGAGTCGACGCTGGTGCAGCAGTTGGACGACGTCGTCGCGAAGGTGGTGCTGGCCGACAAGTAGGTGCTGAAGACGCTGCTCACCACCCGGGACTTCCATCTGGCGTCGACGGCGGAGCCCTCGAACTACGCCAAGCAGGTGCTCTACACCGGCCACCCCTACGGCACCGAGCAGTCCATCCCCAACGCGCCCGGGGTGCGCTGGGTGACGATGCCCGCGGCCGAACGCGCGGGCGTGCTGACGCACCCGGCCTGGCTTGGCGCCCACGCCGGCAACTTCGAGGACGACCCGTCCGCCATCTACCGTGGCAAGTGGGTGCGCGAAAACCTGCTGTGCGGCTGGGTCCCGCCGCTCAACTCCGTCCGGGTGATGGCCCAGGTCGGCCCCTCCGCTCCCGACAAGAGCTCGCGCCGTCGCCTGGAAGAGGCCACGAACAAGTCCGAGTGCGCGGGCTGCCACAGGCTGATGAACCCGCTCGGCTTCCCCTTCGAGGTCTACAACCACGCGGGCTATCTGCGCGCGAAGGATCACGCACCGGACGGGAGCTGGGGCCCACCGGACGGAAGCTCCGTGCTCACCGGCATGCCCGATGCCGCCCTGGACGGCCCGGTGAAGAACGCCGTGGAGCTGAGCGCGAAGCTCGCGGAGTCGCAGTACGTGAAGCGCTGCTTCGTGCGGCAGGCCTTCCGCTACTACATGGGTCGCCCCGAGAACCGGACCGACGCCTGCACGCTCATCCGCATGGAACAGGCCTACGACGCCGACGACGGTTCGTTCCTGTCCATGCTCAGTGCCTTGACGACCAGCGACACCTGGAAGACGCGCCGCCTGCCCGGAAAGGGAGAGTAGAGCCATGGTGACACGACGCACGCTCCTGCAAGGCCTTGGCGCCGGCCTCTTCGCCCCGTTCATGTCCGACGTCCTCGCGCAGCCCGCGAAGCCCGGGCGGCTGGTCATCGTCCTCGAATGCAATGGCATCTACCCCCGCGCCCTGCTCAGCGCGGGGACTCGCACCGCGCTCGGCGGACGGGCCCTCCTGTCGGACTACAACTTCTCCGACGCCTACCCGGAGACCCCACTCATCCGCACGGGGGACGCGCTCTCCACCGCCCTGAGCCTGGGCCCGCTCGCGGCCCCCGCGGGAGGCGGGCTGTCGCTCGTGGAGCGCTCGGCGGTGGTGCTGGGACTGTCCAGCACCATCGCGGGCGGTGGGCACTCCAGCGGAGCGGGCGCCTTGAGCTGCGCCGTCGACGGGACGGGGCCCACCTTCGACACGGTGATGGCCCCCAGGCTCAAGCGCACCACGCCCTTCGGGGCCGTGCGCCTGGGCACCAGCTCCTCGCTCAGCGCCATCGCGTACCAGACCTGCAGCCTGGGCCCGCGCAAGCCGGTGGGCGTCCTCGTCAATCCAACGCTGGCCTACGACAGCACCTTCGGCGCGTTGATGGGCGGGGCGGCGTCGGGACGCGATCGCAACATGCTGTTGGATCTCGCCCGTGCGGACACGCGCGACGCCCTGGCCGTGTTCAAGGGCAACTCCCATGAGCGGCTCAAGCTGGAGCGCTACCTGGAGTCGCTCGAAACCCTGCGCGCGCGCGAGGACCTGTTGCGCAGCCTGTCCAGCAAGGTGACCCCGCTGCTGCCCCCGTTGCCAGCGGACAACCCGCTCCTGACGGGGAGCGAACGGCCGGACTCGCTCGCGGTGCTCGAAGCGCAGTTCCAGATCGCGACGACCGCGCTGCTGGGCGGCCTCACCAACGTCGTCGTCCTCGCCGCGGGCACGTCGGGGTTCGACGTCACCTACCCCGCCGACATCACGGGCCTGACGCGCCACCAGCTCCAGCATGAGATTGAAGCTGGCGCCAACTGGAACGCGGTGGTGGAGGTGACGCGCCGCCATGTCGCGCTGGTGGCGAAGCTCGCGCGGACGCTGGCGGCCACGCCGGAGGTGGGCGCGAGCGGCTCCATGCTGGACCACACCGCCATCCTCTTCATGTCCGACAACGGCGAACAGCACCACTCCACGGGCCGCGAGTGGCCGCTGCTGCTCGTCGGAGGCAACGCGCTGGGGCTGAAGACAGACGGGCGCACCGTGGTCTTCCCCCGGGATGGCCGGGCCCGGAACCGGCAGGTGTCCAACCTCTTCAACTCCCTGGGACACGCGCTCGGGGATACGTCGCTCGACCACTTCGGTCTGGAGTTCAGTACGCGCATCGCGCCGGGGCCGCTCAGCGAACTGTATGGCTGATGCGCCCTGCGTCAGTCAGTACGCGACGGTCGCGGTGTAGGCGAAGTGGTCGGAGCCGAACTTCTCCAGGCGCTCGGCGGGACCGGTGCCAATGCCCTGGAGGACGTAGAGCTGGTCGATGGGCACGCCGTCGACGCCCGCTGTCCGCAGGTGGTTCATCCCGGGGATGTCCTGCGACAGGGGGCGGTTGAAGTCGCCCACCAGGACGACGGGCAGGCCACGGCCGCGCAAGTCGGCGACGACCTCATGCACCACGGCGTTGTGCGTCCGCCAGCGCTCCTGGCGCTCAGGGTGCTCCCCGTTCCAGGCGCCGGAGAGGTAGTGCGTGTTGATGAAGGCCAGCTTCGCGCCGGTCTCCTTGTTCTTCAGCACGACCCAGTTCACGAAGCGCGAAGGCGTCACTTCGGCCTCACCGCCGTGCGTGAGGCGGGAGCCGTCACCGGTCTTGTCGTACTTGTTCTTGCGCCAGGAGATGGCGATGGAGTTGCGGGCGTCGAGCCGGTTCTCGCCGGGCCGGAAGTGGTCATAGTTCTCCAGCGCCCCCAGCTTGGAGTGACCCGCGGAGGTGTCCACCTCCTGCCAGCCGATGACGTCCGCGAGTGGCTTGAGCGTCGCCTCCCCGTGCAGGGTGTTGTGCGTCGCGACCGTGGTCGTCGTGACGGCGAGCGCGGCGGTCCGCTCCGGGGTGGCGGGCATGAGCCCCAGGGAGAACAGCAGGCTGAGCACGGCGGACGACAGGAGTTTGAGCATGGTTCCCTCGAAGCTTGCGCCGGGCGCCTCCCAGCGCATCAAGGAAAACTAGCCAACTCCGGAAATGTCGAAAAGGACGTAGCGAGGTACGCGGCTACCAGCTTCCGCTGGAGCCTCCTCCCGAGGAGCGCCCGCCTCCGGACGAGGAGCGTGAGGAGCTCGAAGAACTCGACGACGACGAGGGCCGGGTGCGGCGCGGTGTGGAGCGGCGCGAGACGGACACGAAGGCGCAGTGAGCACACCGCACCGTCACCTCCTCCTCGCCGCCGTGATCGTACGTCGCGCTTCGCAGCGTCCGTGAGCTCTGCTTCCCCGTCACGTAGTTGCATTGAGTGCAGCGCGCGAGGCTGGTGAAGAACGCGCCATAGCGCTCGATGAGCACGTCCGAGCACGGCTCACACCACCAGGCGTCGTAGTCCACCGAGCCCATCGATTCCTCGACCCGCTGGCCCGCGTCGAGATGCGCATCGTCCTCCACCTCGCCGAGCCGCAGCCGCTGGGTGCCACATGCCTTGCACTTGCGCGGACGGCGGCGGAGCCAGGCACGACCCGCCAGCCCCGCCGCGCCGAGCACGCCCGCGCCTCCGGCGATAGCGCCCAGGCCCGGCTCCATGGAGGCCTCTTCCGGAGGGCTCCAGGTCACCTGCGACGAGGCGTCCTGGATCTCCACGGAGGGGGGGCTGTCGGGGACATCACTCCCGGCGACGGGCTCCGGGGCAGCGGTATCGGGATTGTTGAGCCGTGAGTTTTCGATGAGGTCCTTCAGGCCTCGTGCACCCATCTGGACCGCGGCGTTGGGATCCTTGCGCTTGAAGGCCGGCACGATGGCCTGCGCCATCACCGCGTCGCTGGCCTCTTCGTCGGCGGGTTCATCCACCCCGTCGCCCAGGATGATCTCCACCTTGCGGTCGGCGTACGCGACGAAGAGCAGCACGCCATCGTCGCGCCCGGGATGGCCGATGCCCCAGCGGTTGAAGAGCGCCAGCGCGAACTCACGCGAGGGCCTGCCCGACGTGGTGTCCAGCATCACCACCATGAGCTGACCGAGCCCACGGTCGTTCAGCTCAGTGCCCGTCTGTTCGAGCTCCGCCTGGACCGACGGCTGGAGGACGCGGTTGGCGGTGACGTCCACCGTCCAGGAGCCCCTGGGAGGACGGGGCACCTCTTCCACCGTGACGCCCAGGGCCGGAGTGCCGAGGGCGCAGAACAGGACCATGAAACCCAGCCATGCGCGCATGGGTCCAATTGTAGCAGAGCCTCCGGTCGCCCCCGCGGCGGGGACGGCTGATGCTCCGGGTCAATCCTTCGCCATGTCACCGTCCAGCTCCGCCTTCAGCGTTGGAATCACACCGCCGCTGAAGAGGCGGTTTTCGTCCCGACGTAGCAGACCCGAGGGACCACGCCGACCGTGTGCGGCGCCGGCTCGCGGCTTCGAAGTCCTGGCGTCTGGTGACACGAGTCACCACCTCTGATGGCCCGCCTCACCAGGAGCGAGGGGTGCGCAGCCACTGCCGGATCCAGGGCTTCAGAGGGGAAACGGCCTCCAGCCGCCCTGGCGAAGCCCTGGCACACGCCGTGCTTAAGAGAAGCCACATCACGGACCGGACGCAGCTTCCGGCTCCCTCCTCCAAATCCCTCTCCTCCCCGCCCCCGCAGTCCCCCGAGGCCTCCCATGCGCGTCTCCAACAGCCCCCGCCCCGCGTCCTCCGCCGCCTCCTCCGCGCCTGCCTCCACCACCCCGACGCCGGACACCAGCAAGGGCAAGGGCTTCATCGACAAGAACCAGCCGGACACGAAGTTCAGCCAGCAGTGGGGCCAGGACATCTTCCTGGACCCGCGTAAGGGCGACAAGGCGGACGCCAGCGCGGCCAAGAAGGACGGGCGCCAGGTCACCCAGGGCAACACCGGCCCCGGCCAGGTGGCGGGCAATGAGAGCGGCAAGTACGTCTCCTGGCAGAAGGACGCGGCGGAGTTCAAGACCGGCACCGGCTTCAGCGAGGACGGCACCGGCGCGCAGATTGAAGCCAGCGCCGCCGAGGTCCAGGGCGATGCGTCCTACCGCGTGATGCCGTGGGAGATCGGCGGCCGGGCCGGTGCCGAGGCCAACATCGCCAGCCTGCGCGGCGACGCGGGCTTCGGTAAGGACCTGAAGGAGATCCCGGGCCTGGATAAGGTCGACGGCAAGGTCTACGGCGGCGTGCACGGCGAGGCGCTGGTGGGCGCCAACGCGGACGCCAAGGCGAAGATCGACCTGAACCCCAAGAATGGGGACATGGGCGCGGAGGTCGGCGCCGGCGCGCTGGTGGGCGCGGAAGCGAGCGCGACGGCTCGCGGTGAGTTCGGTCCGGTGCAGGGCTCGGTGACGGGCAGCGCCATCGCCGGCGTGGGCGCCGCGGTGGACGCGAAGGTGGCCTTCGAGGACGGCAAGCTGACCATCGGCGGCAAGGCCAAGGCGGCCCTGGGCGTCGGGCTGGGCGTCGGCACCAGCTACACCATCGACTTCAACAAGGCGAAGAACACCCTCGACAACCTCACCAACGGCAAGGCCTCCGAGGCGGTCAAGGACGTGACGAACAAGGTCGCCGAGGGCACCAAGGAAGTGACGAACAAGGTCGCTGACGGAGCCAAGGACGTCGGCAACAAGGTCGCCGAGGGTGCCAAGGACGTCGGCAACAAGATCAAGGACGGCGTCAAGGGTCTCTTCGGATTCTGACCTGGAGCCAGCTCAAGAGGGACGCGCCAGCACTTCTCGCAGGAGCCCTCGCCACCGAGGAGAGTGGCTCCCTGGACAGGCTGGCTCGTCCTCGACGGCCAGGAGAACCTCGGGGCCGGAGTCGTCCGCGCCTCGCGTGAGTAGAACTGGCGGACTCCGGGCGGAAGAGACGTACCGTGGTCCGACACACCAGGGAGGATGTCTCCGCCCGGACGCACGCCCTGTCGGCCCACTGAACGCCACGGGCAAGGCCGTGTCGGGCGCGTCGTGGGCGTATGCGATGCTTCCCCCATGGCGGATACACTCAAATCGGACACGGCCGCTCCTGAAGGGATGGACCGGCGCCGCTTCCTGACGTGGGTCGTCGCTTCTCCCACGTTGATGATCGCGGCCCGGTTGGGGCTCGACCTGCCTTCAGCCTCGGCGGCGGAAGTCCCCGTGACGGAGGCGGCGACACCGCTCAGCCTGCTCCTCGCCCTCCAGAGCGATGGGCGTGTCGTCACCACCCTGCCCCGCACCGAGATGGGCCAGGGCATCACCACGGCCGTGGCCATGCTCGTCGCCGAGGAGCTCGACCTGCCGCTCGGCTCCGTCGACGTGCGCAGCGCGGACGCGGATCCCCGCTGGCTCATCCAGCTCACCGGCCTGTCGACGACGATGCGCTACCTGTCGGGCCCGCTTCGCGCCGCGGCGGCCGATGCCCGGGCACGGATTGTCACCGCCGCCGCGCACCGCTGGCGGGTGCTGGCCCTCACGCTCACCACCGCGAACGGCGAGGTGCGCGCGCCCGACGGTCGCCGCTTCGGCTATGGCGAGCTGGCGGAGGAGGCCGCGCGCGTGCTGCTGCCCGAAGTCCTCCCGCTGCCAAAGCCTCCCAGCCAGTACACCGTCGTCGGTCAGCCCACGGGCCGCATCGACGCCCGGGACATCGTCACCGGCAAGGCGCGCTACGCCCTGGACCTGGACGTTCCCGGGGCGATGCCCGCGGTGGTGGCGCGTCCCCCCACACTGCGTGGCAGGGTCCAATCCTTCGATGCCGCCACGGCTCGGGCGATGCCGGGCGTGCTGGGAGTGGTGACCCTCCCGTCGGGCGTGGCCGTGGTCGCGGAGACCTTCGGGCAGGCCTTCGCGGCGCGTGACGCCCTGCGGATCTCCTGGGCGCCGGGACCGGCCAGCACGCTGTCCGACGCCGACATCCGCGCCCGGTTGCTGTCGGCCATCGGGCCCAGGCCGCTGCCCCCGCTGCTGACCACCCGGACGGTGGAAGGACGCTTCGACTTCCCCTACCTCGCGCACGCGCCCATGGAGACGCAGAGCTGCGTGGCCCGCGTGCAGGGTTCGCACGCGGAGGTCTGGTCGGGGGCGCAGGATCCGAAGTACGCGCAGCGCGAGGTGGCCCGGGCGCTCGGCTGGGAGCTCACCCCGCGGAACGTCACCGTGCACACCGTGCGCGCTGGCGGTGGGTTCGGCCGCCGGTTCTTCCCCGAGGCCGCGGTGGAGGCCGCGCTCGTGTCACGGGCTGTCGGCCGGCCGGTGAAGTTGATGTGGAGCCGCAACGACGACATGCGCCACGGGCACTACCGGCCCGCCAGCCACCACCGGATCCTCGCCCACCTGGGGCTGGGGGGGAGCATCACCGGTTGGAATCACCGCGCCGCCATTCCCACCGTGGAGTTTCCCCACGGCTTCGGAGATGTCGTCACCGCGCTGGTCGGAGAGGTCCTGCCCGAGGTGACGAGCGCGGTGTTCTTCACGCTGACCCAACATGTCCCCTACCGGTTCGGCTTCGTGACCCAGCAGATGACCGAGGTCCCGATTCCCATCCCCACCGCGTCCTTCCGCTCGGTGTTCACCAGCCAGGTGGGGGTGGCCAACGAGGTCTTCGTCGACCAGTTGGCGCGCGAGCTCCAGGTGGATCCGGTCGCGTTGAGGCGCTCGCGGCTCACCTCCAGCCGGCTCCGGGCGGTCCTGGACAAGGTGGTGTCCGAGGGACGCTGGGGCCGGGCGCTTCCGCCCGGGGTGGCCCAGGGGGTCGCCGTCCTGGAAGAGTATGACAGCGCCATCGCGCACCTCGTGGAGGTGGACTGCACCGCGGAAGCGCCACGGGTGCTGCGTGTCGTCATCGCCGCGGATGTCGGTCTGCCCATCAACCCGAAGGGCATCGAAGCGCAGCTCCAGGGCGCCGCGGTGGACGCGATGTCCACCACCCTGAGCGCGGGCCTCCACATCGACGCGGGGGCGGTGCGCGAGGGCAGCTTCGCGGACTACCGCTGGCTGCGGATGAAGCACGTCCCGTCGGAGATCCAGGTGCATCTGGTCCGGTCGGATGACCGCGTGGGCGGCGTGGGAGAGCTTGGCTATCCCAGCGCCGCGGCGGCCCTGGCCAATGCGATTGCTCGGGCGAGCGGAACCATGCCCACGCGCTTTCCCATCCACGAAGGAGGCGTCTGACCATGGCGGCCCATCAGTTCATCCTCAATGGACAGACAGTCACCGTGGAAGCGCCCGAGGACCTGCCCCTGCTGTGGGTGCTCCGCGACGTGCTGGGCGTCACGGGCCCCAAGTACGGCTGCGGGGTGGGCGTCTGCGGCGCCTGCACCAGCCACCTGGACGGCGAGGCCTTCCGCCCCTGCCTCCAGCCCGTGGCCAGCGTCGCGGGCCGCGAGGTGCTGACCATCGAGGGACTGGGAGGAGAAGGGCTGCATCCCGTGCAGGAGGCGTGGATCGCCGAGGACGTGGCCCAGTGCGGCTTCTGCCAACCCGGGCAGATCATGGCCGCGGTCGTGCTGCTGCGAAAGAACCCCTCTCCGTCCGACGCGGACATCGACGCCGCGATGAGCGACAACGTCTGCCGTTGCGGCACCTATGTCCGCATCCGGGCCGCCATCCAACGTGCAGCGCTGCTGCTGAGAAGCGGAGCGGGCATCCAGGGTGGATGAACCCTCGCGGCGGTGCCTCGGGTGCCAGACATCTGGCGATGCGGAGGGGCCCGGCTCGCGTATCGAGCGAGAGTGCAGGCGGCACCGTGCCCCCGGCGCGGACGACTGCTAGCATGGCCTCATGCGATGGACCGGGTTGGGACTCATGGTCGTGATGCTCGCGTGCGCGAGCGGTGGGCGTCAGGCATTGGAGTCCGCGGCGCCGCTGGAGGAAGTGGCGCTGACTGTCCGGGTCCGGAACAGGGAGGGCCATCCCGTTCCGGGGGCGACGTTGGTGGTCTGGCGTGCGGCCCCGGCGATGCCCTCCAGGTACGGGACCACGGATGCGCAAGGGACGATTCGACTGAGCCGGAAACCCGGACGGTATGTCTTTCAAGCCCAGGCGCGCGGCTTCGTGTCCAGCGCCCGCACGGAGGTGCGGCTCGCTCCGGAGTCGGAGGCAGGGTTGGACCTGACGCTGACGCCCTCGGTGCCGTTCTCGGGCCACGTGGTGGACACGAAGGGAGCCCCCGTAGAGGGCGCGAAGCTGCGCCTCATGCCCTCCAGCGATCCCGACCTCCGGCTGGACCTCGAGAGCGACGCGCAGGGCCGCTTCGTCTTTGAAGGGGTGCCCGAGGGACCGGCGGTGCTCCGTGTCGAGAAGGAAGACTGGAGCCTGACGCGCCTGGAATTCAAGGCGCCTCAACAGGACCTCGCCGTGGTGCTGAGGGGCCTTGGCTCGTTGCGGATTCAGCTCCTGGATCCAGAAGGGAAGCCGTTGCACGACGAAAGGACTCACATCATCCCCCGGGCTTCCGACTTCCATCGCGCATTGTCCCCGGAGCGGACCAGGGAGTTCCTCGTCTATCGGCACCTGTTAGCAGGGCGCTATCAGGTGCTGGCCGCCTACTCCCCTTCGGAGGAATGTGATTGGTGGCGCGTCGTGGATGTGGACGTCCTCGCGGAACAGTCCGCGGAAGTGACGGTGGGCTTCGAAGGTGTTCGTGAGGTGGGTACCTTGCAAGGTCGGGCGGTGGATCGCGACGGCAGGGCCCTGGGCGACAGCGAGGTGGCGGCCTGGTCGGGAGGTGCCCACGACGAGCCAGGCTTCTACGGAACGTGCAAGGTGCCCACGGCGCCGGACGGACGGTTCGTCCTTCCCCATGTGCTGGAGCAGCCCAGGAAGCTCTCCTTGAACGCCCAGGGCAGATGGCACTGGGAATCGGCAAGGGCCCCCTTGCCCGGGGAGGATGCGCAGGTGGTGTTCCAGCCCAGCGGCGGATCATTGGAGGGCCGGGTCCTGGGACCGGACGGACGACCCGTGGAGCGTTTCAGGCTCGACGGCTCCCCCGAGAATCATCCGCAGGGCCGCTACGCGTTCACTACGCACTTTCCCCAGACCTACCAGTGGTTCATCGACGCGGACGGCTTCGCGACCGCGCTCGTGCGCGCGGAGGGCCGACCGGACGGGGTGATCGCCATCCCGGATGTCATCCTCGACGTGGGCCGCACCGTCCAGGGCCGTGTCGTCGCCGAGGATGGCCGCACGGGCGTGCCCTCGGTGGAGGTGTTGCTATTGGATCCCTTCGAGTTGGAGACGCGCCGCTGGGAGCACACGCGGACGGCGCTCACGGATGCGGACGGACGCTACCGGTTCGAGCATGTGGCGGGGCGGCCCCAGTGGCTTCGCGTGGACGCGACGGAGCAGGGGACGGTCTTGTACGAGCTGAAGCCCGACGAAGTGTCGGTGGACCTTCGCCTCGCTCCCCTGGCGTCGCTCTCGGGCGTGGTCACGGTGGGTGCTCGGGTCCCGCTGGCGAACGTGGACCTGGACGTGCGCTGCAGGGGGAGGTTCGACGTGAGCACCTCGACGGACCCCACGGGCCGCTACTCGGTGCGCGTGCCCGGTGACCGCGAATGCTTCGTGCACCTGTCGGAGGGGGCCCACAAGGACGAGCTCCGGCCCCAGCCGCCTCCGCTGGCCTTCTCCCCCCAGCGGATCCAACTGCCTCCGCACACACGGCGGTCATTGGATTTCGAGGCAAGGCAGGGCCCGGCGGCGCTGCACTTGCGCTTCCCCGGTCCCAACGAGTTCCTTAAGGTCTTACTTCTTCCGGGCGCCCCTCCAATGCCAGGGACGACACCGGAACTGGAGTGGCTCATGCGCTCCGGGTTCATCGCGGATTGGACTCCCACCGGTGAAGTCCCGGAGGCATTCGACGTCACCTCCATCTGGTTCGGCCGGAGCGACTTCATCTACAGCGCGCTGCCCCTGGGTCGGTACACGCTCTTCTTCGTCCAGGAGATGAACCAGGCGCTGCATGTCCTGCGAGTGCCAGTGGACCTCAAGGATGCAGGGATGCGGCTGATCACCGCGGACCCTCCCGGCCAGCATGAAAGGGCGACCTTCTTTCCTCGCTGAGGCAGACGACTGCCCAATCCGACACATCCCCGGGCCATGTCGCCCCGAACGGATTTGCCCTCCGCTAGACAGGAATGTCCTCCCACGGCTTGGAAGGATGCCCGTTGCGAAAGGCTTCAATGCGGGTGCCCACCTTCCAGGAAGTGCGCGTGGCAGATGCCATGGAACGCATCCGCCCCAAATCCCAGACATAAAATCAGCTTGTCTCGCAGCGACGGCGCGTCCACCGCCGTCAGGCTCGCGATGTCCTCCTCCGGCGTGCCCAGCCCCGCTTCATCCCCGCGCGTGAGGATGTCCGTGCCGGCGTCCACGAGCACGACCGTGTCGAAGCCCAGCTCCGCCTGCAACGCCACATAGGCCGCGTGCAGCGGACCGACCCCGGTCTTGTCGAAGCAATAGACGGGAACCGACTCGCCCCGGGCCTGGAACCACCGGGCGAGCACACCCTCCGGGAAGTAGTGCTCCGGTCCCTGCGTGTCCGCACGCACCTCCACGAGCCCCGGCGCCAGGACACGCCCGTCCACGCGGTCCAGCACCGTAAAGCTCAGGTTCGCCAGCGACACCTGCTTGCCCATCGCACGCAGGCGGAAGTAGAGCGGCAGCGCGCTGTAGACATCGAAGCCGCCGCCGGCCCCCGCAAGGAGGACGTGCTCGGCCCGCTGGAGTCGTTCGAACAACGGCGAGGTCGAGAGGTCCATCATCCACGCTCCTTCCCGGAGGAGCCGGGTCGGGCATGTTCTCAGGCTGTTCGGCGGACGTCGAGCGATGGCCCTCCTGCGGCCGCCGCTGGCGAAGCGCCCACGGGGGACGGCTCCAGCATAGCAGGCCTCCCCAAAGCCTCAACGCTCGACGATGTCGGCGCTCTGCAGGTACGGGGACGCTTCGACAATCGCTTCCGTGGTCCAGCCCCGGTTGGAGCCCCGACCCCGTTCGTCGCAATCGCCGTCGGTGTGGATGCCCAGCAGGTGGCCCTGACGGTTGAGCACGCCCGCGCCGGAGCTGCCCACCAGGGTGTCCAGGTCCGAGTAATAGACAAGCTGATCACACGCATCCAGGTAGCTGCCTTCGGCGATGACCTTGGGCTTGCCCCGAGGGTGCTGGATGATGGCCAACCTCTCGGTCGCCACGGTCGACAGCAGGACCGGCGTCACGGCGGGCAGCACATCCAACTGGATGAGCGCGTAGTCGGGCGCGAGCGATTGCTCGATGACGGTGCCCTCGGTTATCAGGGTGTCTCCGTCCGCCGCGTCCTCGAAGTTGAAGACCAGCAGCGCCCGGTCGCCGAGTCCGACACAGTGCCCCGCGGTCACCACCACCGGCCCCGCGCTCGCTTCAATCAGGGTGCCGGTGCAGCGCCCATCAATCAGGACGACCGCGTCCTCGGACGCCTGGGCGACGTCCGCGAACGCCCCTTGATAGCTGTTGATGGGGGTGAAGTCCGCCGAGGGGCCGCACTGCGAGAGGCGGCGCACTTCCGGCGACTTCGTCTTCACGCAGACCGGAGCAGGATCCTCCGTGATCTCCTCTGCGGGCACCGACTTTCCACAGGCAGCAGCGCCCAGGAATACGGTGCCCGCGAGGATGGGGCCCCACAGCTTCAGGGATGGACCGTGGGGCCTTGTTGCCATGGACTAGTACAGGTAGTTCAGCGCGGTCTTGTCAGACGCGGTCCACTCGCCGGTCTCGGTCGAACGGAAGCAGGAGTTCATGATCGAACCGCCGACCGTGGCCGTGCTCGACGTGCCGGGGATGAGGATGGCGCCCACGCCCGCGGTGCCCTCGTTGGAGGCCGCGCCGCCGCAGCTGATGGCGCGGTTGTAGTAGTCCGAGTGACGGAAGCCGACCGCGTGGCCGAGCTCGTGCGTGATGACGTGCTCATTCACGTCCGCGCTGTAGCTCTGCAGACCGGTGCCGATGTTGATGGTCCCGTAGGGCCGGCCGCCCGTGGGGAAGCCCGCCGAGCCGCCAGCGCCGGACATGGTGGTCGCGGTGATGTTCGCGCTGCAACCCGTGGTCGGGCCACGCGCCATGGTGAAGCTCAGGCCGAGCTGGTTGTAGTTCTGGATGGCCGCGTCCAGGCCCGCGCTCAGGCGGCTGTAGCTGTTGAAGCCGGAGGTGGGGTTGATGCAGATCTTCGTCACGGTGGAGGCGACCAGGTTGGTCGTCCGGTACTGCTCCAGGCTCTCCTTGCCGGGCTGGAGCATCTCGCGGGACGCCTCGAGCGTCACGAGGGCGTCGCGGCCCACGTAGACGGCGTCGTCGACGACCATGATGTCGGTCTCAGGGAAGCCGGCCTCGACCAGGTTGGAGATGATCTCCTGGTTCTCAAGCTGCACGTCGTTACCGCAGCCGGACAGGAACGCGCCACAGGTCGCAACGAGGACTGCCGCTTTCTTGAACATTTGTCTCTTCCTCTGATTCTGGGGGGACACGCCCGCCGCCGCCTGACCTTCCCGTCAGCCGCGGACCAGCGTGCCCAGCCACTGAGCAACTGCCGGGCCACTCGCGGCCTCAGAGGGGGATGTCACGTATTCGGAGGATTGCCTGGAGCACCGACACTCCAGGTTCCCAAACTCTAAGAGTAAAGGAACGTGACGTCCGGAGCCCTAAGCGACTGCCCTGACAACGGTTTTTCCCCCAACGGTCTGGCCCTTCTTTTTCAGGACAGTGGTGTCTTTGAATCAGTCACCGGCACTGGGGTCGCGTTCACCCATCAACACCGCCTGTCTGGGTGGAGGTTGGGCGTGAATCCACTCCTGGTGTATCCCGTCGCACATGCCTATGCGCCAAGCCTCCCTTCCCTTCGCCGCGCTGTTGGGCGCGGCCCTGTCCTTCCTGCCGGGCTGTGAGAGCACGAAGTCCAGCAGCGGCCCCTCTCCTTCCGACGCCCAGGTCCAGAAGTCCTCGCCCGCGCAGGACGCGGACGCCTGGAAGCGCGCCCGGGTGGGCGACGGCGTCACCTACGCCTTCTCCGCGACCCAGGGCCCCAGTCCCCGCGAAAGCGGCGGCACCGCGCGCACCCTGACGGGCCAGGTGACGTTGGAGGTGGTGGCCGTGCAGCAACCGTGGGTCTGGGTGCGCCTGGCGTTCACCGACGCGGCCGGCAAGCCGCTGGCCCAGGCGCGGCTGGCGCAGGAACTGCTCGTCCCCGTGCGCTCGGACACGACGCGCCCGCTCGACGTGCCCCACGGGGGCGAGGCCACCGCCGAGCGTGCCTCCAGCGCGGGCCGTGACTGGGAGGCCCTTCGCTACGTCAGCGACCAGCGCCCGGTGGACGGCCCCCTGCGCACGCGCGTGTATGCCAATACGCCAGGCCCGCTCTACCTCTCCCACGGCCTGCTGGACGCGAGCACCGAGTCCGCCGGCTTCCACACCCCGGGCGGCATCAAGCTGACGCTGCGCGAGTTCCGCGAGGGCTCGGCGGACGCCAATGCTCCCGTGCCCGCGCTGGAGCGGCCCCTGGGTCCGGGCGCGTACTACGAGCGGAAGGTGGACGTGGGCCCCGCCCCCAGCGTGCAGCGGGTGTGCTTCACCGCCGAGCGCGGCTACCTCCTGCGCACCGAAGGCCCCATCGACGACGCCAACGCCGCCCCCTGCTCCGACTTCACCCAGGCGGAGCCGGAGCCCCTCGAGGAGGTGCTGCTGGGCCTGCCCTGGGAGGCATTGAACCCGGAGGAGGCGCCCGCCGCTGGCGCGTCTGTCACCCGTGGCACCTTCACCGCGGAGGGCCACACGGTGCCCGCGCTCACCGAACAGAGCAGCGAGAACGTCGAGGGCGTCCAGCGCGTCTTCTTCCAGGTCACCGCGGCCGAGCCGTGGGCCCCGGGACTCGCGGGCCTGCCCCTCGAAGCGCGCTTCCAGCCGCTCTCCAGCAACACCGAGCGCGTGGTCGGCGGTGGCAAGCGTGAGTCCGAGGGCGGCACGCAGCTCGTGCGGTGGGGCTCGTGGCTGGGGGGCTCGAAGTAACGCAAGCCCTCGCGGAAAGTCGCGCGCCGTCCCTGCGAGGCTTTACGGAGTGGATGCGTCGGAAGGGCTTCGGTCATTCCCACGCATCCATTCCACGCGAAGCGCTGTTCCTTCGGGGCGGTGCGTCCATTCCTGGAATGACAGACGAAACGCCTCCACGGCTTCGAACAGCGGGCCGTGGGGCTGCCAGGACAAGGCCGCCGCCTCGCGCGCCTCCAGGCCGATGAGCAGGCTTCCACTGGCGTTCGGTGCCTGGAGGGGACGCACGGCGAGGCGCCGGTCTCCTTCCAAGCGATACACCAGGGCCGTGAGGTGACCCAGGAGCCAACCCGCGACGACCTCCCGGGCCTCTGGGGTGGGGCCATCGACGGACAATCGCAGTCGGGTCGGCAGGTCGTGGTTCGCATCCACGGGGTGGAACAGCGCCGCCCAGGCTTCGGGCGTGCGCGAGGCGCGAGCACGGGCCACGAGCTCGCCGGCACGCAGCAGCTCCTCTTGCAGGACGCGGAACGTGGAGCGCGACACATTGCGCGCGGTGTTTCGCGCCGGGAGCGCGGGGGCGATGACAGGCAGGAGGTCGCGCTTGCCTTCAGGACGGTAGCGAGCCGTTTCGGGCGTGAGCGTCACCGGCTGCGGCCAGGGCCAGGAGGCGAAGGACCTGAAGAAGTGCGCGAGCAGTGATGCATCGGACGTCATGACGTCGGGGGCCGCGCGCGTACAAGCCCAGGCCGCGAGCAGCGTCCATGACAGCCCACCGAGATAGCCCAGTGCGTGCGAGTAGAGGCCCCGGGCCCGGGCCCACGCTTTGACCGCGAGCAGCAGGGCGTGGAACCGCTCGGTCCGTCCGCCTTCACGGGCAATGACCTCCAGGAGCCCCAGCGTGTCCGCCAGTCCCAGGACGGAGCGAAGGCCCGCGGGGTCGAGCTGGGAGCCATGCCGTTCGAGCAGGATGAGCGGGTCTTCTTCGGGGGGCGAGCCCTCCGGACGGCTCGCATAGGCCAGATCGAAGCTCACGCCCCCCAGGGACACCTTCACCAGGGGGATGGCGGCATCCGCCACGTAGCGAGCAGAGCTGGCTGAAGAGGCGGCCAGTTCCTGGAGGAGAGAGCGCGCGAAGTCCTCGCGGGAGAGGTTCGCCGGGCCGATGGCGACCGCGTCCACGTCGCTACCCGCGCCATCCGTGCCCAGCAGGTACGAGCCATACGGATGCAGCGAGGTTCCCACCCGCTCGCAGTGCTTGCGCAGTTGCTCCACCGCCGCGGTCCTGGCGGCGCGCCCCTCGCGCGAGCTGCCCGCGCCCAGGGAGGCCAGCACCTCCCGCAGCGGGGTGTCTTCGTGCTCCGGGGCGGCTTCGCGTGCGCGTGGCGTGGAGCCCGGCAGAGGAATGCGTCGGAGGACCTCGAAGGGTGTGTCGCCCTTCCTCCGGATGAGACAGAGCTCGCCCACCGCGAACTTCAACGGCCGCCAGCTCCGCTGCCACCCGGCGAGTGTGCGGGCGGGGTCCTCATCCGGCGAAAGCGCGAGCTGGCCCACCGAGAGGTGCGGCGTGAAACCGCCATGGGCGGAAGCTGAGCATTCAGGCAGGGCCGCCACGAGCTTCGCGTGCAGGGCCGCCAGCGCGTCCGCGGGCTGGGCGTCGGGACGGAGCCATGCCGTCGCGTTGGCTCGGTGCTCGAAGAGGCCGAACGCGGAGAGCGTCACGTCGAAGGGTTCGATTCCCTGGAGGGCATCCGCGAGGAGCGCCTCCACCGTCTCGAAGTCCTCCTCCGGGACGAAGGGATAGAGCAGCGTGATGTGGGGCATCCACCGCTGGAACTTCGAGTCGTGCTTCTTGCGCAGCGCCTGGATGGGAGCCCAGACGTCCTCGGGAGGGATGAGCACCAGGGCCGTGTGGTGGACCAACGCCGCCGAGGTCGGTGAGGCAAGCGCCACCGGGGACGCCCCCGCCTCGCGGTGCAGGACGCAGCACAGCCCGAAGTGATCCGAGGCGAAGAGGGCCTTCCCCGTGGGCGCGGGCGGCCCATCCAGGGGGGCTTCCGCGAAGAGGCCGATGCTCCGGGGAGCAAGCCGCTCCGACGCGGACGCCACCAGCACCCGGTCCAGCCGTCGCAGCCGCCCCGACACGGTGGTGAGCGCCGCCAGCGAGTTCAACTGGGGGTTGAACGTCTCCCCCGCTTCCGAAGGCCTCAGCGCGGTCCACGCATCCACGAAGCCCGCACGGGCGAAGACGTCCACTTCGGGCTCCCCGTCGCCGAAGTTGAAGTCACCGGCCAGCACCAGGTCTGGAGCCTCGGTATCGCCCGTGGCACCGAGCGCGCGGGCCCATTCGAGGAGGGCCTGGACCTGCACGGCGCGCGCGGAGGCTCCGGCGGCGTCACGGTTGCTGGTCAGGTGCGGTGTGGCCACCCACAGCGGGCCACCGGACAGCCGCAGCTCGGCGGCGATGATCCGTTTGTCCCGGGAGAAGACGCGCTGCCACACGGAGGCAAGTGGCAGGCGGGACAGGAGCACCTGACCATAGGTCTCCACGGTGTTCGCGCCGGGGCCGTCCGACAGCCAGTAGCGCTCGCGCACCCAGGGCTCCGCGAGCAGGGCCCGGAGGAAGGGCGCGGTGACCTCCTGCAAGGCGATGAGGTCCGCGTCCGTCTCTCGAAGCAGGGCGAGCGCCGCCGGGGTCCTGCGCTCGGTCGCCAGCAGCTCCGCGTCGTACAGGTCGAAGAGGACGTTGAAGGTGGCGACGGTGAGCGACGCCGGCGTGGGGAGCGTGTGGCCCAGGTCGCGGGGAGCCTCCGCCCAGGAGCCCGAGCGCGCGTCGTACCGGTACGCTGGCAGCGGCGTGAAGCCGGGAACCGAGACGGGGCGGTGCGGTGCGGCCGCCTCGGCGCTCCCGGTGTTGTTCGTGCTCAGGAGATCGAGGCGCTCCTTGCGATCCCACACCACCTGATGGCCGCGTTTGAAGTACCAGACGCGGTGCCACGGAATCTCCCCGTCGGGGACGAACGCCTCGAAGGGCATCTCCTCCAGCGCGCCCGGTCCCCGGTGCGCGTCGTAGCCGACGACGAACTCACGGGCGTCGAGCCGGGGATCCCACCGGATGCGGTGATACAGCTCGCGGCTGGTCGTGAAACGTTCCTGGGACATGGCGAGGCTCCGTGGGCGGAGGGGACCTGGATGCAACGCCGGTGTCCCCGGAGAAGCAATGCCGCGCACGCCACGACGGGCCGCGCACACGCCCGCCCCCTGACGCGACGGTCGGGGCCGGGCTGACAGTCAGTCGTCCGCCTGCGCACGTCCAGCCCGCGAATCGAGCCGGAGACCGCCACCGTCGTCAGACGAGCTTCGCGAGCGTGGGCAGCACCTGGCCACTGAGGCCCTGGACGAAGTGCTGGAAGCGCTCCGTGTTGGCGGCGGACTCGTAGTTGACCAGCCACGTCTCTCCGCCCGCGGTGCGCACCTCGTCCACGAGGCCCGCGGCCGGCCACACCGCGCCGGACGTGCCCGCGGCCAGGAACACCAACCGCGTGCCGTCCTTGCGCGAGACGAACTCGCCGATGCGCTCCAGATCGGCGGAGGCCAGCATCTCCCCGAACCAGACGATGTCGGGCCGGAGCCGACCGCCGCAACTGTCGCACTTCGGCACCGTACCGGACGGGTGCACGGAGGTGTCGTCGAAGGGCTCCCGCCGGCAGTCCGCGCACTTCGTGCGGAAGAGGTTGCCGTGCATGTCCACCACGCGCTGGCTGCCCGCGCGGGTGTGCAGGCCGTCCACGTTCTGGGTGGTCAGGAGGAAGCGATCGCCCAGGTGGGCCTCCCACCGCACCAGTGCGTCATGGCCGGGGTTGGGCTTCACGTCGGCCGCGCCCGTCCGGCGCTGCGAATAGAAGCGCCACACCAGGGCAGGGTCCGCCTGGAAGCCCTGGGGGGAGGCGACGGCCTCCACGGGGTGGTTCTCCCACAGGCCGTTCATGCCTCGGAAGGTGGGCACCCCACTCTCCGCCGACACTCCGGCACCGGTGAGCACGAGCAGACGGGTTCGTGAATCCAGGACGAGCTGTTCCACACGGCCTCCTGTGCCAGCGGGCACCAGGGTTGTTAGAAGGGGCGGCAACCCCCTCTTCGAGGCCCATCATGGCGGAAGTCACCCTGGATCTGCGCGGTCAGCCGAAGTCCGAGGCGTATGCCGAGCTGAAGTCCCATGCCCTCGCCATCCTGGAGGGGATGGACGACGACATCTGCGCGATGGCGACGATGAGCTGCCTGCTGCACCACGCCTTTGGCCACCTGTGGACGGGCTTCTACCGGGTGGTGACGCCCGGGAAGCTGCTGCGCGTGGGCCCCTACCAGGGGACGCTCGGGTGCCTGGAGATCACCTTCGGCAAGGGCGTGTGCGGCACCTCCGCCGCGAAGGGCGAGACGGTGGTGGTGGCGGACGTGCACGCCTTCCCGGGCCACATCACCTGCGACGGAAGGTCCGCGTCGGAGATCGTCGTGCCGGTGTTCGGCCGCGATCGCGAGCTGCTCGCGGTGCTCGACATCGACTCCGAGCACAAGAACACCTTCGACGACGTGGACCGCGCGGCGCTGGAGGACCTGGTGTCCTGGTTCCAGCACCGCGCGCCCTGACAGCACGTCGGGGTTCAGCGCTTCGCGATGCGCGCGTAGGCCACGGCCAGCGCCCCCGCGAAGCGCGCGTTGTTCACCAGCAGCGCCAGGTTCGTCTTGAGGCTCTTGCCGCCGGTGCGCTTCGCCATCTCGCCCAGCAGGAACGGCGTCACGGCCTTGCCCCGGACCCCCTGCCGCTCCGCGTCCGCCAGCGCTGACGCGATGTGCAGCTCCACCTCGTTGCGAGGCAGCGCGGCCTCCTCCGGAGGAGGCACGGTGTAGAGCACGCCACCCTGGCCCAGCAGCTCGAAGCGGGCGTGGGCGATGCGCGCGGCCGCCTCCGGATCATCCGCGCGGTGCTCCAGCGAGAGACCGGACTCGCGGCTGTAAAAGGACGGAAGCTCGTGCGTGCCCACGCCGATGACGGGCACGCCCGCCGTCTCCAGCAGCTCCATCGTCTTGGGCAGGTCCAACACGGACTTGGCGCCCGCGCACACCACGGCGACCGGGTAGCGCGACAGCGCGGCGATGTCCTGGGAGATGTCCCAGTGCTCCGCGGCGCCCCGGTGCACGCCACCGATGCCGCCCGTGGAGAAGACGCGGATGCCCACCGCCGCGGCCAGCTCGCAGGTGGCGCTCACGGTGGTGCCGCCGCTGGCGCGGGTGGCCACGGCCACGGCCAGGTCGCGCGAGCCCAGCTTGAGCAGCTTCTCCTTGCCCTCGGCCAGCCGCCGCATCGCGGCATCCTCCAGGCCCACCCACACCTCGCCATCCACCACGGCGATGGGCGCGGGCACGGCGCCAGCGCGGCGCACGGCCTCTTCGCACGCGCGAGCGGCCGCGAGGTTGTCGGGGTACGGCAGGCCCTGCGCGACGACACTCGTCTCCAGCGCCACCAACGGCTGCCCGGAGTCCTTCGCGCGTCGCACCTCGTCCGAAAAACGGAAGTCCATGGGCGGGCATTTACGACACGGGCAGGGCGGCCGGACAAGCACGGGCGTGGGGAAATGTCCGGGTTGCTTCCCTGCCCGCCCATCCCCGTCGTTGCATCTGGCGCAGCGCCGCCCTATGCCCCGCGGCCGTGAGTACCTCGTCCCCCGCCGTCGCAGCGCCTGCCCGCCTTCTGTCCGCATCCGACCTGGCGATGCTCGCCGTGGTGGTCGTCTGGGGCACCAACTACACGCTGGTGAAGGACGCACTGGAGGGCATGCCGCCCCGGGCCTTCATGGCGTTGCGCTTCGGGCTCGCGGCGCTCGCGATGGGGCTGGTGCTGGGAGCGGTGGAGGGCTGGAAGCCGATGCCGTGGAAGGTGTTCCTGCGGCTCACCGGCCTGGGGCTCGTGGGCAACACGCTGTACCAGTTGTGCTTCATTGAAGGCCTCGCGCGCACGACGGCGGCCAACAGCGGGATGCTCACGGCGGTGAGCCCGGTGGTGACGGCGGCGCTCGGCGCGGCGCTCGGCATCGAACGGCTCCGCCGCCCGGTCATCGCCGGGCTCTCGCTGGCGGTGGTCGGCATGCTGCTGGTGGTGGGAGCGAGGGGGCCGAACCTGGGCGCGGCGACGTGGCAAGGGGATGCCCTGATCATCGGAGCCTCCCTGTGCTGGTCCATCTACACGGTGGGGACGCGCACGGTGGGAGCGGACGTGTCCGCGCTGCGCATCACCGCCATCACCATGCTCACCGGAGCCCCAGGCGTGGTGCTGGCCGGAGCGTCACAGGTCATCGCGATGGACACGTCGCGCGTGAGCACCTCGGGGTGGATGGCGCTCGTGTATTCAGCGCTGGTGCCCCTGGTGCTCGCGTACTTCGTCTGGTTCCGCAGCGTGCAGCAGGTCGGCACCAACCGCACGACGCTCTACGGCACCGGCATCCCCGTGGTCGCGGCGCTCACCGCCTGGGCCGTGCGAGGCGAGCGCCCCACCCTCGTCCAGACGCTCGGAGCGGCGCTCATCCTCACGGGCGTGCTGATCAGCCGTCGCAAGGACACGGCCATCACGAAGGCCTGAAGCGCATCCGACCCGGGTCCCTCCAAGAGGGGCAGCATCGGGTTCCTGGATTCCGACCTGGGCGCCACAGCGCTACGGCATCACCCGCGAGGCCCGCGCTCCAGCGTGAGTTCGTACTCAAGCATCTTCCGGTCGAGCGTCGGCCGGCTGATGCCCAGCAACTCCGCCGCGCGGACCTTCTTGCCTCCCGACTCGCGCAGCGCCTCCGCGATGAGATCGCGCTCCAGCCGGGCCACCTGTTCCGGCAACGTGCGGGGAGCGTGCCCCACCGAGCCCTCACGGACTTCGGGAGGAAGCTGCGCGATGCCCACCTGCCCCGCCGCGTACACGCGCCCCAGCCGCTCCGCCACCAACTCCAGCTCGCGCACGTTCTGCGGCCACGGGTAGTCCGCCAGCAGGCGCCGCGCCTCCGGGCCCAGCACCGGCGCTTCCCGCCCGCTCTGCCGTGCCGCGCGCAGCGCGAAGAACTCGAGCAGCACCGGCACATCCCCGCGACGCTCGCGCAGCGGCGGCACCTCCAGTTCGAAGCCCGTGAGTCCCCGAGCAAGCGCCGCATCGAACTCACTGCGCGAAGCCAGCCGGGACACCGGAGCGGCACAGGTGGCCACCACCCGCACGTCCACGGGTTCCTCACCGCCCTGCCGGGCCGGAGCCGCGCGTCGGGCGAGCATCCGCGCCAGTCGCTCCGCCGCCGCGCGAGGCAACGCCTCCACATGGCGCAGCAGCAACGTGCCCGCATCCGCACGCAGCACCGCGGACGTCACCGGAGGCTGCCCGGCCGCCCCGGCACGGCCGAACAGCGCCACCTCCACCGCCTCCAGCGGCTGCCGGCACTCCACCATCACCCACGGCCCCAGCGCGCGCGGCGAACGACCATGGAGGAAGCGCGCCAGCAGCGCCTTTCCCGTCCCCGGCTCGCCATGCAACACCACGGGCGCGACACTGCTCGCGGCCCGCCGAGCCTCTTCCAACAGCCCACGAAACCCCCGCGAGGTCCCCAGCGGAGTCACCCAGGGCACGTCGGTCGCTTCCGCATCCCCGCGCGAACGCACCGCCGTGTACGCCTCGCCCCCCAGCCGGCCGAGTGAAGCAAGCAACTGCCCCTCGCCCTCGGTGAATGGCGACTCCTCGCGCTCCACGTACAGCACGCCAAAGGGCAGGCCGCCCGAAGCCACCAGCGGAGAGCACAGCGCCGTGTCCGTGCGTCCCAACTCCTTGCGCTCCAGCGCGGCCTGCACCAGCGCGCGAGGCACCTCCACGGACGCGGCGCCGGACACCGCCGCGGTGCGCAGCCCCTCCGGCCCGCTCAAGAGCGCCGCGGAGCGATCCGCGTTGAGCGCGTGCACGGTCTCCTCCGCCAGCCGCCGCAGCACCATCGCCTCGCTGGTGGCCCCCAGCAGCGCCGTCCCCGCCGAATACATCGCCGCGGCCGCGCCCACGTGCGGCAGCACCTCCTCGATGGGGACGTGCCCCGGCTCCGAGGCCGACGACACGCCGGAAGGCTCGTCGACGATGGACACCGGCGGCGGCTCGAACACCGCGATGGTGGCGCCCACGCGCATCCGGTCACCCGGCCGCAGCACCGCCTCTTCCTGGAGTGCCAGCCGCTGTCCGTTGAGGAGCGTGCCGTTGGTGGACCCCAGGTCCCGCAGCCGCACCTGTCCCGCGACGGGGTCCAGGAACAGCTGCGCGTGGCGGCGCGACACCTGGTCGTCCTCCAGCGGGATGTCGCACGACGGACTGCGCCCGAGGGTCAACTGGGAGACGACGTCGTAGCGGCGCCCCGCGAACGGGCCCGTGAGCAGCAGGAGTGCCGGCATGCGATGGGGCAAGCCTAGCAGCGCCCCGAGGGGCGCCAGCAAGCACCGGCCACTACATGGGGCGTTCGGCGGTCAGCAGGGCCCGCAGCTCGGACTCATTGAGCGGGCGTCCTTCACGCGCGATGGCCAGGGCGTTGATCTGCTTCTCCTCCACCTCCACGTGGGCGCCCTTGCGCCACTCGGTGGTGTGCACCGCGCCATCCACCAGCCGGCCCACCACGGAGCCCTCGTCCCGCGTCACCGCCTCCAACCACAGGTACTCCACCACCGCCTCGCCCTCCGGGTGCGTCTCGAAGGGGGCGCGCACCAGGAACGTCAGGGGCTCCATCAACCCCTTGCGCTGGAAGCGCGCCAGGAACGCGGGAAGCAGCGCCTGAGCCTCCTCGTGCATGGCCGCGGTCTGCTCCTCCGGCTCCTTGGCGAAGCGCTCGCGGTAGCTCGCCAGCAGCTCCGCCGTGTTGTGCCGTCCCAGCGGCGACACCACCGTGAGGAACAGCCCCTCATGGCCTTCGAACGCGTCCAGCGGCACGCCCAGCAGGTTGGCGCGGGCCTCCTCCGACGGCACCATCGTGAAGCTCTGGCCCTCGCTGGTGGCCACCTCATGGCGCAGCGCCGGCCCCTGCGCGAACGCCAGGTCCGTGCACAGCTCGTGGAGGAAGCTCTCCGCGGCCTGCAGGTCTCCCTCCCCCAGGTGGAAGATCTCCACGTCGCGAGCGCCGAACTTCTCCATCCCGTGCGAGTGCACCCACAGGGGCGTGTCCCCTTCGGCCAGCTCGATGGCGTGCAGGTGCACGTGGTCGCGGATGTCGAAATCCAGCTCGGTGATCTCCACCACGTCCTCGGGTTCGTGCAGCTTGAACGCCGTCACGTCCACCAGCACCCCGGGCACCAGCTCCATCAGCGTGCGCACGGTCCACAGCGCCTCGAAGACGGGCAGCGTGGGCTGCGCTCCCCCGGGCTCCAGGAGGAACGCGTAGCAGGACTGGGCCTTCTCCACCCGGGCGAAGGCCTCCGGGCTGCCGCTGAACAGCTCTGGATTGACGCGCGGGCGGCCCTCGCTCTCCGGCTTGAGCACCACCCGCACCTCGGAGCCATCCGCGCGCACGGTGAAGCCCTGCGCGTCGTCATGCGGCACGAACTCCACCTCGTCGGTGGCGAACGCCGCGCGCAGCGCCTCCAACGGGGGTGGCCCCGTCTGCTCGGTGGCCAGGACGTAGACCTCCTTCACAGGTGCTTCTCGATCTGTCGGAAGAGGTCCACGCGGTCCACCAGGTCGGTGAGGTAGTCCAGCTTGTCCGTCCCCAGCACCAGCACCGGCGACAGCGAGTAGCCCTCGAACCACTCCTCGTAGAGGGCGTTGAGGCGCTTGAGGTACGCGGTCGGGATGTCCTTCTCCATGGCGCGTCCCCTCAGGCGGATGCGCTCACGCAACGTGGCCACCGGGCAGCGCAGGTAGATCATCAGGTCCGGCGGCGTGAGCGACTTGGAGATGGTCTGGTACAGCTCCCAGTACGTCCCCCAGTCACGCTTGTCGATGAGCCGCTGCCGGTGGAGGTTCTTGGCGAAGATTTCGGCGTCCTCATACAGCGTCCGGTCCTGCAGCACGGTGCCCGGCGTGCGCTCCAACTCCTGGTGCAGCCGGAACTTGTGCGTCAGGAAGAAGAGCTGCGAGCGGAACGCCCACGTCTTCATGTCCTTGTAGAAATCAGCGAGATAGGGGTTCTGGTCATTGGGCTCGAAGGACGGCGTAAGGCCGTACTTCCGGCACAGGAAGGACGTGAGCTCCGTCTTTCCGGCCCCGATGTTGCCCGCGATGGCGATGAACTTTTTCCTGGCCACGCCACCCTTGCTTGTAACCCCGCCGAGCGGCACACACCAGAAACAATGGTGGGGGAAGCCATGGTAGATAAACTGAATGCCCCCGTCCCGTCCCGCACGTCGAGGTGCCAGCGGCGCGTTAAGTCATGCGTCGCCCGGTTGCCCGTCCGCCTCACGGGGCGACCGGTAGGAGGAAACCCGACGCATGGTGCGCAAGCTGTGGTGCATATTGGTGGCGACGGTGTGGTCGGCGATCATGTTCTTCGTCTCCATCTCGGCCATGATCCTGACGCTCAACCCGTCGCGCTCGGTCTGGGTCGCCCGGCGCCTCTGGTCCCCCGTACTCCTCTGGGCCGGGGGCGCGCGCCTGGAGGTATTCGGCGCGGAGAACGTGGACCCGAAGCGTCCGACCATCTACGTAGCCAACCACCAGTCCACCCTCGACATCCCGGCCCACTTCATCTCGGTGCCGGTGGACTTCCGCTACGTGGCCAAGAGCCAGCTGCGCCTCGTGCCCTTCATCGGCTGGTACCTCTGGCTCGCGGGCCACATCTTCGTCAACCGCAGTGACCGGGCCTCCGCCATCGAATCGCTGGAGCGCGCCGCCCGGAAGGTCCGCAAGGGCACCAGCATCTTCCTGTACCCGGAGGGCACCCGCTCCGAGGACGGCAGCGTGCTGCCCTTCAAGAAGGGTCCGTTCGCGCTCGCCCTCAAGGCCCGCGTGCCCATCTGCCCCGTCACCATCGAAGGCAGCTCCACGCTGATGCCCAAGAACTCGTGGAACATCACCCCGGGCCCGGTGCGCGTGAAGATTGGCCGCCCCATCGACACCACGGCGTTCGCGGAGAACGACCGCGAGGGCCTGGCGCGGGCCGTGCGCGAGCAGATCATCGCCGACAACCTCTCCCTGGGAGGCAAGGGCGGCGACACCGAGGCCGCCATCGCCCTGCAGGGCAAGGAAGGCATCGCCCAGCAGCGGCCCTCCGCCCCCACCTCCAAAGCCTCCTGAGCGAGTCCTCCGTGCACGTGAAGCCCCTGAACCGTCCCCGCTCGCACCGCTGGACCCGCGTCGCCCTGCTCGGGCTGGGCCTGCTCGCCACCGGCTGCGGCCACGGCAAGGCCACGGGGACCGCGCTGGCGCCCCAGGCCCAGGCGCGCGCGTACCTGGATGAGAACCAGCCAGAGAAGGCGCTCCCGCTCCTGCGCGAGCTGCACGCGCGCACGCCGGACGACGTGGACGTGGCTCGGGCCCTCACCGAAGCCCAGGTGAAGGCGGGCCACGCGGACGCGTGGGCGGAGGAGCTGCGCCAGGCCATCGCCCGGAACGAGCGCGCGACGGACCAGTACATGCTGGGCCTGACGCTCTTCTCCCGGGCGAAGGACGCGGGCCAGCCCACGGTGGCCGCCTTCGAGCGCGCCATCACCCTGTCCCCCACCACCGCCGAATTCCACTACCGCCTGGGCGTCGCGCGGCTGGAGTCGGAGCAGTACGTCGCGGCGTTGGGCCCCCTGCGCAAGGCCGTGGAGCTCGCCCCGGAGCGCGCGGGATGGAAGCTGCCGCTCGCCAAGGCCCTGGCCCGCACCGGGGACACCGCGGGCGCCGTGGAGGCCCTGGGCACCGTCGTGCGCGGCACCCCGTCCCCCGGCGAGGTCGCCACCGCCCGAGCGCTGATGAACCAGTTGGCGGACCCCTTCCAGGGCTTCCCCAAGGCCGCGGAGGCGAAGCTCGAGGAGGGCATGCGGTTCCTGCACGAGCTGGATGCGCCCCAGCACGCCGTCATCGCCTTCGAGGAGATCCTCCACGACTACCCGGACCTGGCCGTGGTGCATTCCCTCCTGGGACTGGCCTACCAGCGACTGGACGACGCCGGCCGCGCCGTGGACGAGTTCAAGCAGGCCATCGAGCGCGCCCCGAGGGACGGTAAGAACCAGCTCTATCTGGGGGAGCTGTACCTGTCGCGTCAGCGGCCGGACGCGGCCCGCGCCGCCTTCGAGAAGGCCGTGGTGCTCAACCCGATGCTGGAGCTCGCGTGGTTCCGCCTGGGCGACCTGAGCCTGGACGCGCGCGACCTGCCCGCGGCGAAGAGTGCCTTCCAGGTGTCGGTGACGCTGGAGCCGAACTCGGTGCCCGCCCGGGGCAAGCTGGCGCTGGTGTACCAACTGGATGGGGACTACCCGGCCGCCCAGCGGGAGCTGAAGCACGTGGCGGAGAAGGATCCGGAGAACACCGAGTTCGCCCTGCGCCTGGGCCTGCTCTACACCGACGAGGCCCAGAAGGCGCGCGGCCCGCAGGAGCGCCAGAAGGCCACGGCCGAGGCGGAGCGCTGGCTGGGCAAGGTACTGGAGACCCAGCCCGACAACGCTGTGGCCAGCCGCGCCCTGCAGCTGCTCAAGGGCCAGTAGCCACCACCGCACCGACGCCTCTACACTCCGGCATCCGATGAGCGACGCGCGCAAACCCGCCCCCCCCAGCACCCCGCCCACCCGGACGTCGCCCCCATCCGGCGCCCAGCCCCGTGCGGCCACCAGCTCCGGCATGCGGGCCGTGAGCGCCGCACGCGTGGAGCCCCTGGACAAGGCGAAGGCCGAAGGCCCACTAGGCAAGCGCGTCGCCTCCGAGGCCTCCAACGTCGTCCTCAACGGCTTCTCCATCCTCAAGGAGCAGCTGGCGGACTTCCGCGCGAGCGACCGCTTCTTCAAATACAAGGCCGGCATCGTCGCCAGCTGGGTGGTGTTGTCCGTGGCCAGCTTCGCCATCGCCTGCCCGGCAAGCACCGTGGCGACGGGCGACATGGACGCGCGCATCGTGCTCAGCGACAAGTTGGATCGGCCCTCCATCACCATCTGGAATGAGAGCCAGGACGTCTGGCGCGAAGTCACCATCACCGTGAACGAGCAGTACCGAGCGGCGGTGGCGGAGGTGCAGCCCGGGGCGTTCGTCACCATCACGCCCCGGCAGCTTCTGGGAGCGGGCGGCACCACCGCACCGGCGGACCTGCGCTTCCAGTCCCTGAAGATGCGAAGCGCGGACGACCAGGCCGACCTCACCGAGGACCTGAAAATCGAGTGGGAGCGCCTGCGCGCCCCCAAGAAGTAGCCGCCCCGCGCCGCCCCCTGGAAACACGAAGGGCGCCCTCCCAAGCCGGGAAGGCGCCCTTTGTGCTGTCTCAGCCCCGGCCAGGCCTCTCACGAAGAAGAGACCCGGGCGCGGGACGAAGGGCGGCTAGCCCTCGGACTTCGTCTCGGCGGGGGCTTCCGTCTCAGCGGCGGCCGGGGCCTTCGCGGGCCGGTCCACCAGCTCAATGAGGGCCATCTCCGCGGCATCGCCCCGGCGGAAGCCCAGGCGGATGATGCGGGTGTAGCCACCGGGACGGGAGGCGTAACGCTCCTTGTACTCGCTGAACACCTTCTGGAGGACCACGCGGTCCTTCACGGTGCGCGCGGCGAGGCGCACGTTGGACAGACCGCCACGCTTGGCGAGCGTGATGATGCGCTCCGCCAGCGGCCGGACTTCCTTCGCCTTGGGAACGGTGGTGCGGATGGCACCGTGCTCCAGCAGCGACGTGACCATGTTGTTGAGCATCGCGAGCCGGTGGCTCGTGGTGCGGTGCAGCTTCCTTTGTCCGACCTTGTGGCGCATGCGCGTGCTCCGGGGCCTCTTCTAGAGAACCCCACCACTCCGGCCGTGTCAGGTACCGGGTGGGAAGGACGGCCCCGACACCTGGGACGTCCGTTGAATCGGGCCCTGTGTACCAGGGCCCCCTGCCCCGCGCCACCGTGAAGCCGTGTCGGTGGGAGGCGGGGCAGGTGCTGCGGCGACGGGAAACGACGAAGGGCTAGGCCTTGGGGGCTGCGGGAGCCGGCGCGTTCTTCGGCGGCCAGTTCTCCAGCTTCATGCCCAGCGACAGACCCATCTCCGCGAGGATCTCCTTGATCTCCTTCAAGGACTTGCGGCCGAAGTTCTTCGTCTTGAGCATCTCCGCCTCGGTGCGCTGGACCAGATCACCGATGGACTTGATGTTCGCCTGCTGCAGGCAGTTGGCCGAACGGACCGACAGCTCCAGCTCGTCCACCGAGCGGAACAGGTTCTCGTTGAGCTTCGCCTCTTCCTTGGGCGCCTCGGCGACGACCGGCTCTTCGGTCTCGTCGAAGTTCACGAACACCGTGAGCTGCTCCTTGATGATCTTCGCCGCGTAGGCCACCGCGTCCTGGGGGACCACGGAGCCGTCCGTCCACACTTCGAGCGACAGCTTGTCGAAGTCCGTGACCTGACCGACGCGCGCGTTGGTGACCTGGTAGTTCACCTTGCGGATGGGCGAGAAGAGCGAGTCGATGGGGATGGTCCCGATGGGCGCGCCCGCCACCTTGTTGGTGGACGCGGCGACGTAGCCACGGCCCCGGCGGCAGGAGAGCTCCATGCGCACCTTGCCACCCTCGGACACGGTGCAGATGTGGTGACCCGGGTTGAGGATCTCCACGTCCTGGTCCGCGATGAGGTCGCCCGCCTTCACTTCCTTGGGCCCCTCCACCTCGATGCGCAGCGTCTTCGGCTCGTTCGTGTGCATCCGGAGGAGGACCTCCTTCAGGTTCAACACGACGTCCGTGACGTCCTCGGCCACCTCGGGGATGGTCGTGAACTCGTGGTCCACGCCTTCAATCTTCACGGACGTGATGGCCGCGCCCTGCAGCGACGACAGCAGCACCCGCCGCAGCGAGTTGCCCAGCGTCGTCCCAAAGCCGCGCTCCAGCGGCTCCGCCACGAACTTCCCGTACGTGGGGCTCAGCGAGTCCTGATCCACTTCCATGCGGCGCGGCTTGATGAGGTCACGCCAGTTCTTCGCGACAAACGTATCGGCCATGGGGACTGCTCCTGGGAGCGTGCGCCATCACCAACCTCCCCGCCGAAGTGACGGGAGGACGGGCACGCGGGGACTGCGTAACGGCGCCGCCCGGCGCGCGCAGGACGCGCATTCCGGACGTTCCAAAGCAACAACGCCCCGGCCTCGTCGGCCAGGGCGTCCACTGCGGGAGGGGCCCGTTGAAGCGGGCCCAGCACCCAAACTACTTCGAGTACAACTCGACGATGAGCTGCTCCTGGATGGGCATCGTCAGGTCTTCACGGTTCGGAACCGTCTTCACCGTGCCCTTGAACGCCTTCTTGTCCAGGTCGATCCACTGCGGCGTGCCACGGCGGTCCACGGTCTCCAGCGCCTCGGAGATGCGGAGCACCTTGCGGCTCTTCTCCACCACCTCCACGGTGCTGCCCGGCTTCACGGAGAACGACGGGATGTTCACCCGGCGACCGTTGACCTGGAAGTGACCGTGACGCACCAGTTGGCGCGCCTCGTTGCGCGTGTCCGCGAAGCCCATGCGGAACACCACGTTGTCCAGGCGCAGCTCCAGCTGCTGCAACAGGTTCTCACCCGTCTTGCCCTTGGCCGCGGACGCGCGGTGGTAGTACCCGCGGAACTGGTTCTCGAGCAGGCCGTACATGCGCTTGACCTTCTGCTTCTCGCGCAGCTGCACGCCGTAGCCGGAGAACTTCACGCGGCCCTGGCCGTGCTGACCGGGGGGATAGGGGCGGCGCTCAATGGCGCACTTGTCCGTGTAGCAACGGTCGCCCTTCAGGTACATCTTCAGGTTCTCACGCCGGCAGATACGGCAGGCGCTCGCGGTGTAACGGGCCACGGAAATTCTCCTTGCAGATGGTCTGGAGCCGGCTCGCGAGAACGCGAGCCTGGCCCGAAGCAGTGATTAGACGCGGCGGCGCTTGGGCTGACGGCAGCCGTTGTGCGGAATGGGCGTCACGTCGCGGATGAGGCTGATCTTCAGGCCAGCGGCGGCCAGCGCGCGCAGCGCCGACTCACGACCCGCGCCCGGACCCTTCACGAACACCGTCACGGTCTTGAGGCCGTGCTCCATCGCCTTCGCGGCGGCGTCGCCAGCGGCAACCTGCGCCGCGAACGGCGTGGACTTGCGGCTGCCCTTGAAGCCGCGGGCCCCGGCCGACGACCAGGAGATCACGTTCCCGGACACGTCCGTGATCGTGATGATGGTGTTGTTGAACGTGGACTGGATGTGGACCACGCCGTTGAGGATGTTCTTCTTGCCCTTGCGCTTGTTCTTCTTCGCCGCAGGGGCCTCGCCGCCCTCGGCACCGGCCGGCGCGGCGGCGGTATTGATCTCGTCAGCCATGTGAATCGCTGCTCCTGGGAGTAGGTGATCAACGCCCGCGCCTCACGAAAGGAGGCAGCGGGCGCCAGAGGGTTTAGCGGGCCGGAGCGGCCGGCTTCGCGCGAACGATGCCGCGCTTGGGACCCTTGCGGGTACGCGCATTGGTGTGGGTGCGCTGGCCACGGACCGGAAGACCCTTGCGGTGACGCAGACCCCGGTAGCATCCCAGGTCCATGAGCCGCTTGATGTTCATGGTCACCTCACGCCGGAGGTCACCCTCGACCTTGTAGCTGGCTTCGATGATCTCGCGGATCTTTCGAGCCTGCTCTTCGGTGAGGTCCTTGGTCCGGGTGGTGAGATCGATGCCCGCCGCTTCGATGATGTCGTGCGCGGTCTTGTTACCGATCCCGTAGATGTACTGGAGCGAGATCACCGCGCGCTTGTTGGGCGGCAGATCGATGCCGGCGATACGAGCCATCTTCGGTCTTCCTTGTTGTGGAGTTGGTCTGAGGCCAACAGTCCCTGAGGGACTGTTAGCCCTGGCGCTGCTTGTGCCGGGGGTTGGAAGCGCAGATGACGCGCACGATGCCCTTGCGGCGGACAACCTTGCACTTGTCGCAGATCTTCTTGACGGACGCCCGAACCTTCATTGGAGCGAACTTCCTTCCTTCAACGGAGAAAACACAACAGCCGGTCCGCACAGGCGGCCGGCGCGAATTACTTGGCCCGGTACGTGATGCGTCCGCGGGTCAGGTCATACGGAGACAACTCGACCTTCACCTTGTCGCCCGGAAGGATGCGGATGAAGTGCATCCGCATCTTACCCGAGATGTGCGCGAGCACCTTGTGGCCGTTGTCCAGCACCACGCGGAACATCGCGTTCGGTAGGGGTTCCATGACGGTCCCCTCGACTTCGATGGAATCATCCTTCGGCAAGCGTCAACCTTCTTCCCGGACCACGAACCTTCTGGAAGCGCGGCGGGATAACACTTTGGTCCGTAAGTAGCAAGCACCGCGCGATTCGAAACTGGGACCTCTATCAACACCCTCTGACATCACCCTATTTCACCCCCGGTCCGGGGGTCCCGCAGGATCAGCGGGTCAGAACTTCCGGTCCCCGCTCCGAGATGAGGATGGTGTGCTCGAAGTGGGCGGACAACTTCCCATCCACCGTGACGGCCGTCCACTCGTCCTCCAGGACCTCCACGTCGGCCGTTCCCTGGTTCACCATCGGCTCCACCGCCAGGACCATCCCCGCCCGCAGCTTCATCCCCGAGCCCGCCTGCCCGTAGTTGGGCACCTGCGGCGGCTCGTGGAGCTTCCGGCCAATCCCATGGCCCACGAAATCCTGTACCACCGAAAAACCCCGGGCCTCCACGTGGCTCTGCACCGCATGCCCGATGTCGCCAATCCGGTTGCCCACCTGCATCACCTGGATGGCCTTCTCCAGGGACTGACGGGTCGCGTCCACCAGGGCCTGGGCCTCGGGCGTCACCTTCCCCACGGGAACCGTCCGCGCCGAGTCTCCGAAAAAGCCCCGGTACACCACCCCGAAGTCCAGCTTCATCAGGTCCCCGGCCACCAGCCTGCGCTTCCGGTTGGGGATGCCGTGAACCACCTCCTGGTTCACGGAGGCGCAGAGGACGCCCGGGAAGCCGTGGTAGCCCTTGAACGCCGACCTGGCGCCCTTCTTGGCGATCAACTGCTCGGCCAGGGCATCCAGTTCCCACGTGGACACACCGGGCGCCACGGCCTTCTCCAATTCGTCCAGGATCTCACGGACGATCCGCCCCGCTTCCCGCATCAGGGCGATGTCACCGGCGCTCTTGATCTCCATCGGGTTCGTGCGCCTTCTTCCCCACCGGCGCCCTGCCTCCGGGAACCCGTGGACGGAGGAGCGACAGTCCGGCTCATGCCAGCCCACCGCCCCGCTGCCTGGCCGCTGCTCAGGAAGGACGACCTGCTGCCTTCTTGATTTCTTCGTAGATGCCTTCGGGAGACCCGACGCCATCCACGCTCTTGAGCAGACCCTTCTTGTCGTAGAAGGCCTTCAACGGAGAGGTCTCCGCGTCGTACTTCTTCAGACGACGCTCGATGACCTCGGGAGTGTCGTCCTCGCGCTGGACGAGCTCCGAGCTGCACTTGTCACAGAGGCCCGCGCGCTTCGGCGGGTTCTGGGTGACGTGGTACACGGACCCGTCATTGGGGCACACGCGCCGGCCGGAGCCGCGCTCGACGAGCGTGGAGTGTGGAACCTCCAGGGACACAACCGCGTCCAGCTGCCGGCCCAGCCGCGCCAGCATCTGGTCCAGGGCATCCGCCTGCCCCGGGGTGCGCGGGAAGCCGTCGAGCACGAAGCCCTTGGCCACGTCCGGCTCCTTCAATCGCTCTTCCACGATGCCGATGACGACATCGTCCGGCACGTACTGGCCCGCGGCCATCAGGGGTCCGGCCACCTTGCCCAGCGCCGTGCCATCCTTCACGGCCTTGCGCAGGATGTCCCCGGTGGAGATCTGCGGGATGTGGAAGTCCGCGTAGAGCTTCTTCGCCTGGGTTCCCTTCCCGGCGTTCGGCGGCCCCAACAGGATGAGGTTCATGTCGCTCCTTTGCACCAGCGTCCATCCTTGAACGACGAGGCGCCCCTCCCCACCACTGGAGAGAGGCGCCTGGAACACAACCGCCAGCCGTCAGGCCGCCACGCGAACCCGACCACGGATGCGCGGACCGCGCGGACCAGCGAAGCCTTCGTAGTTGCGACTGATGAGGTGACCCTCGATCTGCTGCACCGTGTCCAGCGCCACGCCCACCACGATGAGAAGGGCCGTGCCACCGAACGTGAACTGAACACCCAACACGCTGCTGATGACGGTCGGAATCACGCAGATGATGGCCAGGTAGATCGCGCCACCGAACGTGAGCCGGTTGAGCACGCGCTCGATGAACTCCGCCGTCTGGCGACCCGGGCGGATGCCGGGGATGTATCCACCCTGCTTCTTGATGTTGTCCGCGACATCATCCGGCCGGAACGTGAGCGCCGTATAGAAGTAGGAGAAGAACACCACCATCAGCACGAACAGGCCGTTGTAGACCCAGAGGTTGCCTTCAATGCTGCGCTGGAAGCCCTGCAGGAAGGGGAACCAGGCCCCCAGCGTCGCTGGGAACGACAGCACCGCGCCGGCGAAGATGGGGGGAATCACACCCGAGGCATTCACCTTCATGGGGAAGTACGTCGCCTGCCCCGCGAACATCCGCCGCCCGGCCATGCGCTTGGCGTACTGGATGGGCACCCGCCGCATGCCGCGCTCCACGTACACCACCACGCCGATGATGATCAGCATGAAGAACAACAGGCCCAGCACCGCCGCGATGTTGACCACTTCCTGAGTCGTCAGGTCCAGCAGCTGCTTCGCGCCAGGGAGCACTCGGGCCACGATGCCCGCGAAGATGATGAGCGAGATGCCGTTGCCGATTCCGCGCTCGGTGATGCGCTCGCCCAACCACATGATGAAGGCCGTGCCCGCCGTGAGGCTGACGACCGTCATGAAGGTGAACCAGAGGTTGTCGTTGGGCACCACCACCTGGTTGAAGCCGCTCTGCCCCGAGTCAGAGCGCCCCAGCGAGGCCAGCCACCGCGAAATGCCCACGCCCTGCACGATGGACAGCACGATGGTTCCGTAGCGCGTGTACTGATTGATCTTCTGCCGGCCCGCGGCGCCTTCCTTCTGGAGCCGCTCCAGGCTGGGCACGACCACCGCCAGCAGCTGGATGATGATGGAGGCGCTGACGTACGGCATGATGCCCAGACCGAAGATGGACATCTGCTCCAGCGCGCCGCCGGAGAAGAGATTGAACAGCGACACCAGGCCGCCCTGTTGCTTCTGGGCGTCCATGAACGCGTTCATCGCAGAGCGGTCCACGCCCGGCGTGTTGATGAAGATGCCGATGCGATAGACGGACAGCAGCACGAGCGTGTACGCAAGCCGGCTGCGCAGCTCCGCGATGCGGAAGACATTGGCGAAGGCGTTCAGGGCCACGGGAAAGCCATCCTCTTCAAGAGGTTCTGCCAGCAACAACAAACGCCCCTCTCCGGTTCCGGAAAGGGGCGCGGAAGCCTACACAAGGCTGAAGGCGCGCACCACATCACTGTGATGCGCGCCGGTCACGCCTACGCCCGGGGCTGGCGAGGGGCCTTGACGCCCTTGCCAGAGTGGGCCTTGGCGGCCGACTCAGGCTTGTGCGCCACCAGCGGCAGCTCTTCCACGGAGCCACCGGCCTTCTCGATGTTCTCGCGAGCCGCCGCGGACACCTTGTTCACGCGCACGGTGAGCTTCTTGGCGAGCTCCCCGTGGGCCAGAACCTTCACGCCATCATAACGGCCCTTGACCAAGCCCGCCTGCTTCAGCGCGGCCTCGTCCACCGTCGTGCCAGCGTCGAACACGTGCTCCAGGTCACCCAGGTTCACCACCGCGTACACGGTGCGATTGGGCGGGTTGAAGCCGAACTTCGGAAGGCGACGCTGCAGCGGGCTCTGACCGCCTTCGAAGCCTTCGAACCGCATGTTGCCGGAGCGGGCCTTCTGGCCCTTGCCACCGCGGCCTGCCGTCTTGCCAAGGCCGCTACCCTGGCCGCGACCGACGCGCTTCTTGCGGTGCCAGGAGCCCTCGGGACGCTTCAGGTTTGTCAGGATGCTCATGATTGGATCCTCGTTCCTCAGGCCTTGGCCTTGGCGGCCAGGTGCTCCAGGGCGCGGTCCCGGGCGACAATCTTCCGGGGCTTGCGGCGCTTGGGCGCCGGGGCCTCCTGGCTGACCGTCTCCAGGGAGACCAGATGCTTCACCTTGAACACCATGCCGCGAACCGCCGGGGTGTCCTTCAACAGCCGCTCGTCACCGAACTTCTTCAGACCGAGGCCCTTGATGGTGGCCAGCATGTCCTCGGAAGAACCCGAGAAGCTCTTCGTCAGCTTAACCTTGAGCGCCATGACTAGCCCCTCGCCTCGCCCGCGAGCTTCTGGGTTTCGACGTCCTTGCCACGCAGCCGCGCGACCTGCTCCGCGCTGCGCAGCAGCTTCAGGCCCGCCACGGTGGCCTTCAGCACGTTGTGCGGATTCCGCGAACCCTGGCTCTTCGTCAGGATGTTGCGGATGCCCGCCGCCTCGAGGACCGCACGCACCGCGCCACCGGCGATGACGCCCGTACCTTCGCTGGCCGGCTTCAAGAGCACCCAGCCGGCACCGAAGTGCCCCAGGATCTCGTGCGGAATGGTGTGACCCATGCGCGGAACGCGGAACAGATTCTTCTTCGCGTTCTCGCCGCCCTTGCGGATGGCTTCGGGGACTTCGTTGGCCTTGCCCAGGCCGACGCCCACGTGTCCGTTGCCATCGCCCACCACGACGAGCGCGGCGAACGAGAAACGACGGCCACCCTTCACCACCTTGGCCACGCGGTTGATGTTCACCACGCGGTCGGTCAGGTCCAGATCGTTCGGATTGATCGGAGTTGCCACTTGAGGAATTCCTTTCTGGTACCTAGAACTTCAGGCCGGCTTCGCGCGCGGCGTCGGCCACGGCAGCGATGCGCCCATGGTAGGGGAAGCCGTTGCGGTCGAAAACCACCGCGTCGACGTTGGCGGCCTTGCACTTCTCCGCGATGAGGGAACCCACCCGCTTGGCGTCGGACTTCTTGTCGCCCTCGTCCTTGCCCTTCAGCTCCTTGGACAGGGACGAAGCATACGCCAGCGTGCGGCCGGTGGAGTCATCAACCACCTGCGCGTAGATGTGCTTGAGGCTCTTGTACACCGTAAGCCGCGGGCGCTCGGTGGTACCCGAGAGCTTCTTGCGGATGCGGTTCTTCCTCTTGAGACGCTGATCGACCTTGGACATGGCTGCTTCCTTTTCCGTCCGGCGGCGATGCGGCCTTCCGCCGCCGGATGATTCCGCCTGGCCCCAGGGCCCGGCAGGGTTGAACTATTGGCGAAGACGGCGCGACGACTACGTCGTACCGGTCTTGCCCTCCTTGCGACGGATGCGCTCCTCGGAGTACTTGATGCCCTTGCCCTTGTAGGGCTCTGGCGGACGCAGCGAGCGGATGTTGACCGCCGTGGCGCCCAGGGCTTCCTTGTCCGCCGAGCGGAGCGTCAGCCCCACCGTGGGAAGACTGTCCTCGGTACGCGAAGCCTTGTCGACTTCAGCCGTCACACCTTCCGGCAGGTTGAAGACCACCGGGTGCGAATAGCCGAGCGAGAAGTGGATGGCCTTGCCCTTCACTTCCGCGCGGAAACCGACGCCACGGATGTCCAGGCGCCTCTCAAAGCCCGTCGACACACCCTTCGCCGCATTGGCGAGGATGGTGCGCGTCAGACCGTGAAGGCTGCGGGCCTCGCGAGAATCATCCTCGCGCTGCACCGTCACCTGGCCGTCCTTCACCTCCACCTTCACCTTGGCGGGGAGCTTGACGGACAGCTTGCCCTTGGGGCCTTCGAAGTTGACCTGCTGGTTGGCGACATTGACCTTCGTCTTGTCGCCAAGCTTGATCGCCAGTTTTCCAATCCGACTCATGATTGCCTCGTGCTGGGGTCGCCTGGGGCGCGCTCCTCGCGGGGCGCTACACCCAGACTCCTGGCTAGTAGACCTTGCAGAGCAACTCGCCGCCGACCTTCTGCTTCCGGGCCTCGGTGTCCACCAGGATGCCGCGCGACGTGGAGAGGATGGAAATGCCCATGCCTCCCAGCACCTGCGGGATCTCGCGGACCGCCACGTAACGGCGCAGACCGGGCTTCGACACGCGGTGGATGCCGGTGATGGCCGGGCTGCGGTCCGGGCCGTACTTCAGCTGGACGGAGATCTCGCTCTGCGGCGCGAGCTCGTGGATGGTGAAATCACCGATGTAGCCCTCGTCCTTGAGGACCTTGATGACTTCGACCTTGAGCTTCGAGTGGGGGATGACGACCTTGTCGTGCCGCGCGCGCGAAGCATTGCGCAGGCGGGTCAGCATGTCGCCAACGGGATCATTGACCGGCATGAAACACCTTCCGAAGCGGTGTCCCCTTCAGGGCGACTCCGCGATCGCAACCACCACGCCTGCCGGGCCCATCCCGGGGGTTCGCGATGACTGCCACTGCTCTTCTGCTTCAGCGGTGCGCCACCCTACCCTCTTCAGGGCAGGGTTTGCACCACGGGTCCAGCGCCTACCAGGACGACTTGGTGACGCCGGTGATCTCGCCGCGCAGCGCACGGTGGCGCAGGCAGATACGGCACATCTTGAACTTGCGCAGGAAGGCGCGAGGACGACCGCAGAGACCACAGCGGTTGTACTGACGCACGGGGAACTTCAGCTTGCGCTTCGCCTGGGCAATCTTGGAGAGCTTGGCCATGATCGATGGGAGTCCTGAACTCGGTCCTACTGACGGAACGGCATGCCGAAGTGACGCATCAGCGCCAGTCCCTGCTCGTCGTTCGGGGCGGTGGTGACGAAGCTGATGTTGAGCCCCTTCACCTTCTCGATCTGATCGTAGTTGATTTCCGGGAAGATGATCTGCTCGCGCACTCCGAGCGTGTAGTTGCCCTTCCCGTCGAAGGCCTTCGGGGACACGCCCTTGAAGTCACGCACGCGCGGCAGCGCGACGGAGATCAAGCGGTCCATGAACTCGAACATACGGTCGCCACGCAGCGTAACCGCAGCACCGATGGCCTGGCCCTGGCGCAGCTTGAAGTTCGCGATGGACTTGCGCGCGCGCGTCACGACCGGCTTCTGACCGGTGATGGCGGCAAGCTGGTCCACCGCCGACTCCAGGATCTTGTTGTTGGCAAGCGCCTCGCCCAGACCCATGTTGACGACGATCTTCTCCAGCCGCGGCACTTCCATGGGGTTGTTGAGCCCCAGCTCCTTCATCAGCGACGGAACGCCTTCCTTGCGGAAGCGGTCCTTCAGACGCGCCGAGCGGGCCTTCAGACCCTCCTCGATGTTCGCGGCGAAGCCGACCTTCTTGGCTTCTTCCTTGCGTCCGCGCTTCTTTTCCTTCTTTTCCTTCGGTTCGGCCTTCTTCTCGTCAGCCATTTTTTAGTCCTCTGCTTCGGAACGCCGTTCTGTACCCAGCGCGCCCGATCAGTCCTTCTTCTGGAACTTGGAAACACCTGGAGGGCTCGACAATTTCAGCCCTCCAGACGTGCACGCCCGCCTGCCCCACCGAGAGGTGGGGCAAGGGGCGCGCATACATGCCCGAACACGGACCCCTAGTCAATCAGGGCGTCACACTGCTTGCAGAACCGCTTGGAGGCTTCTCCCTCCTTGCGGATGCCGACGCGGGTCGGCTTGTCACACTTGGCGCACACCACCTGGACGTTCGAGAGCGCGATGGTACCCGGCTTCTCGATGATGCCGCCCTCGGGGCTCTGCGGCGTCTTGCGCATGTGGCGCTTGACCAGGCGCAGGCCTTCGACCGTCACGCGGCCCGCCTCCCGGTCGACCTTCAGCACCTTGCCGCGCTTCGTCGCCGGCGTCTTCTCCGAGCGCTCGGACCCGGAGATGACCTGGATCGTGTCACCGACTTTCAGCTTCTGCATGGCTTCCTCACTCTGGCTGTTCGCCGTCCGGCCTGCGTCCTCTTAGAGGACCTCGGGCGCCAGCGAGATGATCTTCATGAACTTGCGGGCACGCAGCTCACGGGCGACCGGCCCAAAGATGCGCGTCCCGATGGGCTCCAGGTCCTTGTTGATGAGGACCGCCGAGTTGCCGTCGAACTTGATGTAGCTGCCATCCGCACGACCCACCTCGCGACGGGTGCGGACGATGACGGCCTTGGCCACGTCACCCTTCTTCACCTTGGAGTTGGGCAGCGCCTCACGGATCGACACGACAATCACGTCGCCGATGGAGGCGTACTTGCGCTTGGAGCCGCCGAGAACCTTGATGCAAAACACCTTCTTGGCGCCCGAATTGTCGGCCACATCGAGCACACTCTGCATCTGAATCATGTGAAGTCTCCTCTTGCTCGAACCAGGTCGCCCGCTTCATGGCGTGCGAACCCGGTGTGGCCTACCTAGACGTTCTTGCTCTTCTCCAACACCTCGACCACGCGCCAACGCTTGTCCTTCGAAGCGGGCTTGGTCTCGGCGATGCGCACCCGATCACCCTCGTTGATGGTGATCTTCTTCGGGTAGTCGTGATCCTCGACGTGCGCCTTGTACTTCTCGCGCAGGCTCATGATCTTCCCGTACTTCGGGTGGGGAGCGCGGCGCTGGACGGTGACGACCACCGTCTTCTGCATCTTGTTGGAGGTGACGATGCCCACGCGGGTCTTGGGACGACCCCGGGTGGAGGTCTCGGCAGCGGGCGTTTCGGTCGCTTCAGCCATGTTGGTTCTCACTGTCTGTCATGCACCCGGGCCCTCTGCCCGGATGGCCGCGGGCGTCCGGGTGAGCCCGGACGCCATCACGGATGCACTGCTACAACTACCCCGCCTTCGCGGCCCGGGCCTTCTCGCCCAGGACGGTGAGGATGCGGGCCAGATCCTTGCGATGCTGCACGCCCTCTGCAGGGCTGTCCAGCGAGCCGGTCCGGCGCTTCAGTCGATCCTGGACCAGCGTGTCGCGCAGCTCCTTCGCGCGATTCTGCAGGTCGTCCGTCGACAGGTCCTTCAATTCCTTCGCAGTCGCCATCTTGTCTCCTCGGCGCGATGCGGACGCCCTCTCTGTTACGAGGAGGGAACGCCCGCCGCGGTGCGTGACTACAGCGAGAGGTCCTTGCGCTGCACGATCTTGGTGAGCAGCGGCAGCTTCGCCTGCGCCAGCTTCAGCGCCCCTCTGGCGATCTCGTTCGTCATGCCCTCCATCTCATAGAGGACGCGACCCGGCTTGACCACCGCGACGTAGTACTCCACGCCACCCTTGCCGGTACCCATTCGGGTTTCGGCGGGCTTCTTCGTGATGGGCTTGTCCGGGAAGATCCGGATCCAGATCTTGCCGCCGCGCTTCACGTGGCGGGTCATCGCGATACGGGCCGCCTCGATCTGTCGCGAGGTGATCCAGCCCGGCTGGAGGCTCACCAGGCCGAACTCACCATACGTGAGGTCGCTGCCCCGGTGGGCCGCGCCGCCCATGCGGCCCTTCTGCATCTTTCGGTATTTGGTTCGAGCAGGCTGAAGCATCGTCGCTGTCCTTCGTGCCTCACGGGCAGGGCGGGTCTTTCAACCCGCCCCGCGGAGGGCGTCTTACCGGTTGGTGGGCAGGGGGGCCTGGCCGCCCTTACCCGGGAGGACCTCGCCCTTGCAGATCCAGACCTTGCAGCCAATCTTGCCGTAGGTCGTCTTGGCCTCGGCGAAGCCGAAGTCGATGTCCGCACGAAGGGTATGCAGGGGCACGCGGCCCTCGCGGTACCACTCGTAGCGCGCCATTTCGGCGCCACCCAGGCGACCCGAGCAGGCGATGCGGATGCCCTTGGCCCCGAACTTCATCGCCGTCTGCAACGCCTTCTTCATGGCGCGGCGGAAGGCAATGCGGCGCTCGAGCTGCGTGGCGATGTTCTCCGCCACCAGCTGCGCGTCCGTCTCGGCCTTGCGGACCTCGACGATGTTCAGGAAGACCTCGTTCTTGGTGAACTGCTGCAGGTCCTTCTTGACGGTCTCGATACCCGCACCGCGCTTGCCGATGACGATACCCGGCCGAGCGGTGTGGACGTTGACCTTCACCTTGTTGGCGGCGCGCTCAATCTCCACCTTGGAGACGCCCGCGTGATTCAGTGACTTCTTCACGAACTCGCGGATGCGAATGTCCTCGTGGAGCCACTGGGCGTAGTTCTTGTGCTCGAACCACTTGGAGTCCCAGGTCTTGATGACGCCGAGCCGGAACCCGATCGGATGTACTTTCTGTCCCAAACTGATTCTCCTTGGTGCGTCCGGGCAGGGCCCGACGGGTCCTACTTCTTGGCGTCTGCCAACACGACGTGGACGTGGGCGGACTTCTTCTGGATGGGCGTCGCGCGCCCCATGGCGCGCGGCATGAACCGGCGCTGGGTGGCGGCCTGATCCACGGAGATGGTCTTGACGTAGAGGGTATCCACGTCGACCTGCCCCTTGGACAGATCCGTCGCGTTAGCGACGGCGCTCTTGATGAGCTTCTCCACCGGCCGAGCAGCAGCGCGCGGGGTGAACTTCAGGATGTTCAGGGCAGCCTCAACAGGCTTGCCCCGGATGAGCGCCGCGACGAGGGACAGCTTGCGCGGGCTCATGCGCAGGTGACGCAGATGTGCAGTCGACTCCATGGTCATCTCCTCAGGCTCTCAGGCGAACGAACGGGCTACTTGCCCGGGGCCTTGGCGACCTTCTTCTCCGCCGAGTGGCCACCGAAGGTACGCGTCGGGGCGAACTCGCCGAGCTTGTGGCCCACCATGTTCTCCGTGACGAACACCGGAATGAACTTCTTGCCGTTGTGCACGGCGAAGGTGTGACCCACGAACTCAGGGAGAATCGTGGAGCGCCGGGACCAGGTCTTGACGACCGCCTTCTTGTTCGCCGCGATCATCCCCTCGATCTTCTTGAGGAGGTGATCATCAACGAACGGACCCTTCTTGATCGAACGAGCCATGTTTCAAATCCTCTTACTGGCTGCGCGCGCCCTGACGGCGGCCGCTCACGATGAATTTGTCGGTGCGCTTGTTGGTGCGCGTGGTGAGGCCCTTGGTCTTCTTGCCCCACGGAGACACCGGGTGCGGATTACCCTGGCCGGACTTGCCTTCGCCACCACCGTGCGGGTGGTCAACGGGGTTCATCGCCAGACCGCGGACGGTGGGACGGATGCCCAGCCAGCGGCTCTTACCCGCCTTGCCGATGCGAATGATTTCGTGCTCGATGTTGCCCACCTGGCCCACGGTGGCTCGGCACTCGATGAGTACCTTGCGCACTGCGCCCGACGGCATGCGGACCTGGGCGTAGCGCTCTTCCTTCGCCATCAACTGGCCGGAAGTGCCCGCGGAGCGGATGACCTGGGCGCCACGGCCCGGCTTCAGCTCCACGTTGTGGATGACCGTGCCCACCGGGATGTTCTGCAGCGGGAGGCTGTTGCCAGGCCGGATGTCGGAAGAGGCGCCGGCGAAGACGGTGTCGCCCACGCTCAGGCCGACGGGGGCCAGGATGTAGCGCTTCTCGCCGTCCGCGTAGTGCAGGAGGGCGATGTTCGCGGTGCGGTTCGGGTCGTATTCGACGGCGACGACCTTGGCCGGCACGCCGTCCTTGTCCCGACGCTTGAAGTCGATGGTGCGGTAACGACGCTTGTGACCGCCACCCTGGTGACGACGGGTGATGTGCCCGTGAACGTTGCGGCCACCCGAGCGCTTCAGCGGCTCGGTGAGGGCCTTCTCGGGCGAGTCCTTGGTGATGTCCGCGAAGTCGGACACCGTCATCAGACGGCGGGCGGCGCTGGTCGGCTTGTACTTCTTGATGCCCATGGTGTGTTCCTCGTCTCAGGCTGATCTGTCGCCAGTGGCGTCAGACCGCCCCCCCCTCGAAGAGTTCGATCTTGTCACCTTCCTTGAGGGTGACGACCGCCTTCTTGAAGTTGGGGCGCTGGCCGATGCTCTTGCCCACCCGCTTCGTCTTGCCGCGCACGATGTTGGTGTTGACACCCTCGACCGTGACCTTGAACAGGGCCTGCACCGCGCGGGACACGTCGTGCTTCGTGGCCTTGCGGTCCACGATGAACGAGTACTGGCGGAACTTCTCGCGGGCCTTGTCCAGCTTCTCCGTGATGAGCGGGCCCTTGATGACGTCGTTCAGATTCATGACAGGGACCCCTCAAGCGCCTTCGCGGCCGCAGAAGTCAGGACGAGGTGCGAGTGCTTGAGCACTGACTCGAGGTTGAGACCCTCGGGCGGCAGCACGTCGAACTTCGCCAGGTTACGCACGCTGCGGTGCAGGTTGGTGTTGCCGCGCTCGTCGATGACCAGCGCGTTCTGGAGCTTCAGACGGCGGGTGAGGACCTCGAAGGCCTGCTTGGACTTCGGGGCATCCAGCTTGAAGCCGTCCAGGATGATGAGCTGCTTCTCCTTGGCGCGCAGGGACAGGACGGCGCGCAGCGCCCCCCGACGAACCTTGCGCGGCGGACGGTAGAAGTAGTCACGCGCCTTGGGGGCCATCGCCTTGCCGCCGCCCACCCAGTGGGAAGCGCGGATGGAACCCTGACGGGCCCGGCCGGTGCCCTTCTGCTTCCAGGGCTTCTTGCCGCCGCCGCTGACGAGCGAGGTGTTCTTCACCCCGACCGTACCCCGGCGCCGGTTGATCTGCTGCATCTTCGCCACCTCGTAGAACAGGTGGGCGTTCTGCTCGGCACCGAAGATATCGTCGGAGAGTTCGATCTCCGAAACCTTCTTCAAATCCAGGTCGACTACGTCAAACTTCGCCATGGCACTTTCCTCGGGGGTCAGAGTGAAACCACTCCGACGCCATCCCGCTTCCTAGGACTTGATCTCGACGTCAACGCCGGCAGACAGATCCAGCTTCATCAGCGCATCCAGCGTCTGCTGGGTCGGCTCAAGGATATCGAGCAGGCGCTTGTGCGTGCGGATCTCGAACTGCTCGCGGCTCTTCTTGTCCACGTGCGGCGACCGCAGCACGGTGAACTTGTTGATGCGCGTCGGCAGGGGGATCGGACCGGCCACCTTGGCGCCCGTGCGCTTGGCCGTCTCGACGATCTCCCCAGCACTCTGGTCCAGGAGCTTCGAGTCGTACGCCTTCAACCGGATGCGGATCTTCTGTGTCGCCATTCGAAAGAACCTCTTTGAACGACCTCTGAACCGAGAGGCGGTACGCCCGTCAACGCCTGGATTTCAGAGAACCGTTTCTTCGGAACGAAGGGGCGCGGTGTGTACCACCACACCCCGTGGGTTGCAACTGGATTCCCACCTGCTCTCCGGGAGCGCCCTGCTGGGCCTTCCGGAGAGCCTGGTGGCCTGAGTGCTACGCGATGATTTCCGCCACGACGCCCGCGCCCACCGTGCGGCCGCCCTCACGAATGGCGAACCGCAGCTCCTTGTCCATCGCCACCGGGGTGATGAGCTCCACCTCGATCGCGATGTTGTCGCCCGGCATCACCATCTCGACGTTCTCCGGCAGCTTCACCGTGCCCGTCACGTCCGTGGTGCGGAAGTAGAACTGGGGGCGGTAACCCTTGAAGAACGGGGTGTGGCGCCCACCCTCTTCCTTCGACAGCACGTAGATCTGCGCCTTGAACTTGGTGTGCGGCGTGATGGAGCCCGGCTTCGCCAGCACCTGGCCACGCTCCATGTCCTCACGCTTGAGGCCGCGGACCAGCGCGCCGATGTTGTCGCCCGCGCGGCCCTCGTCCAGCAGCTTGCGGAACATCTCCACGCCCGTCACGACCGTCTTCTGCGTCGCGCGGAGGCCCACGACTTCGACTTCCTCGCCGACCTTGATGATGCCGCGCTCGACGCGACCCGTCGCCACCGTACCACGGCCGGCGATGGAAAACACGTCTTCCACCGGCATCAGGAAGGGCTTGTCCGTCGCGCGCACCGGCGTCGGGATGTAGCTGTCCACCGCCTCCATCAGCTTCAGGATGGCCGGCTCGCCAATCTCGCTCATGTCACCCTCGAGCGCCTTGACCGCCGAGCCGGGGACGATGGGGATGCTGTCGCCGGGGAACTCGTACTTCTTGAGCAGGTCCCGGACTTCCATCTCCACGAGCTCGCGCAGCTCGGGGTCGTCCAGCAGGTCCACCTTGTTCAGGAAGACGACGATGTAGGGCACGCCGACCTGGCGCGCCAGGAGGATGTGCTCACGCGTCTGCGGCATCGGGCCATCCGCCGCGGAGACCACCAGGATGGCGCCGTCCATCTGCGCCGCGCCCGTGATCATGTTCTTCACGTAGTCCGCGTGTCCCGGACAGTCGACGTGCGCGTAGTGGCGGTTCTTCGTCTTGTACTCCACGTGCGCCGTGGAGATGGTGATGCCGCGCTCCCGCTCTTCCGGCGCCTTGTCAATCTGGTCGTACGCCATGAACGTGGCGCCACCGGACTTGGCGAGCACCTTCGTGATGGCGGCCGTCAGCGACGTCTTGCCGTGGTCCACGTGCCCAATCGTTCCGATGTTCACGTGGGGCAGGCTGCGATCGAACTTTTCCTTGGACATGAACCACTCCTCACGACGGCACCGGTGCAACCCCGGCGGTCTGGAACTTTGGGAGAACTCCCGAGCGGTGCTGCGTGTGCTTCAAAGCCGCTGGAACGTCAATACAATTCGCCCGGCGGCTTCCCCAGCGGGCGGGGCATCAACGGTTGAGCGCTGACTTGGGCGCCGCCGCGTAGTGCTTGAACTGCATGCTGTACGTCGCCCTTCCCTGGCTCTTGCTGCGCAGGTCGGTCGAGTAGCCGAACATGGCCGCCAGGGGCACCTCCGCCTGGATGGCCTGCACTCCGCCGGGCCTGGGCGTCATCCCCAGGATCTTCCCGCGCCGGCCGTTCAGGTCGCCGATGACGTCGCCCATGGACGCCTCCGGGGTGAGGACCTCCGTGGCCATGATGGGCTCCAGCAACACCGGATGGGCCGCGCGGACCGCGTCCTTGAAGGCCAGGGAGCCGGCGATCTTGAACGCCATCTCCGATGAGTCCACGTCGTGCGTGGAGCCGTCGTAGGCCTCCACCTTCACGTCCACCATGGGGTAGCCCGCCACGGGGCCGTTCTGCATGGCCTCCCGGGCGCCGTCGCGCGCGGCGGCCACGAACTCCTTGGACACGGCGCCGCCGGTGATGCTGTTGATGAACTCGAAGCCCTTGCCGGGCTCGTTGGGGGACACGCGCAGCCAGATGTGGCCGTACTGCCCCTTGCCGCCCGCCTGGCGGATGTACTTGCCCTCCGCCGTCTGCGTCGTCGTCACGGTCTCGCGGTAGGCCACCTGGGGCTTGCCGATGTTCGCGTCGACCTTGAACTCGCGCAGGAGCCGGTCGACGATGATCTCCAGGTGCAACTCGCCCATGCCGGCGATGAGCGTCTGGCCCGTTTCCTCGTTGGTGCGCACGCGGAAGGACGGGTCCTCCATCGCCAGCCGCTGCAGGGACTGGATGATCTTGTCCTGGTCGGCGGTGGACTTCGGCTCGATGGCGATGTCGATGACCGGCTCGGGGAACTCCATCCGCTCCAGCACGATCTGCTGCTTGTCGTCGCAGAGCGTGTCGCCCGTCGTCGCGAGCTTCAGGCCGACCACGGCGCAGATGTCACCGGCGTAGCACTCGGTGAGTTCGTCCTTCTTGTCCGCGCGCATCTGCACGAGCCGGCTGACGCGCTCGCGCTTGCCCTTCACGGAGTTCCACACCGCGGTGCCCGCCTCCAGCTTCCCCGAGTAGACGCGCAGGAACGTCAGCGTCTGCGAGGAGAAGGACGGGTCGTTCATGATCTTGAACGCCAGCGCGCTGAAGGGCGCATCGTCGCGCGTCTCGCGCACCGCGTCCTCACCCTTGGGCGTCTTGCCCTGGATCGGTGGGACGTCCAGCGGGCTGGGCAGGTAGTCCACCACCGCGTCCAACAGCGGCTGCACGCCCTTGTGACGGAACGCCGAGCCGCAGAACACAGGGAACAGCTTCAGGCCCACGCAGCCCTTGCGGATGGCTCGGCGGACCTCCGCCTCGGTCAGCTCCTGGCCCTCGAGGAACTTCTCCGTGAGCGCGTCGTCCTGTTCCGCCGCGGCCTCCAGCAGCTCCGCGCGCGCGGCCTCCGCCGCAGCCTGGAATTCCTCGGGAATCTCCACGATGTCGATGTGGCTGCCCTGCTCCTGCTCCTGGAAGACGAGCGCCTTCATGCGCACAAGGTCGATGACGCCCTTGAGCTTGTCCTCGGCGCCCAGCGGCAGCTGCATGCGCACGGGACGCGCACCCAGCTTCTCGCGGATGGTGCCGACGGACATCTCGAAGTCCGCGCCCACGCGGTCCATCTTGTTGATGAAGCAGATGCGGGGGACCTTGTAGCGGTCCGCCTGACGCCACACCGTCTCCGACTGCGGCTCCACACCGTTCACCGCGTCGAACACCGCGATGGCGCCATCAAGCACGCGCAGCGAGCGCTCCACCTCGATGGTGAAGTCCACGTGCCCAGGCGTGTCGATGATGTTCACGCGGTAGTTGTGGCCCTCGCGCTCCCAGAAGGCGCTGATGGCCGCGGACGTGATGGTGATGCCACGCTCGCGCTCCTGCACCATCCAGTCCGTGGTCGTGGTGCCTTCATGCACCTCGCCCATCTTGTGGATGGCGCCTGTGTAGAACAGGATCCGCTCGGTGGTGGTCGTCTTGCCGGCATCAATGTGCGCCATGATGCCGATGTTGCGGTAGCGCTCGAGGGGGAACTCGCGGGCCATGAGTCAGTTCCTTCCAGGGAGGCGGGAGGAACCGGAAGCGGCCCTCTCCACCGACCGATCGGACATCTCAGAGAACGTGCCGTGCTGACAAACAAAACCGCCCGGACGCTGGCAGCGCATCCGGGCGGCGACCGCGAAGCCCCTGACGGGACCTACCAGCGGTAATGCGCGAAGGCCTTGTTCGCCTCCGCCATCTTGTGCGTGTCTTCACGCTTCTTCACCGCGTTGCCGCGGTTGTTGGCGGCGTCCAGGATCTCGCCGGCCAGCTTCTCCTGCATGGTCTTCTCACCACGCGCCTTGGCGTAGGAGATGATCCAGCGCATGCCCAGCGCGACGCGGCGATCCTGACGGACCTCCACGGGCACCTGGTACGTGGCGCCACCGACACGACGGCTCTTGACCTCAAGCACCGGCTTGACGTTGTCCAGGGCCTTCTTGAAGGTCTTGAGGGGGTCTTCCTTCGCGCGCTCCTCCATGAGGGCGAAGGCGCCGTAGCACACGCCCTCCGCGATGGACTTCTTACCCTTGCGCATCAGGTCGTTGACGAACTTGGTGACGAGCCGGTCCTGGAACTTCGGATCCGGGAGAATCTTCCGCTTGGCGACTACGCGACGACGAGGCATCTCTTCCCTTACGCCCCACTCCCCTCATTGAGGGAAGCCAGATGGGGCTTCAAGACTTGGACTTCCAGGGACACTCCCCAGGGTGTGGGGCCAGCGTCCAACACAGCTTCAAGGACAGCGAAGGTGTTCCGCGCCAACGACGCGCGGGGGACCGACTAGCTGGGACGCTTCGCGCCGTACTTCGAACGGCTCTGCTTGCGACCGGCAACGCCCACGGAGTCCAGCGTGCCGCGGATGATGTGGTAGCGAACGCCCGGGAGGTCCTTCACGCGGCCTCCGCGGATCATCACCACCGAGTGCTCCTGGAGGTTGTGACCCACGCCGGGGATGTACGAGGTGACCTCGATCCCGTTGGTCAGACGAACGCGGGCCACCTTGCGGAGCGCGGAGTTCGGCTTCTTCGGAGTCGTGGTGTAGACGCGGGTGCACACGCCGCGCTTCTGGGGGCACTCCTTCAGGGCAGGGCTCTTGCCCTTGATGTTGAGCTTCTCGCGGCCCTTGCGGACGAGCTGGCTGATGGTCGGCACTGAAACCTCTTCTTCGATGGGAACCGCTTCCGGATACACGAAAGCGGAGCATATCTACCTACAGGCTACAGAAAGGCCCGCGAGTATAGGGAGGGGCCCCCGGGTGTCAAGCATGGCTTGCCCCTGGGCCAGAAGCGGCCAGAGGACCCCGGGTTGATTCCACCAGACACCCGAAAAACCTGGGACTGCGACAACGGCCGGACGCTCTACTCCGCGCAACCCTAGAAGTCGAGGACCATCACGATCGCGTCCTCGCCCTCGTCCGCGTAGTAGTTCGGACGGATGCCGACCGCCCGGAAGCCCAGCGAGCGGTAGAGGTTGAGCGCGGACTCGTTGCCCCGGCGCACCTCCAGGGTGGCCAGGGAGCAGCGGCGGCCCACGCCCCGGCGCAGCACCTCCTCCATCACCGTGCGCGCCACACCCCGGCGCCGGTGGACGGGGGCGGTGGCCACGTTGAGCACGTGGACCTCGTCGTGGACGATCCAGAAGATGGCCAGCCCCAGCAACTCCACGCCGCCCTCGGGCAGGGGCTCCTCCACGAGGAGGATGGTGGACCAGTCATGCTGGAGCTCGCGCCCGAGCAGCTCGTGAGACCAGGGGTTCTTGAAGGACGCCTTCTCCAGCGCCATCACCGCCGGCATGTCCTCCACGGTCATCTGCCGGATCACGAAACCCTGCGCCTTTTCGGGAGTCCCGTCCTCCCGCAGCCGTCTCATCGCCGTGCCTCCCGCGCGAAGGGCGCCACCCGCCGCACCTGCGCCGACTTGCGTACTTCAGCCAGGGCCTGGGCCGCCAGCTCCCCGTAGCGCGCCCGCACCAGCTGTTCGCGGATGGCCGTGCGCGCCGCCTGGTCGAACTCGCCGGGGTACAGGTCCCGGTGTTCGTCGTAGTGGTGACGAACCTCCGCCTCGCTCACCTGTGCCTTCAACCGGACCCGGCTGTCCAGGATTCGCTCCGCCCGGAGCCCCCGTGCCAGCACGGCCACCAGGGCGTCCTGGTCCACGTCATGCCGGGCGAGGAAGCGCCGCAGCGCCTCCTCCCCTCCCAGCCTCGTGCGGAATGCGCCCAGCCGGGCCTCCACCTCCGAGGGCTCCGCCGGGAAGGCCTGGAGCCGGTCCGCGCTCAGGACCTGGATGCGCTGGTTGATGGACAGCTCCAGGGCCCCCTGGAGCGTCTGCTCGTCCAGCGGCACGGCGGCGACCTGCACGGCCCCTCGCTGGATCAGCGCCACCCGGGCCTCCATCTCCAGCTCGCTCTGGGTCAGGACCTGCCCTTCGATGACCGCGACGACACGGTCCACCACCCTGCCCTCCCGGGCGGGGGCGTCCGGCGGCGTGGCGTGGGCCGCCGTCCCGGGCCAGAGGGGGGTCCCCAGGAGCCAGCACGCCAGCCACAGGGGGACCATTCGACGCCCGCGTGGTGCTGGCATGGCCTTCCTCATCTTCCGGCGACTGTAACCATCCCGGCCCTGTCTCGACATCCCGTGCTGGCGCTCACCGACCCACTGGTTACGTTCTTGGCTGTCGGGTACTGCACGGCGAGAACTATGGCGGACGACTACTACCAGATTCTGGGCGTGCCACGGACGGCGTCCGCGGACGAGCTCAAGAAGGCCTTCCGGAAGCTGGCGCGCCAGCACCACCCGGATGTCAACCCCGGGGACAAGGCGGCGGAGGAAAAGTTCAAGCGCATCAACAGCGCCTTCGAGGTCCTCGGCGACCCGAAAAAGCGCGCGCTCTACGACGAGTTCGGCGAGGACGCGGAGAAGATCGGCTTCGACGAGAAGAAGGCCACGGCCTACCGGCAGTACCGGGCGGCCCAGGCGGCCGGGGGCAGCGGCGGCGGGGGCATTCCCTTCAGCACCGAGGGCGTGGACCTGGGCGACCTGTTCAACGACATCTTCGGGCGGTCAGGGAGCGGCGGGCACGGCGGCGGCTTCGATGTGGGCGACCTCTTCGGACGGGGCCGGGGTGGCAGCCGGGCCACGGCGGCCGAGCGCGGCGACGACCTGACGACCAAGGTCCAGATTTCGCTCGCCGAGGCCGTCTCCGGCACCGAGCGCACGCTGTCCCTCCAGCGCCCGGGCCGCTGTAGCAAGTGCCATGGCGAGGGGCACACCGGGAAGCTCGTCAGCTGCCCCACCTGCAACGGCACGGGCCGGGCGCGACGGGGCGGGGCCATGTTCGGCGGCTCGGGCGTGTGCCCTACCTGCCATGGCAGCGGCCGGGCCCCGGAGCCCTGCTCGCAGTGCGGGGGCAGCGGCATCAAGGAGGAGACGACCCGGCTGACGGTGAAGATTCCGGCGGGCGTCCTTACGGGCTCCAAGGTGCGGCTCGCCGGTCAGGGCGCGGCGGGCGTCCATGGAGGGGCTCCTGGCGACCTCTACATCGAGACCGAGGTGGCCGAGCATCCGCTGGTGCGCCGCGAGGGCGACGACCTGTCCATGGATCTGCCGGTGACAGTGGCCGAGGCGCTCTTGGGCGGTGAGGTGCGCGTGCCCACGTTCCAGGGTGAGGTGACGTTGCGGGTGCCCCCCGGTTCGCAGTCCGGTCGGAAGATGCGGCTCAAGGGGCGCGGCGTGCCGTCGCTCCGGGGCGGAACGCCTGGCGACATGTACCTGATCCTCCAGGTGAAGGTGCCCGAGGACGTCACCGATGAGGTCCGCGCCGCCGCGGAAACACTGGCGAAGGGCTACCGGGGCGACGTGCGCCGGGAGTTGAACCTGTAGTGTGGTTGCCGCGTGGTACCTCTTGTTGCCTCTTGTCCTGGAAGGCGCCCCGTCCTACATGGCGCCTCCACCTTCCGAATCCGGAGCGGGTACGTACCTATGGGTCTCTTCGATTTCCTCACGGGCGGCTCGGGCCCCGAAAAAGCCCTCAAGCTCAAATCCAAGGTGACCCAGAAGTACGGGGAGCCTTCCACGCGGCAGAAGGCCCTCCAGCAGTTGGGGGAGATGAAGTACCCCGAGGCCGTCACGGTGCTGCTCAGCCGGTTCACCATCACCGTGGACCCGCTCACCACCGACGCGGATGAGAAGGAGCACACCTTCGAGCTCATCAAGGGCTTCGGCCAGGACGCCGTCGCCCCGGTGAGCGCCTTCCTCAAGCAGAGCGACCACGCCACCTCCTGGGCGCTGCGCGTGCTGCAGGAGCTGCTGGCCGAGGACGCGTTGATGGGCGTCATCGTCGACACGCTCCAGCACCTGTCGTCCCGCTACACGCGCGACCCGGAGAAGAAGGTCGTCCTGCTCCACCACGTCGTGGGCAAGCAGGATCCGCGCGTGGCCGCCGCCGTCCTCCCCTTCCTGGAGGACATGTCCGATGACGTGAAGATCGCCGCCATCAACCTCCTGGGGCCCCTGAAGTACGAGCCGGCGCGCGAGCCCCTGCTCCAGCTGCTCACCAACGAGGACACCGCCCGGCGCGTGCAGACCGCCGCCCTGGCCGCCCTGGCGGAGAGCGGGTTTGGCGTGCAGGGCTACCAGGAGAAGGTGCAGTCGGCCCTCGTGGAGCCCTTCAGCCTGGACAAGGACGGCCGCATCCAGCGCCGGGCCTAGGGCAGGCGGCGAACCTCCGGGCTGTCGGGCACCTGACACGGCCCCCCTCCCCGGGGGCTGGCCGACACCACGGCGGTTCCCTCCCACGCGAGACATGAAGCAGGATTCACGCGTGCCCTCGAAGAAGAAGGATCCGCAGCTCGCAGAAGTGGTGCAGCTGCGTCCCGCCGCCACTCCCGCGAAGAAGGCCCCACCGAAGCGGGCGGCGAAGCCTCCGCCTCCCGTGGATACGGACTCCGCCGCCCAGGCGCTGCTGGAGATGGGCCGGCAGCTGACTGACAACGCGGGCCCCACCGAGGCCCTGCGCGCCCAGCTCCAGACCCTCCACACGCTGCTCAAGCCGAAGGTCTGCTACGTCGCGCGCCACTTCCCGTCGCGCAACCAGCTCCACGTCGAGCACGTGCGCGGCCGGTACGACGAGCGCGTCACCGCCGCCGTCCCGGGCGAGGGCGTGGTGGGCCGCTGCTTCACCGACAAGGTCCTGCTGCGCGAGGACGACACCGTCGCCGTGCCCCTGGAGGGTCCGCAGGGCGTGACGGGCGTGCTCGTGGTCCTGGGCGCTCGGCGCAAGGCGTCCGACATCCTGATGCAGTCTCTGGCATCCCAGCTCACCGCCGCCTACGAGGTGGCCCGGCTGCGCGACGACAGCGCCCGGCGCAACAAGGACCTGCAGACGGCCATCGCGGGCCTCAAGAGCCTGGAGCAGAACCGCGAGGAGCTGCTCGGCAATGTGTCCCATGATCTGAAGAACCCGCTCACCACCATCAAGGCCTACCTGGCCATGCTGGGCCGGGAGAAGCTGGGCACCCTGACGGACGGACAGCGCCGCGCGGTGCAGATCTGCGACCGGAACTCCGACCGGCTGCTCCAGCAGGTGAACGACCTGGTGCTGATGTCCCGGCTGTCCTCCGGGAAGATGCAGCTCAACCAGCGCCCCTTCGGCCTCAAGGCCGTGGCGGAAGAGGTGGTGCGGGGGCTGGGCGCTGTCGCCGAGCACAGCCGCGTGCGGGTGGTGATACCGCCCTGTCCGGAGGTGTTTGTCCGCGGCGACCGCGAGCGCATCTCCGAGGCCATCCACAACCTCATCGAGAACGGCATCCACCACAGCGAGACCGACGACGTCGTCGAGGTCCGCGTGGCGTCTGGCGAGGGCCTGGGCACCCTCACCGTGAAGGACTCCGGCCAGGGCATGTCCGCCGAGGCGCTGGAGCATGTCTTCGACTCGTTCTACCGCGCGCAGCCTGGCATGCCGCGTCCCCCGGGCGCGGGCCTGGGCCTGCCCCTGGTCGCGAAGATCGTCGCGCTGCACGGCGGCCGCGTGGACGCCACCAGCATCCTGGGCGAGGGCAGCACGTTCGAGATGGTCCTGCCCCTGTTCGCGAGCGCCGTCAGCGCCCCGGACCTGAACCAGGCCGCTCCCAAGGCGGGCGGCATCCTCCTGGTGGAGGACGACGTGGACTGCCGCGAGGTGCTGGAGCAGGTGCTGGAGCAGGAGGGCTACCGGGTGATGGCCACGTCCGGTGCCGCCGAGGCGCGCTCCATCCTGTCCCACATCCGGCCGGCCATGGTGCTGCTGGACCTGCGGCTGTCCGGGGAGGACGGGCGCTCCGTGCTGCACTTCATCCGCACCACCGAGTCGCTGGCGGACGTGGTCGTCTACATCATCTCCGGCGCGAGCGACGTCGCGTCCCTCACCTCGGGTGAAGGGCCGGATCGCATCGATGGGTTCTTCGAGAAGCCCCTGAAGCTGCCCAAGCTGCTGGACACCGTGGCCGCCGTGGTCCGCCCCAAGAATCGCGGCCCCGCAGTGCCCTGAACAACGCCCCGGGCGTCTTCCCCACAGAAGAGGTGGCAGGAAGACGCCCCGCCTTGGGTAGTATCCGCGCGGCCCATGAGCACATCCGTCTATTCCCGCTACCGCGCCGCGTTCGCCCAGGCTCTTGCCGGGGCCCTGGGCGTCCCCGCCGCCGACATCGAAGCACAGGTCAAGCCCGCGGATCCCGCGCACGGCGACCTGAGCTTCGCCACCTTCCCCCTCGCCAAGGCGCAGAAGAAGGCGCCGCCCGCCATCGCCGCGTCGCTCGCGCAGTCGCTCCAGGTCCCCGGCCTGGAGGTGAAGGCCGTGGGCCCATACGTCAACGCGCGCTTCCTTCCCCTGCCCTTCACCCAGGAGATCATCGACAGCGTGCGTCTGGCGGGCATCGCCTACGGCAGCGACGCCGAGGAGGGCAAGGGCAGGACGGTGGTCATCGACTACTCGTCGCCCAACATCGCCAAGCCCATTGGCTTCCACCACATCCGCACCACGTTCCTGGGCCACTGCATCGCGAACCTCTACCGGGCGCTCGGCTGGCGCGTGGAGGGCGTCAACTACCTGGGAGACTGGGGCAAGCAGTTCGGCCTCGTGGCCGTGGGCTTCCAGGAGTTCGGCAAGGAGGAGCTCCGGGAGGACATGGCACACCTGGTCCAGGTGTACGTCCAGGCCAACAAGCGCGCCGGTGAAGACCCCGCCTTCGACGAGAAGGCCCGCGAGTTCTTCCGCCGCATGGAGGCCAACGAGCCGGAGGCGATGAAGCTCTGGAACCAGTTCCGCGAGACGAGCCTCAAGGGCTTCAAGCGCATCTACAAGCGCATGGGCATCGACTTCGAGCACATCGAGGGCGAGAGCCGCTACCAGGACCGCATGGACGCCGTCATCGCGCAGATCGCGAAGAAGCCCGGCGTGAAGGAGTCCCAGGGCGCCATCATCGTGGACATGCCCTACGCGGAGAACGAGCCGCCCGTCCTCCTGAAGAAGAACGACGGCAGCACGCTGTACGCCACGCGCGACCTGGCCGCCGCCGAGGACCGTCACGCGCGGTTCAACTTCGACAAGTCGCTCTACGTCGTCGCGCAGGATCAGGCGCTGCACTTCCGCCAGGTGTTCCGCACCCTCACGGAGATGGGACAGCCGTGGGCGGACAAGTGCATCCACGTGCCGTTCGGCCGCATCCACGGCATGAGCACGCGCAAGGGCCAGGTGGTGGAGCTGGATCAGGTCCTGGACGAGTCCAAGGAGCGCGTGCTCAAGCTCGTGGAGGCGAACATCGCCTCGGGCAACCTCGTGACCGATGATCCCGATGGCCTCGCGGAGCAGATCGGCCTGGGCGCCATCGTCTTCGGCGATCTGAAGCACAACCGCGCCAGCGACTACACCTTCGACTGGGACGAGGTGACCAGCCCCGAGGGGCACACCGGTCCCTATCTCCAGTACGCGCACGCGCGCAGCGCGACCGTGCTGCGCAAGGGCGGCGGTGTTCCGGCGAGCCATGATCCGGCGCTCCTGACGCTCCCCGAGGAGCAGGCCCTGGTGCGCGAGCTCATGCGCCTGCCGGACACGGTGCGCGCGGCGGCGGAGCAGTACGAGCCGAGCCTCGTAGCGCGACTGCTGCTGGACGTGGCGGCGGCGTACAGCCGCTACTACACCGCCGGCAACAAGGATCGCGAGAAGCGCATCCTCGTCGAGGACAATGACGCGCTGCGCGCGGCGCGACTGGCCCTCACGGACGCGACGCGCATCACCCTGGCGGCGGGCCTGACGCTCTTGGGCATCCCGACGCCGGAAAACATGTAGCCTGGGGGGCTGCCGTGGAAACCGCGCTGGCGCAGACCGTGACGCAAGGAGAGGCCTTGAAGGAGGAATTCGGTCCCATGTCCCGGGTGCTCGGGGCACGGTACTTCGACGGGGTGCACTTCCCCCCCGAGGCCGAGAACGAACTGCGTGCGCTCAGCGCCCGGGGCTTCGTGGTGCACGTCATGCGCACCACGGCCTGGATCAACTTCCTCTACATCGCGTGGGCCATGGTCCGCCGGGCCATGCCGCCCATCCGCGCGGTGGTGAACCTGCGACCCTGGTTCACCCGGCCCTGGCGCCAGACGGCCCAGGGTGGCGCGGTGGAGGAGCGCTTCCGCTATGCCCTGCAGCAGGGCGGCAGCGGGCTCGTGTTCCTGCGGCGCACGGCGCTCCTGCACGCCTCCGGCAAGGAGACGCGCGAGGACCCCTTCCCCGCCCTGGTGCGGCTGGCGCGCGGCGCGGACCGGCCGGTGTTCCTGGTGCCGGAGCTGTTCGTCTGGGAGAAGCGCGCCGCCAAGCTGAAGCCGGGCTGGCGCGACGTGGTGTTCGGCAGTCCGGAAGCGCCGGGCTTCGTGCACTCGATGGTGGCGTTCTTCCGCAACTACAAGCGCGCGCAGTTCCGCGTGGGAGAGCCCATCGACCTGCGCCGCTTCATCGAGGAGAACCCCCAGGCGACCGACGAGGTGCTGGCGCGCAAGGTGCGCAGCACGCTGCACGTGTACCTGTCCCGGGAGACGCGCGCGGTGTTCGGCCCGCCGCAGAAGCCCACCGACCGGCTCATCGAGGAGACGCTGCGCGACCGTCACCTGCGCAAGGTGCTGGATGAGCACGCGGCCGCCACCGGCCGCAAGCCCGCGAGCGTGCAGCGCGAGGCCAAGCGCAACCTGGAGGCCATCGCGGCCAGGCCCAACCCGTCCGTGCTGGCCCTCATCGCGCCGCTGCTGGAGTGGGTCTTCAACCGCATCTACGACGGCATCGGCGTGGACGAGGCGGGCCTGCACCGCGCGCTCAAGGCCGCGGGGCGCGCGCCCGTGGTGCTCTGCCCCAGCCACAAGAGCCACGTGGACTACCTGGTGATGAGCTGGGTGCTGTGGAACCGCGGCTACACCGCGCCGCTGGTCGCCGCGGGCGCCAACCTGTCCTTCTGGCCGCTGGGCCCGCTGTTCCGCCGCTGCGGCGCGTTCTTCCTGCGCCGCTCGTTCAAGGGCGACAAGGTCTACGCCGCGTCCTTCAAGGCGTACATCAAGAAGCTGGTGCACGACGGCATCCACCAGGAGTTCTTCCCCGAGGGCGGCCGCTCGCGCACGGGCAAGCTGCTCACGCCCAAGCTGGGCATGCTCACGTGGCAGGTGGAGGCGGTGCTGGACGGCGCGCGCAACGACCTCTACTTCGTGCCCGTCTCCATCGACTACGAGAAGGTCGTGGAGTCCGACAGCTATTCGAAGGAGCTGGCTGGCGGGGAGAAGAAGCCCGAGGACCTGAAGGCCCTGTTGAGCGCGCCCAAGGTGCTGGCGGCGCGCTACGGACGCATCCACCTGACGTTCGACGAGCCGCTGTCCCTGGTGGAGTTCATGAAGGCGCGTGGCCTGTCGCCTCAGGAGCCGGTGACGGACGAGCAGAAGAAGGGCCTGGTCCGCGCGCTGGGCAACCGGGTGATGTACGGCATCAGCAAGGTGTCCACCGTCACGCCGCACGCGCTGGTGAGCGCGTCGCTGCTGGCCCACCGCCGCCGCGGCCTCACCCAGCGCGAGCTCACGGACCGGATCAGCCTGCTGCGCCGCATCGCCGTGGAGGATGGCGCGCGGCTGTCCGCGGAGCTCGCCAACGCGCCCAGCAACCCGGAGACGCTGGGACCCATCCAGGACGCGATGCGCGAGTTCATCTCCGACGAGATGGTGCGCACGAAGGAAGCGCGCAACGAGGTCAGCTATCAGGTGGAGGACTCGCGCCGTCCGGAGATGTCCTTCTACAAGAACACGCTGATGAACCTGATGGCCGCGCGCAGCCTCGTGGCCAACGCGCTGCTCGCCGGCACGCCCGCGCCGTATGACACCGTGAAGGCCCGCGCGCTGTTCCTGTCGCGCCTCTTCAAGGTGGAGTTCATCTACCGGGTGGGCGCGACGTTCGACACCATCTTCGCCGAGTGCGTGGAGCGGCTCGTGCGCATGGGCCTGATCATCCACGAGGGCGACACGCTCAAGCAGGCCCCGGAGGCGCACGCGCAGCCGGAGCTGGAGTTCCTGGCGGACCTGCTGCGCGACTTCCTGGAGGCCTACCTGCTGGCGGCGATGACCCTGCCCGACGTGGCCGCGGGCATCGCCACCGACCGCAAGTCCTTCGTCAAGCTGGCGCTGGAGACAGGGCGCGTGGAGTACAACGCCGGGCGCATCACCGCCTCCGAGTCGCTGGCGAAGACGACGCTCGAGAACGCGGTGGAGTACCTTTTGGATCAGCGCATCCTCGTGGAAGAGGACAAGAAGCTGAGGCTGGGCGACCCTGCCTCGGCGGCCGAGCTGCCCCGGAAGAACCCGCTCGCGGACGACATCCGCGGCTACCTGCACCGGGCCTGAGCCAGGGCCCGTCGCACCCCGAAGCGAACGCGGCACCCCACCCTCCGCTTCGCGGAAGGGTCAGGAGACGACACGGTGGATGAAGGCCTGCCTTCCAGCGACCCGCAGCCGGTAGAGCCCACCGTGCCACCGCCCCTCCATCCGCCCCACCCGCTGCTCGCGGCGGCGCTGGCCTTCGGTCTGTTCATCACCCTTGGGGCCACCACCCAGTTGCTCAACCCCTCCTTCGGCGTGTGGTTCACGGAGGTGTTCATCTTCCTGGGGCTCGCGTGGGTGATGCTGCGCCGCGCGGGCTTCCGGCCCGCCGAGTACACCGGCCTCACGCCCTTCCTGGGCAAGCCCGCCCTGTTCGGCTTCCTGCTGGGCGTGGCGAACTTCTTCGCGGTGGTGGTGCCCCTCCAGTTCATGGCGCAGCGGGTGGCGCCCCCGTGGCTGCGGGAGATGTTCGACGCCTCGCGCCTGTTCGAGGGCCAGACGCCCGTGGAGCTGGCGCTGCTCCTGGGCGGCGTGTCCGTGGCCGCCCCGCTGTGTGAGGAGTTCTTCTTCCGAGGCCTCTTCCAGCGCGCGCTGACGCCGCCCGCCCCGGCCTCGCCCTGGCCCGCGTTGATCATCAGCTCGGTGGTGTTCAGCGCCTTCCACCTGGATCCGGTGGGCTTCCTCGCGCGCGCGGAGCTGGGGCTGCTCTTCGGCTGGCTGCTGCTGCGCACCGGCTCGCTGTGGCCGAGCATCGCGGCGCACGCGGCCAACAACATGGTGTCCTCGGTGCTGTTCCTCGTCGCCACGCACTCGGGGCTGGCGAAGGACACGGGGACCGATGACGTGACGGACTGGCGGGCCGTGCTGGGGCTGGCGCTCGTGGGATGGACGGCGCTGCTGGGCCTGCGCGCCGCAGCCCGGCACGTCCCTTCCGTCTGGGGACGCGGCACGCCGCCGGACGAGGAAGCGGTGCGCGCCACGAAGCCCGTGCCGCTGTTCGCCGTCCAGTTGCTGCCGTGGGTGGCGGCGGCGACGCTGTCCCTGGTGGCCCTGGCCCTGGTGGATGGAAGGGGCGTGTCGCTGAGCGTCTACGACATCCAGCATCCGGTGCCCCCGCTGGCGAAGGACGCGGACCCGGGCCTCCAGGCGGAGCGCAAGGCCCTGCAACAGCTGCGCAAGTCCGTGCGCAAGGGCGAGATGCCCATGGAGCTCTACGAAGAGGAGCGGCTCCGGCAGTCCAAGGCCCATGCGCCCGAACTCAAGGGCGAGCGTCCCTGACGTTGGCCTGCTGTGCGTGGGGTTCGCGAAGGTCCCGGAGACAAACACCGCCCCGGCGCCAGCAACTGGTGGGCTGAGCAGCCTGCGCTCCCTGTAGGTCCGACCCCGGGGGTGCTGGCCTTGCCCCACCCCTGGCCCCTATCGTCCTGCACCGCGATGCTGACCACCGACCTGCTGCATGCGTCCCTGGGTGATCCACTCCTGGACGTGATGAACTTCCTGAACGAGATCGCGATCCGCTACCCGGAGGCGATCTCCTTCGCTCCGGGCAGGCCGAACGAGAAGTTCTACGACCCCCAGCAGATCGCCACCTACCTGGAGGCCTACCAGCGTTACCTGCGCGAGGAGCGCGGCTTCAACGACGCGCGGATCACCAGCCTCCTGTTCCAGTACGGCCGGACCAATGGCCACATCGGGGAGCTGCTGGCGCGGATGCTGGAGAAGGACGAGGGCATCCGCGTCGCCCCCGAATCCATCGTCGTCACCGTGGGCTGCCAGGAGGCGACGTTCATCACCCTGCGCGCGCTGTTCTCGAAGCCCACGGACGTGCTGCTGGTAGGCATGCCCTGCTACATCGGGGTCACCGGCGCGGCGCGGCTGCTGGACATCGAGGTCGCCCCCGTGCCCGAGCGCGCGGACGGGCTCGACCTGGACGCGCTGGAGGCCAGGGTGCGGGAGCTCCGCGCACAGGGCAAGCAGCCCCGGGCGCTCTACCTCGTCGCGGACTTCGCCAACCCGTCCGGCCGGAGCCTCCCGGAGCCCGCGCGCCATCGCCTGTTGGAGCTGGCCGCGCGCGAGCAGTTCCTCATCATCGAGGACAACCCCTACGGGTTCTTCTCCCGCGAGGGCTCCCGGAAGCCCACCCTCAAGGCGCTCGACGACCGGCAGCAGGTCATCTACCTGGGCTCGTTCTCGAAGTCCGCGTTCCCCGGGCTGCGCCTGGGCTACGCCGTGGCGGATCAGCGTGTCACCGACGCGGCGGGCCAGCACCAATTGCTGGCGGACGCGTTCTCCAAGATCAAGAGCCTGCTGACGGTGAACACGTCCGCGCTCAGCCAGGCCGTCGTCGGCGGCATGCTGGTGCTCAATGAAGGCGGGCTGCTGGAGGCGAACCAGGAGGCGATCCGCTTCTACAAGACGAACATGGACGCGACGCTCCAGGCGCTCGAGCGTCACTTCCCCAAGAGCGAAGCCTGGGCGCGCGACGTGACGTGGAACGTGCCGGACGGGGGCTTCTTCCTCGTCATGAAGCTGCCCATCGAGGCGGACGAAGCGCTGCTGGAGGAGTCCGCGCGCAACTTCCACGTCCTCTGGACGCCCATGCGCTACTTCTACCTGGGCACCGGGGGAGAGCACGAGCTGCGGCTGTCCTGCAGCTACCTCACGCCCGAACGAATCGAGGAGGGGGTGGCCCGGCTGGCCCGCCACCTCCAGAAGACCATCCTGGAGCGACAGCCCGCGCCACAAGTCCGCGCGGGCTGAGCAGTCCTGACGTCAGTCCGCCTGGTACGACGTGACGTGGAACACCGGCCCCACCATCGCGGCGGTGACGGTGTCCCGTTGCACGCTGCCCTCGGCGGAGATGCGCTGACCGTCCTTCTTGATCTTCCGGTCACCGCCCGCGAGTTGGTACGTCTTGCCGTCGTCGGCCTTCAGGACCCACACCCCGCCCTCGAGGTCCTGGTACTGCACCGTGCCGGAGACCTTCATGCGTCCTCCCGCTTGAGCATCGCGCGGGCGATGACGAGGCACACCACCGTGTTGAAGCCCAGCCACGGCTTCGCCAGGAAGGTGAAGGGCATCCACGCCAGCGCCGGAGCGCCCACCCACGCCGCGTAGGCCAGGAAGCCCGCGAAGCCGAGCGCCAGGCCGCCCACCGCCGGACGGAAGCCCCGCCAAGTGATGGCTGGCAGCGAGAGCACCAGCGGAATCAGCGCGCTGTAGAACAGCGGGCTCACCGTGGCCCGACCGAAGATGATGCGCTGCCAGTCCGGGATGGGCAGCGAGGCCACGTTGACCACGTCGCCGGCCGCGCCCGAGGCGCCCGTGAACCACGTGCGCAGGAAGAAGAAGCCCACCGTGGACAGGACCAGCGGCACGAAGAACGCCGGGCGGAAGAGGATGTTGAGGAAGCCCGGACGCTCGCGGCCGCGCAGCGTCAGCAGCACCACCGCCAGCAGCGCCGCGGCCCAGGCCAGAGAAGGCCAGCGCGGCCCGCCGCCCGTGAACGCCTTCAGCGACGCGTTGGCGTTGAGGACGCCGTGGCCGTACTGCTCGGACCAGGCCTGGTCACCCGTCGCCTTCGCCCCGGCGTAGAGCGCCTGCTCCACCTCGTCCGGGTTCTTGGCGCCGGCGCCGTAGAGCATCGCGGCGACCGCGGCCACGTGCGGGGCGGCCATGCTGGTGCCCTGGTACCAGGCGTAGACGGAGCGCGACGGGTCGCGCGGGTCGATGGTGTTCTGCAGGATGCCGCCCGAGTCGCCACGGCTCTTGTCACCACCGGGTGCCGCGATGTCCAGCTCCTTGCCGTAGGACGAGTACGGAGCGAGCGAGCCGCTCGGCCCCACCGCGCTCACCGCCACCGCACCCGGGTACGCCGCGGGGAACTCCACCCGGCCATGCCCGGTGTTGCCCGCCGCGGCCACCACGGTGACGCCCTTCTTGCGCGCGTACTCCACCGCGCTGGCCATGACCTGAGAGTACAGACCACCGCCCAGCGACATGTTGATGACCTTCGCGTCGTGGTCCGCCGCGAAGCGGATGGCGTCCGCGATGTCCGCCGACGTGCCGCTGCCGAAGTGGTTCAGCACCTTGAGGGGCATCAGCGTCGCGTCGAAGGCCACGCCCGCCACGCCTTCGCCGTTGTTGGTGGCCTGCGCGATGGTGCCCGCCACGTGCGTGCCGTGGCCGTGGTCGTCGTTGGCGTGCTCGTCGTCGTTGACGAAGTCGTAGCCCTTCACGAACGACACGCCCTTCAGGTCCGGCACCTGCTTGAAGTCTTCGTGGTCCTCGTAGGCGATGCCCGTGTCGATGACCGCCACCACCACGCCCTTGCCCCGGTTGCCGTCCCAGGCCTTGGGCATGTCGATCATCCGCAGGTTCCACTGGGATTCGTACTGCGGATCATTGGGCGTGAAGCTGCTGCGCACCTGCATCAGCGGCTCGGCGGACTCCACCGCCGGGTTCTGCCGGATGCGCTGGAGCACGTCCTCCACGTCGTCCACGCCCACCGCCAGCGTGACACCCGTCCGGGGACCTTCCAGGGAGTTGAACTCCAGGTCCACACCCCACGCCTGCTCCCAGGCGTCGAACTCCGCCTTGGTGGTGCCGTCCTTGAAGTCCACCACGATGGCGCCAGACACCACGTCATCCGAGCCCCCCGCCACGGCCTGGGCCACCTCCGCCTGGGCCACCGCGTCCGGCCCGGCCGCAACCTCCGGCTCCCGCGACGCGGAAGCACACGCCGAGGCCGACAGGGCCAGCGCCGCGAGAACCACGTTCCATCGCTTCATCCGCATCGGGACACTCCTTGAACGAAGACGCCTCGAAGACCCACTACGAACGCACGGCGGGACGATTGGGTCTGTCCCACCAGTCTGTTCGCCCCCCGGCCGGCCGTGCAAGGCGTCGGGGATGAAGAAATGTGAAGAAGTCCGCAGGTTTGCACGCCTGCCCTACCCACCCGACAGCCGCTGGAGCCAGACCGCCACGGCCCGACCCACCTGGGGAAGATTGCGGTGGAACGTGGCTCCGGCATCGTCGATGACCTCTAAATCCCCCCCGGCCTCGGCGACAGCGGCGGCCAGTGCCGCCCGGGGCAGGCGGGTGTCCTCCGCCCCGACAATCACCAGCAGGGGACACGACAGTCGCACGAGCGACAGCGGATCCACCTCCGGCGCCACCAGACACAGTCCGCCCACCGCCGGATGCCGCTCCTGGAGCGCCAGCGCCACGCGCGCGCCCCCGTGCAGCGCCGCCACCGCCAGCGCGGACGTGCCCGCGTTCTCCAGCGCCACCCGCATGGCGGCCTCCGCGTCCTCCACCAGCGCCCCTCCGGTGCCCCGGACGCCCTGGCTGGCCCCCACGCCCCGGTGGTTGAAGCGCAGGGTGGGAAAGCCCGCCCGCGCCGTCGCGAAGGCCACCTCCGCCGCCAGGACGTGGTCCATGCCGCCCCCCTCCTCCGGCCGGGGCGGAAGGATGAGCAGCGGCGGCGAGCGCTGGCCCCGGTGCACCGTGCCCTCCATCACCTCTGGACCGGCCCCCACGGGGATGAGCGTGGAGCGCTCCAGGAACTGACCTTTCTGGACCATGCCGTCACCTTAATCCGCCCCTTCCGAAGCGGCCGGCCCGTCTTCGGGTCCACGTCCCCTGTGAACGAGCCGCTGCGCGCTGCGTCACACACATTCCGCGACCCCCTCGCAACTTTTGGGCGCTTGGGGTGAGAATGGATCAACGCCTCAAGCTTTCCTTCCCCCCTTCAAAGAATCCGCAGGAGCGTCAAGCCATGGGAACCATCGGGAGCGGTCGTAACAGCATCAACAACGCCACGCGCACCACGCCGACCACGCCGACGACTACCCCGGCCGCGGTCGCGAAGCCCGCTCCGGCCGTGACGGCCAAGCCGGCCAACCAGGTGAAGGACGGCTTCGACGCGCGCGCGACGAACAGCGCGGTCCGCACGGCGGCGCCCGCGAGCGTCTTCACCGCGCCGGCCGGCTCCAAGGACAAGGTGTTCGACGGCAAGCTGGTGGGCGCCGGCGGCCAGACGTTCGACGCCAGCACCCCGCTGAGCCAGGTCCCGGCCTACACGCCCAAGGACGGCGTGAAGACCGAAGGCACCCTCATCTACGTCAACGGCATGATGACGGACATGGCGGGCCAGAAGGAGACGCTGCAGGCCATCGCGGACAAGACGGGCCAGAAGACCATCGGCATCCACAACTCCACCGAGGGCTTCTTCAAGGACCTGGGCCAGTGCGTCACGGACAAGATGGACAAGGGCAAGAACCCGGCCGTGGACACGCTGGCGGACTCGCTCTACACGGAGCTGAAGGCCGGCCGTGACGTGCACCTGATGGCGCACAGCCAGGGCGGTCTCATCACCTCGCGCGCGCTCAACGACGTGGCCAAGCGGCTGCGCATCGAAGACGGGCTGTCCCCCGCGCAGGTCGAGGCGAAGCTCGGCAAGGTCTCCGTGGAGACCTTCGGCGCCGCCGCCGCGACCTACCCGAACGGCCCGAAGTACGTGCACTACGTGAACGACAAGGACCCCGTGCCGGGCCTGTTCGGTCTGGGCACCAGCGGCAAGGGCCCCCTGGACCTCATCCGCAACGCGGGCAAGGACGCGAAGATCCACTACTTCTCCGAGAAGAGCATCTTCTCCGGCGCGCACAACATCAACGACACCTACCTGAACCAGCGCGTCCCGTTCGACCAGGCGCGCCAGGGTAAGTTCTAGTCAACCGACGGTGTGATATGACTGCACGTATGACGCTCGATGAAGCCCAGCGACTGGTGCAGTCATTCACGAGGGCCCACGGAGACACGGAAGGCTCCGGGCTCAATGCGAAGGGATTTGGCGGCGCCGCCCTCGGCGAAGCGCAGATCTACTTCGAGCACTCGAAGGAGTCGGGGGCGCTGAAGTGCAGCGCCCTCATCTACCGCTTCCGCGATGCGCCCCGTCCGGGCGTCATCGACGGTTTCCGTGCCGAGGAGAAGTCCGGCACGGACACCGGCGGCGGCAAGGTCGACTACGAGACCGAGAACAAGAGCCTCTTCCTGAGCCGCACGTACGGCGTCCTGCCGGCGGAGCAGCAGTTCAAGGAAGACCTCGACCGGCTCGTGGAAGCCAGCCTCAACTGGGGCGAGGAAGTCTTCAACCGCGTCGCGGATCGCACCGTTCCCGCGAAGTGAAGCGCCCATGAGCCGCTCCCTTTCCACCGGCCTGCAGTGGCTGCTGTCCACCATCGGCATGGCGCGTCCAGCGCCGGCCGCTGGGGGCCCGATGACGCGGGATGCGGCCCGTCAGTTGGTGAAGTGGTACCTGCAGTCGCAGGGCGCGGGCATCACGGAAGGCCTCAACGAACAGGGCCTGGGCGGCATGATGAACGGCGAGGGCCAGTACGCCTTCGAGCACATCGAGTCCCCCCCTTCCCTCAAGGCCAGCGCCCTCATCTACCGGTTCCGCGAGCCGCCCAAGCCCGGCATCATCGAGGGCTTCCGGCAGCAGCAGGAAGAAGGCACGGACACCGGCGGCGGCAGCGTGGACTTCGAGTCCGGCAGCGGCAGCCTGTTCCTGAGCCGCACGTACACGGTGATGCCCGACGGCCGCGAGTTCGCCCGCGACCTGGACCGCCTGGGCAAGGCCAGCATCGTCTGGGGCAAGGACGTGTTGGACCGCGTGGCCCACAAGGTCTTCGGGACCTGAAGCCCCGCTGAAGCCTCCTGTGCGGCCCTGGGAGGCGCCCCGAAACGGGCGCCCCCCGTGGGTGGCCGGGCGGCGCGCTATACCGCCTGCATCACGTAGAACTTCAGGTACTTGCCTTCCGGGAACTGGAGGCGCACCGGATGGTCGGGCGGCTGGTAACGCTCTTCCACCAGCGCCAGGTCCACGCCGGCCTTGAAGCCCGCCTCGCGCACGGCGCCCATGAACATGTCCCCGTTCACGCGCGCGGAGCACGACGCCGTGGCCAGGAGGCCTCCGGGACGCAGCAGCGCCAGGGCCTGCCGGTTGAGCGACGCGTACCCGTCGATGGCGGCCTCCACCGCGCGCTGGCTCTTCGCGAAGGCGGGCGGGTCCAGGATGATGAGGTCGAACGTGCGGCCCTCCTCCTTGAACGACTGGATGAGGGCGAAGACGTCCGCCGCGAGGAAGTCGTGCTTCTCCGCCGGCAGCCCGTTGCGCGTGAAGTTCTCGCGCGCCAGGGCGATGGCCTCCGGGTCCTGATCCACGGAGAAGACGCTCTTGGCGCCGCCCAGAGCCGCGTTCACGGAGAAGCCTCCGCTGAAGCAGAAGCAGTTGAGCACGTCCCTGCCCTGCCCCAGGCGCCGGATGAGGTGGCGGTTCTCCCGCTGATCCAGGAAGAAGCCCGTCTTCTGTCCGCGCCACGCGTCCACCATGAACACGGCGCCGCGCTCGCGGATGGGGATGAGCTCCGGCGCTTCCTCGCCCCAGAGCATGCGCCCGGTGCCGCGCCCGTCGTCCTCTTCCACGTCGTCGCGGCCCACCTCGTCGCGGCCGATGATGCCCTTCAAGCCCGGCACGCCCGCCTTCAGCGCCTCCACGATGAGGGGCCGGTAGGGGGTGAGCCCCGCCGAGTACAGCTTCATCACCGCCCAGCCCGCGTACAGGTCCACCACCACGCCGGGCAGGCCGTCGCCCTCGCCGTGGATGAGGCGGTAGCTGTCGGTGTCCTTCAGGTCGATGAGCGACGTGCGCGCGGCCAGCGAGCGCTGCACGCGCTGGGTGATGAAGCGCGAGTCCACCGTCTCGCGCGAGTCGCGCGTGAGCACGCGCACCGCGATGGCCGAGTGCGGATCATAGTACCCGCGCGCGACGAACTTCCCGTTCTCCGTCAGGTCCACCACGCTGCCAGCGGGGATCCGCGGCGGGTGCTCCAGCGCCTTGCGGAACACCCACGGGTGGCCCGCGCGCAGGTGACGCCCCAGGCCCCGGGCCAGCTCCAGCTTCACGACATTCACGTTGAGACTCCTCGACTGCGGGACGGCCGGCGGCGGGCGAGGAGGGCGCGTGCCAGCTCCTCGAATCCCCGCCCCTCGGGCGCCCGGGTAATGAAGGCCGGGGGCGCGTCGATGCGATCCAGCACCGCGCGCACGTTGGCCACGCCCACGCCCAGCTTGAACGCCTGGAACATCGGAGCGTCGTTGAAAGAATCCCCCGCGTAGACGTACCGACCGTCCGCGGGCTCCAGCTTCTCGCCCCACGCCACGCGCGCGAAGCGGCGGGACGCGGAGAGCTTGTCGAACCGACCCAACCAGCAGTTGACGTGCACCGACGAGCGCACCGCCGTCACGCCCCGCGCCCGCAGCAGCGTTTCGATGGCGGACGCTCCCGCGTCTCCCAGCCGGGCCTCCTCGTTGTAGTCCACCGCCAGGTCCACTTCCGTGTAGCGGCTGTCCACCGACAGGCGCGCCCCGGGCACCTGGGCCAGCACGCGGTGCACCTCCTCCTCCAGGCGCTTGCGGTTCGCCTCACGCTGGCCAGGAGGCTCCAGGTACACCTTGCGCAGCTCGCCCTTCTTCCCCTTGAGGAAGAACAGCCCACCGTTCTCGACGATGACGCCATCCACCGGAAGCTGGCGGGCCCACGCCTCGCCCCACCCCGCCGGACGTCCGCTCACCAGCACCACGCGCAGGCCAGAGCCGGACAGCTGTTCGAGCGCACGGATCGTCTGGCTGCGCAGCTTGTGGCCGGTCGTCAGCGTGCCATCCACGTCCGTGAAGATGCCCTGCACCTGGGACAGGTCCGCCTGTCGCAAGGGGCGCGGCTCCACCTTCTTCGCCAAGCCCTTCGCCGTGCCGGCCTTCACATCACGTCCAGTTGCGCGAGCTGTCCCTGGAAGGACTCGATGGTGGAGAGCAGTTCGGGCCCGGTGAGCGTGGCGAGCTTCAGCTTGCGCGCCTTGCGCAGGAACGCGTCCATCGTCGCATCGCGGCCGTAGAGCGCCTGGGCGCTGACCGCGGCCTCCGCGAGCGCCTTGGCCGACGCGACCGGATCCTTCTTCGACTGCATCAGGGCGCGCTCCAGGCGCACGCCGCACGCGGCCCACACCTCACGGTCGTGGAGGATGAGCAACTGCCGCTGGTTCACCGCGGACAGGCTTCGCACCAGCGCATCCAGGGCTTCCGCGACCGTCAGCAGCTCCCGCTGGTCCGGCGCGGTCTGGATGGCGAGCGCCCCCACCTCCGCGCGGGCCTCGACGATCTTCCGTTTGTCCTGCGCGCGCAGGTTCCGGTACGCGGCGGTGCGGCCGAAGGCGTCCATCTCCGTCTGGAGCTGCTGCGCGTTCCACAGCACCTCCTCCGGCTTCGCGTCGCGCACCTTGCCCAGCCGCGCCGCCACGATGCGCGACAGGTCGGAGGTGATGGCCCGCACCGTGACGGCCGCCTTCACCTCCGCCTCGTAGCCCGGGACGACCTGGGCGCGGGACACCTCGCCGAAGGCGCTCGCGGACTCGAAGACGAGCTGGCTCATCTGCTCGCGGTAGTCGGCGCGGAAACGTTGGATTTCGGCCAACAGCTGCCAGCGGTCGCTCACCACGGACGGGTTGCGCATCGCTTCGCCCAGTTGGGTGATGCTCTGGGCAAGCTTCCCCATGCCCGCCTGGAGCATGCCAGGCACGTCGGCGGGGCCCGGGCGGGCCGGGGGTGGCCCCCCCTGCGGGGTGCCGGGGAACTGCTCCCGGATGACGTTGAGCAGCGCGTTGACGTCCATCACCGTGTCGCGGATGACGGGCGCCATCTCCTCCCACAACGACAGGTCGGGGCTGGCGTCGACGACGGGCGTCTCGTACTTCACCAGGTCCAGGTCACTCAGCCGCGAGATGGCATGGGCCGCGGCGAGATACACCGCTCGCAGCCGCGCGGAAAAGGCGCGGTCGGGCAGTGACTGGAGGATTTCTTCGAGCCTCGGGGTGAGGGAGGCCGGCGGGGGACTCTCGGCGGCAGCGGACACGTTGCCCCCACTCTATCCCTCGACATCGCGTCCGGGGAGTTCTAGCAAGCGTCCCGGGCCAGAAGGACGGCCGGGGAGCCGACTCAAGATGATCCAGGTCTGTCTGTGGGAGGACGGCAAGGCGGTTTCGGGCGGGGAGGAGCTGCTCGACCGGCCGGGCCTCAAGTGGATCGACGTCCTGGAGCCGGACGCGGAGGTCATGGGGCAACTGGCCGAGCGCTTCCAGCTCCACCGGCTCGCGGTGGAGGACTGCCTGCACCTGGACCAGCGGCCCAAGCTGGAAGAGTACCCACACCACCAGTTCATCGTGCTCCAGGGCTTCAGCTGCAACGGCAAGGACGTCACCGAGCTGACGCTGCACGAACAGCACTACTTCCTGGCGAACGACTGGCTCATCAGCGTGCACCAGCTGCGGCTGCCCGGCCACGACGCCATCATCCGGCGCGTGAAGGACGACCCCGCGGGCACGCTGGGCCGAGGGGTGGACGTCATCCTCTACCTGCTCGCGGACTCGCTCGTGGACGCGCAGTTCCCCATCATGGACGACTTCGGCGACGCGCTGGACGACCTGGAGGACGCCATCTTCGCGGAGCCGGAGCCGGAGCACCTGCAGCGCATCTTCCAGCTCAAGCGCGCCCTGGTGACGCTGCGCCGGGTGCTGTCCCCCCAGCGGGACGTGGTGGGCATGCTGTCGCGCCGGGGCATCCCGCAGATTCAAGAGAAGACGACGCTGTACTTCCGCGATGTGTACGACCATCTGGTGCGGCTGTACGAGCAGATCGACTCTGGCCGCGACGTGGTGGGCAACGTGATGGACGGCTACCTGTCCATGGTGGCCAACCGCACCAACGACATCAGCAAGCAGCTCACCATCTTCGCCACCCTCTTCCTGCCCCTGTCCTTCATCGTCGGCTTCTTCGGGCAGAACTTCGACGAACTGTCCGGCAAGGGTTGGTACTACGCCATGTGGGCCACCATGGTGGGCTTCCCGCTGGGGCTCATCGGCTGGTTCAAGTACAAGAAGTGGCTCTGAACGCCGCACCCCTCACGCGGTTGCCTGGGAGGACGCATGCTGACGGTCGCCGTGGATGGAATCCCGCTCCACTACCGGGACGTGGGCCAGGGGTTGCCGGTGTTGCTGCTGCACGCCTTCCCACTGGACGGCTCCGCGTTCGACCGGCAGGTGGCGGCGCTGTCCGGGCGCTACCGCTTCCTCGTCCCCGACCTGCGCGGCTTCGGTCAGAGCCGGCTGGGTGAGGGGCCCACGGAGATGCGCCGGCTGGCGCAGGACGGCCTCGCGCTGCTGGACGCGTTGAACATCGACTCGGCGGTGGTGGGCGGCGTCTCCATGGGTGGCTACGCGGCCATGGCGCTCTTGCGCGAGGACGCGGGCCGGGTGCGCGGGCTGGTGCTGGTGGACACGCAGTGCACCGCGGATGACGACGCCGGCCGGGAGAAGCGCGAAGCCACCGCCCAGCAGGCCCTGGCCCAGGGCGCGCCGTCCGTCATCCAGGGGCTGGTGCCCAAGCTCGTGCACGCGGGGCCGGACTCTCCGGTGGGCCGAGAGGTGACGGCGATGGGCCTCTCCGCGTCCCCCCAGGCGCTCGCCGCCGCCCAGCGGGGCATGGCGCTCCGGCCGGACAGCAAGGACATCCTGGCGCGCTTCGCAGGGCCCACGCTGGTGGTGGTGGGCGAGCACGACACCGTCACGCCCCTGCCCAAGGCGAAGCAGATGGTGGACCTGGTGCAGGGGGCACGGCTGGAAGTCATTCCTAACGCCGCGCACCTGCCCAACCAGGAGCAGCCGGAAGCCTTCAACGCGGTGCTGGATGCGTTCCTCGCATCGCTGTCCTGACCGCCATCTCCCTCCGTCGTCCCGAAACAGGAAGTGCGCGATGAAGAAGTCCCCGGAACCCATGTACTTGCCGGACGTCGAGTCCCACGAGTCCGACGGCCACTACGGACGGATGATCGCCATGGCGCGGTCCTCTGGCTTCGCGCCGCCGCAGATCTGGCACCTGTTCGCCTACAAGCCGCGCATGACGGATGCGCTGTCCGCGTTCACCCACGAGGTGATGCGGGGGCCTTCGCCGCTGTCGGCGGGCCTGAGGGAGCTCATCGCCGCGTACACGTCGCGGCGCAACGCCTGCGTGTTTTGACTGGGTTCTCACGCCGCGGTCGCGGCGGAATTGCTGGGCAGCACGGAGCGCGTCCAGGCAGTGCTGGACGATGTGGCGACGGCCCCCATCCCGGAGGCCGAGAGGGCGTTGTTCGCCTTCGTGGACCAACTCAATGACGCGCCCGGAGACGTGCGCCGCGAGGACGTGGAGCGACTGAAGGCAGCCGGTTGGTCGGACGAGGCCGTCTACGACGCGGTGTCCGTCTGCGCGCTCTTCAACTTCTACAACCGCTGGATTGACGGCACTGGCGTCCAGGGCATGTCGCCAGAGCTGTACACGAAGTCCGCGAAGCGGATGGCGGTGGGCGGCTACCTGCCCGGCCCGCCCGTCCCAAGCGCCCCGCCCTCCTCCAACGGCGAAGGCGAACCGGAGCGCTGAGACCCGCGCCGTGTCCGGAAGGAATGCTCCTTCCGGGCATGGCCGCAGGGAGACACCTCAGGGCGCGCAGACAACCGTATCGTCTTGCACGGTGCACGACGAACAGTCCTGCGTCTTCTTCAGGATGCCACCCTCGCATAGCAGCAGCGCCGCGCCGTTCGGGCTGCACACGCCCTTGCCCTCGGCGTCCTGTGCGCACGCGTCGTTCTCGATGTTGAGGGACGTGTCGCACCGCACGCTGTCCGACAGCTCGCGGCAGCCCAGCGGCCCGCGGCAGGCCAGCGAGCGCCACGTCCCGCCCCGGCACTCCAGCGCCTGCGCGTCGTCCAGGCACACGTAGTCCCCGCCGTCACACGAGTCACCCGAGCCCGGCCCGCCACAGCCGGAAAGGAGGAGGAAGCCGAAGGACAAGAGCGCGAGAGAAAGACGGTTCATGGGTGCCGGCGACTCTTCGCGAGCGGTTTTTCCCTGTCAACCACCGCCGAGCGTCTCGCGAAAGTAACGTCGGAAGTTGCCACCCATCACACGTTCCACCCAGGACTCCGGGTGTCGTCGCAACAGCGCCTCGGTGAGCCGGGGCAGATCCGTCACGTCCCGCATCCCCTTCGGCAGCGCCACCATGCCGTCGTAGTCGGAACCCACGCCTACACCCTCCTCCCCCATGACCTCCACCGCGTGCTCCACGTGGCGGACCACGTCATCCATCGTGTCCCCGCCCAGGTACACCGGCGCCAGGATGATGCCCACCACACCGCCGCGCTGGGCAATGGTGCGCAGCGCCGCGTCGGACAGGTTGCGCCAGCCGCCCCCCGCCGCGCGCACGCCGGTGTGCGAACAGAAGTAGCGCACGGTGGGGTGCGCGAAGAGGTCCGTGAGCGTCTGCTCGGACGCGTGCGCCACGTCCACGCTCAGACCCAGGTGGGCCATCTGCTCCATCACCTGATGGCCCAGCGGCGTCAGCCCCCGGTTGCCCATCATCGGAAACGAGGAGCCGCCCAGGTCGTTGTTGGACAGGTGCGTGAGCCCCATGAAGCGCACCCCGCGCCGGTGCAGCTCCGCCAGTCGCTCCACCTTGCCTTCGATGGCATGGCCTCCCTCCACGCCCAGCACCGCCGACAGCCGCCCGTGCGCGAGGTTGTCCTCCAGCCCCGCCCCGGTGGTGGCGACGCGCACCGAGTCCCCGGAGCGGGCGCAGAAGGCATCCAGCTTTTCAATCTGCCAGAGGGCGCGCAGCCATTCGCCACCACGCGCCTCGCGGGGCCACTTGCGCCACGCGGCGAACAGCGGGAAGCCGCCAATGAAGGGGAAGCCCCGGGTCACCAGCGTGAAGCACTGCAACTTCACCCCCGCCTCGCGAAGGCGGGGAAAGTCCACGTGCCCTTCCGTTGACCGCTCGCACAGGTCGCGGTTCCACATCAGCGAATCCGCATGACCGTCCGCGATGCACCAGCGCTGATGCAATTCCTTCACGTCACCCATGCCAGCAGTCTTCGCCACCGCCTCCCGTGATGACAAGCGTCTGGCCCCCGGGTTCGTGCTTCAGCACCAGTCCAGGCCACCGCCATCGTCGTCGTCGGACCAGGCCTCATCCTCCAGCGGGAGGCCAGCCTCCGCGTCCCCGGCTGGCCCCACGAGTGCATCCGTCCGCACCTCCGCCACCTCGCGAAGCGCTTCGGGAGGACCATAGGGCCGCCCCGCCGCGCCCATCAGCTCCCGGAGCGCGTCCCGCAACTCCGCCCCCGTCTGGAAGCGCGCGTCGCGTTCGCGCCGGAGCACCCGCTGGAGCACCGCCCGCATGCCTTCCGACAACCCCCGCGTCGCATGCTCCACGTGCACGGGCGACAGGCACGCCATGCGCGCGGCCATCAGCGGCGCGGGCAGCCAACTGGGTGTCTCCGCGCACAGCCCCTGCGCGCCGGGCAGGGGTTGAGCCTGTTGCGCCGCGCGCTCCACGTCCTCCAGGTCCAGCAGGTGCAACCCGGTGAGCAGCTCCAGGAGCACCATTCCCAGGGAGAACAGGTCCGCCCGTCCATCCAGGGACTGGCCCTCCAGGGCCTCCGGCGACGCATAGGCCACATCCCCGCGCACGAGCCCCGGCTCCGTCACCACGCGCCCCGGCAACCGCGACCACGCGAGCGCGAAATCCGAAAGCCGCACCCGCCCGTGCACGTCGACGCGCACCGAGCGGGGACTCACGTCGCGGTGCACGACGCCCACCGGAAGACCCCGGGCATCCTCCAGCGCGTGGGCATGGTGGAGCGCGTCCGCCACCTCCGCGCCCACGTACGCGACGAACGCCTCCGAGAACGGCCGCCGCCGCAGCGCCGCGAAGCTGGACAGCGTCTCCAGGCACGGGCCGTCCACGTATTCCATGACGAGGTGGGGCGCGCCGTCGTGCACCCGCACCAGGTACACCGGGGCGATGGCCGGGTGGCTCAGCCGCATGAGCAACTTCACCTCTTCGCGCAGCCGCGCCCGCCCCACGTCGTCCCCGACGTCGCGCAGGCGCTTGATGAGCACCAGGCTCCCCGGCGTGCGCGCGTAGTGCCGGCGGGCGAGCAACAGCTCCCCTCCGGCGCGCGACCCCAGGTAGCGCACCAGCTCATAGGACGTGGCCCCGGTGGAGAAGAGGATGAAGGGCCGGGACGCGGACTGCACGGGGGGATGGGTGGCCATCGTGGATGACGCTCCTTCGGGAGGCGCTTCCCGGGGGCGGGAAGGCATGAGGAAGACCTCACGCCCGCGTCCTACCACCCGGGTCAGACATTCCCGTCCCACCCCACCGGGTGTATCCCCGACTAAAAAGGAAACGGCCCCCGCGATGAAGCGGGGGCCGTCGCCTTCAAGTCCATTTCAGGCCTGCGCGCTGACGCGTGCGAGGCGCGAAACTACTTGTCCATCTTCTTCACGGCCGCCACCAGCGTCACGTCGCGGGCGACCATGTCCTTGCCGTCCATCACGTACGAAGCACGCACCTGCGAGCCTTCCTTGATGTCGTCCATCTTCACCGCGCGGCTGCCGTTGTCCAACAGCGCCGTCTTGTCGTTGGTCTTGATCTTCAGCTCGCGGTTGTTGCTGTCCACCACCGTCAGCGTGTCACCCGACTTCGACAGCACGCGACCATTGATGGTCGTGGCGGCGGCGGTCGCGCCGACCATGCCCGAACCGCCCGTGGCCAGGTCGTCGTTCAGGTCCTCATTGCGGTTGGCCTGGGCCTCCGCGAGGTCCTTCTCCTCGTCGCGCACGTCCTCATTGGCGGCGGCGATCTTCTCGTTGGCGTCCTGGCGCGCCTCCGCGATGTCCTCGTTGCTGTCGCGCTGCGCGGCGCCGATCTCCTCGTTGGCGTCCTGCCGCGCCGCGGCCAGCTCCTGGCCCTCGTCCTGACGCGCTTCCGCCGTCTCCTGCGCCGCTTCCTGACGGGCCTCGGCGACGTCCTCGCGCTGCTCCTGGACGTCGTCCTTCTTGCAGCCCGCGACCATCGTCAGCCCCGCCACCGCAGTAACCGCAATCATGAGCTTCCGCATGTGACTTCCCCCTGTGTGGTGTGTTCTGGAAGCCGGAGGATTTGTTCCCCGGCGTTGGGCAGAAACTGGTCGCTCCCCCCGTACCTGCACAGGGGTTGTCAGCAACGGATCCAGGACACAGGGGGCCCTTTCCGATGAAAAAGGCCCTGGTCGCCTGCCTGCTGGGGAGGCGGAACAAACTCAGCGGAGCGCGAAAAATCCGTCTGGGCGCGCTGTAACAGGGCTGTTTCGTGAAGGAGGCTGTGCGTTGACAGGGCAGAACCGCCCTTGTACTGGCACCGACAGGTCCCCGCGAGCAGCACGGGCGGGTCGCAAGGAGTCGTGACGCCGTGACGGTGTGGGTCAACGGAGAAGCGAGAGAGCTGCCGGAGGGTGGCACCCTTACGTCCCTGCTGACGCTGCTGGGGTTGAGCAGCGGGCCGGGGGTGGCGGTGGAGGTGAACGCGGAGGTGGTGCGCCGCGCCCGTCACCCCGAGCACCGGCTCCAGGATGGGGACCGGGTGGAGATCGTCACCTTCGTGGGTGGCGGGTGAGTGCAGGCCTGAAAGAGGACACGGTCATGAGCGGTATCGCGGACAAGCCCTTCACGCTGGCGGGAGTGACGTTCACCTCGCGGCTCATCGTCGGGACAGGGAAGTACCCCAGCCACGAGGTGATGAAGCAGTGCCACGACGCCTCCGGCGCGGAGCTCGTCACGGTGGCGGTGCGGCGCCTGGACCTGAAGGCCACGGGCGAGGCGTCGCTGATGAACTGGATCGACCGCAACAAGCTGCGCCTCCTGCCCAACACGGCGCTCTGCTACACGGCGGACGACGCGGTGCGCACCTGCCGGCTCGCTGAAGAGCTGGGCATGAGCAAGTGGGTGAAGCTGGAGGTCCTGGGGGATGAGAAGACGCTCTACCCGGACGTGGAGGAGACGCTGAAGGCGGCGCGCATCCTGGTGAAGGAGGGCTTCACGGTGCTGCCCTACACCAGCGACGACCCCATCACGGCGCGCAAGCTGGAGGACGCGGGCTGCGCGGCGGTGATGCCGCTGGCGGCGCCCATCGGCAGCGGGCTGGGCATCCGCAACCCGCACAACCTGCGCCTCATCCGCGAGGTGGTGAAGGTGCCCGTCATCGTGGACGCGGGCGTGGGCACCGCGTCCGACGCGGCCATCGCGATGGAGCTGGGCGTGGACGCGCTGCTCATGAACACCGCCATCGCGGGCGCGAAGGACCCCGTTCGCATGGCCGTGGCGATGAAGAAAGCGGTGGAGGCCGGCCGCGACGCGTACCTGGCCGGACGCATTCCGCGCAAGGCGTACGGCTCCGCGTCCAGCCCCATCGAAGGGCTCGTCGAGTAGTGCCTTCCCTGCCCCGCCTCGTCGTCATCACCGACTGGCGCCTTCCCCGCACGCGGCTGTTGTCCGCGCTGGAGCGGGCGCTGGAGGCGGGGCCCGACGTCGCCGTGCAGCACCGTCACCCGGAGGCTTCGGGCCGCCTGTTCCTGGAGGAGGCCCGGCTCGTGGCGGACGTGTGCCGGCCCCGGGGGCGGGTGTTGTTCGTCAACGGCAGGCTGGATGTCGCGTTGCTCGTGGGCGCGCACCTGCACCTGCCCGCTTCCGGTCCTTCCCCGCGCGACGTGCGCCCGCACCTGCCCGACGGGCGGATCATCAGCGTGGCGGTGCATGACGCGCAGGAGGCGGAAGCGGCGACGGGGGCGGACTTTGCGTTGGTGAGTCCGGTGTTCGCGCCGGGCTCCAAGCCGGGAGACACGCGGACCCCACTGGGGCCGGAGGGTTTCCAGACGCTCGCGGACCGGCTGCCCTGCCCCGCCCTGGCCCTGGGAGGGATGACGCCCGAGCGCGCGAGGACCGTGCCCAAGGCCTGGGGCGTCGCGGTCATCTCCGCGGTGCTGGAGGCAGACGATCCGCGCGAGGCGGCCCGGGCGCTGCTGGACGCGTGCGGGGATGCTCACAGCGGGGGGGAATGACGCCCCCCCGGAGAGAGGCGAGGTGGCCCGAACGCGCGGCTCCGCATGCACGGCCCCATCCGGTGGAGGCGCGCTATGCTGCGCGGCCGTGAATCCCTCCGCGACTTCCGCTGAACTGCGCCCGCTCGCCATCGGGGAACTCATCGACCGTGCCGCGACGTTCTGGCGCGCGCACCTGAAGACCCTGTTCGTGCTGTGTCTGGGGTTCGACCTGGTCAACTACATCGCGGTCAAGGTCTTCACCTTCGCGATGACGCGCGTGGTGGGCGTGCTGCCCGGATTGCAGGGGGCCCAGGCGGGGGCGAATCCGGCGGAGACCCTGACCCAATCGGGCATCGCGATGGGGATGATGGGCGTGCTGTATGTGTTCCTCATCTGGAACTTCTGGGTCGCCACCACGGCGGCGGCTCGATACGTGGTGCCCTCGTACCTGGGAGACCCGGTGCGCCCCATGGACGGACTGCGCCGGGCGTTCTCCCGGTTGGGCACCCTGACGACGACGTACCTGCTGTCGCTCGGATGGTCCCTGGGCGTGACGGTGCTGCTGTGCCTGCCGGGCTCCATCGTCATGGGACTGGCCGTGGTCGCGGTCGTCACGGGCAAGGGCTCGGGAGGAAACACGGCGCTGAGCGTGGCGCTGATCATCATCGGCGCCATCCTGCTGGGACTGGGCGGACTGGCCGCGGTGCTCTGGTACTTCCTGCGCTTCATGTTGCTGCCGCCCGTGCTGGCGATGGAGGACGTGGGGGCGTGGACCGCCTTCAAGCGCTCCGGGGCGTTGCTCTCCGGCCGCGTGGAGCCGGGCTTCATGGGGCGCGGGACGGTGCGGGCCATGGTGTTGTCCACGGTGGTGGGCGGCATCCTCGTGGCGGTGAGCCTGGTGTCGGGACTCCCCGCGTGGATCGTGCGGCTGACCTATGGCGGCAACCTGCTGGACCCCGCCTCGCAGGCCGCCATCCCCCAGGCGCTGCTGGTGCCCGCGGAGTTGTTGCAGGTGGTGGGACAGTCGTTCTTCACGCCGCTAAGCTTCGTCGTGTCGGCGTTCTTCTACGTGGACATGCGCGTGCGTCGCGAGGGCCTGGATCTGGAGCGCCGGCTCGCGACCCCGGAACCGACGACGCAGTCCCACTGAAGGCCAGCTCCCCGTGCCCTCCCTGCCCCTGCTCCTGGTGTTGTCCGCCCTGCCCTGCGCCGACCGCGACGCTGTCGCGCAGCGGCTCGAGGAGACGGCGCGCGCGCGGCCCCAGGAACTCAACGCGGAGGTGAATCGACTGGTGGAGCAGTTGGAGGGCGTGCCGCTTCCGCCCGGAACTTCCGGCCAGACACCGCAAGACCGGGCCCACCAGCTCACGGTGTATCTGGACGCGGTGTGCAAGCTGGAGACGGGCCAACAGTCCGGCGCCCCCGAGGTCGCGAGCAATCCGGAGCGGCTGCGCGCCATCCTCGATCGGCCGGAGTTCGCGAGGGCACGACAACGCAACAGTGACGTGGTGACGCGCCTGCTGCGGGAACTGGAGACCTGGCTGGAAGGACTCTTCGAGTCCAGAGGAGCGCAAGGCTTCGCCGTGGCCACGCGCGCGGTGATGCTGGGCGTGGCGCTGGCGGTGGTCCTGTTCGGCGTGCTGCGCGTGCGCTGGCGCAGGAACCGGAAGGTCGTCCTCGCGGCGGGGACGCAAGGTGAAGCACCGCCCCTGGAGCTCGACACGCCCGGAGAACACCTGGGCCGGGCACGCACCGCGCTGGAGACGCAGGACTCGCGCGAAGCCATCCGTGAAGGGCTCCTGGGCCTGCTGTCCACGCTGGAGCAGCGCAAGCTGGCAAGGCCGGACCGGGTGAAGACGAACCGCGAGCTGGCCGCGGAGCTGCCCACGCGTGGAGCACCGGCGCGGGTGACGGGTGAGGTGGAGCGACTGGTGGGCTGGTACGACCAGGCCTTCTATTCACTGGAGCCCGTCCCGCCCGACGAGGCCGCGCGCTTCGTGGAGTCCGTGGAGCAACTGCACGGCTCGCTCGCGGAGGGCAGGCCGTGAAGAACGCACGCGTCGCGGCGGCCCTGGGTCTGCTGATCGCGGTGGCGCTGGCGGTGGGACTCGCCTCGCGCCAGGCCGCACCGGACTCCCCCGTGCCGTCCATCACGAATCCCGGCCCCCTGGGACTCAAGGGCCTCTTCGTGTACCTGCGCGAGGGCGGCCGAGACGTCAGCACCCAGGAAGCCTCCCTGGAGTCGATTCCCGCCGGCACGCGCACGCTGGTCATCGCCGCGCCGCAGGCCCAACCGGTGACGAAGGAGGAGGTCGCCGCGCTGGAGCGCTTCGTCCAGGACGGCGGCACGCTCGTGTACCTTTCACCGCATACGCTGGGTAAGCAGCAGCCGGGGCTGGAGGAGTGGCTGGGATTGGTGTCGGGCCCTCTGCCGGGCACGAATCACCAGGGCCTCGACTCGGAATGGGTGGATCCCGCGGGTGTCACCGTGGATGTCTGGCTTCCGGCGGGCGCGCTGCGGGGCCTGTCATCGCTGCGCGTGTCGCGCGACCGGAGCCTGCGCATGGACCGAGAGGACGCGGTGCCCCTCGCGGGCCGGGCCGGGGCCAGCGTCGTGTGGCGTTGGGCCCACGGCAAGGGCGAGGTCTACGTGGTCGCGGGCGCGGACCTCGCGGAGAACCGGCGGCTGGAGCTGCTCGACAACCTGCGCTTCTGGGATGCGCTCGCCGCACGCGGTCCCTTGCGCTTCGATGAGTTCCACCACGCGGCAGTCGCCCGCCCTCCCCTGTCCCACGGCCTCTGGGTGTTCATCGCGCAGGCGCTCGCTGTGGGGCTCGTGTACGTCGTCTCACGGGGCACGCGCTTCGGTGCCCCCCGCCCCGTGCGGGTGGAGCGCCACCGTTCTTCGCGCGAGTACGTGCGCTCGCTCGGGTGGCTCATGCGTCGCGCCAGGGTGGAAGCAGAGCTGCTGCCAGAGCTCGACAGCACCTTGCGACGGTTGATGCAGGAACGTCTGGGCATCGCCCCGTCCCTGCCGGACGCGGAGGCCGCGCGGCTTCTGGAGGAGACCTGCGGCGTGCCCGCGCGCGAATACCTGGACGCGAAGGAAGACCTTGTCCGCACCCGCGAGCGCACTCCCGTGAAGCCCGCTGACTACGCCCGGCTCGCGCGCCGCTACGCGAACCTGGAGCGCCGGGTGACGGGCCGCTCGCCTAACAAAGACACGCGCTCACTACAAAAGACGTGACGTTCCCAAAAAAGAAAAACCCACCAAGATCTGCAAGCGAAAGGCTTTGCCGCACTGGAGTTCAGCATGGCTGCAATCCAAATCCAACTCGGGATGCAAGGCGGAAAGCCCCGCCTTAGCAATATCTTCCAAAAACACGAAATTACGATCGGCCGTGCGCCCGAGAATGATGTCATTCTCAAGCAAACAAACGTCTCAAAAGTTCACTGTCGCGCCATTTACTCCAATGGCGTAATAATGATCAACGACGTGGGCTCAACCAATGGGACGCGTATCAACGGGACCTTCGTCACCGGATGGATGCCAGTCCGCGCGTCTGACGAAGTATTGGTCGGGAACTATGTCCTCAGCTTTTCTGTTGTTGCTCAAGAAGAGCCCAAGTCATCTCCACGAGAGAAAAGCAACAACAAGGAAAGCGCCAGCCAGTCTGAAGGAGAGCAGAAAGGCCGCAAGGAGCGGCCGAAGACTCCTCCTCAAGACAAGAAGGGTAACAAGTCGGAGCAAGGCTCAGCACAGGCAAAAAATGAGCGACGTCAAACCCGCGAGCAGAAGAGTCAAAACGCTTCTTCAAAGCCAAACGTCACAGATCCTTCTTCCAAGAAAAGCCCTTGGGACGTACTGGGCGTGGCCAAGGGTACATCCAAGGCAGAAGCGCGAAAGGCGTATCTCCAGATGATCGCGCTCTACCACCCCGATAAGGTCGACGCGCTAGGACCCAAGCTCAAAGAGCTTGCGCTCATCATGACACGGGAACTCAACGACGCGTGGGTTGCCATTGAGAGCGGTCGAGCTTGAAATCTGACGCCCCGCAATGACGAAGGCGCGGTGCCCGGAACCCGCCGGACCCGCGCCCTCTTGTCGCCCGGTACCTGACCGGACCTACAGCTTCTTGCCCGCCGCGAGCATCGCCTCACCCACGTGCTGGCGGATCTCCGCGACGCGGGCCTCCCAGCTCTCGTGGAAGATCTTCTCCGCGCGCTCGCGGTTCGGACCCGGCTTGTCCGCCAGCGCCGCGTTCACCTTCTCCACGTAGTCCGCCGGCGTGGTGGCGATGCGGCACAGGCCCACCTTGCGCACTTCCGGCAGGTCCGACGACACCACCGGCAGGCCGGACGCCAGGTACTCACGCACCTTCAGCGGATTGGAGTTGAGCGTCAGCTCGTTGATGACGAACGGGTTGAGCGCCACGTCGAAGGCCTTGTTGTAGCCCGGCAGTTGCGCGTACGGCTTGCGCCCCAGCATGTGGATGTTCGGCTGCGCGCGCAGCTTGGAGTCGTCGCAGTCCGGCGTCGTCTTGCCCACGATGACCACCGACCCCTCCGGGTGCGCCTTTGCGCAGGCCACGATGGCGTCCTGATCGATCCAGTCCGCCACCAGGCCGAAGAAGCCGATGATGGGCTTGGGCAGCTTCGCGATGTCCTCCGGCACCTGCGTCTCCGCGTCGCACGCCTTCACGAAGTGCGAGAAGTCCGTGCCGTGGCGCACCAGCACCGTGCGCTTGTTCAGCTTCTTCTTGTTCTCATACAGGCGCTCCGCGGACGTGATGCACATGTCCGCGCGGCGCAGCAGCCGCTCCTCCAGCTCCGCGATGTGCTTGCCATTCGTGTCGCTGAACGCGGAGAACTCATCCACGCAGTGGTACACGACGAAGTCCTCGCCCAGCGTGCCGGACACCGGCGCGGACGCGGGCAGGAAGCTCCAAGAGATGGGCCGCTCGAACTTGAGCTGCTTCATCGCGCGCAGCACCTGCAACCGCAGCAGGTGGCGGTTCGCCTTGCGCACCGTCTCCGAGCCGTAGAACGGAATCGCCAGCGGGGCCAGCACGTGCAGGTTGGGCTCCACCTCGCGGATGCCCTCGCTGAATGACTTCAGCTTCCGGATGATCCGGTTCGCGTCGTGCGCGTTCACCTTGGGCGCGCGGTTGCCAATGCTGTTCACCCACAGCACGCGGTTGTCCCGCGAGAGGATCCGCATGATGTGGACCTTCGACAGTGGATCCCCATCCCAGTCGTTGGAGAACACCACCAGGTCACGCCCGCGCAGGGCCCGCTTCGACAGATCCATCTCGTCACTACGGCGCATCGTCTTCTCCTGAAGTCAGAATCCAGATTGCGAAACCATGAAGCGCTCCCGTTGCCGGAAGCCCCACCACCTGCCCCATCACGCCGCGTTCACCGTTCCTGCACCTGCCATGCCGGACGGCAGCAGTTCCGCGTACACGTCCAGCAATACCGGCCCCACGTCCGGGGCCATCACCTTCGCCGGGCCCGCCTTCAGCGCGTCGCGCACCGCCTGCGCCAGCGCGTGCTCGTCCCCGGCCTTGAACACCCGCGTCCCCTCGGGGCGCACGCACACGTCGCTCGCCACGCAGGGCACTCCCAGCGCAAGCGCCTCGCGCACGGAGAGCGAGTCCCCGTCGTGCGTCGTGGGCCGGATGAAGGCATCGCTCTGGGACAAGAGCCCCAGCGCCTTCGCATGCTCCATTTCGCCCAGGTCCTCCAGCAGTCCCGCGACGCCCAATTCCCGCGCGTCGCGGATGAACTCCTCGGAGCGCGTGCCCGGACCGAACAGCGCCAGGCCCACGTTCGGATGCGTCTCCGCGAGCAGCTTCAGCGCGCGGAACATCTGCTTGCGCCCGTACACGGGCGAAGGATGGTGGGCCATCGTCAGCAGCGGCTGCCGGCGCGCCCTAGCGGCCTCCACTTCCGCCGTCACCGGCCCGGGCTGCACCTGCGAACCACAGAAGGCCGGATGCACCAGGACCTTCTCGGCCGGCACGCCGCACGCGATGACCGCGTCGCGCACCGCTGGAGACACGGCCACCACCCGCGCATACCCCGCGAGCGCCGTGCGGGCGAACACCCGCCGGGCCTGCGACTCAGCCAGGTAGTCTGGAATCAACCCCGAGTGCAGCGTGATGACGCGCGGCGAACGGGGCCCGGGCATGGTGCCCACCAGCGCCGCCAGCAGCCACGCCTTCGGGTTGTTGCCACTGGTGTGCAGGTGGGTGACCCAACCCGCGGAGGTGAATCCCGCGAGCCGCAGGCCGAACGCGGCGGCGCCTTGAACGGGGAGGACGTCCGGAGCCGGCCGGCCACCCTTCCCGATATCGAGCACCTTCGTTTCGACCCCACGGCCGCGAAGAAATTGATGGAGTTGTCGGACGTGGATGGACACGCCGCCATAGGGCGGCGGGTAGTCTCCGACGAGCAGCACGCGCATGGGCAAGTCCCCTCTTCTTCCGGACCGCGAGCCCTAGCGGGACGACGCCTGGGAGGGAGGGCGGGGAACCTGGGTGAGCTTCGGTGCCGGACGCCGGGGCAGCAGGCCCATCTCACGCTGGTAGGTGGTCAGCGGATCCGCGTCCTGGCGGATCACCTTGGCGGGCACGCCCGCCACCACCGCGCCCGCGGGCACGTCCTTCACCACCACCGCGTTGGCGCCAATCACCGCGAAGTCGCCCACGTGGATGTTGCCCAGCACCTTGGCCCCGGCGCCGATGCGCACGTAGTCGCCAATCACCGGCGCGCCTTCCAGGCCAGAGCGACCGCCAATGGTCACCTGCTGGGAGATGAGCACGTGACGGCCCACCTTCGCGGACTTGTGGATGACCACGCCGATGCCGCCGTAGCCCAACTGCGTCCCCTCGCCCAGCTCGGCGTCCTCGGGGATGTACGAGCTGTGGAGGTAGTAGATGGCCTTGCGAAGCACGGCCGGCAGCAGCGGAACACCACGCATCCGAAGCCCGTGCGCCATCCGGTACAACGTCATCGCATCGAATCCCATCACGCCTCTCCTCGCCCGCCCGTACTCCGTGACGCTGCGGAAACTAAGTACCCACGTGGGGAGAGGGAAGTCCTCCCCACGCGTCTGATTCCCGACGACGTTCACACCGCCCGGCGGGGCCGGAGGGACTGCAACGCGCTCAACGGGCGAACGCCTTGCGCATACAGGCCCACCACGTAGCCCACGACGAAGAGAATCCCAGCCACCGCGAGGGGCAGCACGCGCCACAGGAAGCCCGTGGGCAGGCTCACCCACGCGTCGTGCGCGCCAGTGCGCAACAGGAAGATGCTCCCGCCCGCGATGCCCGCCGCCAGCGTCGCCTGTCCCAGCTCCCGCCACGGAATCACATCCATCAGGCCCAGCTTCCGCTCGGGGGTGGACAGCGCCGCGGGCACCCGGGACAGCAGCATCCCCTTGCCCACCACCTCCGCCAGCGCCCACGAACCGATGCCGCCCATCATCCCGAAGTGCTTCACGCCAAACCACAGGAGCGGCACCGTCACCACCGCCTTCACCAGGTACGAGGCGAAGATGGCGCGCGTCTGGCCCCGGGCCCGGAGCGTCCCGTCCATGGGCAGGATGGCGAGCACCACGCCCAGCACGCTCACCCGGAAGATGGGGACCGCCTCCAGGAACTTCTGGCCGAACATCGCCCCCACGAACTCCGGCGCCGCCGCGAAGAGGAACGCCGCGAAGGGCAGGAACACATACGCCAGCTTCCCGGCCGCCTCACGGAAGGCCTCCACCCCTTCCTCCAGCCGCCCTTCCCGCTCCAGCTCGCCCAGGCGCACCATCAGCACCTCGCTCGTGGGCGTGTAGAGCAGGTCCACCACCGGCAACTGGAAGCAGCCCACCCGGTAGAGCGCATACACCGCCGGGGCCACCACGCCCGCGACCGCGTACAGGTGCGCGTTCTGTTGCGGAATGGCCAGACACATGGCCGCGCCAAAAGGCGCCGAATACAGGAGCTGCTCGCGGAACAGCTTGCGGTCCACCAGGGGACCCTTGGACCCGCGCAGCGACACCATCCACGTCGCCGCGTAGCGAAGCCCCGCGAACCCAGCCACCGCGATCATCATCCCGTGCAGGGACAGGCCCAACAGCGGCGGCACCACCATCACCAGCGCGCGCACCGCGTCGGACACCAGGTACACCACCGCGGACGCCTTCGTCCTGCCCTGGCTGGTGAGGGAAATCTCCAGCGGGTAGCTGCCCAGGAAGAACGCCGTGTAGATGGCGAGCGACGCGCGGTACTCCATCAGCGCCGGGTTGTTGAAGTAGGCCGCCACGTGGCCCAGGAAGGCCCACACCAGCGCCGCCGCCACGAGCCCCGCCCCCGACACGAACAGCAAAGCGTGGCCCAGGTAGGGCCGCTTCGCCTCCGTGCGGGGCAGGAAGTAGTAGAGGCTCTGCGCCACGCCGAAGGGCAGCACGTAGGAGAGCGTCGTGGCGATGAGGAACAGCTGGTAGTACGTGCCGTACTCTTCCAGGCGCAGCACCCGGGCGAGCACGAGCGGAATTGACAACGTCAGCCCGGCGGTGAAAAGCCGGGCCAACACCAACGGGCCGGCGCGCCCCAGGAACGACGGGGTCGCGACCGGCTTGGGTGACGCACTCACTGGATCTCCTCCGGCTGCGCCGCCTCCGGGGCCAGGGCCACGTCCGACGCCACCACCACCTGGGGTCCGCCCACCACCGCGGCAACCCTCGGGTCCGTCACCAGCACCGGCTCTGTCACCTGCACGACTTCCACCGGCGTCACCTTGGTCAGCGTTGACGCGGGCAGGACAGTGTCCTGGATGATGACGTTGCTGCCCGGGATGCTCCCGATGAGCGGCGCGAGCGAGTGCGGCCGGCGACCCAGCACCGGGCGGCTCATGCCCAGCACGCCAAAACAGTCGTCGAACTGGCACACCGTCAGCGCGGACGAGTAGTCCCCCATCATGCCCAGGCTGAAGTTCTCCCACATCACCTTGCGCTTGAGGGTGAACGGGTCGCCCCCCACGCGGTTGGGCAAATCCTCCGTGGTGACACCGGAACGGAAGCCGTTCTGGCTCAGCACCCGGATGATCTCATCCGAATACCAGCCGTTGCAGTACGCGAAGTCCTTCACCTGGACGCCCACCTCGCGCTCGATGGTGCGCTTGGACTCCAGGATTTCGTGCTCCACCACCGGCGTGGGCTCCTGCGTCAGCACCGTGTGGCCCAGCGTGTGCGCGCCGAACTCGAAGCCGTCGCGCGCCATGGTGCGCACCTCGTCCCAGCTCATCACGTCGCCCTGCTCGGGGACCAGGTCCGCTCCGCCGCCCAACTGCTTCTCCAGCGCGTCGATGATGCCGGTGAGGACCCGCGTGGGGTGCTCGCCGATGAAGTCGTCCAGCGCCGCGGACACCGTCTTGTGGCCGGTGAGGATGGGCCCCAGCAGCTCCACGGACGGACCGGGCATCGCTTCGAAGTCGGGGTGGAAGCGGCGCTCCTGCACGCGGCGCAGCAGGTGGAAGAGCCGGTCGTGGTTGAAGCGCTTGTCCGTGTCGATGAACGCCGTGGGCAGGTAGGTGATGGCCGGCACGCCCATCTGCTTGAGCACCGGGTACGCGTACCGGTAGACGTCGCGGTAGCCGTCGTCGAACGTCACCACGCACAGGTCCTTCTTCGCCGTGCGCCGGCCCGCCATCACATCCACCGCGTCGCCCAGGCTCGCCAGCTCGTAGCCCGCCGCGTGCGCTTCCTCCAGGTGACGCCGGAAGGTCTCCTGGGAGATCAGCAGGCCCGGGATGGAGCGCTGAAGCTCCCCGGTGAAATCACTCACCACCCGGTGG